>JBARMB010000049.1:0-64252 GCA_049802235.1 Burkholderiales bacterium | reverse complement strand
AAACGCTGCAGCACTCGAACGCGCCGACGCGCTGCTCGCGCTCGCCCGGCGCGCCGGGCTGGCGGTGGGGCGGCTGTCCGTGCGCCGCACCGAGCCGAACCTCCAGATTCACGTCGCCCTTCCCGATGGCAGGCAACCCGCGCGCGAGTTCTTCGAAGCGGTGCACTCCCTCGCCGAACTCGCGCTCACCTGACACGATCCGGGCACCTATGCATGCGCCGCGGGCGGCACAGCCGCCGGGTGCGGGACCGGCGCAGCTGGCGTCGCGCCGTGGCGGAGGTAGGCCTTGTACCCGTCCCACCCGATGAGAAGAGCCGCCACGAACAAGAGCGCGGAGACCGCGATCATGGCCCACGCGCCCGCCACGGGCAGCGCCGACATTTTCGGGTTCGCCGCGATCGTCACGTAGAGGTTGCGCGCCGTGACGGCGGTGGCCGCGAGCGTGGTCACGTACATGAAGATCATCGGCAGCAAGGCGTAGGTCGGGTTGCGCTTCTCCGACTTGAGCCACACCGCCACCACGAGGAGGCTCAGGGCCGCCATCAGCTGGTTGGAGGCGCCGAACATCTGCCAGAGGTAAACCCACGTTCCGGTGAGCACGAGCGCGGCCGTGAGGACCATCGACGTCAGGCTCGCCACGTGCATATTCCTTGCTATCGGGAGGGCGTCGCCCACCCACTCGGCGAGCGTCACTCGCATGACGCGGAAGACGAGCTGCGTGACCGTCAACACGATGATCACGAAGGTGGCGAACCCGAGCGCGGTGCCGAAGATTTCGGGGATGAGCCCGAAGGTTCCGGCGTACACCAGCTTGCCCACGCCGATCGCGAAGCGGCCGCCGCCGCCGCCGACTCCGGCGATGGAGACGGCAGTCAGAGACAGCAGCGCCAGGGGAAACTCGCCAAACAACATCGCCCCCGCGCCGACCGGCAGTCCGTCGGTGTCGTACTCGAGCTGGCGCGCGGTCCCAATCGAGCCGACCAGCGCGTGCCAGCCGGAGATCGCGCCGCAGGCGATGGTGACGAAGAGCATCGGCCACAGCGGCTGCCAGGCCACGTTCTCCACCATCGTGAAGCCGAGGTCCTTGAAGGCCGGGAGCGCGAACGCGCCGATGAGGTTGCCCGCCGCGTCCTTCGTTCCGAGGAGCGGCGCGACGACCATCCCGACTGCGGAGAGGAGGATAGTGATCGACGTTATCCAGAAGCCGATGTAGTTGACGGGCTGCGCGAAGCGCCAGATCGGCAGATTGGCCCCCATGTAGCTGAAGGCGAACAGGAACACCATCCACAGGAGGTAATTCGGCAGCGTCTTGAGCAGACCGGTGGCCGAGTCATACGCGGGCGTGGTCGGGCGGACGCCGTCCTTGCCGGGCGCCGGAATCCTCGGATCCGCCATCGTCGGGTCTTCGACCGCGAAGAGAGCCTTGCGGTCGCTGACGCTATCCACCGCGCCGTTCAGCTGCACGATCGCTGCCGCGACCGGCCCTTGCACGAGGGCGCCTTTTTCATCGCGGTGCTGGCCCCACGGTCCGGCCACCATGCCGGCGAGCGTGAGGGCGACGACGAAAACCGTGACGCCCATGATGCCCATCTTCCAGCGGTACATCATCTGGCCGGCGAGCAGCCCCATCAGGGCGAGCATTACGATGCCGAACGGAACGTCCGGACGCGCGGAGAGAATCGCCGCCAGGATGCCGATGAACGCGCCGGCGAGCAGCATCAGATAGAAGAAGATGAAGATGAACAAGATCGTGCGCGTGCGAGGCGCAATCAGCTTGTGCGCGATCGCCGACAGGCTGTTGCCGTCGTTGCGCACCGCGACCATGATCGCCGAGTAGTCGCTCACCCAGCCGATGAAGCTCACGCCCAGCACCAGCCAGGCCAGCGAGGGCGACCAGCCCCAGAGATTTGCGGCGGTGATCGGTCCGACGATGGGCCCGGCGGCCGCGATCGCCTTGAAGTGATAACCGAACAGGACGTTCCGGCTGGTCGGCATGAAGTCGACGCCGTCCATATACATCTTGGCCGGCGTGGCCCGCTTGGCGTCGGACTGGATGATGTTCCGATCGATGCGTTTGGCGTAAAGGTTGTAGGCCAGATAGGCGGTCAGCGCGCCGATGACGACGATCCAGAGGGTGTTCATGACTGTGCTCCTTCCTCGATCGAATGGCCGTGACCGCCGTGCCTGCTGGCATGGCGATGCACGAAGCCGAAGATCTGCCCGGTGGCGAACTCCTTGTGCACGCGCTCCTCGAATTCCCGGATGGTGCACATGCGCCGGTATGCGTTGACGAGTTGTTGTTTACCCGTGAGCGGCATATCGCGGCCACCTCCAAGCAATCTGTAAAACATTATTCGCCTCCGAAAAGGGGTGCATATTGATCTGCGTCAAGTCATGTCTGTGGGCCTCTATATCGGTTTCAGTGGCGATATCCGCGGCCTTGGAGCCACTCCAGAGAACGTATGGATCCATGAGAGGAGAGCGAAGAAATCGGCAGGATCTGGGAGCGCCCTCAGGACGGGGTTATACCAGAGGAGGCCGGCGCGTTGGTCTCGCATCTGCCGGAGCACTTGGCGGCGATGGTGCGCTTTAGCTTGGAGACTGGTTTGCGGAAGTCGAACGTAACCGGTCTTCAGTAGTCGCAGGTGGATCTAGCGCGTCGTTGCGCGTGGATCCATGCCAATCAGGCGAAGGCGCGAAAACCAATCGCACTGCCCTTGTCGCCGGGCGCTGTGGTGGTGTTGCGGCAGCAGATCGGAAAGCATCCTTCGTACGTGTTTTCGCATCGAGGGAGGGCTCAGATCAAGCAGGTGAACACGAAGGCTTGGAAGGCTGGACGCAGGCCGCGGGAACCGGAGATTTCCGCTGGCACGATCTGCGGCACACCTGGGCGAGCTGGCATGTTCAAGCCGGGACGCCGCTTGCAGTATTGAAGGAGCTGGGCGGGTGGGAGTCGCTTGAGATGGTGCAGCGGTACGCGCACTTATCGAGCGAGCGCCTTGCGCAGTATGTCGAGCAGGTCTCGGGTTTACGGCTTGTGGATGGGGCACCGCTTGGCACAAAAGCGGACACAGCGGCAGAAACGTAGAAGGGGTCCGCGTCGGGAACCCTTTGAATTTCGTTGGTCGGGGCGAGAGGATTTGAACCTCCGACCACCTGCACCCCATGCAGGTACGCTACCAGGCTGCGCTACGCCCCGACGACAGTTGAAATTATACCCTGATGCCCGGCCCCGCACGCCGCGCTATACGCTCAGCATCTTGATGACTGACCGTATTTCCTGCCGCAGCAGGGCGAGATCCAAGCCTGGCACGATCGGCTGACCCGTCCCGGCAGAAGGCCGTGCCCTGCCGGTGTCGCGGATGGTCTCATCGAGCCGATTGCGCGCGCCGCTGATGGTAAAACCCTGCTCGTAGAGCAGCTCGCGGATGCGCCGGATGAGCAGCACTTCGTGGTGCTGGTAGTAACGGCGATTGCCGCGGCGCTTCACCGGCCGCAGCTGCGTGAACTCCTGCTCCCAATAACGCAGCACATGCGACTTCACGCCGCACAACTCGCTCACCTCACCGATGGTGAAGTAGCGCTTCGCCGGTATCGGCGGCAGGCTATCCTTGCTCGCCTTGCTGCTTTCCATGGATCTGCTCGACCAGCGCCTTCAGCTTCTGACTGGCATGGAACGTGACCACGCGCCGCGCCGTGATGGGAATTTCTTCGCCGGTCTTCGGGTTGCGCCCCGGACGCTGCGGCTTGTCGCGGAGCTGGAAGTTACCGAACCCGGAAAGCTTGACGCTGTCCCCGCGCTCAAGTGCGAGACGGATTTCCTCGAAAAACGTCTCCACCATGTCCTTGGCTTCGCGCTTGTTGAGCCCAACTTTCTCAAAAAGCATATCCGCCAGCTCGGCCTTTGTGAGTGTCATTGTCGCTCCCTAAGGAAGGGGGTCGGCCCCTTCGGCACTGATTCTAGGTACGCAGTCTCGCCCCGAATTTCGAGGCGAGCAGCTCGGTCAGCTGCGCCATTGCGGCGTCGGCTTCCGCGTCGGTCAGTGTTCTTGCAGTATCTTGCATAACTACCCGGAATGCAAGGCTTTTTTTGCCATGCTCGATGCCCGTGCCGCGATAAACATCGAATAGCCGGATGTCCTGCACTGCGGCAGGGCGGGATTGGGTCATTGCCTCCAGCAGGCCCGCCGCCGGTGCACTCTCGGCGACCACGACAGCAAGATCGCGAACGACGGGGGGAAACTTCGAGATCTCCAGGTACTGCGGCATTTCGACTTCGCTCAGCGCCTGCACGTCCAGCTCGAACAGGACCGGCGGCAGTGGCAGCTCGTACTTCTGCTGCCAGCTCGGATGCAGCTCTCCGACCCAACCGATCACGCTGCCGCCGGCACTCACGCTGGCGGCGCGTCCCGGGTGCAGCGCGGGATGCTGCAGCGGAGCGAAGTGAGCGCGGCGCGGCGCGAGCAGAGCCTCGATATCACCCTTGACGTCGTAGAAGTCCACCCGCCGGGTGGGCGTACCCCATTGCTCCGCCGCCGCCGGGCCGAAAGCGAGCCCGCCCAGTCGCATCGGCTGATGGTAGCCGGGGATCGCCCGCGCCGGGTTGCCCGCGTCCTCTGTTGCACTCGAACGCCGGAAACAGCGGCCGGCCTCGAAAATGCGGACGCGATCCAGCTTGCGCGCCAGGTTGAAGCGCAGGCTCGCCACCAGGCTGCCGACGAGGCTCGAGCGCAGCACGTCAAGTTGGGCCGCAATCGGATTTTCGAGGGCGATCGGCTCGGCGTTGCCGCAGAAATCGCGCTCCCATTGCGCATCGACGAAGCTGAAGCTGATGATCTCGAAGTATTCGCGCTCCACCAGGATCCGCTTCAGCTCGGCGACACTTCTGCTGCGTTCCGGATCGGGCAGCATTGCCAGCTCCGCTTTCGGCGGCCGGGTGGGAATATTGTCGTAGCCGTAGAGGCGCGCCACTTCCTCGATCAGGTCTTCCTCGATCTCCAGGTCGAAGCGGTGCGAGGGCGGCGTGACGGTGAATTCGCCCGCTGCGCGCGTGTGCTGCAACTGCAAGCGCTTGAGCAGCACCGCAATCCGGTCTTCGGAAAACGGCACGCCGATGATTTTTCCGGCGCGGGCACCGCGCAGGCGAATGGGCTTTCGCTGCGGCAGCGCGGCGATCGCTTCGCTGACCGGCCCGGCGGCGCCGCCGCAGATATCGAGAATGAGCTGCGTGGCGCGCTCGATGGCCTCGACGGTAATGGCGAAGTCCACGCCACGCTCGAAGCGGTGCGCCGCATCGCTAGCAAGCACAAGTCGCCGCGCGCGGCCGGCAATTGCGGAAGGATTGAAATACGCCGATTCCAGAAATATTTCGGTGGTCGAATCCGACACCGCGCTCGCATCTCCTCCCATCACACCGCCGAGCGCGAGCGGCTTCTTCTCGTCTGCAATGAGCAGGATGTCGGGCGCAAGCTCGACGTCCTGCCCGTTCAGCAGCTTCAGGCGCTCGCCCTTGCGCGCGAGCCGCACGATCACATCGCCCTCGATCATGCGATTGTCGAAAGCATGCAGCGGCTGGCCCAGCTCGAGCATGACGAAGTTGGTGACGTCGACAATGGCCGAAACCGGACGCAGTCCGCAGCGTTCCAGCCGCTGCACCATCCAGTCCGGCGTCCGCGCTCCTGCGTTAACGCCGCGGATGATGCGCCCACAATAGCGCGGACAGGCGTCCGGATCCTGCAAGCGGATGCTGCGCTTGTCGCTCAACGCGGTCTTCACCGCGGCCACCGCGGGCAGCTTGAGCGGCGCGCCGGTGAGGATCGAGACCTCGCGCGCGAGACCCCGCAGACTGAAGCAATCGCCGCGGTTGGGCGTAAGCTTGAGCGTGAAGAGCTGGTCGTCCAGATCGAGGTAGCGGCGCAGGTCCGTTCCGAGCGGAGCATCCGCGGGCAGCGCGAGCAGTCCGGAGTGATCGTGCGAAAAACCCAGCTCCTTCGCCGAGCACAGCATGCCGTTCGATTCAACGCCGCGAACTTGCGCGCGCTTGATGGCGAGGCCGGGAAGCTCGGCGCCGACGAGGGCGCACGGCACCTTCATGCCGGCGACGACATTGGGGGCGCCGCAGACGATGGTAAGCGGCGTACCGCAGCCGATGTCGACTTTGCACAGCGACAGCCGGTCGGCGTTCGGATGCTTCGCGACCTCGAACACCTGCGCTACCACCACTTTGTCGAACGGCGGCGCCACCGGCTCGATCGACTCGACTTCGAGCCCCGCCATGGTGAGCACATGCGCCAGTTCCGCGGTGGAAAGCGCGGGATCGACGAACGAGCGCAGCCAGCGTTCCGGGAATTTCATGTGAACTGGGCGAGAAAGCGCAGGTCGCCGTCGTAGAACAGTCGCAGGTCGTTGATGCCGTAGCGCAGCATCGTCAGCCGGTCAGGTCCCATGCCGAAGGCGAAGCCGATGTATTTCTCGCTGTCGAGGCCGCACGCCTTGAGCACGTTGGGGTGCACCTGGCCGCTGCCGGCGACCTCGAGCCAGCCGGTCTGGCCGCACACGCGGCAGCCGGCCCCGCTGCAGAACACGCAGCTCATGTCGACTTCGGCCGAAGGTTCGGTGAAGGGGAAGAACGACGGGCGGAAGCGCGTGCGCAGCTTCTCGTCCTCGAAGAACCGGCGCAGAAAATCGGTGAGCACGCCTTTCAGATCGGCGAAGCTCACGTCCTCGCCGATCCACAGCCCCTCGACCTGATGGAACATCGGCGTGTGCGTGGCGTCGGAATCGACGCGGTAGACGCGCCCCCGCGCGATGACCTTGATCGGCGGCAGCACCGCCTCGCGGCAGTAGCGTAATGCGTGCTTCTGCATGTAGCGCACCTGGATCGGGGAGGTATGCGTGCGCAGGAGCAGGTTCCGGCCTTCACCCTTCAGGTAGAAGGTGTCGTGCATCGAGCGCGCCGGATGATTCTCCGGCTGGTTGAGCGCAGTGAAGTTGTGGAAGTCGGTCTCGATCTCGGGACCGTCGGCAACCTCGAAGCCGATCGAGCGGAACAATTGCTCGATGCGCTCGAGCGTGCGCGTCGCCGGGTGCAGGCCACCGCGCGCGAGTCCGCGCCCGGGGAGCGTGACATCGAGCGCTTCCTCTCCGAGCCGCGCATCGAGCCTCGCTGCGGCCAGTGCCTCGCGCCGTGCGATGAGCGCTGCCTCGATCCGGTCCTTGGCCACGTTGATGCGCGCGCCCGCTTCGCGCCGCGCGTCGGGAGCAAGCTTGCCGAGGCCTTTCATCGCCTCCGTCAGCACGCCCGATTTGCCGAGGTAGCGCGCCTTGATTCTCTCCAGCTCAGCCGCGTCGCCTACGCCGCTAAACTGGGCGATCGCTTCGGAAACAATAGTCTCGAGGTCTTGCACGGCGAGGACGAGAGGCTGAGGGCTAGGGACTAGGGGAGCTAACGAGCCGCGGGCGATTCAGCTCTCCAAGTCGCGTCGCTGAAGCCAATTCCAATGTCCGACGCGACATGCGGAGTGAGCTGTGACCAGCCCCTAGTCCCCAGCCCCTGCCTCTACGCGCCGAGCTTCGCTTTGGCCTGGCTCGCGATTTTCGCGAACGCGGCCTTGTCGGCCACCGCGAGATCGGCGAGCACCTTGCGGTCCACCTCGATCGAGGCCTTCTTCAAGCCGTTCATCAGCGCGGAATAGGACAGGCCGAGTTCACGCGCCGCGGCGTTGATGCGGGCGATCCACAGCGAGCGGAACTGGCGTTTCTTCTGGCGGCGATCACGATAGGCGTACTGGCCCGCTTTCATCACCGCCTCTTTGGCGATGCGGAATACGTTGCCGCGCCGGCCGCGGAAACCCTTGGCCTGACTGATGACCTTCTTGTGCTTGGCGTGGGCAGTTACGCCGCGTTTGACTCGTGGCATGGTGATTCTCCTTACAGGCTGTCACAAAGCCGTTGTGACAGCCCAGAATTAGGGGACACGGGGGGAGGTCTCCCCTCGTATTGTCATACAAGTCGTTAAGCGAAATCCTCAGGCGTACGGCAGCATCGCGCGCACGTGCTGCTTGTCGGTGGAATGCACCGCAGTCGTGCCGCGCAGATGGCGCTTGTTCTTGGTAGTCTTCTTGGTGAGGATGTGGCGCTTGAACGCCTGCGAGCGCTTGATGCTGCCGCCTGAGCGCACCTTGAAGCGCTTGGCGGCGCCGCGCTTGGTCTTCAACTTGGGCATTGCCATTACTCCTGTTTTAGCATGGCGACGGGTGGCTCCTGCGGAGCGCTTCAAAACCTCGGCACCACTTATTCTGAAACCGGCTGCTGCGCTAGGGCGATGCGACCGGTTTCGGATCCTTCTTGACTTCCTTCTTGACTTCCTTTTTTGCTTCCTTTTTGACTTCTTTCGCGACTTCCGTCTTGCCCTTCTTCGGCGCCAGCACCATGATCAGCTGCCGCCCTTCCATCTTCGGGAACTGCTCGACCACCGCGTACTGGTCGAGGTCCTGCCTGACCCGCTCGATCAGGCGTACGCCGAACTCCTGGTGCGCCATCTCGCGGCCGCGGTAACGCAACGTCACTTTGGCCTTGTCGCCCTCTTCGAGAAAGCTGATCAGATTACGCAACTTGATCTTGTAGTCGCCCTCGTCGGTGCCGGGACGGAACTTGACCTCTTTGACATGGATCTGCTTCTGCTTGAGCTTGGCCTCGTGGGCCTTTTTCGCCTCGCGGTACTTGAACTTGCCGTAGTCCATCAGCTTGCAGACGGGCGGCTTGGCAAGCGGGGCGATTTCCACCAAATCGACTTCGGCTTCCTCCGCCAATTTCATGGCCTGTTCGAGCGGCACGATTCCGACCGGCTCACCGGCCACCCCGACCAGGCGCACCTCGGGTGCGTTGATCTCCGTGTTGATGCGCTGCGCTCTTTCCGTGGCGATGTTTGTTTCTCCAAAAAGTTAAAAAACTAAGCCGCACTGCCCACCCGAGCCTCACGATCGAGGCGGGCAACGAAGTCGGACAGCGACATCTGTCCCAGATCTTCGCCAACGCGGGTGCGCACGGCCACCTTTTCCGCTGCCTTCTCCTTTTCGCCGACGATCAGCTGGTAAGGCAGCTTCTGCAAGCTATGTTCCCGAATTTTATAGGTTATTTTCTCGTTCCTCAAGTCCGCCTCGCAACGGTACCCGGCCGCCCTCAAAGAGGTCGCCGCGCGACCTGCGTAGTCAGCCTGACCCTCGGAGATGTTGAGCACGACCACTTGGACCGGCGCCAGCCATAGCGGCATGGCCCCGGCATAATGCTCGATCAGGATGCCGATGAAGCGCTCCATCGAGCCGACGATGGCCCGGTGCAGCATGACCGGCACCCTGCGGGCATTGTCCTCGGCCACGTACTCCGCGCCCAGGCGGCCGGGCATGGAGAAGTCCACCTGCACCGTGCCGCACTGCCAGACGCGGCCGATCGAGTCCTTGAGCGAGAACTCGATCTTCGGACCGTAGAAGGCGCCTTCGCCCTTGAGCTCTTCCCAGGGAACGCCCGCAGCATTCAGGGCTTTCGCCAACGCTGCCTCGGCCTTGTCCCAATCCTGATCCGACCCGACGCGCTTGGGCGGACGGGTGGAAAGCTTGTAGATGATCTCGTCGAAGCCGAAATCCGCATATACCTTTTGCAGCAGCGCCATGAACTGCATGACTTCCGGCTCGATCTGCTCCTCGGTGCAGAAAATGTGACCGTCGTCCTGGGTGAAGGCGCGAATGCGCATGATGCCGTGCAGCGCCCCCGAAGGCTCGTTCCTGTGGCAGGCGCCGAACTCGCCGTAGCGCAACGGCAGGTCGCGATAGCTGCGCAGTCCCTTGTTGTAGATCTGCACGTGCCCCGGGCAATTCATCGGCTTGATCGCGTAATCGCGCTTCTCCGACTCGGTGGTGAACATCAGCTCCTTGTAGTTTTCCCAGTGGCCGGATTTCTCCCACAGGCTGCGGTCCAGGACCTGCGGGCAGCGCACCTCGAGATAGCCGTTATCCTGATAGACGCGGCGCAGGTATTGCTCCACCTGCTGCCAGATTGTCCACCCCTTGGGGTGCCAGAACACCATCCCGGGCGCCTCTTCCTGGACGTGAAACAAATCGAGTTGCGTGCCCAGGCGCCGGTGGTCGCGCTTCTCCGCCTCCTCGAGCATATGCAGGTAGGCGTCCTGCTCCTCCTTCTTCGCCCAGGCGGTGCCGTAGATCCGCTGCAGCATTTCGTTCCTGGAATCGCCGCGCCAGTAGGCACCGGCGACTTTCATCAGCTTGAAAACTTTCAGCTTGCCGGTCGAGGGTACGTGCGGCCCGCGGCACAGGTCGATGAAGTCACCTTCGCGATACAGCGACACGTCCTCCGCCGCGGGGATCGAAGCGATGATTTCCGCCTTGTAGTGCTCGCCGATCGACTTGAAGAGCTCGACTGCCTTGTCGCGCGGCCAGACCTCGCGCACCACCGGAAAATCCTTTTTCGCTATCTCGGCCATGCGCTTTTCGATCGCCGCGAGATCTTCCGGTGTGAACGGCCGCTTATAGGAGAAGTCGTAGTAGAAGCCGTTTTCGATGACCGGACCGATGGTCACCTGAGCGTCGGCAAATAGCTCTTTCACCGCATAGGCGAGCAGGTGCGCGGTGGAGTGGCGCAGGATTTCCACGCCATCCTTGTCGCGCTCGGTGATGATGGCAAGTTCGGCGTCCCGATCGATGCGGTGCGAGGTATCGACCAGCTTGCCATCCACCTTGCCGGCGAGCGCGGCGCGCGCCAAACCCGGGCCGATCAATGCCGCCACGTCGGCGACCGTCACCGGAGTGTCGAACCGCTTCACCGATCCGTCAGGAAGTCGGATTACAGGCATAGAAAAAGGCGAAGCACAAAAACGACGAAAGCCAGAAAAACAGCGGGCGCCTCGGCCCGCTCTCCTCTGACTTCCGTCCTGGGGTGTGTGGTAGGCGCGATTGGACTCGAACCAACGACCCCCACCATGTCAAGGTGATGCTCTAACCAGCTGAGCTACGCGCCTGAGAAGGGTCGAATTTTAGCGGAAAAGGCTCCTGTGCACAAACTCCGGCGCAGGCGCCGTGCCGATTTCCGCCGCAAGACCTAGCCGTTCCAGCTCTTGGAACGCGACTCGTAGCGGTACGGCTTCTGCTTGAATACCACATTGTCGCAGGAGAGCGCGTACTCCCCGCCCGCGAGCCGGTAATCGATCGCCGAGCCGTTCGGGCATTTGCTCACCGCAGGGGCGTGCTTGGGCACGAGCTTGTCGAGCGAATCGGGGTAGCTGCCGGTTTCCTGCCTGTATTTGGTGAGGGCCGAGATCATCTGCAGCCCGCGCGTCTCCACGGTGAGCATATCTTTCTGCCCGGCGCTGTACCTGTCGAGCGCCACATATCCTGCCGCGAGGACGATCACGATGACGACCAGCGGAATGACCGGTCCTTTGCCTTCCTGACTTTTTCTGCGATTTGCCATCCGCCTCCCTCCAAGCCGATCTGCGCCAGAATAATATGAAAATATTACCGCAATCCGAGCATTTCCGCCGCGTGTTTTCGAGTGGTGGCGGTAATCGCGACTCCGCCCAGCATGCGGGCGATTTCTTCGATGCGGGATTTCTGGTCGAGGACGGAGACACGGCTTTTCACGCCCCCGTCTTCGGTGCTCTTGACCACCGACCATTGCTCGCGCGCCTGGGCGGCGACCTGCGGCAGGTGCGTGACGCACAGGACCTGCCGCTCCGCGCCCAGCGCCCGCAATTTCCTGCCCACGACCTCGGCCACCGCGCCGCCGATGCCGGCATCGACTTCGTCGAATATAAGCGTCGGCACCGCCGCCGCCTTGCTGGTGATCACCTGTATCGCGAGGCTGATGCGCGAAAGCTCGCCGCCGGAGGCCACCTTGACGAGCGGGCGCGGCTCCATCCCCGGATTGGCGCTGACCAGAAACTCGACCTGTTCGTTGCCGCCGGCGCCGCCGTCGGGCAGCAGCGAGCGCAGCCCGATTTCAAAGCGTCCGCCCGCCATCGCCAGCTCCTTCATCGCCACGGTGACGTCCCGGGCGAGCTTCGCCGCCGCTTTCTTGCGCTCCGCGGAAAGCCGCGACGCCAGCGTGTCGTACCGGGAACGCGCCGCCTGCTCCTGCTTGATCAGCGTCTCCAGGTCGGAGACCACTTCCAGGTCCTTCAGCCGCGCCTGCAGCTCGGCCAACAATTCCGGCAGCGACTCGGGGCGCACGCGAAATTTGCGCGCAGCATTGTGCACCGCCTCGAGCCGCTGCTCGACTTCGCGCAAACGCTGCGGATCGAGTTCGACGCGGTCAGCGTAATGCCTCAGCGCGTAAGCGGCTTCGCGCAACTGCGCCTCGCCCGATTCGAGCAGCGCAACCGTTTCGCGCAACGACCCGTCGTAATCGAGCAGCGGCCGCAAGCTCGACAGCACACCGGAGAGCGCGCCGAGCGCCGCGCCTTCTGCTTCGGAAAGCGCGTCGATGGCGGCCTGGACTCCGTCGATGAGGCTCGCCGCATGGGCAAGCCGACCGTGCTCGGACTGGATGTTGTCCCATTCCCCCGCAGCCATCGCAAGGCGCGCGAGCTCCTCGACCTGCCAGACAAGCTGTTCGCGCTCCGCGTCGCGCGCGGCGGCGTTGCTCTCGCGATCGAGCCGTGCCCTCGAGAGTCTCTGCCACTCGCGATAGGCTTCGGCAACTTCATTCGCGAGCGGCGCGAGCCCGGCGTGAACATCCAGCACCCGGCGTTGCGAATCGCCTTTGAGGAGAGATTGATGTGCATGCTGGCCGTGGATGTCCACGAGACGGTCCCCGGCTTCGCGCAGTTGACTGAGCGTCGCCGCATGACCATTGATGAAAGCGCGCGAGCGTCCGGCGCCGTCCACGATCCGGCGCAGGAGAAGCCGGTCGAGATCTCCTTCCAGGGCCTGCTCGCGCAGCCATTCCCGGACCTCGGGCAGTGCCTCGGTCGCGAACTCCGCCGTGACTTCGGCGCGCTCGCATCCGGAGCGCACCAGCTCGCTGCCCGCGCGCTCGCCCAGGGCGAGCGACAGCGCATCGACAAGGATCGATTTGCCGGCGCCGGTCTCGCCGGTCAGCACCGTGAAGCCCGGCCGGAATTCGAGCTCGAGCGAATCGACGATGGCGAAGTCGCGGATGGCAAGTTGCAGCAGCACGGCCGTTCCCGCTTACAGGACTTCGGTCCAGTGCAGCTTCTCGCGCAGCATGGCGTAGTAACTGTAACCCGGAGGATGTACAAAGGTGATCGAATGCCCGGCGCGGCGGATCATGACGCGGTCACCCTGGTGCAGGTCGCACTGCGGCTGACCGTCGAAATGCAGGCGCGCGTCGATCGCGTGCTTCAGCGTGATCTCGATCGCCGAGCGATCGCTCACCATGATGGGCCGGTTGGAAAGCGTGTGCGGACAGATCGGTACCAGCGAGAATGCAGACACGCTCGGCTGGAGGATGGGTCCATTTGACGACAGCGCGTAGGCCGTGGAGCCGGTCGGCGTGGCGACGATGAGGCCGTCGGAACGAAGATCATAGACGAACTCCCCGTCGATGTGGACCAGGAATTCGATCAACCGCCCTACCGCGCCCTTGTTGACCACCGCATCGTTGAGCGCGAGCGTCGAGAGCGTGGTCGCGCCGTTGCGGAGCACTTCGGCGGCGAGCATGGTGCGCTCCTCCAGCGAGTACTTGCCGGAGAGCACCTCGCCCATCGCCTCAATCATCTTGCCCGAGGCGATATCGGTCATGAAGCCGAGCCGGCCCTGATTGACGCCGATCAGGGGCACGTGATGAACAGCAAGGTGCCGTGCAGCGCTGAGCATGCTGCCGTCTCCGCCCTGGACGACGGCGAGATTGGCCCTGGCGCCGATCTCGCCGTAATCGGCGATCGGGAAGCCGCTGATACGGCTGTTGGCGGCTGTCTCCTCTTCTACCAGGACTTCGCATCCCTGCCGGCGCAAATATTCGCCCATCGTCACGAGCGCAGCGGCGACGTCGGGGGTGTGGTGGCGACCGATCAGGGCGACCGTATTGAAAGCGGGCATGACCGGCATTAAATCATGAACATGTATCGGTGACAAAAAACCATCATCAGAACCATGAAAAGGAAGCTCAAACCCGGCGGATTCTGTAGAATCGGGGATCATGCTTGACCGCCGCGCCCAGATCCTGCTCAAAACCCTGGTAGAGCGCTATATCGTCGAAGGGGAACCGGTCGGCTCGCGCGCACTGTCGCGCTATTCCGGACTTGACCTCAGTCCGGCCACGATCCGCAACGTCATGGCCGACCTCGAGGAGCTCGGATTCGTCGCCAGCCCGCATACATCGGCGGGGCGCGTGCCCACCACGCGCGGCTACCGCTTCTTCGTCGATACGCTGCTCACGGTGAAGCCGCTCGACCGGATCGAGATCAACCAGCTCGAAGTCAATCTGCACCCCGACCGCCCGCAGCGTCTGATCAGCTCGGCCTCGCAGTTGCTCTCCGAGCTCACCCATTTCGCCGGCGTGGTGATCGCAACCAAGCGCAAGGCCCCCGCTTTCCGCCATATTGAATTTCTGGCCTTGTCCGACAAGCGGGTGCTGCTGATCATCGTGACGCCCGACGGCGACGTGCAGAACCGCATCCTGTTCAACGAGAAGACCTACACGCCGGCCGAACTGACCATGGCGGCGAACTTCCTCAACCAGAACTACGCCGGCCTTGCCTTCGACGAGATCCATCGCCGCGTGCACGACGAACTGAAGCAGCTGCGCGAGAACGTGATGCAGCTCATGACGGCGGCGCTCGAAGCCGGCAGCCAGGCTTTGTCGGATTCGACCGAGAACTACGTCATCTCGGGCGAAAAGAACCTGCTCGATTCCCAGGACCTCGCCTCGAACATGTCGCGGCTGCGGGAGCTGTTCGATCTGTTCGAGAGAAAAACGCTGCTCATGCAGATCCTCGAGCTCAACAGCCGCGGGCAAGGGGTGCAGATTTACATCGGCGGCGAGTCGGGCATCGCGCCGCTCGATGAATGCAGCGTCGTGACCGCACCCTACGAAGTCGACGGCCAGGTCGTCGGCACGGTCGGCGTGATCGGGCCGACCCGGATGGCTTACGAGCGCGTCATCCCGATCGTCGATATTACGGCGAAGCTGCTGTCGAGCGCGTTGTCGCAGCACTGAATTTCCACACCGGGGCCCGGCGTCGAAGCAGGACATTCGCGTCCGAAACTCCGGAAAACTCTCCATCCTTGACTCGTAATGGGCTATCTCCCCGAGCCGGAGCACAAGCACGGTGCAATCGCCAAGACCGCGATCCTGCTCGTCAACCTCGGCACGCCCGCAGCGCCCACTGCGCCCGCGGTGCGCCGCTACCTGAAGCAGTTCCTGTCGGACCCACGCGTGATCGAGATCCCGCGCGCGATCTGGTGGCCCATTCTTAACGGGGTCATTCTCAATACGCGGCCGAAAAAATCGGCGCAGAAGTACGCCTGCATCTGGACCCGCGATGGCTCGCCCCTCAGGGTGCACACCGAGCGGCAGGCGCGGCTGCTGCGCGGTTACTTCGGCCTGCAGCTGCGCTCGCCGTTCACGGTCGATTTCGCCATGCGCTACGGCGAGCCTGCGATCCGGGGCGTGCTCTCCAGGCTGAAATTGGAGGGTTGCGAGCGCGTTCTGGTGCTGCCGCTGTATCCGCAATATGCGGCGAGCACCACTGCCACGGCATTCGACGAGGTCGCCGCATTCCTGCAGCAGACCCGGAACGTGCCCGAAGTCCGCATGGTGAAGCACTTTCACGATCATCCGGCCTATGTCGAGGCCCTGGCGAATGTCGTGCGCGAGCACTGGCGGCAATCGGGACGCCCCGACAAGCTGTTGATGAGCTTCCACGGGCTGCCCCGCTACACGCTCGCGCGCGGCGACCCCTACCATTGCGAGTGTCAGAAGACCGCGCGGCTGCTGGCCGAAGAGCTCCAGCTTGCCGACAGCCACTGGCAGCTCGCGTTCCAGTCCCGCTTCGGGCGCACGGAGTGGCTGAAGCCCTACACCGCATCGACGCTGGCCGAGTACGGCAGGAAGGGCGTGCGCCGTGTGGATGTCATCTGCCCCGGGTTCACTGCCGACTGCCTGGAGACGCTCGAGGAGATCGGCATCGGGGGCAAGGCGACTTTCCTAGGTGCAGGCGGCAAGGAGTTTCATCTGCTGCCCTGCCTGAACGAGCGCGACGACTGGATCCGGGCCCTCGCGGCGATCGCGCGCGACCACCTCGAGGGCTGGGTGAGCGAGTCCTGGGATGCGCAGGCAGCGAAGACGGGCGCAGAAGTGAGCCGCAAACGCGCGCTCGAGGGCGGCGCCAGCACCTGACCAGCCGCGTCCGGCCCGGGCTTGAAATCGTCGCCACGGACCCAAGTTAAGGCATCACTTTCCGGAGTAATTATGCCCGAACCCGAACAACAGGCGCCACTCACGCCGATCGACGCAACTCACGCTGATTCCCCGCTACCGGCCGAATCCGGAACCCGGGAGGACAAGATCGAAGTCATGCCCGGCACCGAAGAGTTGCTGCGGCAGGCCGAGCTCAAGGCGCAGGAACACCACGACGCCTGGCTGCGCGCCAAGGCCGAGGCCGACAACATCCGCAAGCGCACGCAGATCGAGCTTGCCAACGCGCACAAGTACGCGATCGAAAACTTCGCCGTCGAGCTGCTTCCCGTCAAGGACAGTCTCGAAGCGACGCTGGCTGCGGACTCGGCTTCCGCCGGCGCGCTGAAAAGCGGAGTGGGGCTGACGCTGAAGCAGCTGAATGCGGCTTTCGAGAAGGCCAATCTCAAGGAGATCAACCCGGTCGGCGAGAAATTCGATCCGCACCGGCACCAAGCCATCAGCATGCTGCCCTCGGACAAGGAGCCCAACACCGTAATCAACGTATTGCAGAAAGGCTATGCCCTGCATGACCGCGTGATCCGGCCGGCCCTGGTGACCGTTTCCAAACCCAGGGATGCTTGAACTTCAGCCAACGGCCCCCATATCAAAAACAAGGTTATTTGCCCGCAAATTCAAAAGGAAGGGTTATGGGAAAGATCATCGGAATCGACCTCGGGACGACCAACTCCTGTGTTGCGATCATTGAGGGCGGCAAGCCCAAGGTGATCGAGAACTCTGAAGGCGCCCGCACCACGCCCTCCATCGTCGCCTACATGGAAGACGGCGAGGTTCTTGTCGGCGCGCCGGCAAAACGCCAGGCGGTGACCAATCCCAAGAATACGTTGTACGCGGTGAAGCGCCTCATCGGCCGCCGCTTCGATGAAAAGGAAGTGCAGAAGGACATCGACCTGATGCCCTTCAAGATCGTCAAGGCCGACAACAACGACGCCTGGGTCGAGGTGCGCGGCAAGAAGATTGCGCCGCAGGAAGTGTCGGCGCAGGTGCTGCGCAAGATGAAGAAGACCGCCGAGGACTATCTCGGCGAGGAAGTGACCGAGGCGGTCATCACCGTCCCGGCCTATTTCAACGATTCGCAGCGCCAGGCAACCAAGGACGCCGGTCGCATCGCCGGGCTCGAAGTGAAACGCATCATCAACGAGCCAACCGCGGCCGCGCTCGCATTCGGCCTGGACAAGAAAGAAGGCGACCGCAAGATCGCGGTATATGACCTCGGCGGCGGGACGTTCGACATTTCCATCATCGAGATCGCCGAGGTCGAGGGCGAGCACCAGTTTGAAGTGCTTTCGACCAACGGCGACACGTTCCTCGGCGGCGAGGACTTCGACCAGCGCCTGATCGATTATCTCTGCGACGAGTTCAAGAAGGAACAGGGCATCGATCTCAGGCACGACGTGCTTGCATTGCAGCGGCTCAAGGAAGCCGCCGAAAAGGCGAAGATCGAGCTCTCGTCCTCGCAACAGACCGAGATCAACCTGCCTTACGTCACGGCCGACAAGAGCGGACCCAAGCACCTCGCCATCAAGATCACCCGCGCCAAGTTCGAGAGTCTGGTCGAGGCGCTGATCGAGAAGACGGTCGAGCCCTGCCGCATCGCGCTGAAGGACGCCGGGCTCAAGGTATCCGACATCGAGGACGTGATCCTGGTCGGCGGCATGACGCGCATGCCCAAGGTCCAGGAAACGGTGAAGGATTTCTTCGGCAAGGAACCGAGGAAAGACGTCAATCCGGATGAGGCCGTTGCGGTCGGCGCGGCGATCCAGGGCGGCGTTCTCAAGGGCGAAGTGAAGGACGTGCTGCTGCTCGACGTGACACCGCTGTCGCTCGGCATCGAGACCCTCGGCGGGGTGATGACCAAGCTCATCCAGAAGAACACCACCGTTCCGACCAAGGCGCAGCAGATCTTCTCTACCGCAGATGACAGCCAGACCGCGGTCACGATCCACGTGCTGCAGGGCGAGCGCGATCTGGCCGCGGGCAACAAGAGCCTCGGCCAGTTCAACCTGACCGACATCCCGCCGGCGCCCCGCGGCATGCCGCAGATCGAGGTGACGTTCGACATCGACGCCAACGGCATCCTGCACGTGTCGGCGAAGGACAAGGCCACCGGCAAGGAAAACAAGATCAAGATCCAGGCCTCGAGCGGTCTCAACGAAACCGAGATCCAGCGCATGGTCAAGGACGCCGAAGCTCACGCCGCCGATGACAAGAAGCAGCTCGAGCTCGTCACCGCGCGCAACCAGCTCGACGCCCTGGTGCACTCGGTGAAAAAATCGCTCACGGAATACGGCGAAAAGATCGGTGCCGACGAGAAATCGAAGATCGAGGCAGCGCTCAAGGACGCCGAAGAGGCGCTGAAGGTGGACGACAAGGCGACGATCGACGCCAAGACACAGGCTCTGGAGCAGGCGGCGCAGAAGCTCGGAGAAAAAATGTACGCCGAAGCGCAGCAGGCTCAGGCGCAATCGGCGCAAGGCGGCGGCGATGCGAACGACTCGAAGAAAGCCGACGACGGCAACGTTGTCGATGCCGAGTTCACCGAAGTCAAAGACGGCAAGAAGTAGAGGCTCAACGCAAAACCGCAAAGGGCGCAAAGTGACGCAAAGAGAGCCTTCTTTGCGTGCTTTGCGTCTTTGCGTTTAAGGCTTTCCCATGGCAAAGCGCGATTACTACGACGTACTGGGCGTCAACCGCGACGCCGACGAGGAGACGATCAAAAAGGCCTATCGGCGCCTTGCCATGAAGCATCACCCGGACCGCAATCCCGACAATCCCAAGTCCGAAGAGCACTTCAAGGAGGCTAAGGAAGCCTACGAGGTCATTTCCGATGCCAGCAAGCGCGCCGCCTACGACCGCTACGGTCACGCGGGCATCGATCCCCAGGCGGGAATGGCAGGCGCGGGCGCGGGATTTTCGAGTTTCGCCGATGCTTTCGGCGATGTCTTCGGCGACATTTTCGGCCAGGCGCGCGGAGGCCGCTCCTCCGTGTACCGCGGTTCCGACCTGCGTTACAACCTCGAGATCGGGCTGGAGCAGGCCGCGCATGGCACCGAGACCAAAATACGGATTCCCACTCACGAGGACTGCGGCACCTGCGGCGGCACCGGTGCCAAGCCGGGCACACAGCCCAAGACCTGCCAAACCTGCAACGGCCACGGGCAGGTGCGCATGCAGCAGGGTTTCTTCTCCATCCAGCAGGCCTGCCCCAAATGCCACGGCACCGGCAAGGTCATCTCCGATCCCTGCCACACCTGCCATGGAGCAGGACGCCTGAAAAAACAGAAGACGCTCTCGGTCAAGATCCCCGCGGGCGTCGACGATGGCGACCGTATCCGCCTTTCGGGCGAAGGCGAGCCCGGGGTGAACGGCGGCCCGACGGGCGACCTTTACGTGCAGATCCAGGTCAAGCCGCATGCGGTGTTTCAGCGCGCCCACGACGATCTGCACTGCGAGATGCCGGTCAGCTTCACCACCGCGGCGCTCGGCGGCGAAATCGAGATTCCCACGCTCGACGGCTCGGCCAGGATCAGGATTCCGGCCGAGACGCAGTCGGGAAGGATCTTCCGGCTGCGCGGCAAGGGCATCAAGGGGGTGCGCAGCCGCGAGCACGGCGATTTGCTCTGCCACGTCGCGATCGAAACACCCGTTGCACTGACCGAGCGCCAGAAGGAGCTGCTGCGCGAGTTCGAAACGATCAGCCAGAAGGACCGCGACCGGCACAATCCGCGCGCGAAATCCTGGATGGACAAGGTGAGAGAGTTTTTTGCCGAGTAGGCGAAAGACTCTCCTGGGACTTTGGGTGCAGGCTGACTTGCGACAGCAAGTCAAGCCGCGAAGCGGCGGCCGGAGCCACAAGGTTCTGTTTTCGCGGAACAGCGAAAAACTGCCTCGGAATCCTGGGTGCAGGCTGACTTGCGACAGCAAGTCAAGCCGTGAAGCGGCGGCCGGAGCCACAAGGTTCTAATTTCGCCGAGCAGGCGATAACTCCCGAGGAACCTTGGGGTGGCGTAACCGGCCTCGAGGCCGCAGCGCACCGGTGCAGTGGTTGATCTACAATGATGTCAGGGGAGTTTGTGGGTGGGGAGGGTCTTATGAATCGCTTGCTTTTGCTTGTGCTTGTGGCAGCGTCCGTGGGCTCGGGGTTCGCGCAGACTCCGGGGTTGACTTCGAGTTCGATCGTACTCGGCCAGTCAGCCGCGTTCTCCGGTCCCGCCGCGCAGCTCGGCATTCAGATGAATCTCGGCGCGAAAGCTTATTTTGATCAAATCAACGCCCACGGCGGCGTCTACGGCAGAAAAATCGAGCTCAAAACCCGCGACGACAAGTACGAGGGCGCTCTCTGCGCCGAGAACACGAAGAAATTCATCCAGGAAGACAAGGTGTTCGCGCTGTTCGCGTATGTCGGAACGCCGACCACCGTCGCCGCCATGCCGATTTTCACGGAGGCCAAGGTCCCGCTGATCGGGCCGTTCACGGGCGCGGAGGCATTGCGCAACCCCGTCAACCGCTACATTTTCAACGTGCGCGCAAGCTACTTCGACGAGACGGAGAAAATCGTCGAGCAACTGGTTTCCACCGGCATCAAGAACATCGCGGTGTTCTATCAGAACGATGCCTACGGCCAGGCCGGGTTGAAAGGCATGGAACTCGCGATGGCCCGCCGCAACATGAAAATCGCCACCACCGCGACGGTCGAGCGCAACACGGTCAAAGTCGAGGACGCCGTAAAGAAAATCAACGCCGTCCACCCCGACGCAGTAGTGATGATCTCGGCCTACACCTCGATCGCCGAGTTTGTAAGGCAGATGAAAAAAGCCGGCAGCGCGGCGCAGTTCCACAACGTTTCGTTCGTCGGCAGCAAAGCCCTCGCCGACGCGCTGGGCAGCGAAGGCTACGGCGTGGTCATCTCGCAGGTCGTGCCCTTCCCCTGGAGTCAGAGCGTCGCCGTCGTGAAGGAATACCAGCAAATGCTCACCCAAGACGGAAACAAGGATTTCAATTTCTCGAGCCTCGAAGGGTTCATTGCAGCCAAGGTAACGGTTGAAGGCCTGAAGCGGGCGGGCAGGAATTTGACGCGAGAGAAGCTGATAAGCGAGCTCGAAACGATGAATAACGTCGATCTGGGCGGGTTCATCGTGAACTTCTCGCCGACCAGCCACAGCGGCTCGCAGTACGTCGACTTGACCATGATCGGCCACGGCGGAAACTTCATAAAGTAGAAGGCGCGCTTGCGCGCGTCTGAAGGGGCAACGTCCCGGAATTAATCTCCAGTCGCGGCAGCCCCGGGATTTCCGGTGGGCCGTGGCAGGCAAAAAAAGGCAGCTTACCAATGAATTCCGGATTGCGTCTTATGTTCGGCTCGCTGGGCGGCATCGTGATCGCCGGCGCGGTGCACGCCCAGGGAATCACCAAGGCGAGCATTCTGCTCGGGCAGTCCGCCCCTCTCAGCGGCAGCAACAGGGAATTCGGCGTCGACATCCGCGACGGCGCGCTTGCCTATTTCAAAAAGGTGAACGAGGCGGGGGGCGTGTACGGCCGCAAGATCGAGCTGGTCACGCTGGACGACGGCAACGTCGTGCAGCGCGCCGACGAAAATACCCGCGCGCTGATCGAGCAGCGCGGCGTGTTCGCGCTGTTCGGCTACGCGAGCGCGACCCTCAGCCGCCCGGCCCTGCCCTACGTCGAGAAACACCACGTGCCGTTCCTCGCCCCGTTCACCGGGGCCGACCCGATGCGCGCGTACAACCGCTACGTGTACAACATGCGCGCGAGCTACGCCGACGAGCTGGAAAAGATCGTCGACTACTTCGTGCCGCTGTCGATAAAGCGGTTCGCGATCGTCCACTACGACGACGCCGTCGGGCGGGAGAATTTCACGGCCGTGGACCGCGCGCTCAAGAAACGCAACCTCACGGCGGTTTCGGTGGGCGCGTTCAAGGACCGCGCCAAGCCCGACATCGAGGCGGGCATGAATGCGGTGCTCAAGGGCAACCCGGACGTCGTGATCTTCACTACGCTTTACAAAGCGACCGCCGACTCGATCCG
This sequence comes from Burkholderiales bacterium, assembly GCA_049802235.1. GTDB lineage: Bacteria > Pseudomonadota > Gammaproteobacteria > Burkholderiales > SG8-39 > VBDM01. Next base: position 41,758 of record JBARMB010000049.1, on the reverse strand, counting down.
TTTTGCCCGCAAGAACGGCTCCGCGGCGTTCATGGTGAGCAATTCCTTTCCCGGCGCAAGCCAGCTCGCCAAGGAACTGGGTAGCGACGGCGTCGGCCTGGTGGTTGCCACGGTGGCGCCCCCGTTCGCGCGCGCGGCGCTGCCGATCGTGGCCGAATACCGCGCGGCGATGGTAAAGTACGCCGGCCGCAAGGATTTCTCTTTTACGTCTGTCGAGGCCTACATCGGCGCCAAGGTGGTCGCCGAGGCGTTGCGCCGCGCCGGCCCCAAGCTGACTCGGGAAAATTTCATGCAGGCGCTCGACGGCATGTCGGACTTCGACGCCGGCGGCTACACCATCGCTTTCGCTCCCAACAATCACAACCCCAGCTCGTTTGTCGAGCTGACCATCATCGGCAAGGACTTGCAGTTCAAGAACTGATCGGCGGAGGGAAACTATCAGACCGCGATCCGTCGGGGCAGTCTTTTTGTTACGATAGGCCACGCTGCCACAGTCGGCAGGGACGGCGGGCAATGGAGGAATGGAGATCATGAAAAAAATGTCCAGCTTGTGCTTCTTGCTCGGCGTCGCAGGCTGCATTCTTGCCTCCGGCCCGGTACAGTCCCAAGGCGTCACCAAGACGACCGTCCTGATCGGACAGTCGGGACCGCTCAGCGGCAGCAACAAGGAATTCGGCATCGACATCCGCGACGGCGTTCTCTCCTGCTTCAAGAAGGTAAACGACGCGGGCGGTGTCAACGGCCGCAAGCTCGAGCTCATAACGCTCGACGACGCCAACGACGCCAAGCGCGCCGGCGAGAACGGCAGGATCCTGATCGAGGAAAGAGGCGTGCTGGCGTTGTTCGGATACGCCAGCGCCACGTTGAGCCTGCCGGCGCTTCCATTCGCGGAGAAAAACAAGGTGGCGTTCGTCGGCCCGTTCACGGGCGCGGAGCCCATGCGCGCGTTCCGCCGTGAGGTGTACAACATTCGCGCGAGCTATGCCGACGAACTCGAGAAGATCGTGGACTTCTATGCGATAACCGGAATGAAGCGGTTCTCGGTCATCCACTACGACGACGCGATCGGCAAGGAAAATCTGGCGGCGGTGGAATTGGCCCTCACGAAGCGCGGGCTGAAGCCGGTATCGATCGGCACCCTGAAGCGTAATCAGACCGATCTCGGCGGCGCCGTTGCCGAGGTCGTCAAGTCGTCGCCGGACGTGATCATCGCGACCACGCTCTACAAGACCACTGCGGATTTCATCAAGCAGGTGAGGAAGGCCGGGGCCGGCGCCCAGTTCGCCAGCACTTCCTTTGTCGGCGCGAGCGCGCTGGCCGAAGAACTGGGCCCGCAGGGCCTCGGCGTCGTCGTGGCACAGGTGGTGCCGCCGTATTCCAAGTCGTCGGTCGGGATCGTCAAAGAGTACCAGGCCGCGATAGAAAATCATCTCGGCAAGAAGGACTATTCCTTCACTTCGCTGGAAGCCTACATCGGCGCGAAGGTACTCGTGGAAGCAATCCGGCGCGCCGGTCCCAACCCGACCCGGGAAAACCTGTTCAAGGCTCTCGATTCGATGCATAACGTCGACATCGGCGGTTATATCGTCGATTTCAGCCCCACCAACCACAACGGCTCGAAGTTCGTCGACCTCACGGCGATCAGCAGGCAAGGGCGGTTCGCGTACTAATTACGCAAACCAACGGCCAAGCCTGGAACAGGGGGAAGTATCCCGGCGTTACCCCGCTCAGGGGGAACCCTTGGGTGCGGCGTCGCCGGTTCTACTGGCGCCGCCAGGTCGTGCCGTCGCGGCTGTCCTCGAGCACAATGCCGGCCGCCAAAAGTTCTGCGCGGATGCGATCGGCCTCGCGGAAATTCTTCGCTTCCTTGGCCGTCACACGTTGCTGAATTAACCGTTCAACTTCATCCGGCGGGAAAATATTCACCGTGGCCGTTCCGCTCTCAGCACGCGCCGCGACCCCGGTGACATGAACTTCAATGTCGTGACGTCCTTGGAGAAATTCGACCGAATCGCGCTGCAGCAGCCCGAGGATTCCGCCTAATGCGCGCACCTGTCGAGCCAGTATCCGGGAGTGCGTGCGGTTGATCTCGTTGGCAAGTTCGAACAGGATTGCCATTGCCTCCGGGGTATTGAAGTCGTCGTCCATGGCCTCGCGGAAACGCCGCGCGTGCGGCTCGTTCCAGTCGGGGGTGCCGGTTTCCGTCGGTGCCCCTTTCAGCGCCGTGTAGAGCCGCGTCAGAGCCTGGCGGGCGTCCTCGAGGTGCTGATCGGAGTAGTTGAGCGGGCTGCGGTAGTGCGCCCGCGCGACGAAGAATCGCAGCACCTCGGCATCGTAGCGCCTGAGCAGATCGCGAATGGTGAAGAAGTTGCCGAGCGATTTCGACATCTTCTCCTCGTCCACGCGGACGAAGCCGTTGTGCATCCAGTAATTGACGAAGCGTTTTCCCTCATTTTCGTTCAGGGCCCCTTCCGACTGCGCGATTTCGTTCTCGTGGTGCGGAAACTGCAGGTCCTGGCCGCCGCCGTGGATGTCGAAATGCGCCCCCAGCAGCCGGGTCGCCATCGCCGAGCACTCGATATGCCAGCCCGGACGGCCGTTTCCCCAGGGCGATTGCCAGAAAGGCTCGCCTTCCTTGGCGTGCTTCCACAGAACGAAATCAAGCGGGTCGTGCTTGGTGGCGTCGACATCCACGCGCTCGCCGGCACGCAAGTCCTCGATCGATTTGCCTGAGAGCTTGCCGTAACCCGGGAATTTCCTCACCGAAAAATTGACATCGCCGCTGCCGGCGCGGTACGCCATGCCGCGCTCCTCCAGTTTCGCGATCATCGCCAGCATATCGGCGATGTGCTGCGTGGCGCGAGGCTCGAGGTCAGGCTTGCGTACGCCCAGCGCCGCGGCGTCCTCGTCCATGTAGCGGATGAAACGCTCGGTCAACGCGCCGATGGTCTCGCCGTTCTCGACGGCGCGGCGGATGATCTTGTCGTCGATATCGGTGATGTTGCGCACATAGGTGAGCTGGTAACCGCTCGCGCGCAGCCAGCGCTGCACGAGGTCGAACACGATCATCACCCGGGCGTGGCCGAGGTGGCAGTAGTCGTACACCGTCATGCCGCAGACGTACATCTTCACCCGCGGCGGGTCGAGCGGAACGAACGGCTCCTTGGCGCGGGAGAGACTGTTGTATATCTTCAGCATGACCTGGGGAGTGAATTGGGGCCCTTCCACGATATTATCCGTGAATGGTTGGCCCCCGTTGCGTCGCCATCTGCGGAAAACCGGGCCCGTCAACAGGGTCAAGGCCGCGGGCGCAGTTGCCGGGCGGGGAAAAGCGATGAAACCGAGGAAATTCCCGCAACGGGCTGATTATTGTGAACTTTGCGGGCTTCTTGATAGAATTGAGCGTTGTCCTTCAGCCAAAGAAAGTATAACACAATGAATCGGACCATTCGTCTCACGGCACAGCTCGCAGCGCTTCTGCTTGGCTTGGCGCTCGCCACGGCGCCGGTACGTGCGGACGATCTGCAGGACATCAACCGCCTGCTGAAGCAGGGCCAGCACGCCCAGGCTCTCGACCGTGTCAATGAGTATCTCGCGCAAAAGCCGCGCGACGCCCAGGGCCGCTTTCTGAAGGGCCTGATCCTCACCGAGGAGAAAAAGAACGCGGAAGCGATCGAGGTCTTCACCAAGCTGTCGCAGGATTATCCCGAACTACCCGAACCCTACAACAATCTCGCGGTCCTTTACGCCGCTCAAGGTCAGTACGAGAAGGCGCGGCAGCAACTGGAAATGTCGATCCGCACGCATCCAAGCTACGCCACTGCCTACGAGAATCTCGGTGACGTGTACACCACGCTGGCGAGCCAGGCCTATGACAAGGCGCTGCAGTTCGATTCCACCAATTCCACCGCGCAGAACAAGCTGTCGCTGATTCACGAGCTCATCTCCAGCGGCAACCGCCCTGCGCGCGCTTCCACCAGGCCCGCAGACGCCGTCGAGCCACCGCGCCCGGACATCATCGCGGCGGCGCCGAAGTCCGCTGCCGCGCCGCAACCCAAGCCCGCTCCCGAGGAAGCAAAAGCCGCCGCGAAACCTGCGGAAAAGCCGCAGCCCGCCGCGGCAGAATCCGATGAGGTGCTCGATACGCTGCGCGCCTGGGCCGGCGCCTGGGCAAAACAGGACGTGAGCGGTTATCTTTCGTTTTATGCGAAAGACTTCAAGACGCCCAAGGGCGAGTCCCGCACAGAATGGGAAAAGACGCGCAAGCAACGCATTTCGGCGCCGAAGAAAATCGAAGTCGCGATAGAGTCTCCCAAAGTCACGCTGAACGACAGCCGCGCCGTCGTGATTTTCCGGCAACTGTACCGCTCGGACCATCTGCAGGTACGCGGCAGCAAAACACTCGTCCTGGTACGCACCGACGGCCGGTGGCTTATCCAAGAGGAACGGGCGGGAAGCTGATGCGAACCGACTCGCGCGCCCTCGTCTCGATCGCGCTCGTTGCCGTCGCCCTCGGAGTTTCGCCTCTCGTGCCCGCCAACGGCGCGCAGCCCGAAACCGCCCCCACCGCGGATGCGTTGCTGGCCGGCGTCATAGAGGAGATGGGGCAGGAACGCTTCGACCTGGCGCTCCAGAACATCGACGCCCTGATCCGCGTCAGACCGAACTTCCGCCTCGCTCACCTCATCAGGGGCGACTTGCTGCTGGCGCGGTCACGGCCCATCAAGACTTTGGGCGCGGCGCCGAACGCGCCGGCGGGACGCCTCGAAGGCCTGCGCGCCGAAGCTCTTGCGCGCCTGCAGGCATACCGTGAACGCCCGCCGACCAACCAGGTGCCGCGTTACCTCATGCAACTGCGCGACGACCAGAAGTACGCGGTCGTGGTCGATACCCGCCGTTCGCGGCTGTATCTCTACCAGAACGACGACGGCAAGCCGCGCTTCGTCGCCGACTATTACATCAGCTCCGGCAAGAACGGGGCGGAGAAGGCCCGCGAAGGCGACGAAAAGACGCCGATCGGCGTCTACCACGTGACCGCAAGCCTGCCGCGCCGGAAGCTGTCGGACTTCTACGGCAGCGGCGCCTTCCCGATCGACTACCCCAACGAGTGGGACCGCATCCAGGGCCGCAACGGCCACGGCATCTGGCTGCATGGAACGCCCTCCGATACCTACAGCCGCCCGCCGCGATCGAGCAACGGCTGCGTGGTCCTGGCGAATGCCGATCTCGACGCGCTCGCGCAAAACCTCCAGATCGGCCTCACGCCGGTGATCATCAGCGAGGACGTCGAGTGGCTGAGCCTCGATGACTGGGCGAGCGAGCGCAAGGCTTTCCGGGAGCAGTTCGAGAATTGGCGCGCCGACTGGGAGAGCCTCGATGCCGATCGGTATCTCGCCCACTACTCGGCGAAGTTCGCCGCGGGCGGCGAGAATCTCGCCGCCTGGAGCCGCCACAAGCGCCAGGTGAACAGCGCCAAGAAGTGGATCAAGGTGGGCGCCAGGAACGTCAGCATGTTCCGCAACCCCGGCAAGGAAGACCTCGTGGTGGTGACTTTTGACCAGGACTACCGCTCGAGCAACCTCTCGAATGCGATGAAAAAACGCCAGTACTGGACCCGGGAGGACGGCCACTGGCGCATCGTCTACGAGGGCGCCGTCTGAACGCACCCGGTCTGCTCTCGGCATAGTCCGCTTTAACGGAGACCCACGATGAACCGCATCGCAGCACTGATCGCCCTTCTGCTCGTCTCGATACCGCCTGCCTGGGCGCAGAACCCGCGTGTCGAGTTCAGGACCAGCGCCGGCAATTTCGTTCTCGAGATCTACCCGGACAAGGCGCCCAAGACGGCGGCCAATTTCCTTCGGTACGTGAAGGACGGCTTCTACAGCGGCACCGTCTTTCATCGCGTCATCGACGGCTTCATGATCCAGGGCGGGGGCTTCGACCGCGACATGCGGCAGAAGGCGACGCGTGCGCCGATCGAGAACGAGGCCGGCATCGCGATGAGCGGCGGCCTGAAGAACGATCTCGGCACGGTGGCCATGGCGCGCACGCCCGATCCGCATTCCGCGACGGCGCAGTTCTTCATCAACGTCAAGAACAACGATTTCCTGAACTATCGCGAGCCTTCGGCGCAAGGCTACGGTTATGCCGTGTTCGGCCGCGTGATCGAGGGCATGGACACCGTCACGCGCATCGCCAAGGCGCCCACCACGACGGTCGGGCCCTACCAGAACGTGCCGCAGCAACCGGTTGTCATCGAGTCTGCAAGCGTCAAATCCGCCAAGTAACGGAGATCCCATGGTCAAGCTGCACACCAACCTCGGCACCTTCGCGCTCGATCTGGACGCCGGGCGCGCACCCGAAACGGTGAAGAACTTCCTCGGCTACGTCGAATCGGGGTTCTACTCGAACACCGTGTTTCACCGCGTCATCGACGGCTTCATGATCCAGGGCGGGGGCTTCGAGCCCGGCATGCGCCAGAAGACAACCCGGCCGCCGATAATAAACGAGGCGAACAACGGCCTCGCCAACGACCGCTATACCGTCGCCATGGCGCGGACGTCGGAGCCGAACTCGGCTTCGAGCCAGTTCTTCATCAACGTCAACGACAACGATTTCCTCAACCATACCGCCCCGACCGCCCAAGGCTGGGGCTACTGCGTGTTCGGCAAAGTCGTCGAGGGACAGGACGTGGTCGACAGGATCAGGCAGGTCAAGACCGGCAAGCGCGGATCCCACGGCGACGTGCCGGTGGAGGACGTGCGGATCGAACGCGCCGAGGTGTGTTGAGGGGCCAGGGGCCGGAGAACCCGAACTGCGGACCTCTCCCTTAGCCATAAGTCTCTCGCCTCAAGCCCCGGGTTCCCATGGTTCTGTTCATCTCCGACCTGCATCTTTGCGGATCGCGGCCGGAGATCAGCCGGATCTTCTTCGATTTCCTCCGCGGGCCGGCGCGTCACGCGAACCCGCTGTACATTCTCGGGGATCTGTTCGAGTACTGGGCGGGCGACGATGACCTGGATGACCCGTTCAACGCCTCGGTCGCGGCGGCGCTGGCGGAATGCGCGCGGGCCGGCACCGAAATATGCGTCATGCACGGCAATCGCGACTTCCTGCTCGGCGAGGTCTTTGCCGCCGCCTGCAATGCGCGCCTGATCGCCGACCCATTCACCATCGAACTCGCCGGGGCCACGACCGTCCTCATGCACGGCGATACGCTGTGCACCGACGATCGCGATTACCAGCGCTTCCGCGCCAAGGTGCGCAGCCGCGCCTGGAGGGATGGTTTTCTCGCTCTCCCGCTTGCGCAACGCAGGGCGGAGATCGAAGCCCTGCGCCGCCGCAGCGAATCGGAAAAGCAGCGCAAGTCCATGGAGCTGATGGACGTCAATACAGCCGCGGTCGAAACGGCGATGCGGGAGCATGGGTGCGCGCGCCTCATACACGGCCACACCCATCGGCCGGCGCGCCACGAGCACCTCGTCGACGGCAGAAAATGCGAGCGCTGGGTGCTCGCGGACTGGTATCGCGCCGGAAGCTATTTACGCTGCGATGAGAGCCGCATCGAGGCGGTCACGCTGCCCTGATCCCGCTGTCACTTCAGCCCCCGATCGAGGTCGGCGCAGATATCCTTGACGGACTCCAGCCCCACGGCCACGCGCAGCAGGCCCTCGGTGATGCCGGCGCGCGCGCGTGCCTCGGGCGAGATGCGTCCGTGAGTGGTGGTCGCCGGATGCGTGATAGTGGTCTTGGTATCGCCGAGGTTGGCGGTGATGGAGATCATGCGCGTCGAGTCGATCACGCGCCACGCCGCCTCGCGGCCGCCTTTCACCTCGAAAGACACAACCGCGCCGCCCGAGCGCTGCTGCCGGCGTGCGAGTTCATATTGCGGGTGCGAAGGCAGGCCCGGGTAGAAAACGCGCTCGATGCGCGGATGCGCTTCCAGCCAGCGCGCGAGTGCAAGCGCGCCCTGCGACTGCGCCTCCATCCTGATCTTCAGCGTCTCGATCCCCTTGAGCAACACCCAGGCGTTGAACGGCGAGAGGCTCGGCCCGGCGGTGCGCAAAAAACCGTAGATGCCGTCCATGACGAGGTCGCGCTGGCCGAGAATTGCGCCGCCCAGCACCCGTCCCTGGCCGTCGAGATATTTGGTGGCGGAGTGAATCACGAGGTCGGCCCCGAGTTCAAGCGGCCGCTGCAGCACCGGCGTGCAGAAGCAGTTGTCCACGACGAGCAGCACCCCGGCGCTCTTCGCCAACCGCGCCAGCGCGGCGATGTCGACCACTTCGGTGAGCGGATTGGAGGGCGTCTCCACGAACAAAAAACGCGTATCCGGCGAAATGGCCGCCTTCCACGCCGCGGGGTCGGTGCCAATCACGTAGGTCGTCTCGACGCCGAACCGGGAAAGGATGTTGCTGAACAACTGCACCGTGGCGCCGAAGATGCTCGACGAGGACACGATGCGATCGCCCGCTTTCAGCAATGCCATCGCCGTCGCGAGGATGGCCGACATCCCCGACGCCGTCGCGACGCAGGCTTGCGCGCCTTCGAGCGCCGCCAGCCGCTCCTGGAACGCGGTCACCGTGGGATTGGTGAAGCGCGAGTAGATGTTCCCGGGCTCGCCGCCCTGGAAACGCGCCGCAGCCTGCGCGGCATTTTCGAATACGAAGCTCGAGGTGAGATAAAGCGCTTCGGAGTGCTCGTTGAATTGGCTGCGCGCGATCCCCGCGCGCACCGCCAGCGTCTCGATGTCGTAATCTTCCATCTCGAATCCCGCGAAACAAAAAACCCGTCCAGCTTTCGCTAAGACGGGTTTTGGCCACGCTTTAGCCGTATTTGTTTTACGCCCGGCTCGTCGCCGGCGGCGCCCGCAAGCTGTCGATCAAATCGGCGCAGAGCTCACGTTACTATCCCGGCGCGCGGATGTCAAATTCGCTCGCCCGCACGGCCGGTCGACGTGCGGGCGGTCGTTTACGCCTCATTCAAGTCGAGCTGGTTGTTGTCGGCCTCGTCCTCGCTGTCCTGGCGCCCGGCGTCGCGCTGACGTTCGACCGACGCAAGATACTCGCTGGTGATGTCGCCGGTGATGTAGACGCCGTCGAAGCACGAAGTCTCGAACTGGGTCAGCTTCGGGTTGACCGCGCGCACCGAAGCCTTCAGTGCATCGAGGTCCTGATAGATGACCGCGTCGGCGCCGATCTCGCGCGCGATCTGCTCGTCGTTGCGGCCGGTGGCGATCAGCTCGGAGCGCGTCGGCATGTCGATGCCGTAGACGTTGGGGAAGCGCACCGGCGGCGCCGCAGAGGCGAAAAACACCTTGTTGGCACCCGCCTCGCGCGCCATCTGCACGATCTCGCGGCTGGTGGTGCCGCGCACGATCGAATCATCGACGATCAGCACGTTCCTGCCCTTGAACTCGAGGGACACGACGCTGAGCTTCTGGCGCACCGATTTCCTGCGGATCGTCTGGCCCGGCATGATGAACGTGCGGCCGATATAGCGGTTGCGGATGAAGCCTTCGCGATAAGTGACGCCCAGGCCGTTGGCGAGCTCGAGTGCGCTGGGGCGGCTCGTGTCCGGAACCGGAATCACTACATCGACGTTCAGCTCCGGCATGGTGCGCCTGATCTTCTCGGCGAGCCTCCGGCCCATGTGCAGACGGCTCTCGTATACCGAGACGCCATCCATGACCGAATCGGGCCGGGCGAGATAGACGTATTCGAAGATGCACGGCGCCAGTACCGGCTTGGCGGCGCACTGGCGGCTGAAAAAAGTCCCGCCCTCCTCGATGAAAATGGCCTCGCCGGGAAAGACGTCGCGCACCAGATCGAATCCGAACGCCGTGAGCGCCACGCTCTCGGAGGCGACGAGATATTCCGGACCCGCGCTGGTATTGTTGCGGCCGAACACGAGCGGCCGGATGCCGAACGGGTCACGAAACGCGAGCAGTCCATGGCCGGCAATCATGGCGACCACCGCGTAGGCGCCACGGCAGCGGCGATGCACGTTGGCAACGGCGGCAAAAATGGTCTCGGGGTCCAGCTTCTGCCCCTTCGCGGCAAGCTCCAGTTCATGCGCCAGCACATTCAGCAGCACTTCCGAATCGGAATTGGTGTTGATATGGCGCAGGTCCTGGCGGAACATTTCCTGCTTGAGCGCCTCGGAATTGGTGAGGTTGCCGTTGTGGCCGAGCACGATGCCGAAGGGAGAATTGACATAGAAAGGCTGTGCCTCGCCGGCACTGAACGCCGATCCCGCAGTCGGATAGCGGCAGTGCGCGATGCCCACTTCACCGGGAAGCGAGCGCATGTTGCGCGTGCGGAACACGTCGCGCACCATGCCCGGCCCCTTGTGCATGTGGAAGGTCTTGTACCCGGCAGTGACGATGCCCGCCGCGTCCTGGCCGCGGTGCTGCAAAAGGAGCAGGCCGTCGTAGAGGAGCTGGTTGACCGGCGTCTTCGCCACAACTCCGAGAATCCCGCACATGTCAGTTCACCCCTGGCGATATCTGAGGCGCCGCGCCAGCCCGTCGGGCAGGAAAGGCCGCAGCGCCAGCACCACGGTCTCGAACGGCCCCGAAAGCACGGCATTGCGCCAGAAGGGTTCACGCGGCAGGGGCGTCAATCCTGCAAGCAGTACGAGCACCAGCACGATGATCAGTCCCCTTATCAGCCCAAAAACGGCGCCAAGCGCCCGGTCCGCGGAGCTGAATCCCGCTGCACGCACCGTATATGAAAGCGCAAGCCGGATAAACGTGCTGATCACCAGCACGCCCGAGAACAGTAGCAGGAAACCTATCACCGCGCTCAGGAGCGGACCCAGGCTCTCCGGCAGGAGTCCGGCAACATGGCCGCCGAATAAAGTTGCGAGCACGAAGGCCGCGACCCAGCCCGCAAGCGACACGATCTCGCGCACCAGCCCGTGGAACAGGCTCAACAGGAGCGACAACCCCAGCACGATCAGCACGCCGTAATCGAACCAGGTCATGCGCTACCGCCGCGCGACCCGGCCGACGGCGAGGCCGAGAGACTTGAGCTTGTCGCGCGCCTTTTCAGCCGCGTCTTTGCTCTGAAAAGGACCGGCACGCACCCTCGTCTGCTCGCCCTGCGGGCCTTTGATCTTCTCGGCGTAACTCTTGATCCCCGCAGAGGCCGCCTTGTCCTGGACATTCTTCGCGTTGTCGGCATTGGCGAAGGCCCCGAGCGGAACAACGTAAACTTCATCGTTCAGCAGCGCCTGGGCACGCCGGCCATCCGCGGCATCGGCTTTCGCCGGTGCCTTGGCCGCCGCCTTGGCGGACTTCGGTTCAGGCTTCGACTCGGATTTCGTTGCCTCAGGCTTCTTCTCCGGCGCCGTCTCGGACGGCTGCGCGCTCCCGCCCTTTTCGGGCATTGCCGGAGGCGGCGGGAGAGGCGGAAGAACGCGCGTATTGAAGCGGCCCCCATCCTGACTCGGGATTTGCACGCTGAGGTCCCGTGGAACCGGCTTGGGCTCCTGGTCGAGCACGATGGGCAGGACAATGACGACGAACAGCACCAACGCGATCGCGCCGACCAGGCGCCGGCGCGCGCGACGTTTGAGCAGGGTTGCGTCCGGGCTGTCTGCCAATCAGGAAAATCCTAAAAATTTCGGCTTGCGTTGCGCCTTTGCGGCACCCGCCGCGCGAAGGCGTTGCGAACCGGAAGCTTCCACACCGGCCGATCAAAGCGAACTATCCAAAAGGTCCTGACCAGAGCTCTCACGACCTGTGCCCCGCCCCGCGATTCACGGCCCGGGCGGCCTGGATCGCCATCATGACTTCAGCCACGGTATGGAAGGATCCGAACACCACAATTCTATCATTTCCACCCGCCCGATTTCGCGCCGCGTCATACGCTTCGCGCGGGCTCGCGAAGCGCAGCACGTCGCCCCCCGCCTGCGCCCGGACAAGGGCGTCTGCCAGCATTTCGGAGCCCGCACCGCGCGGGACGGAAAGATCGGCCGTGAACCACGCCGAAACCCGTCCCTTCATGGCGCGGCAGACGCCAATGATGTCTTTGTCCCGCAGCATGCCGAACACGGCCCAGGTCTCGGGATAAAAGCCCATGTCGGCGAGATTTGCCGCGAGGACAGCCGCTGCCTCGGGGTTATGCGCGACATCCAGGACGACTGCCGGCCGGCCGGGAAGCACCTGGAACCGCGCCGAAAGCTCCACTTTTGCCAGACCGTTGCGGATGTCCTGCATCCCCACCGGCAAGCGCGCGCGCAGCGCATCGAGGGCGGCGAGCGCAGCACTCGCATTCATGATCTGCACCGACCCGCGCAACGCCGGAGGCGCGAGCCCGGAGCGGCGAGCACCCCGCCCCCAGAACATCCATTGCTGACGCTCTCCCCAATAGCCAAAGTCCCGGCCAATCACCTGCAGGTCCGCGCCGATCGCAGCGGCATGATCAAGTACGCTCCGCGGCGGCGAGGGATCGGCGACAATCGCCGGCTTTCCCTTGCGGAATATCCCGGCCTTTTCGGCGCCAATGCTTTCCCGCGTGTCACCGAGGTAGTCCATGTGATCGAGAGCGACGCTGGTCAGAACCGCGCAATCGCAGTCGAAGGCGTTGACCGCGTCGAGCCGCCCTCCAAGACCGACCTCGAGTATCAATGCGTCGAGCGGCTCGGTGGCGAAGATCTGCCACGCCGCGAGCGTGCCGAACTCGAAATAGGTCAGCGCCGTGTCGCCGCGGGCGCGTTCCACGGCCTCGAATGCCGCGCACAGGCGCGTGTCATCGACGGGCGCGCCGCCCAGACGGACGCGTTCGTTGTAGCGGATCAGGTGCGGCGAAGTGTACAGGCCGACGCGGTAGCCGGCCGCGAGCAGAATCGCCTCGAGCATGGCGCAGGTCGAGCCCTTGCCGTTGGTACCGGCGACGATGAACCGCGCCGCGGCGCTGGAAAGTCCGAGCGCGTCGCGCACCTTCGCCACCCGCTCCAGCCCGAGCTGAATGCTTTTCGGGTGAATGCGCTCGATGTACTCGAGCCACTCGGCCAAGCTCCGGGCGGGCATATGAAACGATCGTCGCGGGCGCTCAATTGCCCGCAGGTGGTTGCCGCTGCAGCAGGGTAAGCAGACCGGCGAGCTTGTCGCGCATCTGGCGCCGGTCGACGATCATGTCGATTGCGCCCTTCTCCAGCAGGAACTCGGCGCGCTGGAAGCCTTCGGGGAGCTTCTCACGCACGGTCTGCTCGATGACGCGCGGCCCGGCAAAGCCGATCAGCGCGCGCGGCTCGGCGATGACGACATCGCCGATCATGGCGAAGCTCGCCGACACTCCGCCCATGGTCGGGTCGGTGAGCACCGAGATGAACGGCAGCCTGCGCGCCGAGAGCTGGGTCAGCGCAGCGGTCGTCTTCGCCATTTGCATCAGCGACAGCAGCCCTTCCTGCATGCGCGCGCCGCCGGTCGCAGTGACACACACCAGCGGCAGATTCTGGTCGAGACATGCATGGACTCCGCGCACGAAGCGCTCACCGACGACCGAGCCCATCGAGCCGCCCATGAACTCGAACTCGAACACGGCGGCTACCAGCGGAACGTTCCTGATCGCCCCCTGCATCACCACCAGCGCGTCGGTCTCGCCGGTCGCCTTCTCGGCTTCTTCGATCCGATCGGGATAGCGCTTGCTGTCCTTGAATTTCAGGCTGTCCACCGGCGCGACCTCGGCGCCGATCTCGAAGCGCCCCTCCGGATCTAGCAGCAGGTCCATGCGTGCGCGCGCGGAGATACGGTTATGAAAGTCGCACTTCGGGCAGACGTTGGCGTTTTTTTCCAGGTCGGTCGCGTACAGCACCGCACCGCAGGACGAGCACTTGCTCCACAGCCCTTCGGGCATGGTCTTCTTCGCGCCTGTTCCGGTGCGGTTGATCTTCGGCGGCAGCAGTTTCTGCAGCCAGCTCATGACCGATCCATCGCCTCGCGGATGTCGCGCACAAGCGACGCGACGCGCTCTACGCAGGTGTCGGGCGTCGCCTGCTCCATTTCCTGAATGATGCGGCTGCCGATCACCACGGCGTCGGCGATGCGCGCCACGGCGCGTGCGGTATCGCCGTCGCGAATGCCGAAGCCGACACCGATCGGCAGTTTCGTTTTGCCGCGGATCGCGGGCAGCTTCGCCGCAACGTCATCCAGATCGAGGTGCGCCGCGCCGGTGACCCCGCGCAGCGATACGTAGTAGATATAGCCGCTCGCCAGCCGCGCCACTTGCTCGATGCGCGCTACGGCCGAAGTCGGCGCGAGCAGGAAAATCATGTCCATGCCGCGCGCGCGCAGCATTGCCGCCAGCTCGGCGCCTTCCTCTGGCGGGTAATCGACCACCAGCACCCCATCGACGCCGGCTGTGTGAGCCGCCTCGACAAAGCGCCGCGCGCCCATGGCCTCGATCGGGTTGGCATACCCCATCAGCACCACCGGGGTCGTCGCGTCGCTGTTGCGGAATTCAGCAACAAACGCCAACACCGAGTCCAGCCCGACGTTGTTACGCAGTGCCCGTTCGCTGGAGCGCTGGATCACCGGGCCGTCGGCCATGGGATCGGAAAACGGCACCCCCAGCTCGATCACGTCGGCGCCCGCCTTTGCCAGTGCATGCATGAGCGGGACGGTGACGCGCGGCTGGGGATCGCCCGCCGTGACATAGGGAATAAGGGCTTTCCTGCGCTCGCGCGCGAGCCGCTCGAAGGTCGTCTGGATTCGTGACATCGTCAGATCAAAGCTCCACCGCCGCGCGGCCGGCGGCCCCGGCCGGCCTGAAATCCGTCTTGCCGAAGCGCGCGACGCGCCGCTTTGCCATGGCGCAGTAGTCCGGGTTGATCTCGAAGCCGATGAAGCGGCGGCCGTGCCTGAGCGCCGCCGCCGCTGTCGTGCCGCTGCCCATGAAGGGATCGAGCACCAACCCGTCGGGCGGCGCGCTCGCCAGCACCATGCGCTCGACGATCTCGAGCGGCTTCTGCGTCGGATGGTCCTCGCGCTCCGGGTCCTGGCGGTGCAGCCGCGTCACGCTCCACACGTCCTTGGGGTTGTATCCGACCTCGAGCCATTTCTTGCCGACGAAGATCGAGCGCGTGCGCGCCTTCTTGGTTTCGGCGTCGTACGGAATGCGCACGCTGTCGAGGTCGTAGTAGTAGTCCTTCGATACCGCGAACAGGCCGACGGTGTCGTGCACCGAGGAGAACTTGCGCGTGCTGCCGCCCATGCTCGGCACCTTCCGGTCCCAGATGATCTCGTTCACCATTTTCAGCCGGGTCTTCAGATAGCTGAACACTTCCGGGCTGTGCTGCCAGGTGAGGAATACGTAAAGGCTGCCGCTCGCCTTGAGCTTCGGGATCACGGCGTCGATCCAGCAGCGGCTGAAGGCGAGATAGTCCGCGCCGCTCAGGTGGTCGGAATCGTTGCCGTAGTCCTTGCCCAGGCCGTAGGGCGGATCGGCAACGACGAGGTCAACGCTCGCGTCCGGGACACGGCCGATGCCCTCGAAAAAATCCTGGTTGAGCAGCGTTGCGCGGGTATCGTTCAAAACTGGATTCCCGATTTTTCCGCCACCGTGTGCATGTCCTTGTCGCCGCGGCCTGAGAGGTTGACGAGCAGGATCTTGTCTTTGGGCAGGGTCGGCGCGAGCTTCGCCGCATAAGCGAGCGCGTGCGCCGATTCCAGCGCCGGAATGATGCCTTCGTAGCGGCACAAGTCGTGGAACGCGGCGAGCGCCTCGGCGTCATCGATGGTGACGTACTCGGCGCGGCCGGTGTCCTTCAGCCAGGCATGCTCGGGACCGACACCCGGATAGTCCAGGCCCGCCGAGATCGAGTGCGTCTCGATGATCTGGCCGTGCTCATCCTGGAGGAGGTACGTCCGGTTGCCGTGCAGCACGCCCGGCCTGCCCGCGGTGAGCGACGCGGCGTGCTTGCCGCTGGCGATGCCGAAGCCGCCGGCCTCGACGCCGATCAGCTTCACCGCCCGGTGCGGAATGTAGGGATAGAAAATGCCCATCGCGTTCGAGCCGCCGCCGACGCAGGCGATCACCGCGTCCGGCTGGCGGCCGCACATCTCCGGCACCTGCTCGAGGCACTCCCTGCCGATCACGGACTGGAAGTCGCGCACCATCATCGGATACGGATGCGGCCCGGCAACGGTGCCGATGATGTAAAAAGTGTTGTTGACGTTGGTGACCCAGTCGCGCATCGCCTCGTTCAGCGCGTCCTTCAGCGTCTTCGAACCGGACTCGACCGGCACCACCGTGGCGCCGAGCAGCTTCATGCGGTAGACGTTCTGCACCTGGCGCTTGATGTCCTCCGATCCCATGTACACCACGCACTCCATGCCGTAGCGGGCCGCTACTGTCGCGGCGGCCACGCCGTGCATGCCGGCGCCGGTCTCGGCGATCACGCGCGGCTTGCCCATGCGCCGCGCCACCAGTGCCTGGCCGATCGTATTGTTGATCTTGTGCGCCCCGGTGTGATTCAGGTCTTCCCGTTTGATATAAATCTGCGCGCCGCCCAGAAGCGAAGACCAGCGCTTGGCGTGATAGACGGGACTGGGCCGGCCGACGTAGTGCTTGAGCTCGTACTCGAGCTCGGCGATGAATTCCGGGTCCTTGCGGCATTGCTCGTACGCTACGCGCAGCTCGTCGAGCGCGTGCACCAGCGTCTCGGCGACAAACATCCCGCCGTACTGACCGAAATGGCCCCGCTCGTCCGGAAGGTCAACCATCTGCATTCCTGACTCCTGAAATGAACGCGGCGATTTTCGCCGCGTGCTTGATTCCCTTCGACGCCTCGACGCCGCTGGAGACGTCGACCGCATAAGGCCCGACCCGCCGGATGGCGTTGGCGACATTGTCGGCCGTCAGGCCACCCGAAAGGATGATCGGCCTGGCCGGGCGCTCCGGCACCAGGCTCCAATCAAACGCGCCGCCCGTTCCGCCCCAGAGATCGTCGTGGAAAGCATCGAGCATCCACGCCCGGGCGGCTGCATGCGGTGACAGGTATTTTAGCAAATCCAGCCCCGGCCGAATGCGCGCCGCCTTGATGTAGGGGCGCGAAAATCCGGCGCAGAACTCGGGCGACTCGTCGCCGTGGAACTGCAGCAGCGTCACTCCGCACTCGCGGATCACCTGTTCTACTTCCTCGCGCGAGGGATTGACGAACACCGCCACCGTCGCGACAAAAACCGGGGTGCCGCCGACAATGGCGCGCGCCTGATCGAGGGTCACATAGCGCGGGCTGGGAAGGTAAAACACCAGACCGATCGCGTCGGCACCGTGCGCTGCCGCGGCCTGCGCGTCCTCGGTGCGCGTAATGCCGCAGATCTTGACCCGTGTCCTCATCGCTCTGTCTCCGCGTCGAACGGCATCATACGGGGGAACGCCGGCAGGTTCCAGCAAGCGTCATAGCGAACTCCGGAAAGGTACAGGCCGTCGGCAGCGAAAGTCGGCGCGGCGAGCCGCCGGTCGCGCGCGGCGATCAGCTCCGCGACCCATTCCGGCGGATGCTTGCCCTTGCCGACGTATACGAGACAACCGACGATGTTGCGCACCATGTGATGCAGGAACGCGTTGGCGGCAAAATCGAACAGGAAATAGGGCCCGTTCACCCGGATCTCGGCGCGCTCCATCACCCTCACCGGGTTTTTTGCCTGGCATTGCGCAGCGC
This sequence comes from Burkholderiales bacterium, assembly GCA_049802235.1. Classification (GTDB taxonomy): domain Bacteria; phylum Pseudomonadota; class Gammaproteobacteria; order Burkholderiales; family SG8-39; genus VBDM01. The sequence continues at coordinate 24,085 of JBARMB010000049.1, read as the reverse complement.
GAAAGCTGGAAAAATCGTGCTCGCCGAGCAGGCACCGCGCCGCCTGGCGCATGCTTTCTATCTCCAGCGGCAGATGGAACCACCCGGTGTGGCCCGCGAGCAGCGCCGGCCGCACCGGGTGGTTGTAGAGCACGTAGCGGTAGTTTCGCGACACCGCGGAATAGCGCGCATGGAAGTCGTCTGCCACCGGTGCCGCCCACTGCACCGCAACCGCCCCGGGCAGCAGCGAGTTCGCGCCGCGAACCCACGCCGAGTCGGGACGCGCGGCTGAAGTTTCAAAATGCGCCACCTGAGCGCTCGCATGTACGCCGGCATCGGTGCGGCCGGCCCCGGTCACGCCGACCCGCTCGCCGGCGATTGCCGACAGCGCTCGCTCGAGATGGTCCTGCACGGTGTGTCCGGAGGGCTGCGATTGCCAACCTTCGAGTCCCACGCCGCAGTACGCCACTCCGATTGCGATTTTCACCTCAGGGTTCCAGAGAGAATTCAACTCCAGGCGCAAGGGGTGCAAAGGATTCTTTTCGAGAGCCGGGGTTCATTTACGTCCTTGGCGTCGTTCGCGTCGAGAAGCGGCACATAACAAAATGAAAATCGGCGCACACGGCGCCGATTGCTCTGGGCAAGTATCCGGCTCGTGGTCAGCTGAGTGCTTGCAGCCTCGTTTGGGCCTGTTGCTGCTGTGCCGCGTCGCCTTCTTTCGCCACTTCGTTCAACAACTCGCGGGCACCGTCCTTGTCGCCCATTTCTTCGTACGCCTTGGCAAGATCGAGTTTGGTCGCGACCTCCTGCCATCGAGCATCCGGCGCACCCCCCGAGCCATTGCCGCCACCGGGTGTCCCGAGATCAAGGCTGATAGCCGACAAGCCCGTCTCCGGCGCCTTGGGCGCTTCGGCCTGTGCGCCCCCTCCGGCCAAACCGAGGTCGAAGTCGATGCCCCCCGACGCTGCCGCAGATGCCGGTTCTGCCGCGGCCTGCGCCGCCCCGCCAGCAGCACCGGGAAGATCAAAATTGATACTCAAACCGCCATAGGAGGCCGGTGCCGCCGCTGGCGGATTCGCCTCGGCGTCCATGATCAGCGTGGCCGTGAAATCGTTTTTCTGCTCCGCCGACTTGTCCCCGCCCAGGCCGAGATCGAAGTCGAGCCCCGCTGCCGGTGCACCTTCGGCGTGTGTCGGCATGTCGAGATTGACGTCCGGCTGGCCTGCCGTGGCCACTCCGGTATCGAGATTAAAATCGATGTTCAGCGATGCGCCGAAATCTCCCCCGGGTTGCGTTAGTCCACTCGCACGTTCCGCGGCCGCGACATCGAGGATCTGCGTACTATCGAGCGGGGCCTGTGTGCGCTCTTCAGCTCTGGTCCCGCCATAGAGCGGGTTCTGGGGATCGATCGACAGGCCGAGGGCCACGGTTTTTTCCCATTCCGGTCCCTGGCCGCCGGTCGCGGCGTGCAGGTCGGTCGCTGCAGCTTCAAATGCCCTCCGGTCCTTGCGGTTAGCGTAGATCTCGAGCAACTTCACGCGAATCGCCGGTCGGCTGGAATCCTTGGCCAGCGCCTCTCTGAGAATCTCCTCCGCCTGCGCATCGCGGCCGTAGGCCATATAGACGTCGGCCTCTGCGATCGGATCGATCTCCTCGGCGTCGACTTTGCCGATGCCGCCCTGGCTGAAATCGCTCTGGAAAGAACTCGATCCCGTGTCAATATCGCGACCGCCGGCGGCCCCCAATACCGAATCCACGTCGGAGGGCGTGCCCATGACGCTGTTCTCAAACCCGGTCTGGCGTTTCCTGCGCCACTTGAACACGGCATAGCCGATCAAACCCAGGATCGCGGCAGCACTGGCAATGAGCAAGTACAGATTTTCGAGCAACTCATCGACGAAAGTCGGCTCGGGCAGCGCAGGCGCTGCTTTAGGTGCAGCCTTGGGTGCTGCGTTCGGCGCTTCGGCCTTGGCGGCTTCCGGTGCTTTGCCAGGTTCGACTTTGGACGTCTCGGCAACTTTGGCCGGTTCCGCGGCTTTCGGTGCTTCGGCAGGTACCGCTGGCGCAGCTTTCTGGGCCGGTGCCGCCTTCGCTGCCGGCGCGGGCGGTTCGGCTTGAGCCGATTTCGCCGCCTGCTGCTGCAACTGGGCGCCGGAACTGCTCTTCAGCTGCAGGAGTTTCTGCAGTTCCTGTACATTTTTCTCCAACGCAGCAACGCGCTCGTTGGCCTCGTTCAGCGCCTTGTCCTTCGCCGTGAGATCGTCGGCGAGCGCCGCACTCGCGGCCTTGCCGCCACGCTTGGCGTCATCGGCCTGGGACAGGCGCAACTGATCCTTGGCTGGCTGCTTCGGCGGCGCGGCTTTCTCTTCTGCGGGTGCGCCGATTTGGCCCGACGCCTGGCGCCCACCCTCCGGTCGCCCGGGCGTTGCCGCGACCGCGGCGCCCAGGCTGCTACGGTACTCGGCAAAATCCGCGCTTTGCGCCGCGACAATGCGGCGCGCGTCATCGGTACTCACCGACGCCGCGGCGTCTTTGTCGGGGATGTCGAGAATCTTGCCGGCACGCACCAAGTTCATGTTATTGCGGATGAATGCGCTTTGGTTGGCGCGCAACAGTGCCACCAGCATCTGTTGCAGGGCCACGCCCTCGATGCGATTCCGTTTGGCAATCTTCACCAGCGTGTCGCCACGCTTCACTTCGTAGGTCGTTCCTGACGCAGCGACCGGAGCGGCAGGAGCCGCCTCAGACTGCGCTTGAGCCGGCGTCGGCGGCGTTTCGGCAGGCAGCGGCTGGACCTGCGGTGCTTCCGGCTGGGCTTGAGCCGTGGCCTGCGGTGCTTCCGGCTGGGCTTGAGCCGGGGTCTGTGGCGCTTCAGCGGGCAGGGGCTGGGCCTGCGGTGCTTCCGGCTGGGCTTGAGCCGGGGTCTGCGGCGCTTCCGTGGGCAACGCTTGGACCTGCGGTGCAACCGGCTGCACCGGCGCAGCTTGCTGCGCCGGAACCGTGTATTCCGGCGGATCAAGCAGGAAGGTGTACTCGCGCACCAGGCGCCCACTGGACCAGCCGAACTCGACCAGCACATCGATGAACGGCTCGTTTATCGGCTGCGTCGATGTGAGAGCAACGAAGTACTCACCGCCGGGCCGGCGCTCGATGGCGAACTTCACCGTAAGCAACGCCTCGTTCAACTCGACATTGGCTTGACGAAATGCCGCCGGCGATGCCAACTTCACCGACAGGGTCTCGCCTTCACCCTGCCGCAGCGATACGACTTCGATCTCCGCCCTGAGGGGCGCCCCCAGCTCGGACAGCACCGATAACTTACCCAACCCCGCCGCCCACACCAGGGACGGCAAGAACAGGCATGCGAGCGTCAACAACCGTGTTTTAGAGGCGAACTTTCCCACTTGCCACCCTGAAGACCGAAGCGGAAGGAAACTAAAATACCATCATGGCCTTAGCCTTGCAAGCTCAACTTTCATCTCAAAAACCGCGTCAAGTGGCTATTTTTTCTGCTAGTTTTTAGAATTTATCTGGGTATATTAGAGACTGGAGATGATGAATCGCGGCACCGACGCGCGCGGCACGGGTCTTCAGGCGTCGAGCAGGATACGCAGCATGCGGCGCAAAGGCTCCGCCGCTCCCCAGAGCAACTGGTCGCCAACGGTAAAGGCAGTGAGGTATTCGCCGCCCATCGGCAGCTTGCGCAAGCGGCCGATCGGTACATTGAGGGTGCCGGTCACAACCGCCGGTGTCAGCTCGCGCAGCGTTGCTTCGCGTTCGTTGGGGATGACCCTTACCCAGTCATTCGCCTCGGCCAGCATGTCCTCGATCTCGTCGAGCGGCACGTCGCGCTTGAGCTTTACCGTCAGCGCCTGGCTGTGGCAACGCATCGCGCCAACCCGAACGCAGATGCCGTCCACCGGAATCGGGCTCGCGCTGCAGCCGAGAATCTTGTTGGTCTCGGCCTGCCCTTTCCACTCCTCACGGCTCTGGCCGTTGCCGAGGTCCTTGTCGATCCAGGGAAGCAGGCTGCCGGCGAGCGCAGCGCCGAAATGCAGTTTCGGAATGCCGTCGCTGCGCAGCGCTGCGGCGACCGTCCGGTCCACCTCCAGAATCGCCGCGGCCGGATCGTCGAGCAGGTGCTGCGCTGCCTGGTACGTATATCCCATCTGCTGCACCAGCTCGCGCATGTGCCCGGCGCCCGCGCCCGAAGCGGCCTGATAGGTCATCGAGGTCAGCCACTCGACCAGGCCCGCCTTGAACAGGCCGTGCATGCCCATGAGCATCAGGCTCACGGTGCAATTGCCGCCGATATAGTTGCGCACTCCGCGGGCAAGGCCGTCCTGGATCACGTCCATGTTGACCGGGTCGAGGATGATGATGGCGTCGTCCTTCATCCGCAGCGCCGAGGCGGCGTCGATCCAATAGCCATTCCAGCCCGAGGCGCGCAACTTCGGAAACACCGCGTTGGTGTAATCGCCGCCCTGACAGGAGACGACGATGTCCATCGCCGCGAGCTCGTCCACGCTTCCGGCGTCCTTGAGCGGCGCGGTCTCCTTGCCTAGGAACGGCCCGATACCGCCGACCTGGGAGGTGGAGAAGAACACGGGCTCGATCAGCGCGAAGTCGCGCTCGGCGTGCATGCGCTGCATCAGCACCGATCCGACCATTCCGCGCCAACCGACAAATCCGACTCGCTTCATGACCATTCCTGAAAATTCAATCTCCTGCAACTATGCTAACGCATTGACAGGAAAAAAGGTTGCACTGCATCAATCGAGTGCTGCAACCACCGCGTCGCCCATCTCTTTCGTCCCCACCCTGATCATGCCCGGCTGATGAATATCGGCGGTGCGGTAGCCTTGCGCCAGGACTTTTTTCACCGCCCCTTCAATGCGGCCGGCGACGCGGTCCTGGTTGAGGCTGTAGCGCAGCATCATCGCCGCCGACAAGATGGTCGCAAGCGGATTGGCGAGGTTTTTGCCCGCGATGTCCGGCGCCGAGCCGTGGATGGGCTCGTACAAACCCTTGCCGTTCTCGTCAAGCGAGGCCGACGGCAGCATGCCGATCGAGCCGGTCAGCATCGACGCCTCGTCGGAGAGGATATCGCCGAACATGTTGCCGGTGACGATGACGTCGAACTGCCTGGGATTCCTCACCAGCTGCATCGCTGCGTTGTCCACATACATGTGCGACAACTCGACCTGGGGATATTCCTTTGCCACCTCGGTCACGACCTCGCGCCACAACTGCGAGGTCTCGAGCACGTTGGCCTTGTCCACCGAGCAGAGCTTTCTGCCGCGCTTCAGCGCCGCGCGAAAGCCGGCGTGCGCGATGCGGCGGATTTCGGCCTCGCTGTAGCGCATGGTGTCGAAACCCTCGCGCCCGCCGTCCGGCAACACCCGGATGCCACGCGGCTGGCCAAAGTAGATGTCACCGGTCAGCTCGCGCAGAATCAGCAGGTCGAGCCCGGCCACGACCTCGGGCTTGATGGTCGAGGCGTCGGCGAGCTCGGGATAAACCATGGCCGGCCGCAGGTTGGCGAACAGGTTGAGTTCCTTCCGCAGCCGCAGGAGCGCCTGCTCCGGGCGCTTTGCGCGCGGCAGCTTGTCGTACTGCCAGCCGCCGACGGCGCCGAACAGAATGGCATCGGCCTCCCTGGCGAGCGCCAGCGTCGACTCCGGCAACGGATCGCCGGCAGCGTCGCAGCCGGCGCCGCCGACCGGCGCCGCCTCCATGTCGAACCTCAGAGCGCCGCGCTCGAGCGCCTTCAGTACTTTTACCGCCTCGGCGACTATCTCGGTACCTATTCCGTCTCCAGGCAGAATTGCGATTTTCATGGATGGTCGCTTGGCAAATTGAGAAGGGGCTAGAGGCTAAGAACTTGGATCCGGCTTTCCCCGGCCCCTGGCCTCGAAACCCTGGCCCCTCAGTGAAACAGCCAGGGCTGCCCGGCTTGACGCGATTCCTCGAACGCGCGGATCTTGTCTGCGTGGCGCAGCGTGAGGCCGATGTCGTCCAGCCCGTTCGCGAGGCAGTACTTGCGGAACGGGTCGATCTCGAAGCGCATCGCCAGGCTGGCGCCGACTGTCGCAACGATCTGCTTCTCCAGATCGACAACGAGGCGGAATCCGGGAAACGCGGCGACCTCATGGAACAGCCGATCCACCTCGGATTCGCTCAGCACTACGGGCAGCAGCCCGTTCTTGAGACTGTTGTTGAAGAAGATATCGCCAAAGGAAGGCGCGATGATGGCGCGAAAACCGTATTCGACCAGCGCCCAGGGCGCATGCTCGCGGGACGAGCCGCAGCCGAAGTTCTTGCGCGCAAGCAGAATCCGGGCGCCCTTGTAGCGCGGCTGATTGAGAATGAAATCGGGATTCAGCGGCCGGCCCTCGCTGGGCCGGTCCGGCTGCCCCTCGTCGAGATAGCGCCACGCATCGAACAGGTTCGGGCCGAACCCGGAACGCCGCACCGATTTCAGGAACTGCTTCGGGATGATCGCGTCCGTATCGACATTGGCTCTGTCGAGCGGCGCAACCAGTCCGTTCAGTACGGTGAATTTTTCCATTTGCCCTTCTCTTCGGCGGTCACTTCTTCCCGGCCCGCTGCAGGGCCTCGCCGCCCTGCTCAAGGTCCTTGCCGAAACCTTGAACCGTATTGCATCCCGCGAGCGTAGCCGCGAGCAGAACCAGGTAAATCAGCCTGCGCATGGTTGCTTTCCCTATTTTTCTGCGCCGGCAGCGATCAGCGCCACTGGCGCACATCAACGAAATGCCCGGAGATGGCCGCGGCCGCGGTCATCTCCGGGCTCACCAGATGCGTGCGGCCGCCGGTGCCCTGGCGGCCCTCGAAGTTGCGGTTGGAGGTCGAGGCGCAGCGCTCGCCCGGCTCCAGGTGGTCGGCATTCATGCCCAGGCACATGGAGCAGCCGGGCTCGCGCCACTCGAAACCGGCGTCCTTGAAAATGCGGTCGAGGCCTTCCTTCTCCGCCTGCGCCTTCACCAGCCCCGAGCCCGGCACCACCATGGCGAGCTTCACGTTCGAAGCGACGCGCCGGCCGCGTGCGATCGCCGCCGCCGCGCGCAGATCCTCGATGCGCGAGTTGGTGCAGGAGCCGATGAATACCTTGTCGATGCGGATGTCGACGATTGGCGTGTTCGGCTTCAACCCCATGTACACGAGTGCCCGTTCGATTCCTTCGCGTTTGACCGCATCCTTCTCCTTGTCGGGATCGGGAACACGCTCATCGACCGTGACCACCATCTCCGGGGAGGTGCCCCACGTCACCTGAGGTTTGATGCTGCGCGCTTCGATGTCCACCTCGCGGTCGAACTTCGCCTCCGCATCGCTTCTCAGCGTGCGCCAGTAGGCCACGGCGCGGTCCAGAAGTTCGCCGCGCGGCGCGAACGGCCGGCCTTTCAGGTAGTCGATCGTCGCGTCGTCAACGGCAACCATGCCGGTGCGCGCGCCGGCTTCGATAGACATGTTGCACAGGGTCATGCGGCCTTCCATCGACAGCGAGCGCACCGCGCTGCCCGCATACTCGATGGCGCAGCCGGTGCCGCCGGCGGTGCCGATCCTGCCGATCACCGCCAGCGCCATGTCCTTCGCCGTGACTCCGCGCGGCAGCGTCCCCTCGATCCGCACCAGCATGTTCCGCATTTTCTTTGCCAGCAGGCACTGCGTCGCCAGCACATGCTCGACTTCCGAGGTGCCGATGCCGAACGCAAGGCAGGCGAACGCCCCGTGAGTGCTCGTGTGCGAGTCGCCGCAGACGACGGTCATGCCGGGCAGCGTCGCGCCCTGCTCCGGCCCGATCACATGCACGATGCCCTGGCGCCTGTCGTTCATCCTGAACTCGACGATGCCGTACTCCTCGCAGTTCCTGTCGAGCGTCTCGATCTGCAGCCGGGACACCGGATCGGCGATACCGCGCGAGCGATCGGTGGTCGGAACGTTGTGATCGGCCACCGCGAGATTGGCGGAAACCCGCCAGGGCTTGCGCCCGGCGAGCCTCAGGCCATCGAACGCCTGCGGACTGGTGACTTCGTGGACCAGATGCCGGTCGATGTAAAGCAGCGTGGTGGCGTCGTTTTCGACGTGCACCACATGGGCCTGCCAGAGCTTGTCGTAGAGAGTTTGAGCGGACATGGAGAGCCAACCGAGGTGGAAGATTATATCCGATCATGATCGGCATGATTACCCTGGGCCCGGTGCATTGCTGCGTTGGAGGCTATAATTGGATTGCAACGAGGCTGTAACGGCAGTCTGCATCCACAGCCGCTTCTCGGAGCGGGAGGTGTGGGTACTGCACCAACGCGGATTGGCTCGCCCGATCGCGGCACGCGGGGTGGGAGGACAATGCAAGGCCGGAGCTCAATAAGCGGGATCCATACGGCCCTCATGCCGAAGATGAGCCATGGGTAAACCACCCGATCGCCCGAGAGCTTCCACGAACACCCGGCCCGTCCGCCGCAAATCCGCGCCCGCCGACGCCGGTGCCGCCGAGCCGGCCATGATCGAAAGCGAAGCGCGCTTCCGCGCCGCATTCGATCAGGCCGCCGTCGGCTTCGCGCACGTGGCTGTGGACGGACGCTACATACAGGTCAACAAGAACCTGTGCGACATACTCGGCTATTCCGCCGAGGAATTGCGCCAGAAGACCGTCCGGGACATCTCGCACCCCGAGGACCGCGAAGCCGCCACCCGGCATCGGCAGCGCCTGTTCGCAGGCGAAATCGACACGTTCTCGCTGGAGAAGCGCTTCCTGCGCAAGGACGGCAGCACCGTCTGGGTCAATCTGACGGTCTCGCTCGTGCGCAACACCGCCGGCGCGCCGGACTACGACATCGCCGCCTACGAGGACATCAGCGCACGCAAGACGCCGGAGTTGAAGCTCGACGACACGGTCTCGCTGCTGCGTGCGACACTGGAGTCGACCACCGACGGCATCCTGGTCGTGGACCGCACCGGCCGCATCGCCACCTACAACGAGCGCTTCCAGTCGATGTGGCGCAATCCCGACGCAGTAATAAATTCGGCGAACGACGAGGAGGCGCTCGGCGATGTGCTCGATCAACTCGCGAATCCGGACGCATTTCTCCAGAAATTGCGGGACCTCTACGACAATCCGGAGTCGGACAGCTTCGATGTGCTCGAATTCAAGGACGGCCGCGTGTTCGAGCGCTACTCCCAGCCACAGAGAATTGGCGGCAGCATCGTCGGCAGGGTCTGGACCTTTCGCGACGTTTCCGAGCGGCGGCGCGCGGAAACCGCGCTGCGCCTGAGCGAAGAGCGCTTCCGCAGCCTGCTCGAGCTGTCGTCCGACTGGTATTGGGAGCAGGACGAACAGTTCCGCTTCACCATGGTTTCGGACAACTTCAGCCGCAGGATGAATTCCTCGGAGGCACCCGCCATCGGCAAGACGCGCTGGGAGCGTCCCTCCCTCAACATGACCGAGGCGGACTGGGCGGCGCACCGCGCCACGCTGGAAGCCCACCAGCCGTTCTACGGCCTCGAACTGCATCGCCTCGACGGCGAAGGCAAACCGCATTACGGCAGCATCAGCGGCAAGCCGATCTTCGACACCAAAGGCCGGTTCAAAGGCTATCGCGGAGTAGGCGTGAACATTACGGCGCGCAGGCTGGCGGAGGAGGCTCTCAGGGAGAGCGAGGCGCGCTACCGCTCCGTCATCGACAACCTCGCCGAAGGCGTCATCATCATCGATACCGCCGGCCGGGCCGTCAGCGCCAATCTGAGCGCGGCGCGCATACTCGGCGTGAGCAGGGAAGAACTCCTGAGCGGATCGCTTATGGACCCGCACTTGCGCATCATCGGCGAAGACGGCACCCCGTGGCCGGAGGAAACGCGCCCGACGACGGTCACTCTGCGCACCGGCGAACCGCAGTCGAACGTCGTGATCGGAGTTCCGAGACCCGACAGCACACTCGTGTGGATATCGATCAACACCCGGGTCCTCGGCGGCTCGGACGGAAGACCGCCCGAGGGCGTGGTGATTTCGATGAGCGACGTCACCGAGCGCCGCAATTTTGTGGGGAGGCTGACCTATCTCGCGCAGAGTGACCCGCTGACCGGGCTTCCCAACCGTGCCCTGCTGCAAGACCGCCTCGCGCAGGCATTGATGCGCGCCAAGCGGCACGGAATGATGGTCGGCATCCTGCTGTTCGATCTCGACCGCTTCAAGGAGATCAACGATTCGCTGGGGCATTCCGCCGGCGACACCGTACTCAAGGAGATCGGCAGACGCGTGTCCCGCGCGCTGCGCGACACCGATACGGTTGCGCGGCTGGGTGGAGACGAATTCTGCATCATCATCGAGGACTGCGACAGCCGCGACAAGGTCGCCTTCACGGCGGCCAAATTGCAGCGCCTGTTCGATGAGCCGATCCCGGTGGAAGGCCGGGAAATGTTCACCGAGGCGTCGATCGGCCTCGCGGTATATCCGGAGGACGGCGACTCGATCGAGGACCTGCTCAAGCACGCCGACATCGCGATGTACGCGGCCAAGCACGAGGGCGGCAATGCCTACCGCTTCTATTCCAAGAATCTGCACGCCAAATCGGCCGACGAGATCGGCATGGTCGCCGCGCTGCGGCGCGCGCTCGATCGCAACGAGCTGGTGCTGTATTACCAGCCGCGGATCGAGATCAAGAGCGGGCGCCCCGTAGGCGTAGAAGCGCTGCTGCGCTGGCCGCACCCGGAGCTCGGCATGTTGTCGCCGCTGCATTTCATCCGCGTCGCCGAGGAAACCGGTCTCATCGTGCCGATCGGCGAGTGGGTGCTGAAGACCGCCTGCGCCGAGGTGAAGGCGTGGCAGCAGGCAGGCCTGCCGCGGCTCAGCGTGTCGGTCAACCTTTCCGCGCGGCAGTTCCGCGACAGCGGGCTCGCCGGCAAGGTCGCCGAAACGCTTGCAGCGACCGGACTCGGTCCCCGGTTTCTGGAACTGGAGATCACCGAGAGCGTGATCATGCAGCAGACCGACCACACCGTCAGCGTGCTCGCCAGGCTCGTCGACCTGGGCGTGCGCATTTCGATCGACGATTTCGGCACCGGCTACTCGAGCCTTGCCTACCTCAAGCGCTTTCCGGTCCACATGGTCAAGATTGATCGCGCCTTCGTGCGCGATATCGATGAGAATCGCGACGACGCTGCCATCGTGAAGGCGATAATCACGATGGCCAGGACGCTGGAGCTCGGCGTCATCGCCGAGGGGGTGGAGACCCGTGAGCAGCTCGACTACCTCGCCGCCCTCGGCTGCCAGGAATACCAGGGCTATTACTTCAGCAGGCCGCTCCCGGCTACGGAGCTGATCGCACTGCTGCGTTCAATGTCGCAGCCCGGTTCTGAATCAGCGCTGTCGCGTTGATTCGCAGCCGATCGACACCCCCGCCCCCTGCCCGTCCGGCCTGACGGGCTGCAGCCCGTCAGGCGTTCGCCGGCTCGGACGCGCGCAGGCGCGTCCATCCAAACCCCGGCTCACCCCCCTCTGCGGGGGGAGGGAGTCGCAGATGCGAATCAGCGCTTGCGCGCCGATTCGTAGCCGATAGACACCCCCGCCCCCTGCCCTCCCCCTCTGCGGGGGGAGGGAGTCGCAGATGCGAATCAGCGCTTGCGCGCCGATTCGTACAATGGATAGACCCGCTCGGAATAGGTCTGCAAGTCCTGTGTCCGGCTTTCGCTGGAAGGGTGAGTGGAGAGCCATTGCGGCGGCTGACCGCCGCCGAGCCGCGACATCTTCTGCCACAGCGAGACGGCGGCGTGCGGATCGAATCCGGAGCGCGCGGCAAGCTCCACGCCGATGCGGTCGGCCTCGGACTCGTCGGTGCGCGAATGCGGCAGATTGAGCATGACGTCGAGAAAAGTCTGCGACAGGCTCGTCGCCGACTCGCTCATGCCCGCCAGGGCGCCGAGAATATCCAGGCCGATGCTTTGTACGAGCACCCGGGAGTATTGCTCGCGGCCATGCTCGCGCAGAGCATGCGCAATCTCATGTCCCATAACGGCGGCCAGCTCGTCGTCGCTCGGACTGAGCCTGTCCAGCAGCCCGGCGTAGACCGCGATCTTGCCGCCTGGCATGCACCAGGCGTTGACTTCGTTCGAAGCGATCACGTTCACCTCCCAGGCCCAGCGCGGCGCGTCGGCCCGGAACGCAGCGGTGTCCGGAATCAGCCGCGCGGCGATGCGGCGCACCCGCTCGACTTGCGCGGCATCGCGGTTGAGCTGCCCTTTCGTCGCCGCGTCCTGCAGCACCTTGCGATAAGCGTCGGCGGCGCTGCGATTGAACGACTCGGATGAAACCAGCGTGGACATGGTCTGCGGGCGATCCACGCCGACCACGCCGCTCCCGGTGGTCTGCACCGTCTGGCACCCGGTGAGCGCGGCCAGCACCGGAATGGCGACCCACGCTGTGCGTCTCACGCTTCTCTCCGACATACGCCGCAAGCGCCGCGCCTCAGGCCGCCGTTGACCCGGATTGCAGCATTTTTCCCCGCCACAGCAGCAGAATCAAGCCCAGGACCGCACAGCCGGAGCCCAGCGTAAAGGTCCAGGCAGGGCCCAGCGCCTCCCAGGCGATGCCGCTCGCCATCCCGCCCAGCATTCCGCCAGCTCCGAACGAAAGGCTGGTGTAGAGCGCCTGTCCGCGCGCGCGCTGCCCGTCGCGGAACGTATCGTTGACGATGCCGATCGCCGCCGCGTGGTAGGCGCCGAAGGTCGCGGCATGCAGGAGTTGCGCAACAAGCAGCACCGCGATCGATTCCACGCCCCAGCCGATCATGACGAAGCGCGCCGCCGCGCAGCCGAAGCTCGCCACGAGGACCGCGTGCGGCGAGAGGCGTCGGAACAGCGCCGGCATCATCATGAACACGGCGATCTCGGCGACCACGCCCGCCGACCACAGCGCGCCAATGGATGACTTGCTGTAGCCGTGGTCGGCGAGATAGATCGAGTAGAAGGTATACAGCGGGCCGTGGGCGGCGCACATCAGGAAGCAGGCGGCAAACAGCACCGCCACTTCCGGCCGCGCAAGCAGCGGCCATACCGGGTGCTCGGCGCCGTGCCTCGCCTCGCCCGCCGCGTCCCGGATCAGGCCCGAGCACGCGAGCGCGGCGACCAGGCACGCCAGCACGAACCAGGGCAGCGTGCCGATCGGCCGCAAGTCGAGCGCTGCGCCGACACCGAGCACGGCGACGATGAAGCCGATCGAACCCCATACACGCACCGCCCCGTAGCGACCCGGATCGTCGCGCAGGTGCGAGAACGTCACCACCTCGGCAAGCGGCAGCGCGGCGCCGGTGAAAAACGAAAGCAGCGCCAGCACCGTGAACATGCCCCAAAAGCCGTCGGTGAAAAAAATGCCGCACCAGCTCAGCGTCGCGGCAGCGAGCGCCAGCTGCAACAGCGCCGCGCGGCGGCCGCGGGCGTCGGCGATCGCGGCCCAAAGGTTGGGCGCGAAAATCCGCATCAGCTGCGTCAGCGACAGCAGCACGCCGATTTCGAGCGCGGTCCGCCCCAGCGACTGCAGATACAGGCTGAAGTACGGCGTGAAAGCGCCGACGAAGCTGAAGTACGCGAAGTAGAGGCCGGACAGGCGCAGCAAAGGCGCGGTGCTCATGACGGGTGTTCGGAAATTTTGTCCGCCTCGCGTACAGGGAGCCGTACCCCAAGCGTAGCAGAGACTGCAGCCGCCCGGCTCGCGCAAGGCGTGCGGGGAACCTGCCGGCCGCCCGTATAATGTCGCCCTTCCATCCGCGCCGGCAACCGCCCCGTCGTTCACGAGACCGATCGAAGAGCTGTTTTCGTTGAAAAGCAGGAAAAAAGAACCTCACGTGATCCGCGTTCCCCGCAGCACCTACTTTGTCCTGTTCACCGTTTCCGGGTTCGCCGGGCTCATCTACGAGTCGATCTGGACCCACTATCTGAAGCTGTTTCTCGGCCACGCCGCCTACGCTCAGACGCTGGTGCTGGCGCTGTTCATGGGCGGCATGGCGATCGGCTCCTGGCTGTGCAGCCGCCGGTCGGGCAACTGGAGAAACCTTTTGCGCGCCTATGCGATCACCGAGGCGCTGATCGGCCTCGCGGCGCTCGCGTTTCATCCGCTCTTCGTCTCCGCCACCGAAACCGCCTACACCACCATCCTGCCTGCACTCGGCGGTGCGACATCGGCGATGCTGTTCAAGTGGACGCTCGCGGGGCTGCTGATCCTGCCACAGTCGGTTTTGCTCGGCATGACTTTCCCGCTGATGAGCGCCGGGTTGATCCGCCGCTACCCCCTCGCGCCCGGCGAATCGCTTGCGATGCTCTACTTCACCAACAGCCTCGGCGCGGCGATCGGCGTGCTCGCCAGCGGCTTTGTCATGATCGAGACGCTGGGGCTGCCCGGCACCGTGCAGACCGCCGGCGGCCTGAATCTCGCCCTCGCCCTCGTCGTCTGGCTGCTTGCCGGCGGCGCGGAGCCGCCGATGGCCGCCCGCGGACCGGCCCGCGAAAACGCCGCGATCGACACGGCGACGTCCGTGCCTTACGCGCTTTTTCTGGTCGTCGCGCTTCTCACCGGTACGGCCTCGTTCATCTACGAGATCGGCTGGATCCGGATGCTGTCGCTGGTGCTCGGAGCATCGACGCACTCGTTCGAGCTGATGCTCTCGGCCTTCATCCTCGGCCTTGCGTTCGGCGGGCTGTGGGTGCGCCGTCGCATCGACTCGATCGCCGACCCGAAGCGCTTCCTCGGCATCGTGCAGGTGGCGATGGGACTGCTCGCGCTGGCGACGCTGCCTCTGTACGACCGGATGTTCAGCGTCATGGAGGCGGTGATGAAGGCGCTCGCCAAGAGCGATTCAGGCTATGTCCTGTTTCTGCTCGCCAGTGACGGCATTGCGCTCGCCGTCATGTTCCCGGCGACTTTCTGCGCCGGCATGACGCTGCCCCTCATCACCTTCGCGCTGCTGCGCGGCGGCCACGGCGAGAAAGCGATCGGCGCCGTGTATGCCGCAAACACGCTCGGCTCGATCCTCGGCGTGTTCGCCGCGGCGCACCTACTCATGCCGCTGCTCGGCCTGAAGGGGCTGCTGTCCGCGGGCGCCGCGCTCGATGTCGCGCTCGGCCTCGCGCTTCTGTGGCGGCTCACCGATGCCGCACGCCTGAGAATCGGCGCCACCGCCGTCGCCCTTGCCTGCTTCGCGGTGGTGCTCGGCACGGTGCGCCTGGACAGCTACAAGATGGCCTCGGGCGTGTTCCGCCGCGGCGATCTCTATTCCGAGCGCGACGCGAGCATGCTCTTCTACCGCGACGGCAAGACCGCGACGGTGAGCCTGCTGGATTTCGGCACCGACCGCAGCATCCGCACCAACGGCAAGTCCGACGGCGCCATCAACATGGATCCGGACGGCGCACGCATTTCCGACGAGATCACCATGACGCTTACCGCGGCGCTGCCGCTCGCCTACCGGCCGGAGGCGAAACACGTCGCCGTCATCGGCATCGGCACCGGGCTCACCACGCACACGCTGCTCGGCTCGCGCACGGTCGAGTCGGTGGACACCGTCGAGATCGAGCCGGCCATGGCGGAAGCCTCGCGGCGCTTCGCTCCGCGCAACAGCAACGCTTTCGCCGACCCGCGCAGCCACATCATCTTCGACGACGCCAAGACGTACTTCTCGACCTGGAACCGCAAGTACGACATCATCATTTCGGAACCGTCGAATCCCTGGGTGAGCGGCGTATCGAGCCTGTTCACCGGCGAATTCTACCGGCTGGCGCGGCGCCATCTCCAGCCGCAGGGCGTGCTGGTGCAATGGTTCCAGATGTACGAGATCGACGTCAGCCTCGTCGCTTCGGTGCTGCGCGCCCTGGGGGAGAACTTTCCCGATTACGTCATCTACACCGCCACCAGCGGCGATCTGCTGATCGTCGCAGGCGACGCGGAAACGCTGGCAAAGCCGCTCGCCGATGTCACCGCCATGCCGGGCGTGGCGCGCGAACTGCGCCGGGTCTACGTCCACACCGTCGGCGACATCGCCATCCGGCGCCTGGGGGGCAAGCAGTCGCTGGCGCCGCTGTTTGCGAGCTACGACGTGCCGGCCAATTCCGACTTCCATCCCTACCTCGACCTGCACGCGGCGAAATACCGCTTCCTGCAGCAGACCGCCTACGGTCTCACCAGCCTCGGCACGTATAGCGTGCCGGTGGTCGAGATGCTGGAGGGCCGCAGCGAATCCCGCTCGATCGCGCCCAGCGCCGAGGGCGAGGACTACCTCGACATCCTCGAGCTCACGCGTCGCGCACATTACGCGCAGGACTTCTTGCTGCGCACCGTCCCGCCGCAGCCGCTTGCCGTTCCGCGGCAGCTGCAGAAGAACCTGGAGTTGTCGCGCATGCGCCTGCTCGACTGTCGCGAACCGGAGAAGTTCGACGCCTGGCTTGACGCCCTCTACCAGGTGGCGCGCACCCTGAACCCGCTGCTCGCGCCGCCGGAGGCGAAGGCGGTATGGGACCGCATCGAGCGGGCGCCGTGCAATCGAAGCCTCCCCGCCGAAGAGCGGCAATGGATGGCGCTGATGAAAGCGGTGGGAGTCCGCGACGCGTCGCAGATGGCGCGGCTGGCCGAAGCGCTCCTCGCGAAAACGAGCGATCTGCCTGGCGACCACCGGCAATATCTGATGGCTGCCGGCATGACCGGTTACCTCGCACAAGGCAGGCACGCCGAGGCCCGGGCGCTGTGGAACCGCTATCCGCGCGATGTCGAGGGAACGAACGACCTGGGATTACGCCTGCTCTACGCGCACGCGTTCGAAGTGAAAACGCCTTAGGGCCGGTTACAACATGAGGGGAAACATTCCCTCATGGCTCCCCTATATTGGAGACCGTTGCGGCCATTCTGAAACGGTCTCTTAGGAACTCCGAACACGTCCTCCCCGCGCAAGCGGGGATCCGGCGTCGCTAAAAAGTCACTGGATTCCCGCTTACGCGGGAATGACAAAACCTGAGGCTCCCTAGCGCGCCCGGCCAGGAATCGGCGTGAGCGGCGGCGCGACGTCGCCGCATTGCGCGCGATGGCGCAGCGCGTGGTCCATCAGCACGCATGCGAGCATCGCTTCGGCGATCGGCGTCGCGCGGATGCCGACGCAGGGATCGTGGCGGCCGGTGGTCTGCACCGTCGTCGCCTCGCCCTTGCGGTTGATCGAGCGGCGCGGAATGCGGATGCTGGAAGTGGGCTTGAGGGCGATGCTGACGACGATATCCTGCCCGGTCGAGATGCCCCCGAGAACGCCGCCTGCATTGTTCGAAGCGAAACCCTGAGGCGTCAGTTCGTCGCCATGCTCCGAGCCTTTCTGCTCGATCGCGGCGAAGCCGGAGCCGATCTCGACGCCTTTCACCGCGTTGATGCCCATCATCGCCGCGGCGATATCGGCATCGAGCCGGCCGTAGACCGGCTCGCCCCAGCCGACCGGCACGCCGCTCGCGGTAACATTGACGCGCGCACCGCAGGAATCGCCGGAAGCGCGCAACTCGTCCATGAATGCTTCCAGCTGCGGCACGATCGCAGCGTCCGCAGAGAAGAACGGATTCTGGCTCACCGCGTCCCATGATTTGAATGCGATTTTGTTCGGCCCGAGTTGGGCGAGATAGCCACGCACTTCGACGCCGTAGCGCTGGCGCAGCCACTTCCTGGCGATGGCGCCGGCGGCGACGCGGATCGTGGTCTCGCGCGCCGAGGCGCGCCCGCCGCCGCGGTAGTCACGCATGCCGTATTTCTGCCAATAAGTGTAGTCGGCGTGGCCGGGCCGAAAGGTGTCGGCGAGCACGCTGTAGTCTTTGCTGCGCTGGTCTTCGTTGCGGATGATGAAACCGATCGCCGTGCCCGTCGTCCTGCCCTCGAACACACCGGATAGGATTTCGACGCGGTCGGATTCCTGGCGCTGCGTGACGTGGCGAGAGGTGCCCGGTTTCCTGCGGTCGAGCTCCTTCTGGATGTCGGCTTCCGCGAGCTCGAGTCCCGGCGGGCAACCGTCGATGACGCCGCCGTAGGCGGGCCCGTGGCTCTCGCCGAACGAGGTCACGCAATACAAGAGGCCGAATGTGTTGCCGGACATGGAATCCACCCGCAGCGGATGCTCTGCGAGTTTAACACAGGGGTAAGCGCCGACCGCCCGAGTTGCGCCGGCGCAGCAGTGCTATTCCGGCCAGTTTTTTATGTAGCCCTTCAGCATGCGGTTCTCGAAGTCCTGCTCTTCCAGCACCGCCTTGGCGACGTCGCGGAACGAAATCACGCCGAGCAGCGTGTCGCCGTCCATCACCGGCAGGTAACGGGCGCCGGAATCGAGCATGGTGCGCCGCAGGTCGTTCAACTCCATGGTCGGATTGGCGACGACCGGGTCGCGCACCATGATGTCGCCCACCCTCAAGTCGCCGAGCGCGCCGCGACCCTTGTTCAGCGCCTGCAGGATTTCCTTGAACGTCAGCATCCCGACCATGCGGTGCCGGTCGAACACTACCAGCGAGCCCATGTTGTGCTCGGCCATGGTGTTGACCGCCTCGATCGCCCTGCCGTCAAGCGGGATGGTGTAGAGGGCGTTGCCTTTGACCTTGAGGATTTCGCTGACTTGCATGGTCTCCTCCTTCGGCGAAGGGTTCTCCGAAGATCATACTCCCGCCCCCGAAGCGGTGCCAGACGATGCCGCAGCGCCGGTTTTGCACCGCCTCCGCTGCGCGCCTCGGCAACAGCGCCGTGCGTGTCCGCCCTACCGTCCCGGCTTGTTGACCAGCGCGATCCCGGCACTCACCAGCAGCGCCGCGCCCACGAACGCGGGGGTGAGCGGCTCGGAGAGGAAGGTCACGCCGGAGGCGACGCCGAACAGCGGCGTCAGGAACGAGAACACCGCCAGCCGCGAGGCGTAGTAGCGGGTCAGCAGCCAGAACCACGCGAGGTAGCTCGCGAACGCGACGACGATGCTCTGATAGGCAAGGCTTGCGATCGCCTTCGGCGTGAGCGCGACGATGCCCGGCTCGCCGGCGAGGAGCGACGCGGCCGGCAGCACCAGCGCCGAAACCGCGAGCTGGTAGAACAGCGTCTTGCCGGCGCTGATGGAGCCGAGGCGGCTCGCCCGGATCAGCACCGTGGTCGCGGCCCAGAGCGCCGCGGCGATCACGCCGAACGCATCGCCGACGAGCGTCGCGCCCTGCGCCTTGCCGAAGCCTTCGGCGAAAGCGAGCACCACCCCCAGAAACGCGATGGCGATTCCGGACCATTGCAGGGCGTCGAGGCGCTCGCCCGGAACGAACCACTGCAGGCCGAGCGCGGTGAAACAGGGCGCGAGGTAGATGAACACAATCATGCGCGAGGCGGCCGTCCACTCCAGTCCGGCGTAGATGAAGACGAACTCCACGGCAAACAGCAGCCCGGCGATCACGCCCGGAACGAGCGTGCCGTCGCGGTTGAACAGCGGCGAGCGGCGTGCGAGCGACCAGGCGAGCAGCAGCAGCGCGGCGATGATCGAGCGCAGCCCTGCCTGCATGATGAGCGAAATGTCTTCGGCTGCCGCCTTGATCGTGACCTGCTGGAAACCCCAGCACATGCACAGCACGATCATCATGGATGCGGCCAGCGCGTCGGCCGGTTTGCGCTCTATGGACACGTTTCCTGGCCCTCTTTATGTCTGCGGCGATTTTACGACTTCCGCCCGATTCCGGCCTGCACCGGCGGTAGAATCGCAGCGGTAGAATTGGTATTGCATGTCCGGATAATCACCCGCGGGGCAAACAGGGAGCATCGCATGAAGCACGAGACGAAAGCAGCGCTGCGGCCGGCAGCGGTCAACACCGGGGCCTACTGGATGCCCTTCACCCACAACCGCTACTACAAGAAAAGCCCGCGGCTCCTCGCCTCCGCGCAGGGCGCCTACTACACCACCGTCGAGGGCAGGCGCCTGTTCGACTGTATCTCCGGCCTGTGGTGCTGCCCGCTCGGCCACGGCCACCCGAAAATCGCCGCAGCCGTCGCCGCGCAGGTAAAAGAGCTCGACTACAGCCCCGCCTTCCAGATGGGGCACGCGAAAATTTTCTCGCTCGCCGAGCGCATCGTCGGGCTGGCGCCCGAAGGCATGGGCCACGTTTTCTTCGGCAACTCGGGCTCGGAGTCCGTGGACACCGCGCTCAAAATCGCAATCGGCTACCACCGCATGAAGGGCGAAGCCTCGCGCACGCGCTTGATCGGGCGCGAGCGCGGCTATCACGGCGTCGGCATCGGCGGCATTTCGGTGGGCGGCATGGCGGCGAACCGCAAGATGTTCGCGCCGCTGCTGCTCGCCGGCGTCGATCATCTGCCGCATACGTACAACCCCGCCGAAATGGCGTTCTCGCGCGGCCAGCCCAGGTGGGGCGCGCACCTCGCCGATGAGCTCGAGCGCCTGGTCGCGCTGCATGACGCCTCGACCATCGCTGCGGTCATCGTCGAGCCGATGCAGGGCTCGGGCGGCGTCATCGTGCCGCCGCTCGGCTATCTGGAGCGGCTGCGAGCGATCTGCGACCGGCACGGCATCCTGCTCATTTTCGACGAGGTGATCACCGGATTCGGCCGCCTGGGCGAGCCTTTCGGCGCGCAGCGCTTCGGCGTCACGCCCGACATGATCTGCTTCGCCAAGATCGTCACCAACGGCGTCATCCCGATGGGCGGCGTGATCGTGAAGCCGGCGATCTACGACGCGTTCATGACCGGGCCCGAGCACGCGGTCGAGCTGTTCCACGGCTACACCTACTCGGGCCACCCGGTCGCCGCGGCGGCGGCGCACGCCGTGCTCGATGCGATCGATGAGGAAGATTTATTCAAGCGCGCGCGCGAACTCGAACCGGTGCTCGAGCAGGCGGTGCATTCTCTCAAAGGCGAGCCGGGCGTCACGGACATCCGCAACGTCGGCCTCGCCGCGGCGGTCGATCTCGAGCCCGTCCCGGGCAAGCCGGGCGTGCGCGCGCTGAAAGTCTTCGAGCGCGGCATCGAGGAAGGCATGCTGTATCGCTTCACCGGCGAAACCATCGCCATGGCGCCGCCGTACATCTCGACCAAGGCCGAGATCGAGACGATGATCGAAAAGCTGCGCGGGGCGATCAGGGCGACGCGCTAGTTCGCGGCAGCACAAATAGTTCCGGACGCCCGAGGAACACGGGCAGATCGGAGCCGGACTTTTCCAATTCTGCCCCGATAGCGAAAGACTGCGTTCATACCGACCTGCAATTTCCGTGCGATCCGCTTCGCTTCCTCACTTCCTCGCCGCCAGCTTCTCCGCAGTGATCTCCGGCTCGATGCCCTCGGCTTCCGCCGCATCGAAGTTGAGCTCGACCTTGATGCCGTTCGGGTCGTACAGGAAAAGCTGGTAGAGCGCCTGGCCGTTCGCGCGCCGCTCGTTGAATTCCACTTTGCGGCGACGCAGGTGCGCCATCGTTTCCTTCAGTCCCTTGGCGCGGAACGCGATGTGGTCGACCGCGCCGGTGCCGGCGCCGGTGTTCTGCGAGGCGCGTCCGAGATAGATCTTCTGGCTCTCGCTCGCCGCCTTCGCGTTGCGGCCGATGTGCACCACGTCCTGCCCGCCGAGGTACATCCAGTAGACGGGAAAACCGAAATCCGGATGCCAGCCTTCCTGCATGCCGAGGACGTCGCGGTACCAGTCGCGGGTCTTCTCCATGTCGTCGGCGGCGACCAGATAATGCTCGATATGCGATAGCGGCATGGTCTTGACTCCGGTCGAATCGGTGAAGGAAGGCCCGCTTCCGAATATCTACCGGCCGGCGCGTTTCACGCCGAGATCGACTTCCAGCGGCCGGCCCGGATAGTGAAACGCGACCGGGCCGTCGGGCTGCGCGTGCATGAACTGGCGCACGTACGGGTCGCCGGAAGCGAGCATCGCCTCGGGCGTGCCCTCGCCCGCCAGAACCCCATCGCCGATGACATAGATGTAGTCGACGAGCTTCACCGCCTCGCCGACGTCGTAGCTCACGACGATAGAGGTCGCGCCCAGCGCGTCGTTCAGCTCGCGGATCAGTTTGGCGATGACGTTCATCGAGATCGGGTCGAGCCCCGCGAAAGGTTCGTCGTACATGGCGAGCATCGGGTCGAGCGCGATCGCGCGCGCGAGCGCCACGCGGCGCGACATTCCGCCGGAAACCTCGTTCGGCATCAGCCCTTGGGCTCCGCGCAGCCCGACCGCGTGCAATTTCATCAGCACGATCCTCCGGATCAATGTCTCGGGAAGATCGGTGTGCTCGCGCAGCGGAAAGGCGATATTGTCGAAGATCGTCATGTCGGTGAACAGCCCGCCCGCCTGGAACATCATCCCGATCCTGCGGCGCAGCGCGTACAGGGCCCGCGTGTCCAGCTTGTCGACCACCTGGCCGTCGACCGTGACGTGCCCTCGCGCCGGCTGCGCCTGCCCGCCGATCAGCCGCAGCAGCGTGGATTTCCCGCAGCCGCTCGCGCCGAGGATCGCGACCACATTGCCGCGGGGGATTTTCAGGCTCAGGCCCTTGAGCAGCTTGCGCGGGCCGTAGGCGAAATCGAGATCGGCCACCTCGACCAGGTTTTCAGCGGCGGTGTTCAATTTAATCGTATTCCGAATCGAAAATTTGTCGACGCGCTTTGGTTCCGTCCCCCGCTTCCGCGGGGGACGACTCAGCCGGCGATTTCCTAATCTAGCACGGCTTTCGTTGTCACGACCTGTCGAGAACCGCTTAGGCGGCCTGGAGCAGCGCCACCGTGCCCAGTCCGCCGTCGGCGCAGATGCTCACCACCGCCCGGCTTCCTTTGGGCATCGACGCGAGCTCCTTCACCGCCTGCGACAGGATGCGCGCGCCGGTGGCGCCGAACGGATGGCCGATCGCGATCGAGCCGCCGTGCGGATTGAGCCGCTCCCAGGGAAATTTGCCGGGATCGGCATCGACGCCCGCCTTCTCGCGCAGGAATTTCGCGCTCTCCAATGCGGCGACGTTGCAGTGGACCTGCGCCGCGAATGCTTCGTGGATTTCCCATAGCGCGATGTCGCCGCAGCCGAGGCGATGGCGAGCGAGCAGGCGCGGGATGGCGTAGGCAGGCGCCATGAGCAGGCCCTCGACGCGAATGTCCACCGCGGCGATTTCCCAGTCGATGAGCCGCACGCGCGCGAGCGCGCCGGGCAGGCGCTTGAGGCCGTCGCCGGTTACGACCCAAAGGCCCGCCGCGCCATCGGTCAGCGGCGATGAGTTGCCCGCGGTGAGCGTGCCTTTGCCGCTCGCCCGGTCGAATGCCGGCTGCAGTTTCGCCAGGCGCTCGAGGCTGGTGTCGGCGCGCGGAATGCCGTCCTGCTTCGCGCCGGCGACCGGCACGATCAAGTCGTCGAAGAATCCGGATTTCTGCCCCGCGACCGCCCGCTCGTGGCTCGCGAGCGCGAGCTGGTCCTGCGCTTCGCGGGAGATGCCCCAGGCCTTCGCCATCTCCTCGCAGTGCTCGCCCATGCTTTTTCCCGTGGCGCGGTTGGCGATGGCGAGAACGTGCAGGCGGATATCGCTCCAGGACAAACCCTTGAGCGAACCGAGCCGTCGTCCGAGCGAGCGCGCCTGGGAGAAACGCCGCAGCCGGTCGGAAAAATTCTGCGCCAGGCCGATCTGCACCCGGCTCATGCTCTCGACGCCGCCGACGAGCGCGAGCGCCTTGCCGCCATGCCCGAGCATCGACGCTGCCTGGATCGCAGCGACCATGCTGGTCGAGCACGCCAGCACCGTCGAAAACGCGGGGATGGTCTGATCGAGACCGGCGTCGATCTGCACCTCGCGCGCAATGTTCGAATAGCCGAGGTTCGGCACCACCGTGCCCCAGACGAACAAGTCCGGCTTCACCGTGCCCGCAGAAACGTCCAACCCCGTCATCGCGCGCACCACCGGCACCGATATCGCGATCGCTCCGAGCCGCGCGAGCGCTCCATCCACTTTCGTGAACGGCGTGCGCAGCCCGGCGGCGAGCCAGATGTCGTCGGAGAAATTATTCATCGCGGCCTCCCTGCGGGCCCAGTCTATGCCGCCGGCGCAATCCGGTAAACGTGCCGGCATCGAAAGCCCCGATCGATGC
>JBARMB010000048.1:0-82334 GCA_049802235.1 Burkholderiales bacterium | reverse complement strand
GCGCAGGTTTGGCCGGAGGTTTTGAGGTCGCGCGCCAGCGTCTCGAAGCCGGAATAGGTGAGCATGATCTTTTCCATGTCCATGGCCGGCGCCTCAAATCCGCTCGCCACCAGCATGTCGCCGAAATCGTGCATGTCGATGAAGGAATGAACGCGGCGCGGCCCTTCGCCGCCGAACGACGCTTTCAGCTCTTTCAGCGTGTCCGGCCCGTAGGTCGAGAACATCAGCAGCCCGCCCGCGCCGAGCACGCGGTGAAACTCGCGCAGCGCCGCAAGCGGATCGGCTGCCCAGGCGAGCGCGAGATTCGACCACACCATGCCGATGCTTGCGCTCTTCAGCGGCAGCGACGGGAAATCGCCGCAGACCAGATGAGCCTGCCGTCCAAGAACCCGTGAGCGTACCCGATCGAGCAGCGAACCGGCCCGCCTGCTCCGGTGCAACATGGCGAGCGCGATGTCAAGCCCGATCAGCTCGGCACGCGGATAGCGCCGGCGCAGCAGCGCGAGGTCTTCCCCCGTGCCCGCGCCGGCGTCGAGCAGGCGCGCCGGATCGTTCCTGATGTACTCGAGGCGCTCGGCCATGCGCCGCCCGACTTCGCGCGACACGACCGCCGCCTGCGCGTAGGTGCCCGCGGCGCGCGCAAATGAGCGCCGCACTTGCGCCGAGTCCAGGCTGAAAACCTCATCATCCATGCTCATAGTGTAGCGAACGGAGGTGAGCATCGCCTTCCCGCTACGCCGGCCGGATACCGAGCTTTTCGAGCAGGGCGCGATCGCGCGCCGCTTCCGGATTGCCGGTGGTGAGAAGCCTCTCGCCGTAGAAAATGGAATTGGCGCCGGCGAGAAAGCAGAGCGCCTGGACCGCTTCCGGCATCTCCGCGCGTCCCGCGGAAAGACGCACGAAGCTGTTCGGCAGGGCAATGCGCGCACAGGCGATGGTGCGCACGAACTCGCTCCAATCGAGCTTCGCAGCGCCGTGGAGCGGAGTGCCCTCCACCTGCACCAGATTATTGATCGGCACGGATTCCGGCTGCGGCTCGAGGCTGGCAAGCTGCGCGATCAGTCCGGCCCGCTGCGCGCGCGATTCGCCCATGCCGACGATACCGCCGCAGCATACGTGGATATCCGCCTTGCGCACCCTCTCCAGGGTGTCGAGCCGGTCGCGGTAATCGCGCGTCGTGATGACCTCGCCGTAGAACTCGGGAGCGGTATCGAGGTTGTGGTTGTAATAGTCGAGTCCGGCGGCCTTCAGCTGCTCGGCCTGGCCTTCACGCAACATGCCCAGGGTGACGCAAGTCTCCAGTCCAATCGCCTTTACTTCGCGCACCATCTGCGTCACCTGATCGAGCTCTTTCTGTTTCGGCCCGCGCCAGGCCGCGCCCATGCAGAAGCGCGTCGCGCCGCCGCGTTTGGCCGCCCGCGCCGCGGCGAGCACCGCATCGAGCGGAAGCATCGCCTCGTTTTCGACGCCCGTCTGGTAGCGCGCCGACTGCGGGCAATACGCGCAATCCTCCGGGCAGCCGCCGGTCTTGATCGACAGCAGCGTGGACAATTGCACCGCGTTGGCGTCGAAGTGGCGGCGGTGCGCTTCCTGCGCACGGTGAATCAGATCGTTGAAGGGCAGCGCGAACAAGGCCTCGACCGCCGCGCTCGTCCAGCGCGACTCGCGAGCGTTTTCGGCACGATGCAAACCGCCGGGCAAACTGCTCATAGATGAAAATCTCCGCTTTTGGCAATACAATCGGCCATCCGTTGCCGCAACGGATGGCCTTGCTTCGTCGATCGCGATGCCGTACACGCCGAGACCGCTTCGTTCGTTAGTGAATTCGGCGGCACCGATTGGGTTGGCGCCCACGACCGGAAGTCGCGTCGCGCCACTTTCTTCCTTGCGTGCGCGTTTCGGCAAGCACGGTGTGATGATCCGGGCGAGGCGACAAGTTGTCAAATCATGACCTCTATCTTATTGAATAAGTGCATCCAAATTGGGCGTGATTGGCTCGGCCAGGACTGCCAGCTTTGCGGTGGTCCCGGCGGCCCGGGGCTCATTTGCGCCGGCTGCGCGGACGAATTGCCGGTGCTGCCCGCGCATTGTCCCCGGTGTGCAATGCCCAGCCCAGGCGGGAGCGTGTGCGGCGAATGCCTGAGGCGTCCGCCGGCGTTCGACCGCACCACCGCCTTGTGGCGCTACGAGTTTCCCTGCGACCGGCTGGTGCAGTCGCTCAAGTATCACGCCCGGCTTGCTTTGGCCGGATTCTTCGCCGGCACGCTGGCATCGAAGCCGCTTCCGCGAGTTGACCTGATCGTTCCGATGCCCCTGCATCCGAGGCGTCTCGCCGCGCGCGGCTTCAATCAGGCGGTGGAGATCGCGCGGCTGCTGTCCCGACTCATTGCCATACCGACGGAATCGCGGGGCGTGTGGCGCGTAAAAGACACCATGCCGCAGACGGACTTGCCCTACGAGGAGCGCGCGAAAAATGTGCGCGGCGCTTTTGCGTGCGGCCCGGACTTGTCCGGCCGGACGGTTGCGATCGTGGACGACGTGATGACGACCGGGGCGACGCTGAACGAGCTGGCGCGAATTCTCAAGCGTGCCGGCGCGGCGCGGGTCGAGAACTGGGTGATCGCCCGCACCGTGCCGCGCTGATCGAAACGCCATCGCCATGTTTGGCGTCGTGCTTTTCCAGCCCGAGATCCCGCCGACTACCGGCAACATCATCCGGCTTTGCGCCAACACCGGCTGCCGCCTGCACCTGGTGAAGCCGCTCGGATTCCACCTCTCGGACCGCGCGCTCAAGCGCGCCGGCCTCGATTATGAAGAGATGGCGAGCGTCACCACGCACCGCGACTGGGAAACGTGCGGCGCGCACTTCGCAGGGCGACGCACCTTCGCTTTCACCACCCGCGCTGCGCGCCGGCATGCCGAAGCCGCCTTTGCTCCCGGCGATGTGTTCGTATTCGGCCCCGAGACCCGCGGCCTCCCCGCGGCATTGCTCGATGCGCTTCCAGAGTCGAATCGCCTGCGCCTGCCGATGCACTGCGAGAGCCGCAGTCTGAATCTGTCCAACGCAGTCGCAGTAGTGGTATACGAAGCCTGGCGCCAGCGTGGTTTCGACGGCGGCAGCTAGCCTGCGCGAGCCGGCACGGCAGCGCCGGCGGTCGTTCAGCTTTCGCTTCTGGGGTCGCGGGCGAGAAGCTGCTGCACGGCGTCCTTCGGGCGCATGCCGCGGAACAACACCGCGCACACGGCCTGCGTTATCGGCATGTCGACGCGCCGTTCGGCGGCAATGGCCTCGATTGCGCGCGCCGAGTACACGCCCTCGGCAACGTGGCCGAGTTGCCCGAGGATCGCGTCCAGACTCTGCCCCTGGGCCAGCAGCAGACCGACGCGCCGATTGCGGGAGAGATCGCCGGTGCAGGTGAGGATGAGATCGCCCGCGCCAGCAAGGCCCATGAAGGTCTCGGCGCGGCCGCCAAGCGCGATGCCCAGGCGCGTCAGCTCGGCAAGGCCGCGGGTGATGAGTGCGGCGCGCGCGTTCAAGCCGAGCCCGAGCCCATCGCAGATGCCGGTGGCGATCGCCATGACGTTCTTCACCGCGCCGCCGATCTCCACGCCGACGAGATCGGCGCTGAAATACACGCGCAGCATCGGCTGGTGCAGCTCGCGCGCCATGCGCCGTGCGAATTCCGCATCGACCGAGGCGAGCGTCAGCGCCGTGGGGCGAGCCTGCGCGACTTCGAGCGCAAAACTCGGCCCGGACAGCGCTCCGCACGCCGCACGCTCGCCGAGCACCTCGGCAACAATCTGGTGCGGCAGCTTGCCGCTTGCCTGCTCGAAACCCTTGCACGCCCACACCACGGGCCGCACAAATCCGGATGCCTTGATGCGCTCGAGCGCGTCACGCAATGCTGCGGTGGGCGTGGTGATCAGGACCGCGTCGCATTGAGCGAGCGCGGGGCCGAAATCGCTCGTCACGACGACCGTCTCGGGAAGCGGAACTTCGGGAAGGTAACGAGCATTGCGCCGCCCCGACCGCATGGCCGCGGTCTGCTTGGGATCGCGCGCCCACAGCGCGACACGGTGCCGCGCCGAGAGCGCGATCGCGAGCGCCGTGCCCCACGCGCCAGCGCCGAGAATGAGAATATTCATGGCGTTTGAAAAAGCCCGACTCCAACCGCAAAGGACGCGATGGCCGCAATGGAAAGACAAGACTGGAAGGACCTTCCCAGGCGGTGAAAGATTGTGAGGTTAAAGCCCCCAGATCTGATTGATCTTGACGTAGCCGGTCTGCCCGTCGGCGTGGACCACCTTGACCCAGCCGTTCGCCGAAGGCTCGGCGACCTCAAGGGCCACGCCCTGTTGTGCCTGGAAAACGAGCGGCGCCTTGTCATCCGCGCCCTGGCGAACGTCGGCGACCGCGGCGGCAACGGTCACGATACGTTTGTCCGACAACGCCTTTTTCTCCACCCAGGCGAGATCACCCGCCTGGTCGCGCACCTTGACCCAATTGTCGATGTTGACCACGATCTCGACCGGGTAGTAACGGCTGGTGACAAAAAGTTTTCTTGCGCGCACCGAGGGTGCGTCGTACATCACGGTGCCGTCTTCCGCGATCGAGCGGAACTCGCCCGCCGTCGCCGGCACGGCAAGAGCGAGGAACGCGAGCGCGGCGAGCCGGCGCATCAGTGGGCGATCTCGATGCGCGGGCCGCCCTGTTTCGCCGCGGCCTCGGCGACGCGCTGCTGGTAGATCGCCTCGAAGTTGACCGGCGCGAGCAGCACCGGCGGGAATCCGGCCCGGTTGACGACATCGGAGACGGTCTCCCGGGCGTAGGGAAACAGCACGTTGGGACACACCATGCCGAGCACCGGCCCGAGGTCGGATTCGGATATGTTGCGGATCTGGAACACGCCGGCCTGCGAAACTTCGATCAGGAACAGCGTCTTGTCGCCGTGTCTGGCGGTCACCGTGACCGTCAGCGTTACTTCGAACAGCGCGTCGTTGATGCGTTGCGACTCCTGCTCGAGCTGCACTTCGAGCTGCGGCTGCTCGGCCTGCATGAATACCTGCGGCGCGTTCGGCACTTCGAGCGACAGGTCCTTGACGTAGATCTTTTCGATGCTGAACATCGGCTGCTGGTTTTCGCTCATCGGAGCTCCGGCACTGAAGATTGGGAAACCGCCGCGGACCTATGCCGCAAGCAGGGGCTCGAGCTTGCCGGCACGCTCGAGCTTGGCGAGATCCTCGAAGCCGCCGACATGGATGTCGCCGATGTAGATCTGCGGCACGGTGCGGCGGCCGGTCCTCTGCATCATCTCGTCGCGCCGCTGCGGATCGAGATCGACGCGGATCTTCTCGATCTCGATGACGCCTTTCGACTTGAGGAGCATCTCGGCGCGGGTGCAGAACGCGCAGACTCCGGTCGCATACATTCTTACCTTCGCCATCTATTTCTCCAGCGGCAGGCCGGCCTGCTGCCAGGCGGCGACTCCGCCTGCCAACTCGAACACCTGCTGAAAACCGAGCCTGCGCATCGCCCCGAGGGCGCTGCGCGAGCGGTTGCCGCTCGCGCAGATGACGATCACCGGTTTCGCTTTGTGCTTCTCAAGATCACCGACGCGCCCTTCGAGCTGCGATAGCGGCACGTTGCGGGCGCCGATGACGTGGCCCTTCTCGAACTCGGCCGGCTCACGCACATCCAGCACCAGCGCGTCCTGGCGGTTGATCATGAGCGTGGCTTCCTGGGTCGAGACCGCGGCGCCCCCGGCGCCGCGGCGCAGCGCGGGCCAGATCAGCATCGCGCCGCTCACGAACGCGACCGCGACGAGGAAGATGTTATCGGTGACGAATTTCAGCAGGTCGACGTCGGTCATCTCAGGCCTTTGGAATGCGGACGGGCGCCTTCCCGTCCTTCGGTGGAATACCGCAGAACACTTCGCGCATCATGAGGATGAGCCGCAACGTGCGCTGGTTGCTCACCGAGTAGTACACGCGATTGGCATCCTTTCTCGAACTGAGAATGCCTTTTTCGCGCAGGATGGCGAGATGCTGGGAGATGTTGCTCTGCGAAGTTCCTACCGCGTCGACAATCTCCTGCACGCCTACTTCCTGGTCGCCCAGCACGCACACGATTTTCAGCCGCAACGGATGTGAAATCGCTTTCATCGCCCGCGCCGCCTGCTCGATCTGCTCCTTGCGGCCGATCAACTCGAAAATATCGTGGATTTCCCGGTTCACGCATTTCTCTCGAAAACACCAATTTCCTATTATAAAATGCTTTCTTACACCGCGAAACGCATTCATTGCGACAATCCATGCACAAAATCGTTCTGCTGCGCCACGGCGAATCCGTGTGGAACAAGGAAAACCGCTTCACCGGCTGGACCGACGTCGATCTCTCGGAGCGCGGCCTCGAGGAAGCGAAGCAGGCCGGACAGCGGTTGAAGGAGGACGGCTTCGTCTTCGATCTGGCCTACACTTCGGTGCTCAAGCGCGCCATCAGGACGCTCTGGATCGCGCTCGACCAGATGGACCTGATGTGGATTCCGGTGCATCACTCCTGGCGCCTGAACGAGCGCCACTACGGCGCCCTGCAAGGGCTCAACAAGGCCGAGACGGCGGCGAAGTTCGGCGAGGAGCAGGTGCTCGTCTGGCGTCGCAGCTACGATGTGCCTCCTCCCGCGCTCACCCGCGACGATCGGCGCCATCCCCGCAGCGATCCGCGCTACGCCGGGCTCGCCGACGCCGAGCTGCCGCTCACCGAATGCCTCAAGGACACGGTAGGGCGGTTCCTGCCCTATTGGAACGAAACCATCGCTCCCAGCATCCGGCAAGGCAGGCGCGTGATCATCGCCGCGCACGGCAACAGCCTGCGCGCGCTGATCAAGTACCTCGACAACGTCGGCGACGAGGATATCGTCGGCCTGAACATCCCCACCGGGATCCCGCTTGTCTACGAGCTCGACGGCGCGCTCAAACCCGTCCGCCACTATTATCTCGGCGACCCGGCGGCAGTCGAGGCCGCCACGCATGCGGTGGCCAACCAGGCCAGGGCAAAGCATTGAGTTCACCGCGGAGGACAGCCGAGCCGACATGATCCCCTGTGCCCTCCGTAACATGCCGTATCGGTGGGGACTGGCGTTACTGCTCGTCCCGGCGCTGGGGCTGGCGCAGGGCGATTCCGGGGCCGAGGACCTTGAAGCCTTGCGTTCGCGCATCGAACGGCTGCGTGTCGATATCACCGGCGCCGAAGAGACCCGCGATGAGGCGCGCGACCAACTGCGCGAGTCGGAGCGCGCGATCTCCGTGGCCAACCGCGCGCTGCGCAATCTCGCCGCGAAGCGCGCGGCCGTGCAGAACGAGCTGAAGAAACTCGCCGGGCAGCGCCGCGCCACGGAGTCCGGCATCGCATCACGGCAGGAGAGCCTCGGGCAGCTGCTGACGTTGCGGTACCTCAACGGCGAGCAGAATCACCTCAAGCTCCTGCTCTCCGGCGAAGACCCCAACCGCACCGCGCGCGAGCTGCACTACTATGGCTACATCTCGCGCGCCCAGACCGAGTTCATCCGGGCCTTGCAGGCGAGCCTCGCGCGGCTGCGCGAGCTCGAGGCGCGCACGCGCGAGAAAGGCGCCGAGCTCGCCGCGATCGAGTCCGAGCAGCGCAAGGAACGCAACGACCTGTTCCGGCAGCAGGCCGCGCGCCGCAAGGTGCTTGCCCGGGTCTCAGTCCAGCTGCGCGAGCAGCGCCGCCAAGTGAAGCGTCTCGAGCGCGACGAGTCCCGGTTGTCGCGTCTGGTGGAAGAGCTCGGCAAAGTCATCGCCTCGACCCCGCCGGGGCGCGGACGCCGCAATGAGAAGGTACCCGAGTCCGGAGGGCGCGAAGGCCGGTTTGCCGGCCTGAAGGGCAGCCTGCGGCTACCGATCAGAGGGGAACTTGCGAGCCGTTTCGGCACTCCACGTTCTGGTGGAGGACCGCCGTGGAAGGGCCTGTTCATCCGCTCGCCCTCGGGTCAGGAAGTCCGGGCGGTAGCCGCGGGACGAGTGGTGTTCGCCGACTGGCTGCGCGGCTTCGGCAACCTGCTTATCCTCGATCACGGCCAGGGCTATCTCACCATCTACGGCAACAACGAGTCGGTACTGAAGCAGGTGGGCGAGCCGGTACGCACCGGGGACGCGGTTGCCACCGTCGGCGCAAGCGGCGGCAATGCAGAATCGGGTTTATACTTTGAGATTAGGTATCAAGGCAAGGCTTTCGACCCGATGCGCTGGGTTTCCTTGAAGTAGCGACAGCCCCTCCGGGCGCGCTGCACAAAATGTCCCCCCTCCACTCGACATGGAGGGCCGGGTGAGTCGTAATGCAGGAGCAAATGAGATGATTACCAAACTGAAACAGGCCAGCCTGGTGCTGGTCGGCGTGCTGGCCGGGATACTCCTCAGCCTCAACTTTTCCGCGGAGGCCCAGCGCGAGGCGGCGCGCTTCCCGCTGCCCGTCGACGAGCTGCGCGCATTCGCCGAGGTGTTCGGCGCGATCAAGAGCAGCTATGTCGAGCCGGTCGAAGACAAGAAGCTCATTACCGGCGCCATCAACGGGATGATCACCGACCTAGACCCGCACTCGGCTTATCTCGACCAGGATGCGTTCCGCGAGTTGCAAGTCGGCACGCAAGGCGAGTTCGGAGGTCTCGGCATCGAAGTCGGCATGGAAGACGGCTTCGTCAAGGTGGTGTCGCCGATCGAGGACACGCCGGCGTTCCGCGCCGGTCTCAAGCCCGGCGACCTGATCATCAAGATCGACGACACGTCGGTCAAGGGCATGAGCCTGAACGACGCGGTCAAGCGCATGCGCGGCAAGCCGAAAACGAGCATCCGGCTCACCATCATGAGGAAGGGCGACGCCAAGCCATTCGAGGTGACACTGGTTCGCGACGTGATCCATGTGCAAAGCGTAAAGTCGAAGCTGATCGAGCCGGGCTATGGCTGGGTCCGCGTCTCGCAATTCCAGGAGCACACCGGCGAGAACCTGGTGAAGGCCCTTGAAGACCTGTACAAGAGCGGTCCGCTGAAAGGCCTCGTGCTCGACCTGCGCAACGATCCGGGCGGCCTGCTGAACGGCGCGGTGGGCATCTCTTCGGCGTTCCTGCAGCCCAAGGTGCTGGTGGTGTCGACCGACGGCCGCACCGAAGACGCGAAGCGCAAATTCGTCGCCGCCGCGGAGGACTACCTGCGCGGCACCAAAGCGGACTACCTGAAAGCCCTGCCATCCGGAGCGAAGACCGTGCCGATGGTGGTGCTCGTGAACGGCGGCTCGGCCTCGGCCTCCGAGATCGTCGCGGGCGCGCTGCAGGACTACAAGCGCGCCACCATCATGGGCACGCAGACCTTCGGCAAGGGCTCGGTGCAGACCATTCTGCCGCTCGGCAACAACACCGCGATCAAGCTGACCACCGCGCGTTACTACACGCCGAGCGGACGCTCGATCCAGGCAAAGGGCATCACGCCCGACATCATGGTCGAGGATCCGGCCACACCTACGGCAGGGCGGTTGCGCGAGATCGATCTCGAGAAGCATCTTGTCAACGACCAGGACAAGCTGGCCGAGGAAAAACGCAAGCGCGAAGCCGCGCGGTCGGACGCCAGCGGCAGCAGCGAGGACAAGCCGCAGGCGCCGGTCGAGTTTGCCTCGGACAAGGACTTCCAGTTCCAGCAGGCGCTCAAGTTCCTCAAGGGCCAGCCGCTCGCCACCGCGCAGAGCGCGCAAGCTCCCGCTCCGGCCAAAGACTGATCGAGGCGGACGCCCATCCTGCGCCGCCTGATCGCCGCGGCATGGAACCGACGCTGCGCGCGGCCTATTCCGCGACGCGATTGTCTTCCTGAATGACAGACGAGCAGCTCCTTCGCTATTCCCGGCATATCCTGCTGCCCGAGATCGGCATCGAAGGCCAGGAGCGGCTCCTCGCTTCCTCGGCACTGGTCATCGGCGCGGGCGGCCTCGGGTCCCCTGTTGCGCTCTACCTCGCCGCCGCCGGCGTTGGCACCATCACGCTCGCCGACGGCGATGCGGTGGATCTCACCAACCTGCAGCGCCAGATCCTGCACACCACGCAATCCATCGGCGAGCCCAAGGCCGCGTCGGGGCGCGCCGCGCTGGCAAAGATCAATCCGGAAGTGAGAGTCGTGCCCGTGCAGCGCCGCCTCGAAGGCGAGGAACTCGACCGGCTGGTGGCCGCGGCGAGCGTCGTCCTGGACTGTTCCGACAACTTCACCACGCGCCACGCGGTCAACCGCGCCTGCGTGCGGCGCCGCAAACCTCTCGTTTCGGGAGCGGCGGTGCGGTTCGACGGCCAGGTGAGCGTGTTCGACCTGCGCGACCACTCGAGTCCCTGCTATCACTGCCTGTTTCCGGAGAACGCGGAGCTCGATGAAGTGCGCTGCGCCGTCATGGGCGTGTTCGCGCCGGTCACCGGCATCATCGGCACTATTCAGGCGGCCGAAGCACTGAAGCTGCTTGCCGGCGCCGGCGAATCGCTCAAAGGGCGGCTGTTGATTCTCGATGCGCTGGCGATGCAATGGCGCACCATCGGGCTTGCCAGGGACCCGGCATGCGAGGTATGCGCCAGGGTGACGGCGTGAATCGTATACGGTGGCTCGACGGGTCGGATCCGTCCGACGCCCCATTCACGCTTTCCGATTTACAATTTACGCCTCATACCAGCAACGGCCATTGCTTCTCCCATAGCTCCGCTGGCCTGCGCTTGAACCCGCTCTTGGCGAACTGCTGCCAGCGACCGACCACGTAGCAAAGCAGGAGATTCGCCTTCGCCGCCGGATCGGACTCCTGGTGCCCTTGCGTCGCGGCGATGCGCAGGCACTGCTTCAACGTCGCCTCCAGCCGATCGTGCAGCTGGTTGATGCGCGCTTGCAGCCGGTCGTCCTCGTTGACGAGCGCGTCGCCGATCAGCACCCGCGTCATCCCGGGGTTCTTCTCCGCAAATCCCAGCAGCGAAGCCAGGATCGCGTGAATCTGCTTGAGGCCGTTCTCCTCCTCGGCGGTGATCTTGTTGACGAGGCCGAAGACGCTGTTCTCGATGAACTCGATCAGTCCCTCGAACATCTGCGCCTTGCTGGCGAAATGGCGGTAAAGCGCAGCTTCGGAGACGTCCAGTTTCTTCGCCAGAGCGGCGGTGGTGACCTTCTCGCCCTTGGGACTCTCGAGCATTTGCGCCAGGACCTGCAGGATCTGCAGGCGGCGCTCGCCGGGTCTGGCAGCGGGCATGGCATCCTCCGAAACAGTCGGCTGGTTGTCTATTGTATGCCCTCGGGTGAGTGCTCGCTACCAATTCAAGCCTAGCGCTCGCGTGAGCCTTGGCAGAGCGAGCACCGAGGGCACCTTGGCGTCCAGCCATCGTGGCGCGCGGCTCTCACGCGTCACCCATACCGTTTTCATTCCCAGGCGCTTGGCCGCGCGCAGGTTCTCAAGCGCATCCTCGACCAGCACGCAGAGCTCGGGCGCCAGCTGCTCGCTCCTCAGCAACCGCAAGAACCCGGCCGCCTCAGGCTTGGGGCGAAAGCGCGTGTGCTCGATCGAATACAGCGCATCGAAGAACTCGCCGATGCGCAGGACCGCGAGCACGGCGTTCACGTAATGCAGCGGCGCGTTGGAAAAGACGATCTTGCTGCCGGGGAGGCGCCTGAGCGCGTGGCGCAGGCCGCTTTCGGCGACGACCATGCGCTCGAGTTCGGGAAACCGGTGCGTCTCCAAGAGGAAATGCCGTGGATCGGTGCCGTGATTGCGCATCATCCCGACGAGCGTCGCGCCGTAGCGGTGCCAGTAACGCATGCGCAACGCCGCCGCCTCCGGCTCGTCGAGCTTCAGGTGCCGCTGCAGGTACTCGGTCATGCTGCGATTGATGTGCGGCATGATGTGCGGCCGCGCATCGTGCAAGGTGTTGTCGAGATCGAAAATCCAGGTCGCCCGCTGTCGCATTTCATCTGCTCCATTTACAATTCCAGGCGATGCAGCTCTCGCCCCATCTCTCGCTTGCGCTACTCACCTGCTCGGAGACCGCCGAGCAGCGCGGCATCGACAATGCCCCGCCGCCGGATGTCGTGGAGAACCTGAGGCGGCTCGCAGCCGGCCTCGAGGAAGTGCAGGCGTTGCTCGGCGCGCCGCTCGAGATCTCGAGCGGCTACCGCTGCCCCGCGTTGAACGAAGCCGTGGGCGGCTCGAAAGGCTCACAGCACGTGCTGGGGCTCGCCGCGGACTTCGTCTGCCCGGAGTTCGGCACTCCACTCGAAATTGCGAACGCGATCCAGCGATCGGGCGTCGACTTCGACCAGTGCATCCTCGAATTCGGCCGCTGGGTGCACTTGTCGTTCAGCGCCGCGCCGCGCCGCGGCGTGCTCACGCTCCTTGACGCAAACCAAGGGTACCTTGCCGGTCTGTGGGACACGGACGGCAACCGCGTCGTGTAACCGAAAACGGATACCGGCTCCCAAGGAGATGACCGCGCTGCGATTCTCTCGCGCCGTCACTTCGATCTGATCAGCGT
Organism: Burkholderiales bacterium; assembly: GCA_049802235.1. Taxonomy (GTDB): domain Bacteria; phylum Pseudomonadota; class Gammaproteobacteria; order Burkholderiales; family SG8-39; genus VBDM01. The sequence goes on along the minus strand of JBARMB010000048.1, from coordinate 69,789 downwards.
CCCCACGCCCTCGTCGGTGAGAATCTCGAGCAGAAGCGCGTGCTCCACTCGCCCGTCGATGATATGCACGCTTTTCACTCCGCTTCTTGCGGCGTCGAGCGCGGCGCCGATCTTCGGCAGCATGCCGCCGGAGAGCGTGCCGTCGGCGACGAGCGTGTCGATTTTCTTCGGCGTGAGGCCGGTGAGCAGCTTGCCCTTCTTGTCGAGCACGCCCGGCGTATTGGTGAGCACGACGAGCTTTTCGGCGTGCAGCACCTCAGCGAGCTTGCCGGCGACCAGATCGGCGTTGATATTGTAGGACTGGCCGTCCGCGCCGACGCCGATAGGCGCCACCACCGGGATGAAGCCGCCCTCCTCGAGCGCCGAAATCACCTTCGGGTCGATGGCGTCGACCTCTCCAACCTGACCGATGTCGATCTTGCCGCCGCCGTTGTTGCGGTCGGTGAGCAGCATTTTCCTGGCGCGGATGAAGGCGCCGTCCTGGCCGGTGAGGCCGACCGCCTTGCCGCCCGCCTGGTTGATGAGCGTCACCACTTCCTTGTTGACTTGCCCCCCTAGCACCATCTCGACCACGTCCATGGTTTCGGCGTCGGTGACCCGCATGCCCTGGACGAACTCGCCCTTCTTGCCCATGCGCGCCAGCAGTTCGTCGATCTGCGGCCCGCCACCGTGCACGACTACGGGGTTCATGCCGACCAGCTTCAACAGCACCACGTCGTGGGCGAAGCCTTCCTTGAGGCGCGCGTCCGTCATGGCGCTGCCGCCGTACTTGATGACGATGGTCTTGCCGTGAAAGCGCTTGATGTAAGGCAGCGCCTCGGCGAGGACCTGGGCCTTATGGGCGGCGGTAAGGGCGGAGTCGTTCATCGGCGGCGCACGCGGGTTGAAGGTCGATTGTACCTTCGGGCGTGCAAAAAAAGGAAAGGCGGCCAAAAAGCCGCCTTTCCTCCGTCAACGCGCGATGCTGCGCTTTCCGCTGCGTCCGTTCCATGCCGCGAACTCAAAGCGGCAGCCGGAGACCGTCGCTTTGACCTTTACTGGATGGTGAGCGGCTTCGCGGCGGTGCTCGCCTTCTTCGGCAGCGTCAGCTCCAGCACGCCATCGCTGAACTTCGCGCCGGCGCGCGATTCATCGATTTCCTGGCCCAGCCGGAAAGCGCGTGAAACCTTGCCGAAATAGCGCTCGCTGTGCAGCACGCGCCCGCCTTCCTTGGCGTCGCGTTCGCCGCGGGTCTCGGCCGTAATCGACACCTGGTCACCGTCGATGTTGACCTGGATATTTTCTTTTTTCACCCCGGGCAGTTCGGCCAGCACCTTGTACTCGCCGTTCTGCTCGGTGACATCGATCTTCATGCGCCGCACCGGCTCACCGGTATCCAATGCAACCGGACGGACAAAAAAACCTTTGAAGAAATCGTCGAACAGATCCCCGAAAGGATCGTACCGCGTAATATTTGACATGTGTCTCTCCTTGCAGTCGAGTTGCAGTACCGTTTCGGGCTTTACACCCGTGTGTCTTGAAGTTGGGGAGAGAGCATCCGGTTTCAAGGGCGCTTGCGTGCATTACGGGAAAAGGCTAGATTGGGCTCGCCCCCGGCTCGACCGTCCTCTGTCCGCAATGCCCCTTCCCACCGCCGCACCGAGTCCTCTTGAACCGCAGCATCCACGACCGGATGAACCGGAACAACGCTGAAGAAAACACGCGCCGGAGCGGGCGACCGCTCTCCGCCTGCGCCCGCTGCGGCGCCCCGTTTGAATGCGGCGCCGCGGCCGGATTGGAGCGCTGCTGGTGCGCCGAGCTTCCCGCCCTGACCTCCCCCGCACCGGAAGCCTCCTGCTACTGCCCGCGGTGCCTGGGCGAAATTGTCGGCGCCCGTGCCGGCGACTAGTGCATGCCGGGCATGCCGGAGGCGGTGAGATCACGCACCTCGGCCCGGACCTCCACGGTCTTCACCGACTTGTCCTTGCCCTCGATGCGAAGCTTTATCGGAACGATGTCGCCCTTCTTCAGTGGCCGCTTCAAGCTCATCAGCATGACGTGATAGCCGCCGGGCTTCAGCTCCACGGTCCTGCCGGCGGGCAGCTCGATCCTGGGGACGGCGCGCATTTTCATCACGTCCCCGTCCATCTTCGTCTCGTGCATTTCGACAATCTCCGCCACCGGGGTTTCGACGCCCACGACGGCCGCCCCGGTGGCGCTTTTCAGCTCCATGAACGCGCCGCTGGACGTCTGGCCCTGTACCGTGCCGCGCACCCACGGGGCCCTTACTTCGACCTGGCCTTGAGCCAGCGCCACGGCGCCGGACAGCAACACTCCCAAAATCACCCTTTTCATGCGTTTCCCCTGCAAGTGACTATAAAACGTAGCGCGCCAGGTCTTCGCTTTGCGACAGCTCCTTGAGCTTCGCGTCGACGTAGGCGGCATCGATCATGATTCTCTCCTTGCCCCGTCTGCCGGCGTCGAACGATATCTCCTCGAGTAATCTCTCCATTGCCGTGTACAGACGTCGCGCGCCGATGTTCTCGGTCTTCTCGTTCACCGACCAGGCGATCTCCGCCAGGCGCCGGATGCCGTCCGGCGTGAAGACGAGTTCGACATCTTCGGTCGCGAGCAACGCCTCGTACTGGCGCGTGAGACAGGCGTCAGTCGCGGTCAGGATTTGCTCGAAATCCCCGACCGAGAGCGAATCGAGCTCCACCCGGATGGGAAGGCGCCCCTGCAGCTCCGGAATCAGGTCCGAGGGCTTGGCCAGATGAAACGCGCCGCTGGCGATGAACAGGATATGGTCGGTCTTCACCATCCCGTACTTGGTCGACACCGTGGTGCCTTCGACGAGCGGCAGGAGATCGCGCTGCACGCCCTGGCGTGACACGTCGGGGCCGGCGACTTCGCCGCGGCTGGTGATCTTGTCGATCTCGTCGAGGAATACGATGCCGTTCTGCTCGACGCTGGCGAGTGCCTTGGCGCGCAGGTCTTCGTCGTTGACGAGCCGCGCCGCTTCCTCGTCGGTGAGCATCTTCATTGCGTCGCGTATCTTCATCTTGCGCAGCTTCTTCCTGCCCCCGCCGAGATTCTGGAACATGCCCTGGATCTGCTGCGTCAGCTCTTCCATTCCCGGCGGGGCAAAAATCTCCATCTGCGCCTGCGGCGCCGCCACTTCGATCTCGATTTCCTTCTCGTCGAGTTCGCCTTCGCGCAATTTCTTGCGGAACTTCTGCCGCGTCGCCGACTCCTCGCCGCTCTCCGGTCCGGCGGGGAAATCGGGTTCGCGCGCGCCGACCGGGCCCGTCGCACGCGCCGCCGGCAGCAGTGCGTCGAGCACGCGCTCCTCGGCAGCATCCTCGGCGCGGCGCCGCACTTTCCTCATCGCCGCCTCGCGCGTGTCCTTGATGGCGATTTCCATCAGGTCCCTGATGATGGTATCGACGTCGCGGCCGACGTAGCCCACTTCCGTGAACTTGGTCGCCTCGACCTTGATGAAAGGCGCGTCGGCGAGCCGCGCGAGCCTTCTCGCAATCTCGGTCTTGCCGACCCCGGTCGGACCGATCATCAGGATGTTCTTCGGCGTGATCTCCTGGCGCAGCGGCTCGGCCACCTGCTGCCGGCGCCACCGGTTCCTGAGTGCGATCGCCACGGCGCGCTTGGCGCGCGCCTGGCCGACGATGTGCTTGTCCAGCTCGTGGACGATTTCCTGGGGGGTCATCTGAGACATGGCGGCATTCGGTGAATCGTGAAGGGTGAATAGCGGGTCGTGAACGGCCGGGCGCCGTCGTGCTTCGTTCTGCGATTCACCATTCACTCAAGAATTTCGACCGTCTGGTTCTGGTTGGTGTAAATGCACAGGTCGGCGGCGATCGACAGCGACTTGCGCACGATCTGCTCGGCGCCAAGGCTGGTATTCTCGAGCAGCGCGCGCGCCGCGGCCTGCGCGTACGGGCCGCCCGAGCCGATCGTGATCAGCCCGAGCTCCGGCTCGATCACGTCGCCCATGCCGGTGATGATGAGCGAGGACTCGAGGTCGGCGACCGCGAGCATCGCCTCCAGGCGCCGCAAAATCCGGTCGGTGCGCCAGTCCTTGGCGAGTTCCACCGCCGAGCGCAGCAAATTTCCCTGATGCTTGTCGAGCTTCGCCTCGAAGCGCTCGAACAGCGTGAACGCATCCGCCGTGCCGCCGGCGAACCCGGCAAGGATCCGGTCCTGGTAGAGGCGCCGCACCTTGCGGGCACTTGCTTTCACGACGACATTGCCGAGGGTCACCTGCCCGTCCCCGCCGAGCGCGACCTTGCCGTCGCGGCGGGCCGAGATGATCGTAGTGCCGTGAAATTGTTCCATGTGTGAAATCGAAGCGGAAAAAAATATGGGGGCAGCATCCCGCAAAATCAAGCCGTTTGCGCGCCAAGTGGATTTATCGCGGGAACAAAACCAGCCTTCTTTCTTGTATCACAGTTGCGCGACGCGACGCAATCCGCTCGGCCAGGCGCGGAGCGAATTCCGGTTTCCCGATTGCACCGCAACGGCCGCGCGCCGACGATCACGCGCTGCGTGACCCCGTTTTGCGACCCCCAAGCAGCGCCGTTGCCGCCCCCAGCACCACCATCGCGCACACGATCATCGGGCCGGAAGGCAGATCGGTGAGCGCCGAGGCGATGAGGCCGACGGCATAGCCGAGCACGCCGACCAGATAAGCCTTGAGGTAGCGGCGGCTTCCGGCGTAGTAGGTGGCGAGCGCCGGCACAACCAGGCTCGAGAAGACGAGATAGAGCCCCACCAGCTGCACCGAAATCGTTACCGCACCGGCGAACAGCACATAGAAGCCGATGCGGCCGAGCCGCTCGCGCAGGCCGAACCACAGCGCGAGGATGACGGCGTAGACCAGCGCATCGATCTCCAGGCGGCCGGTGTCGACCCACAGAATCTGGCCCACCAGCAGGTCCTTGAGGTGCTCGCTGCCGTGGGGGTTGCGTGCAAGAAGGAGAATGGCGGCGTTCGAAGCAAGGACGAATACCACGCCGATCATCGCTTCCTGCACTTGCGGCCAGCGCCGTTCGGTCCAGGTGAGCACCATCGCGCAAATGAGCGCCGCCGCGAGCGCCGCGACCTGCACCGCGGCGCCCGTCGATTCCCAGCCGAGAAAGTCGGCGAGAATCACCCCGACCCCTGCGACCTGGGCGACCGCGAGATCGATGAATACGATTCCGCGCGCGAGCACCTGCATTCCCAGCGGCACGTGCGTCGCGGTGACGAGCAAGCCCGCCGCAAACGCCGGCAACAGAATCCCGAGACTGATCGCGTCGAAATTCATTTGACTGCCTCCAGCAGGCGCCCGATGGTGTCGTCAAACAGCCCGAACAGATCCCGCGCCCGGTCGCTGCCGCCAACAGTGAAGGGCAGCATCACCGTGGGAATCCCGGTGCGTGCCGCGAGGAACTCGGCGGCCTTGGGATCGTTGTAGGCGGAATACACGATCACCTTCGCGGGCTCGCGGCGCATGCGCTCGACCAGTTCGACGAGATGCGCCGGCGTCGGCGGTATTCCGGGTTTTGGCTCGAGACTGCCGACCTCGCGCATTCCGAGCCAGTCGAACAGGTACGCCCACTCCTTGTGATAGACGACGACTGGGGTCCCCCTGAGCCGGCTCGCCTGCTGCTCCCACCGCCGAATCGCCGCCTGCCAGCGATCGAGAAACGCCTTGCTCCGCGAGCGGTAGGTGTCGGCGTTCGCCGGATCGATTTGCGCGAGGCGTGCGCTCAGCGCTTCCGCCACCCTGGCGATGTTGCGCGGATCCGTCTGGATGTGCGGATTGCCCGCCGGGTGGATGTCTCCGAGCGAGCGGTCGAGGACCTTCGGTACTTCCAGTTTGGCCACGTACTGGGATGCTTCGAAATAGCCCGGGTTTCCCGGCTGGATCCGGCTGTTTCCGGACTGCGTCAGCAGCAGCGGCAACCAGCCGATTTCCAGTTCAGCTCCGGTACAGACGAGGAGATCCGCGGATCGCGCGCGCGCGATCAGGCTGGGCCGGGCTTCGATGTGATGCACGTCCTGGAGCGCGGTGGTCGCCGAATAGGCGGACGCCCCGTCTCCCGCCAGATCCTGGACCAGCGCCGCCCATTCCGGCTCGCAGGTAAAGACTTTAAGCGCCGCAGCAGCCGGGAGCGCAGGCAGCGACATCGCCAGCGCAATTAAGAGCTTTACGAACGGTTTCATGTTTCACCTCAGAATGTGTGCGCGCCGTGGGCGCCGAGACTCATGATGTACTGCAGCAGCATCTCGTTGTCGGTGGCGCCGAGGCGCGAGTCATCGCGCGCGAACTGCAACCGGATGCGGCTGAATTCGCTTGGACTCCAGTCGGCCATGACGGTTTGGCGAGTCGGATTGTAGCTGGAGAGAATCGGGAAGTTGGCCGCCGTGAGCGCGCCCGAATCGACCAGCCCGATGCCGGTGGCGCCCGAGTTCAGTCTGTCGTAGCGATAGCCGATGCGCCATTGCGGCATGAACTGATAAGCGCCCTGCAAATACCAGCCCGATTGCCGCGAGCCGAAACCGCCGGTCTGCGTCCCGAGCGAGACCGCCTTGGTGTCGTAAGTGAGATCGCCGTCTTCGCTGCGCCGGAAGTACTCGCCCTGGAGCTTGAAGTTGGTGTAGGTCGAATTGCCGTTTGGCGCCCATTTGAGGATCCCGCTCAGGGCCCACAGGCGGCTCTTGCCGCTGAAGCTGTTGGTCACCGTCGCGCCGGTCGAGTCGAGGTCATCGTAGGTGCGATCCTGCGGAGAAGTCGCCAGATGCGACAGCCCCACCTGCCAGGCCGTGCTCTCGCTGATGTCGCCGCCCAAGTGTGCGAACAGATTTCCCGAGCCGAACCCGTTCTTGCTGCGCCCGCCCTCCGGACCGCCGGGAAACCTGCGCCCGCGGCCAAGCTCGAGCCCGAGATCGACGTAGATGTCGGTCGGCGCCACCCACTTGAGCTGGACGCCGTCATCGGCGAGCTGGTTGCCGAGGAACACTTTGTTCGCGAGCGGCGCGTCGGCGAAATCCCAGGCATGCGCGTGAATCTGATTCTGGTAGCCCACCGCGGAGAAGAATCGCCCCGCCTTGATGGTGAAGCCGCTGGAAAGGGCGAGCGTCTGGATGTAGCCTTCCTCGATATCCGCGCTGTTGTCGTCGGGCGATATCGAGGCAATCACCGTCCCCCTGAAAACCTGGTCAACGTTGGAGGCAAAGGCGAGCTCCGATTCTCCCAGGCTCAAGCCGCGCCTGGGCGGCGCGACCTCGCCCAGCGTCGGGATGAACCCGTTGATCTTGAACCCGGCCGGATCCTGCGAGAGATTCGAGTAGACGCCGTTGAGGACCGCGGATACGGCGGGATTGAACGCGTTCTCGCTGGCCGGGCGATTGGTGGCCTGCACTGCGGCCTGGTTCGCCGCTGCTTCTGCTTTGCTCGCAGCGGTCTCGACCTCCTGCAGGCGCTTGTCGTATTGTTCTTTCAGCTGCTTGAGCTGCTCCCGCAGCTGCCTTAAATCGTCCTCCGTCGCCGCAAGCGCGGCGTGGGAAAAACCCAGCGCTGCCGCAGCGGCAAGTGCCATGACTCTGGTTCTGAACATGTTGCCTCTCCAGTTGATGCGATCGCGAGCCCCCGGGGAGACTCGCATGCCGCCTCGCCGGACGAGGCGGAATCCCGGGCAGAATCAGGAGAGGAACGGCGGCGCGCGCGAATCGAATTCGATCCGCGAGGGAAACGGCAACGGCAGGGCAAGCGATGCGACCGCCGGCAGCGCAATGCGCGGCAACTCGAGCGCGAGCGCCGTACTGGGAAGCGCGCTGCCGATGGCGTGGAAGGCGAGACACTGCTCGGCGGGATGCCCCAGCGGCGGCGCATTCTTTTCGCCGTGCTCGATGAGGGCGAGATCGCGCTCGAGGTGCGACAACGCGTGCAGTTGCGCCGCCTGCCCGGATAGCAGCAGCGCGACAGCGACCAGCAAATGCCGCAGGGTGCGTTTCGTACGCTTCACCAGATAGCCCAGTTGGACTGAAGTCCGATCAGTGTACTGCATACCAGGCGGGGATTTGGAACAGGCCGCTCGAGCTTCACTCGCGGCCGGTCCATTCACTCTCCATAGAGCTTCTGCTTCAACTCGCGGCGCGCCTGGGCTTCGATGGTCAGCGTCGCGGTAGGCCGCGCCAGCAGCCGCGGGATGCCGATCGGCTCGCCCGTCTCCTCGCAGTAGCCGTAACTGCCGTCGTCGATGCGGCGCAGGGCTTCGTCGATCTTCTTCAGCAGCTTCCGCTCGCGGTCGCGGGCACGCAGCTCGAGCGCATATTCTTCCTCGATCGTCGCCTGGTCGGTCGGATCGGGCTCGAGTTCGTATTGGCGCAGATGCTCCGAGGTGAGGTCGGCTTTCTCCAGCAGCTCCTTCTGCGTCTCGATCAGCCGCTCGCGAAAAAAAGCGACCTGTTCCGGCCCCATGTATTGCGAGGCGGGTGCGCGCAGCAAATCGGCTTCAGAAAAACCCCGCCTCTTTTCCGGCTTCGTCGCCGCCGGCTTGGCCGGCTTCACCGCCGGCTTTTTCATTGCGCTTTCACCAGACATTGCTCCAACCCCTTGATGAAAAGATCCTGCGGCAGGTTCTTGCCGATGAATACCATCGTGCTCGAGCGCATCTCGTCCTTGTCCCATGGGCGGCCGAGGTCGCCGCCCATGAGCATATGCACGCCCTGGAATATCACCCGGTGAGCGTTGCCTTTGAGGTGCAACACGCCCTTGTAGCGCAGCATGTCCGGGCCGTAGACCTGGATCAGTCCCGAGAGGAATTCCTCCAGCTTGGCGCCGTCGAAAGGCCGGTCCGAGCGGAACACGAACGAGCCGACATGCTCAGCGTGCTCGTGATGGTCTTCCTCCAGGAAAGCGGGATCGAGCTCGAGAATCCCGTTCAGGTTGAAGCCGCGGATGTCGAGAATGTCCTCGATCGGCGCGTTGCCGAAATGCACCTTCCTGATCGGGGCGCGCGGGTTCATCTTCACCAGACGCTTGCGCAGCGTTTCCTGTTCTTCGTCCGAGACGAGGTCCGTCTTCGACAGCAGGATGCGGTCGGCGAAGCCGACCTGCTCCTGCGCCTCGTGAAATTCGTCGAGCTGGCTCTGGGCGTGCCTGGCGTCAACCAGCGTGATGACGCTGTCGAGCAGGTAGTAGTTGCCGATGGCCTCGTCGATGAAGAAGGTCTGCGCCACCGGCCCCGGATCGGCCATGCCGGTGGTCTCGATGATGACGCGGTCGAAATTGAGGCCGCCGGAATCGCGCCGCTGCTTCAGGTCACCGAGGATGCGGACGAGGTCGCCGCGCACGGTGCAGCAGATGCAGCCGTTGTTCATCTCGATGATCTGCTCGTCGGCGTCGTTGAGCAGGATCTCGTTGTCCACGCCCGCCTCGCCGAACTCGTTCTCGATCACGGCGATGCGGTGGCCGTGCTGCTCCTTGAGGATGCGGTTGACGAGGGTCGTCTTTCCGCTTCCCAGAAAGCCGGTGAGGATGGTCACCGGGACCATGTCGTCTTGTGCTGGCATAGGATCCTTTGGACGCCGCCCTGCGGCGAGTTGAACGGCCGCAGGCCGGTTCCAACTCGCAGAGTCATTCCGCCGCGGTGCGGCGGGATAACCCGTATTTGAACATGTCCGGCCGCAAAAAAGTTCCCGGCCGTGCCGGCTTGCTTTCACCCGAGGCGGCGGACGTTCCCGCCCGGGAAAAAAGCGCGCATTAGAGCACGCCCCGGCAGCGGGCGCAACCGCCCGTCTCAGCGGCGTTCGAGCAGCAGCCCCTTCAGGTACTCGCCCTCTGGAAACTCGATCAGCACCGGGTGGTCCGGTGCGGCGCAAAGGCGCTGGCGCAGAACGAGCGAGACGCCGGCGTCGGCCGCCGCGCCGGCGACGATCTTCTGGAACAGCTCGGGCGAAATGCCCCCCGAGCAGGAGAACGTCGCCAGCAATCCGCCCGGTCGCAACAGTTTGAGAGCGTTGAGATTGATGTCCTTGTAGCCGCGCGCCGCGCGCTCGGCGTCCTTCGGAGTGGGTGCAAACTTGGGCGGATCGAGCACGATCAGGTCGAACTGCCTGCCTTCGTCGCGCAGCCGGCGCAAGGCGCGAAACACATCGGCCTCCAGCCATTCGGCGCGGCCTGCGTCGAGTCCGTTTTGCGCCAGGTTCCGGCGCGCCAGCTCGAGCGCCGATGACGAGCTGTCGATCGACAGCACCGCGCGCGCGCCGCCGGCGAGCGCCGAAAGCGTGAAGCCGCCGGTGTAGCAGAAGCAATTCAGCGCCTCGCGGCCGCGCGCGAGCTCGCCGATGCGCCGGCGGTTATCGCGCTGGTCGAGATAAAAACCGGTCTTCTGCCCGGCGACCACGTCCACCAAATAGGTCAGGCCGTGCTCGACGATTTCCACCAGATCCGGCAGCGGCGCACCGCAGATCGGACCCGAGCGCGGCGGCAAGCCTTCGAGCTCGCGCACGTCGGCATCGGAGCGCTCGTAGATCCTGATGCAACCGCTCAGCTCCCGCAGGAGTTCCACCAGCGTGTCGCGCCAGCGCTCGCAGCCGGCTGACAGCAGTTGCATCACCAGCGTGTCGGCGTAGCGGTCGACGATCAGGCCGGGGAGGCCGTCCGATTCACCGTGAACCAGCCGGAGCGCGTTGGCGGCATCGAGCGGAACTGCGGCGCGCCGCAACGCCAGCGCCGCAGCGATTTTCTTTCGCAACAGTACCGGGCCGGGAACTTCGGCCGCGTCGAAGCTCCAGACGCGAGCGCGGATCTGCGAGACGGGACTGAACGCGGCCCAGGCGAGAAAGCGGCCGTCGGCCGCATGCACTTCCACGGTGTCTCCGCTTGCGGGAGCGCCGCGGAGCGCCTCGATCGCGCCGGAGAAAATCCACGGATGGCGCCGCAGCACCGAGCGTTCGCGGCCCGGCTTCAGCGTGAGCCGCGGCGATTCCCCCCGCGCCATCAGACGAGTCCGGCGAGACCCGCCAGCCCGGCCGCGCCGATGAGCCAGAGCGGATGGATTCGGGTCGTCATGACCCCCAGCACGGTAATGGCCGTGATTGCGAAGGCAGCGATCGAATGGTCGGCGGAAAGCGTGAGGACGTAACCGCCCGCGAGCATGAGCCCGACCGTGATGGGCACCAAGCCTCCCTGGATGGCCGCTCGCCACGGCGCGTCGCGGAAGCGCTCCCAAATTCCCGACACCGCAAACGTCAGTATGGATGACGGCGCACACATGGCGACCGTGGTGACGAGCGCCCCGAGGAGGCCGGCCACTTTCCAGCCGATGAGACTCACGACCAGCAGGTTCGGGCCGGGCGAAGCCTGGGCAACGGCAAACAACTCGACGAACTGGGTCGCGCTCATCCATCCATGGACTTCCACGACGCTGCGCTGCATCTCGGGCAGAACCGTGACACCCCCGCCCACGGCAATCAGCGACAGCACGCCGAAATCGACCCCGAGCTGCGCCAGCACCGGCTCGCTCATGCGCGTCTCCACCACGCCGCGGCGACGCTGAGCGGCGCGACTGCGAGCAGAAGGGCAAGAAGCGGAAATCGCATGATGGCAATTCCGACAAAGGTGGTCACGACGAACACCGCCATCACCGAGCGCAACTGGCGGTTCGTGGCCATTTTCAGCGCCATGGCCACCATCAGGCCCGCCGCTGCGGCCGAGATGCCCCGGAATGCGGCCGCGACCTCGGGAAGATGACCGTAGTGCGTATAGAGTGCGCCAAGCACAAGCACGATAACGAACGGCGCCAGCATCAGTCCCGCAAACGCGGTCAGCGCCCCGCGCGCTCCGTAAAAGCGTGCGCCGACGCAGACGGAGACATTGATGATATTTCCGCCGGGCAGGAATTGGCACAGACTCAGCACGTCGGCGAACTCTTCCGCCGTCAGCCAGCGGCGCTGCTCGACGATCATCCTGCGCGCCCAAGGCAACACGCCGCCGAACCCGGACAGCGAGGCCTCCATGAAGCCCAGGAAAAGCTCGCCGAGCGCGGGAACGCGCGATACCGGAATCTGCGTCAAGGTTTTTTCGCCGCAGACGACGATTTCTTCTTCGCCCGCGGGTGCGCCGCATCGTAGACCTTGGCCAGGTACTGGAAGTCAAGATGCGTATACACCTGGGTCGTGGAAATGCTCGAGTGCCCGAGCATCTCCTGCACCGCGCGCAGGTCGCCCGAGGACTGGAGCACGTGGGTGGCGAACGAGTGCCTGAGCACGTGCGGGTGCACGTGGACGGTGATACCGAGCTTTGTCGCCCAGCGCTTCAGGCGCCGTTCGATCACCCGCGGCGAGATGCGCTCGCCGCGCATCCCGACAAACAGCGCCGTCTCTTCCGGCTTGGCGAGCTTCGCGCGCACGTCGAGCCAGGCGCGCAACGCCTCGATTGCCTTGCTGCCGACCGGAACCCTGCGCGTCTTCCTGCCTTTGCCCGTGACCGCCACTTCGGCCGCGTCGATCGCTTCCTTTGCGTCGCGCAGATCGAGGCTCACCAGCTCCGCGAGCCGCAGGCCGGAGGAATAGAACAGCTCGAACATGGCTTTGTCGCGAGTTTCCTGATCATCGCCGGGCCTGCCGTCGAGCAACTGCGCGGCGACGTCGGGCGAGAGCACACGCGGCAGCGCCTTGGCGCTCTTCGGCGCGCGGATGCCGGCGCAAGGATTGGACGCAAAACCGCGGCGCCGGGCAAGCCAGGAGAAGAAGCTGCGCCAGGCCGAGAGCATCCGCGCAAGGGTCTTGCCGGAAAGACCCCGTGCATGCAACTGCGCGATCGCGCGCCGCACCCGATCCGGGGTAATGCGCTCCAGCGGCGTGTCGCCCACTGCCTCGATCAGCGCCCCGATGTCGCGGCCGTAGTTTGACTTGGTGTGCGGGGAGAGCCGCCGCTCGGTCTCGAGGTGCCGCAGAAACTCGCCGAGCAACTCGCGGCGGGTATCGTCCTTGCGCGCCATCGACCGCTACAGAAACCGGAGCAACGCCGCGCTGACGAGATCGCCCAGGCGCTTGAGGTACAACGTTCCCATATCGGGATAGAAGCGCAACACGTCTACGCTCCCCAGCGCCAGCATGCCGAAGCACTCGTTGTCCTTCAACGCCATGTGCGCAACCGAGCGCACGTGCGACGCCCCTTCCCCGAACCACGCCGCCGCCTCGGGCATGCCGCTCGGACCGCAGAAAGGCTGGGCAAGCGCGGCCGCGTACCTCTTCGCCTCCTCGCTCACCGGACGAAACTCGGCGGGCTCCGTCACGCCTTGCGAAATGTCGTGCGGCCGGCGCCAGACCCGGATCGCGACGTGCGGCACGGCGAAGTCCTCGCGCAGGTTGTAGTACAGCACCGTGAGCAGGCTCTGCAGATCGGCCACCGGCAGGAGCGCCAGGCACAGCCGGTGCATCTTCTCGCCGATGGCATCGTTTTCCTCGCCGATCTGCAACAGTTCCGCCAGCCGCGACTCAAGCGCCTTGCTCTTCTCCCGCAGCGTCAGCACCTGCCGGTCCGAGAGCGGGATCGCTCGCCCGCCGTGGGGATGGGGGATGTAGATCTCCGACAGCATGTCGGAGTACTGTTCGAAGAAGACCGGGTTTTCCCGGAGATAACGCGCGACGTCGTCAGCCTTCAAGCTCGATCTCTCCCTCGAAAACGGCGACCGCGGGACCGGTCATCCAGACCGGATTGTCCCCGCCCTGCCAGCGGATCGTCAAATCCCCGCCGCGCGTGGCGACTCGCACCGATTCGTCGAGCAGCCCGCGCTGGATTCCGGCGACGACCGCGGCGCAGGCGCCGGTGCCGCAGGCAAGTGTCTCGCCTGCGCCGCGTTCCCATACGCGCAGGCGGACACGGCCGCGGCTCACGACCTGCATGTAACCGGCATTCACCCGCCGCGGAAAGCGGGCGTGGTTCTCGATCAACGGCCCTTCGGTCGTGACCGGAGCCGAATTCACGTCGGCGATCACCTGCACCGCGTGGGGATTGCCCATCGAGAGCGCCGTGATCTCAACCGTTCGGCCGGCGACTCCGAGCGGCCACAGAACCCCCCTTTTCAAAGGCAGGCCGGGGGAAATCTCTCGAATCGGCACGAGTCCCGCGGTATCAAACGGAATGCGCTGCGGCTCGAACACCGGTGCGCCCATGTTCACCGTTACCCGTCCGTCCGCTTCCAGGCGCGGCAGAATCAGCCCCGAGAGCGTCTCGACGCGGATCTCGGTTCTGGCCGTCAGCCCCTTGTCATGCACGAAGCGCACGAAGCAGCGCGCGCCGTTGCCGCACTGCTCGACCTCGCCGCCGTCGGCATTCCAGATGCGGTAACGGAAATCGGCCTCTCCGGACTGCGGCTTTTCCACCACCAGAATCTGGTCGCAGCCGACGCCGAAATGGCGGTCGGCAAGCCGCTTCGCAAGCGCCGGCGTGAGCGCGATCCGCTGGCTGATGCCGTCCAGCACGACGAAGTCGTTGCCGGCGCCCTGCATCTTGGTGAATTTCAGCTTCATTCCGTGCACAGCCGCGTGAAATCGCGCAGGATGCAGCGGTCCATCACCACCGTCATGCCGGCGGCGCGCGCGCGCTCGGCCGCCGCCTCGTTCACGCAGCCCTCCTGCATCCACAGGTTCTTCACCCCGAGCCGCAGGCACTCGTCGACGGTTTCCGGCGCGTACTTGCCGTTGCGGAACAGGTTGACGAGGTCGATGCGGTCCGGGACGGCGGCAAGATCGCGGTAGGCCTTCTCACCCAGGCCTTCCGGGATCGCCGGCCTGACCGGAATGATGCGATAACCGAAACGCTGCAGCTGCCGCGAGATGTTGTGGCTCGGCCGGCTGGGCCTAGGCGAGAAGCCGACCACGGCGATGTTCTTCACGCTCGTCAGCAGCGCGCGGATCGCTTCCGGGTCGGGATTGACGAAACTCACTTCAACCTCTCAGCGCGAAGTACGCCAGGGACGCAAAGGCACGCTAAGGAAAACGGATTGGTCTTCCTTTGCGTCCTTTGCGTCCTTTGCGTTTGGAGGGGCATTCAATACCACCGCGGCTCGCCGGCCGGGCGCGTCTTAAAGCGCTTATGCGTCCAGAAGTACTGCTCCGGCATCTCGCGCACGCGGTCCTCGATGAATGCGTTCATGCGGCGCGCATCGGCGACATCGTCTCCGGTAGGAAAATTTTCCCAGGCGGGATAGCAGCGCACCTCATACCCCGCGCCGCCGGGCAGCATGCGCGTCACGCAGGGCACGACGCGCGCACGCGCAAGTCGCGCCAGGCGCGACAGCCCGGTGATCGTCGCCGCGGGCACGCCGAAAAACGGCACAAAAATGGTGTCCCGCGGCCCGTAGTCAAGATCGGGGAGGTAGTAGAAGGGAAGCCCCTCCTTGATCGCCGCGAGCCCGGAACGCACGCCGTCCTGTCGCGACAAGGCACGCTGGCGCCCGAAGCGCGTGCGTCCATAAAACAATACCGCATCGAAGAGCCGGTTTTTCTGCTTCGCGTAGATACCCGCCATGTCCAGCTCGCAGGTAAGGCGCGACCAGCCGGCGTCCAGCGCCACGAAATGCGGCGCCATCAGGATCACCGGGCCCTTTGTTGCCGCGTCGAGATTCTCTCGTCCGCTGATCCGCACAAGACGCATCACCCGCTCGCGCGGCGCCCACCACAGGATGGAACGTTCAAGCAAGCCGCGGCCAAAGGCGCGGAAATGCGCTTTCGCAAGTGCGGTACGCTCGGTCCCGGGCATGTCGGGAAAGCATTGCGCGAGATTGACCAGGCACACGCGGCGTCGCTCCCGGGCAAGCGCGTAGAGAAAACCGCCGAGCCACTCCCCCACCCGCGCAAGGACCGGCAAGGGCAGGAAATGCAACAGCCACATGACCGCGAGGGCGATGCGCGCTATCACGCTTTGCCCCTCACGTGTCCTGCCTCGCGCATTGCGGAGGTTCGGCGCCCGCCGGCACCTTGTAGCGGTTGTAGCTCCACAGATACTGCGCCGGGCTGCGCCGGATCATCTGCTCGAGCGAACGGTTGAGCGTCCGCACCGGCGGCTCCGGCAGCCGCGGCGCGAGCAGCGGCTCAACGACGACACGGTAGCCGCGGCCCCGGGGCAGGCGCTCGGCGTAACACAGCAGTACCGCTGCGCCGGTCTTCTCCGCCAGCCGTCCGACCAGCGTCATGGTGTAGGCCGGCCTGCCGAAGAACTCTGCCCACTCGCCTTCGCCCACGCCCGGTACCTGATCGGGCAATATTCCGACGGCTTCTCCGCGCCTGAGCGCCTTCAGCATCGCGCGCACGCCGCGCAGGTCGGCAGGGACGCTTTTCATCATGGCGCTGCGGTCACGGCCGGCGCGCATCAGCGGCTCGAGCGCTTTCACCTTGGGCGGGCTGTACATCACCGTGATCGGCATACGGCGGCTGAAATACTGCGCCGCCACTTCCCAGCAGCCCAGATGCGGCGTCAGCATGATGAGGCCTTTGCCGAGCGTGGCACCGCCCTGGACGTATTCCCATCCGCTCACCTCGACGATCAAATCGGCGACCGCCTGGTGCGGGCGCAGCCAGATGGCCGGCAACTCCAGCACGCCTTTGCCGCTTTCCGCGATCGCGGCGCGACGCAGACGGGGATCGGTGAGACCGGCGAACCCGAGATTCTGCCCGAGGTATCTGCGGTAGCGGCTGGAGCCGAGATAGACGGTCCAGCCCAGCACGACACCGAGGGCGTGAAGCAGCGGCAGGGGAAGAAACGCCGCCGGCCGCAGCAACCAGGCCATATTCAGTGGGACAGAAGTGGGAAATGAGTGGGTTGGGTGGGCAAAACGGCTGTGCTAGACTGGTAATTCATTTTCAGCAGGGATCTCCTCGAGCATGAGCAGCTTTCTTTTTACATCCGAGTCGGTGTCCGAAGGACACCCCGACAAGGTCGCGGACCAGATTTCCGACGCCATCCTGGACGCCATTCTAGCGCAGGACAAAACCTCGCGAGTCGCGGCCGAAACGCTGGTGAACACCGGCCTCATCCTGCTCGCGGGCGAAATCACCACCAACGCCGTCATCGACCACGCGCAGGTCGCGCGCGGCGTCGTCAAACGCATCGGCTACGACAACGCCGACTACGGCATGGACTACCGCGCCTGCGCAGTGCTGGTGAATTACGACAAGCAGTCCAACGACATCGCCCAGGGCGTGAACAAGGCCCAGGACGATCCGCTCAACCAGGGCGCGGGCGACCAGGGCCTGATGTTCGGCTACGCCGTCGACGAGACGCCGCAGCTCATGCCGATGCCGATCTACCTCGCGCACCGCCTCGTCGAGCGGCAATCGCAACTGCGCCGCGACGGCCGCCTGCCGTGGCTGCGCCCCGACGCCAAGTCCCAGGTGACGATCAGGTACGTCGACGGCAGGCCCGACGCCATCGACACCGTCGTGCTCTCGACCCAGCACGATGCGGACATTGCCTACGGCAAGCTGCGCGAAGCGGTGATCGAGGAGATCATCAAGCCGGTGCTGCCGAAGAATCTGGTGAAGGGCGAGGTGAAGTATCTCGTCAACCCGACCGGCCGGTTCGTCATCGGCGGCCCGCACGGCGACTGCGGCCTGACCGGGCGCAAGATCATCGTCGACACCTACGGCGGCTCGGCCCCGCACGGCGGCGGCGCGTTCTCCGGCAAGGACCCGTCGAAGGTGGACCGCTCCGCGGCTTACGCGGCGCGCTACGTCGCAAAGAACATCGTGGCCGCGGGCCTGGCAAGCAAGTGCCTGGTGCAGGTGTCCTACGCGATCGGCGTGGCGCGGCCGACCAGCGTCATGGTGACGACCTCGGGCACCGGCAAGGTCTCCGACGAGAAGATCTCGGAACTGGTGCAGAAGCACTTCGACCTGCGGCCGAAAGGCATCGTCCAGATGCTCGACCTGCTGCGCCCGATCTACGAGAAGACCGCCGCCTACGGCCACTTCGGCCGCGACGAGCCGGAATTTACGTGGGAAAATGTGGACAAGGCGGCGGCGCTTGCTGCCGATGCCGGCGTCAGGAAAGGCGCGGCCGTCACGGCTTGATTCGCCTCAGGCAATAAAAAAGGCCGGCTTTTCCGGCTTTTTTTATTGCCACAACTGCCCTCCGGAAACCGGCGGGTAAGATGCTGGCGAGCGGGCTGCGCCTGCGCTACAATTGCGCCCCTCCCCGAGGAGCGTTGCGACGGGCCCAACAGCGGTCCGCCAGGCTCGGGGGGTCCACATTGCAACGGCGCTCACGAACTTTTTTCTTAATCGAAAGGAGCGCGTGATGAGCGCCGTAGCGCAGTCCAAAAGTATCACCGACTACAAAGTCGCCGACCTCTCGCTCGCCGCGTGGGGGCGCAAGGAAATCGCCATCGCCGAGACCGAGATGCCCGGCCTCATGGCGATCCGCGAGGAATTCGCTTCCCGGCAGCCGCTGCGCGGCGCGCGCATCACCGGCTCGCTGCACATGACCATCCAGACGGCGGTCCTGATCGAGACGCTGAAGGCGCTCGGCGCCGAAGTGCGCTGGGCTTCCTGCAACATCTATTCGACCCAGGACCACGCCGCGGCGGCGATCGCCGCCGGCGGCACGCCGGTATTCGCCTACAAGGGCGAATCGCTCGAGGAATACTGGGAGTTCACCCACAGGATTTTCGAGTGGCCAGGTAACGAACATGGGGGCAAACACTCCAACATGATCCTCGATGACGGCGGCGATGCGACGTTGCTGCTGCACCTCGGCACCCGGGCCGAGTCCGACGCGTCGGTTCTGAACCAGCCGGGAAGCGAAGAGGAGACGGTCCTGTTCGCGGCGATCAGGAAGCGCCTCGCGGCGCAGCCGGGCTGGTACTCCCAGCGCCTGAAGCAGATCAAGGGCGTTTCCGAGGAGACCACCACCGGCGTGCACCGCCTCTACCAGATGCACAAGGAAGGCCGGCTCGCCTTCCCTGCCATCAACGTCAACGATTCGGTCACCAAGTCGAAGTTCGACAATCTCTACGGCTGCCGCGAGTCGCTGGTGGACGGCATCAAGCGCGCCACCGACGTCATGATCGCCGGCAAGGTCGCCGTGGTCGCGGGCTACGGCGACGTCGGCAAGGGCAGCGCGCAGGCGCTGCGCGCGCTCTCGGCGCAGGTATGGGTGACCGAGATCGATCCCATCTGCGCGCTGCAGGCCTCTATGGAAGGCTATCGCGTCGTCACCATGGACTACGCCTGCGACAAGGCTGACATATTCGTCACCGCCACCGGCAACTTCCACGTGCTCACCCACGAGCACATGAAAAAGATGAAGAACCAGGCGATCGTGTGCAACATCGGCCATTTCGACAACGAGATCGATGTCGCGAGCCTGAAGCAGCACAAGTGGGAGAACATCAAGCCGCAGGTGGATCACATCATTTTCCCCGACGGCAAGCGCATCATCCTGCTCGCCGAAGGTCGTCTCGTGAACCTGGGCTGCGGCACCGGCCATCCGAGCTACGTGATGAGCTCTTCGTTCGCCAACCAGACCCTGGCGCAGATCGAGCTCTGGACCGAGGCGCAGAAGAACTCGAACAAGTATCCGGTGGGCGTGTACGTGCTGCCCAAGCACCTCGACGAGAAAGTCGCGCGGTTGCAGTTGAAGAAGCTCGGCGCGATGCTGACCGAGCTCACCGACAAGCAGGCGGGCTACATCGGCGTGCCGAAGGCAGGACCGTACAAGTCCGACGCGTACCGATACTAGGGAGCCTCTGAGCACCTGGATCCCCGCTCCCCGCTTGAAACATGCGGGGACAGGTTTCGCGGGGGTGACGAATTCCCCGGGCCATCGCCGCCAATGGAAAGCCAGAAAAAATATCCCCGCAGCTTCAGCTTCGAATTCTTTCCGCCGAAAACTCCGGAGGGTATGGAGAAGCTGCGCGCGACCTGGAAGCAGCTCGCGCAGTTGAAGCCGAAGTTCTTCTCCTGCACCTACGGCGCCGGCGGCTCCACGCGCGAGCGCACGCTCGGCACGGTGCTGGAGATCCGCGACGCGGGCTACGAGGCGGCGCCGCATATCTCCTGCGTCGGCGCCACGCGCGCCGACATCGCCGCAACGCTGGAGCTGTACCAGGCCAAGGGCATCCGGCACATCGTCGCCTTGCGCGGCGACCTGCCCTCGGGCGCCGCGAGCGCGGGCGAATTGCGCCACGCCGACGAGCTGGTCGCGTTCATCCGCGAGAACACCGGCGACCACTTCCACGTCGACGTCGCGTGCTATCCAGAGTTCCATCCGCAGGCAAAGAGCGCGCAGGACGACCTGCGCAACTTCAAGCGCAAGCTCGATGCCGGGGCGAATTCGGCGATCACGCAGTATTTTTTCAGCGCCGACTCCTATTTCCGCTTCATCGACGACTGCGAGGCGCTGGGCATCGCCGCGCCCGTCGTTCCCGGCATCATGCCGATCGGGAACTTCTCGCAGCTCGCCCGTTTTTCGGACGCATGCGGCGCCGAAATCCCGCGCTGGCTGCGCCTCAGGATGCAGAGCTTCGGCGACGATGTCGCTGCGATCCGCAGTCTGGGGCTGGACGTGATCACCGAGCTCTGCGACCGGCTGTTGTCGCAAGACGCGCCGGGGCTGCACTTCTACACCATGAACCAAGCGGGGCTGACCTCGACGATATGGCAACGGCTCGGGCTCTAGGCCCGAGCGGATGCCATCCTGAAAACGGCGCAACGGCTCGGGCTCTAGGCCCCAGCGGATGCCATGCTGAAAGCGGCGCAACGGCTCGGGCTATGGGCCCGAACGGATTCCGCCGCAAATGCGGCACGGCATGCACCCGGTGCCGGCGACGCGCTGCTTTGGCCGCGGCGATTCAAGGTTCTGTAAGAAATATCCGCTAGACTACGGCTGTCCGGCCGGACGGCGATCAGCCATGCGCCCGCCCGGCCTCATTGCAACGCGCTCTTAAACCGGGCCAGGCCGATGCCGACCAACAACGAGAAAAAGCGTTCGGCGGCCGTTGCGCGGTTCGCCGACGGCGTGCCGCGCATTCCGCTCAAGAACCTCGGGCCCGGCCTCGTCGCCGGCGCGGCCGACGACGACCCGAGCGGCATCGCCACCTACTCGCAGGCCGGCGCGCAGTTCGGCTACGGCATGCTGTGGTCGGTATTCTTCACGCTGCCGCTCATGATCGGTATCCAGATGGTGAGCGCGCGCATCGGCCGCGTCACCGGGCATGGCCTTGCGGCGAACATCCGCGAGCACTACCCGGCCTGGGTGCTGCACTTCATCGTCGGCCTGCTGCTGGTCGCGAACACCATCAACATTGCCGCGGACCTCGGCGCGATGTCGGCGGCAATGGAGCTGCTCGTCGGCGGGCGCTCGTACCTGTACGTCGTGCTGTTCGCGCTGGTGTCGCTCGGACTGCAGGTCTTCATTCCATTCCCGCGCTACGCTCCGTTCCTGAAGTGGCTGACGCTGGCGCTGTTCGCCTACGTCGCCACGGTGTTCGTGGTGCGCGTGCCCTGGGGAGAAGTGCTCCGGCACACTCTGCTGCCGGACGTGGCGTTGCGCGCCGATTATCTGTTGACGCTGGTCGCGGTATTCGGCACCACCATCAGCCCCTACCTGTTCTTCTGGCAGGCGTCGCAGGAAGTCGAAGAGCAACGCGCCGGCCCCGGCGAGGAACCGTTGCGCGAGGCGCCGGAGCAGGCGGCTGCGCACCTGCGCCGGATCAAGATCGACACCTACGTGGGGATGACCTTTTCCAACGTCGTGGCATTCTTCATCATGCTCACCACCGCCGTCACCCTGCACCTGCACGGCATCACCGACATCCAGACCTCGGCGGAGGCGGCGGAGGCGCTGCGCCCGATCGCCGGGGAGTTCGCGTTCGTCCTGTTCGCCGCGGGAATCGTAGGTACCGGCATGCTGGCCGTGCCGATCCTCGCGGGCTCGGCCGCCTACGCGGTCGCGGAGTCGTTCCGCTGGCCGATCGGGCTGGGGCTGCGCCTCATGGAAGCGCGCGGCTTCTACGCCATAGTCACCGTCGCGACGCTGATCGGCGTAGTGCTCAATTTCACCTCGATCGACCCGGTCAAGGCGCTCATCTGGAGCGCCGTGATCAACGGCGTAATCTCGGTACCTATCATGGCGGTGATGATGTTGATGGCGGTGCGGCCGGAAATCATGGGGCGGTTCACCATCACGCGCCGCCTCAAAACCCTCGGCTGGTTCGCGACGCTGGTGATGGCGCTCGCCGTGGCGGCGATGCTGTTGGCGCTCGCAAACTAGGGGCGAACAGGCCGCTTTCGGTCACGCCGTTTCGGCCGGCGTGGCCTGCGACGCCGCTTCTCTCGCGATCAGCGCGTGCTTGCGCGTGAGTCCCCAGCGGTAGTCGCCGAAGTCGCCCGCCTTGCGGATGACGCGGTGGCAGGGAATCAGAATTGCGACCGGATTGGCGGCGACGGCGCTGCCGACCGCGCGTGAAGCGCGCGGCATGCCGACCGCGCTCGCCACGTCCTGGTAGCTGACCAGCTCACCGGGCGCGATCCTGAGCAGCGCCTCCCACACCTTGATCTGGAAGTTGCTGCCCTTCACCCACAGGTGCAGGGGCTTTACGTTGTTGGCTGGACGGAATATCGACGCGATCAGCCTTGCGGTCGCGGCCTGATCCGGATCGAGCCGCGCCCGCGGCCAGGCGGCGCGCAACTCGGCGAGCGCCGCTTCGCGCCCGCCGCGGTCGACGAAGCTCAAGCGGCAGATGCCGCGTGCCGTGCTCGCGATCAGGCCCTCGCCATACGGCGTGGAATGAAAGCCGTAGGCAATGACGACGCCTTCTCCGAGCGCACGGTGTTCGCCGGGCGACACGGCTTCGCAGGTCACGAGCAGGTCGTGCAGCCGTCCGGGGCCCGACAGGCCGGCGGCGTAGGCGGCCTCGAGCACATCTTCGCACCGGCGCAGCGCTTCCTTCGCGTATTCCTTGGTGAGGAATTGCAGAAACCGCTTCGGGCTGATTCCCGCCCACGCCGAGAATTGTCGCTGCAAATGAAATTCGGACAGGCCCACGTGCGCCGCGATTTCCGCCAGGCGCGGCTGCTCGCGCGCGTGGTCGCGGAGGTACTCGATCGCGCACGCGACGCTGCGGTAGGTCTCGCATTCGAGGTCGAAAAGCGCGTTCATGCGTTCCTCATCGGTCAGCCGGCAGTATAGGCAGGCCGACTCATCCCTGCCACCCGATTCTTGCGGCGCCCCGTTATGAGAGCTTGTGGCGTAGTGAAACGCGTGTGCGAACGGGCTCAGGCAAGCGGAAGGGATTACAGCTCGTACATCTCCGCCTTGCCCGCCAGGGCCGTGTCGATCAGCTTGCGGGTGAGTTGGGGGGAGAACAACTCGAGGAAGGCGTAGGCATAGCCGCGCAGGTACGCCCCGCGACGGATGGCGACGCGCGTCGTGTTGCTTTTGAACAGACGGCTTGCGTCGAGGGAGCGCAGATGCGGGTCGCGCTTGGCGTCGAACGCCATCGCCGCGACGATGCCGATGCCCATTCCCAGTTCGACGTAAGTCTTGATGACGTCGGCGTCGATTGCGGTGAGCACGATGTCGGGCACGATCCCGCGCGCCGCAAATGCTTCGTCGATATGCATGCGCCCGGCGAAAGCGGGATCGTAAGTGATGAGCGGGTATCGCGCCAGGTCCTCAAGCGTCACCCGGGTGGCACGGGCAAGCGGATGCTTGGCCGGCACCACCACGCAGTGGTTCCATCCGTAGCCTGGGAGCGCAAGCAGTTTCGGATAGTGTTCGAGCGCCTCGGTGGCGATCGCGATGTCGGCTTCGCCCGCAAGCACCATCTCCGCGAGCTGGGGCGGGTTGCCCTGCTTGAGCGTGAGATGCACCTTCGGATAGCGGTGCCTGAACTGCCGCACCACCGTCGGCAGCGCGTAACGCGCCTGCGTGTGCGTGGTGGCGATGACGAGCGTGCCCGCAGCCTGGTTCCGGAATTCGCGCCCGACTTGCTTCAGGTTTTCCGCGTCCTGCAGCAGACGCTCGACGATCTCCAGCACCGCTTTGCCCGGCTCGGTGAGCGCAACGATGCGCTTGCCGCGGCGCACGAAAATTTCGATGCCAAGCTCGTGCTCGAGTTCACGGATCTGCTTCGATACCCCGGGTTGCGAGGTAAACAGCTTGCCGGCTGCTTCGGTGAGGTTGAGTCCCTGTCTCACCGTCTCCCTGGCAGCGCGCAATTGCTGAAAATTCATGGGTCCGCTTTATATAACTATTGGTTATTAAATCCTAACATAAAAGTATTTGGAGTTATTAGATACCCACGCTACGATCCCCACTCTCTCAAGGATCGGGAATGGACACGCTCCACATTTTCTCGCGGTTCGCGGCCGGAACGGTCGGCGGCGGCAGGCGCGGCTGGTAGCTCTTTTATGTATATCTACGACGAAATCGACCGGCAACTCGTGAACCAGCGCGTCGCGCAGTTCCGCGACCAGACGCGCCGCTTCCTCGATGGCAAGCTGTCCGAGGAGGAATTCCGCGCCCTGCGCCTGCGCAACGGCCTCTACATCCAGCGTCACGCGCCGATGCTGCGCATCGCCATTCCCTACGGGCTGCTGTCATCGACGCAATTACGCAAGTTCGCGCATATCGCCCGTACCTACGACCGCGGCTACGGTCACTTCAGCACGCGCCAGAACCTGCAGCTCAACTGGCCCAGGCTCGAGCAGGTACCCGACATCCTCGCCGAGCTGGCGACGGTGCAGATGCACGCCATCCAGACCTCGGGGAACTGCGTGCGCAACACCACCACCGACCACTTCGCCGGCGTCGCCCGGGACGAAATCGTGGATTCCTTCGTATGGTGCGAAATCATCCGCCAGTGGTCCACCTTCCACCCCGAGTTCAGCTACCTGCCGCGCAAGTTCAAGATCGCGGTGAACGGCGCCGCGGCCGACCGCGCTGCAACGGCCGTGCACGACATTGGGCTGCACGCAGTCCGGGACGCGAACGGCGAAGTCGGGTTCCGGGTGCTCGTCGGCGGCGGCCTCGGACGCACGCCGATCATCGGCCACGTCATGCGAGAATTCCTGCCGTGGCCGCACCTGCTCACCTATCTCGATGCGGTCCTGCGCGTCTATAACCGCTACGGACGTCGCGACAACATCCACAAGGCGCGCATCAAGTTCCTGGTCAAGGAGCGCGGACCGGAGAAGTTCCGCGAAGAAATCGAAGCCGAGTGGGCGCACCTCAAGGACGGCCCGGCGACGCTGGTCGCCGAAGAGGTCGCGCGCATCGAGGGCCGCTTCACTCGCCCGGGCTACGCCGCATGCCCCACAACAGACGCCGCGTTCGAGGCGGCGCCTGCCGCGGATCGCGCGTTCGCGAGCTGGGAGAAGCGCAATGTCCACCCGCACAAGCAGCCGGGCTATGCCGCCGTCACGCTGTCGCTCAAGAGAACCGGGGTTCCGCCCGGCGACGTCACCGCCGAACAGATGGACAGGATCGCCGGCCTTGCCGACCGCTACTCGTTCGGCGAGTTGCGCGTCTCGCACGAGCAGAACCTGATTCTCGCCGACGTGCGGCTGCCGGATCTGCACTCGCTGTGGCGGGAAGCGAAGTTGCTCGGCCTCGCCACCCCCAACATCGGCCTCCTGACGAACATTATCTGCTGCCCGGGCGGCGATTTCTGCTCCCTCGCCAATGCCAAGTCGATCCCGGTGGCCGAGGCCATCCAGCAACGATTCGACGACCTCGATTATCTGCACGACATCGGCGAGCTGGACCTCAACATTTCCGGCTGCATGAACGCCTGCGGCCACCACCACGTCGGCCACATCGGCATCCTCGGCGTCGACAAGAACGGGACCGAGTGGTACCAGATCGAGATCGGCGGAAATCAGGGAGAAACCCGGCCGGGTTTTCCCAAGCCCGGGCTGGGCGCGTCGCTGGGCAAAGCGATCGGTCCGTCCTTCGCCCGCGCCGAGGTGCCCGAGGTGATCGCGCGGCTGATCGAGTGCTACCTCGATCATCGCGACAGCGAGGCGGAGCGCTTCATCGACGTGGTACACCGCATCGGTATCGAACCCTTCAAGGAACATGTCTATGGCAACACTGATCAAAGAGCGTCGCATCGTCGCCGACAGCTGGCAGTTGCTTGAGGCCGAACCCTGGCTCCGTGTCGGTGAAAACGGCCTGGTGCCGGATTTTCCGCTGGACGCGGACCTTCTCGTCACGCCGCGCCTGTGGCAGTTGCGCCGCGAGGACCTGATCGAGCGCCGAGGCCGCGTCGGCCTCCTGCTCGAGGCGTGGAACGAGCCGGACGGATTGGCGCCGGACTTGCCGTGTTTCGCGCTGATCGCCGTGCGCATCGCCAAGTTCGCCGATGGCCGTGCGTACTCGCTGGCGAGACTGCTGCGCGAGCGCCACGACTATCAGGGCGAAATTCGCGCCATCGGCGACGTCTTGCACGATCACATCCATTTCATGGCGCAGTGCGGCTTCGACGCTTTTGCGCTGCGCGAGGACCAGGACGCCGAGGAAGCGCTCGCTGCCTTCGACGACTTCAGCGACGGCTACCAGGCTTCAGTCGCGCAGCCGGTGCCACTTTTCCGCCGCCGCCTCGCTGCGACTCAGGCGTGACCGAAGCGCGCCCGCGAGAAAAACTTATGCGGCCCGCAGCAAAGGGAAGCCCAGACTAGTCCCGGCGCGCGAGAAACACCGCCCAGGCTACAAACGCGACGAAGGCCGCCAGCGTCCATTCCGGGATGCTGAAGGACAGCAACGTCCAGTCCACCACGCCGCACTCGCCCGAGCCGCGCAGGATTCGTCGCAGGGAATCGAACGGACCGAAGGTGGAGAACAGGTAGTCCAGACTGGGCCCGCACGCCGGGCGCTGGTCCGCCGGCGTGTGCTGCAGCCACACGTGCCGCCCGGCGACCGCCACGCCCATGGCGGCGATGAGCGCGATCATGCCGCCGTAAATTCCGGCGCCGATCCTGCCGGCGGGGTGGTGAATGGCGGCGACAAGGAACGCGATTCCAGCCGCGAACAGCAGCAAACGCTGGATGATGCACAGCGGACAGGGCTCCAGGCCGACGACGAACTGAAGGTAGTAGCCGACGGCAAGCATGCCGGCGCAGGCGAGGAATCCGGCAAGATTGCCGGCGCGGCGCGAGAGCGGAAATTCGACCATGAGCGGCAAGACTATCATCCCTGCGCAATTTTCGGAATTCGCGGCCGCTGCCGGCCGCGGTTCAAGAACCTCGCGCGATTATACCGGCCCCGCAATGGGTGGTTCACATCAGGCACAATGTCCGGCCGCGTCGTTTACCATACGGCCATGCGCGGTCTGCTCGCCAAACCTCTCCACTTCGCCGCCCTCGTTTTCCTCGTCGTCGCGCTGGTCGAGATCGGACGGCTGCACCTTCTCGCCAACTTCGAGAACCGGCTGTCGGACTTTCTGATCCGCAGCAATTCGGCGGAACTCGCACCCGACCCCGACATCGTCATCGTCGACATCGATGAGCCGAGCCTTGCGAAAATGCAGGAGGTGGCCGGAAAGTTTCCCTGGCCGCGCGCGATTCATGCCGAGCTGCTGCTCGGGATCGAATCGCAGCAGCCGCGCGCGATCGTCTTCGACATGTTCTTCGCCGAGGAGGATGTCTTCAACCGGGAAAGCGACCGCGCCTTCAACCTCGCCCTGAAGGGGCGGAAGAACGTCTATTTGCCGACACAGCGGCTCGACCCCCGGGGCGACGCCAAGGGGGTTCCCCTCGCCGAGGTCGCCGCCATTCTCGGTATCGAGGCGACTTCGTCGGCGCAGCGCGGCGCGCGCATCCAGTTGCTGCCGCCGCAAGCGGTCGACGTGGAGCATTGGCGCCGCACGGGCATCATCAATTTCAACCAGGACCGGGATGGAGTCGGGCGGCGTTATTGGCTCGCCATGCCCGCCTACGGCTGGCGCCTGCCTTCACTCCCGGCGCGCGTGGCCGGCGATCTCGGCTTTCCCGTGCCCGATGAGCAGGACATCATTCTGCACTGGCGCGGACTCGCCCATTCATTTCAGCACATCTCGTACGCCGATCTGTATGAGGACTTTCTCCGCAAGAACCGCGTGCGGGTACAGGACGAACTCAAGGACAAGATCGTCATTGTCGGCAGCACCGCGACGGGATTGGGTGATCTTCGCGTCACGCCGATTTCGAACGTCTATCCCGGCGCCGAGATCCTCGCCACCGCGATCGACAACCTGAAAAACCAGCGCTGGATGCGCCGGGCGCCGGATTATGCGCAGATGGCGCTCGCGGCGCTGCTGCTCGCGTTCGTGTGGGAGGCGTTCCGGCTGCGCCACAACGCGCTCGAGATCGGCATCGCGTTCGGCCTGATCTCGGCGGCGCTCCTCGGGGCGTCATATGCCGCGCTGAACGCAAGGCTCATCCTGCCCGTGCTCGTGCCGCTCGCCTTCGCCTGGGCGTTCTATCTCTACGGGACCATGCTCGCGTACCTGCGCGAGAAACGGACGCGGGAGCAGGCAGTGCGGCTGTTCTCGCGTTTTCTCGATCCCAACGTGGTGAAGAAAATCGTCGATCATGGGGAGACCATCGAATCGCTTTCCGGAAAAACCCGCCAGATCTCGATCCTGTTTTCCGACATTCGCGGTTTCACCACGCTATCGGAAACGCGCCCGCCGCAGGAAATCGTGAGCCTGCTCAACCGCTATTTCTCGCGCCAGGTGGAAGTGGTGTTCCGCCACGGCGGCACGCTCGACAAATTCATCGGCGACTGCATCATGGCGTTCTGGGGCGCGCCGCTCGATGATCCCCGGCACGCCGAACACGCGGTCGCCGCGGCGCTCGAGATGGAGCAGGTGCTGAAGTCGTTCAAGGAAGATCTTGGCGAGGCCGGCCGGGATTTCGACGTCGGCATCGGCATCCACTCCGGCACCGCGGTGGTGGGTTTCATCGGCGCCGAGCAGAAACTCGACTACACCGCCATCGGTGACGCCGTGAACCTTGCGAGCCGCATCGAAGGGCTGACGAAGGACGCCGGATCGCGCATTCTGGTCTCCAGCGATACAGTGGAAGCGTGTCATAATTCATTCGAATTCACCTCGCGCGGACGGTACAAGGTCAAGGGCCGGGCGCAGGAAGTCGAACTGTTCGAACCGAGGCCGAAATCCGCGTGAGAATTTGCCTGACTATTGTGTTGCTGGCTCTGGGCCTGGCACAAGCCGTGGCGCAAGAGGCCGGCTTCGCCATACGCCGGACCGAAGTGAAGAAGGAGCCCTTCAGCGATGCCGCAACGGTCGGCACGCTGCCGGAGAAATCCCGGGTCAAGGTGCTCAGACGCGAGGGCGGCTGGATGCAGGTCGAATCCACGGTCGCCTCGGGCTGGGTGCGCATGCTCTCGGTCCGCATGGGCACGGGCGCGGAGCAGCCCGGCGGCGATTCGGGCGTGAAATCGCTGTTCAACATCGCCCGCACCGGCTCCTCGGGCACCGCGGTGGCGACCGGCGTGCGCGGCCTCGACAAAGAGCAGATCCGGAACGCCAAGCCCAATCCCGCGGAGCTGCAGAAGCTTGCAGGATTCAGCGCCGCGAGGCCCGACGCCGAGCGCTTTGCAGCCGGCGATCCGAAACTGAAGAAACAGGCGATCGAATATTTCCCGGCGCCGGCGACGCCGGCCACTCCGCAATCGCGATGAAGAGCAAGCCATGCGCGTTCGTGCCCTGATAATCGGCCTTGCATTCGGTGTCTTTTCGGCGGGCGCCGGTGCGCAGTTCAACTTCAACATCAACCGCCTGGTCGACACCGCGAAAAGCCTCGGCCAGGCGACGCAGGAAATCAATGAACAGCAGGAACTCGAAATCGGAAGGGAATACGCCGCGCTGCTCCTCGGCGCCGCGCCGCTGCTCGATAATGCCGGGGTGCAGCGTTACGTCAACGGCGTCGGGCGGTGGCTTTCGCTGCAGTCGGAGCGGCCCTCCCTCAACTGGCAGTTCGGCATACTCGATTCGGACAACGTCAACGCCTTTGCCACGCCGGGCGGCTACGTGCTGGTCACCAAGGGACTACTGGCGAAATTGAAGAGCGAGGCCGAACTGGCCGGGGTGCTCGCCCACGAGATCGCCCATGTGGTGAAAAAACACCATCTCGCAGCAATGCGCAAGGGCGCCGGAATACAGGCGGGCGCGAACCTCCTGTCCGAGTTCGCCGCGCAGAAAGGCCAGCGCAACCCGGCGGTGGACGAGCGGCTCATCAGCGGCATCAAGGAAGTGATGCTCCGCGGCCTCGACAAGGACGACGAGTTCGAGGCCGACCGCATGGGCGTGGTGATCACCGCGCGCGCCGGCTACGATCCCTACGGCCTGCCCTCGGTGCTGCAGATGCTGCAGGGCATGAACCCGCAGGATTCGGGGCTCGCGCTGCTGTTCGCCACGCACCCCGATCCGAACGCGCGGCTCGATGCGCTCGAGCGCGCGATGGGCACCGGGCTCGATCGCTACGCCGATCAGCCGCAGGCCGCCGGACGCTTCGCGCAGGCACTGCAGGGCAGGTGACCGCCGGCAGTTTCCCGGCGCAGCCGCTGCGCGCAGGCACAATTTTCCGGGAGTTCCGAGTTTGAAAAGGCGCTTTGCCAGCCGCGAGGACCTCGGCCTGACCAGAGCCGAATTCCGCGTCCTCCAGCGTCTGGACACGCCGCAGAAGATCCAGGATTTCCTCTTCGCGATGCCGGCCAATTTCGAAGTCGGCGGCCAGACCTGCCTGTCGGTGCGCGAAGTGCTGCACCGGCGCCGCGCGCATTGCATCGAAGGCGCGATGCTTGCCGCCTGCGCGCTGTGGGTGCACGGCGAGCCGCCGCTGCTGATGGACCTGCGGGCGGTCCGGGATTACGATCATGTGGTGGCGCTGTTCCGCCGCGGCGGCGGCTGGGGCGCGATTTCGAAGACCAATCCGCCCGTGCTGCGCTGGCGCGATCCGGTATACCGCAGCTTGCGCGAACTGGCGATGTCGTACTTCCACGAATATGCCAACAAGCGCGGCCAGAAAACGCTGCGCAGTTATTCGCGTCCCTTCGACTTGCGCCGTCTCGATCCCAAGCTCTGGGTCACCAACGGGAAGAACTGCTGGGACGCGGGCGAAATGCTCGACGCGACGCGCCATTATCCGCTGGTCACCAAAAAACAGGCGCGCGTGCTCCGGCGGCGTGACGCGATTGAGCGCAAGGCGGGCACTTTGCTCGAGCATCGACGGCCACGCAAGAAGCAAGGCGTGCAGGGCAGCACATCGCGACGTCGCCGGCTCTTGCGGACGACGGTTTGATTCACTGTCTGAGGAGCGGAATGTCTTTCGCTGCCGGCGCGGGCTTGAGCGAACTGAAATAGGCGTACAGGTCGGCAACATCCTGGTTGCTCACCCATTTCTCCGTATAGGCGGGCATGTCCCGGCGCGGCTTTCTCAATTCCGCAATGAATCCCGCCCACGGATAGCCCGCGGGGATCGTCGGCTCGGAACCGCGCCCGCCGCCCTGGCCGTGCGTGCCGTGGCACGAATAGCAGTTGAGTTCGACGAAAAGACTCCCCCCGCGCTCGGCGGATCCCGCAGGCGCCTTGTCCTCCGCGAATGCGCTGCCGGCGAGGAGCGCTGCAGCGATCGCAACTCCGAAAACCTTCATCATTCCTGTCTCCTTCAGCGCGGTTGGCACACGACGTCGACCAATGCCGGCGCGCCGCCCTTGACCACCTTCAACGCGCGCTGGAGTGCCGGCCCGAGCGCATTCGGGTCGCTGATCGGCCCTTCGCCCCAGACGCCGAACGACTGCGCGAGTTTGCCGAAATCCACGTGGGGATCGTAGATCATGGTGCCGACGCGGGCGGTCTTCGGGTCGCGCTGGTGCAGGCCCGCCATGCGCTGCAGGTGCATGACTTCCTGCACGTAGCCGCGGTTGTTGTACATCACGATGAGGAGCGGGATCTTATGATGCGCCGCGGTCCAGAGCACCCCCGGCGCGTAGCACAGGTCGCCGTCGGGCTGGAGGGTAACCGTGAGGATGCCGCGGTCGCGGTTGGCGAGCGCGGCGCCGACTGCTCCCGGCGCCGAGTAGCCGACCCCGGCGGCTCCCGAGCCGCCGAGCATGTGGTGGAACTGGGATGTCGGCCACAGCCGCTTGGGCCAGGCAATCCGGTCCGATACCGCAAGGCACCACTTCTCGTTCTTGATGACGTTCCACACTTCCGCCGAGAGGCGGGAGGTGCTCACCGGGCTCGCGTCCCAGCCCAGCGCCGCAGCCGATTTCTGGCGCTCCTTCATGTCGCGGTGGAGTTTGCGTATCCCGTCGGCCTTGCCGGCGAGTTCCGCAGCGCGCGTAGAGGACAACTCGCGCTTCACCGCCT
Organism: Burkholderiales bacterium; assembly: GCA_049802235.1. Taxonomy (GTDB): domain Bacteria; phylum Pseudomonadota; class Gammaproteobacteria; order Burkholderiales; family SG8-39; genus VBDM01. The sequence continues at coordinate 37,423 of JBARMB010000048.1, read as the reverse complement.
CCATGAGCGGAACGATCGACGTTTGCGCGTCGGCGCTGATCGACAGGTCCACGGACTGGAAACGCTGGAAGTCCTGATAGTTGGACTTCATCAAGAAGTCGGCGAGCGTAATGTGAATGACCTTGACGTCGGGCTTCGCCACGCGGCGCACGTCCTTCCACGGATCACCGAGGCCTTGCAGAATTCCCCACGGATCCGCGCATTCCAGCATAAGTATTACATCGGCATTGCGCACCAGCGCGCCGCGGCTCTCTGACAGATCCAGATAGTGGGTACTGGGGAAATTCATGCGGTTTCCGGTGTTCACCACCGGACACTGCAGCGTCTCGGCAAGCCGCACCAGTGCCTCGACGCCCTCCTGGGAGCGCGTGGCGCGGTCGGCGATGATGACCGGACTGGACGCGCCGACCAGCATTTTCGCCGCCTCCCGCAACGCGTGTTGGTCGGCTTGGGGAGGCGTCGACAATGACAGCTTCGGAATCGAAAGCTTCTGGTCGTGGATCGGCTCCTCCTGCAGGTCGATGTCGCAGGCGATCAGCACCGGTTCCTGCGGCGGGGCCATCATCATCTTGTAGGCCCGCACCGTCGATTCGGCGAAATGCTGCAGCGAAGCCGGCTGGTCGTCCCACTTGGTGAAGTCGCGCACCAGCGCCCCGGGATCCTGCACCGAGTGCGTCCACTCCACGCCGGGCCTGCGTTTCTCCGCGTTCACTCCGTTGCCCGCGAACAGCATCACCGGGACGCGGTCGGCCCAGGCGTTGTAGACCGCCATCGTCGCGTGCTGCAGCCCGACGCTGCCGTGCGCCAGCACGGCCATCGGCTTGCCTGCGGCCTTGGCGTAGCCGTGCGCGATCGCCACGGAAGATTCCTCGTGCATGCAGGTGAGGAACTCGGGCTTCCTGTTGTCGCCGTAATTCACGATCGACTCATGCAGGCTGCGGAAACTCGACGCGGGATTTGCCGCAATGTAGTCAATGTTGAGCGACTTGATCACATCGACCATGAAATCCGAGCCCGGGCGGGTGATGAACAGGCGGCCCGCCTGGTTCGCCTCGCCCGCTGCGGTAGCCGGTTTCGCCTCTGCCGCCGCTGTCGATGTCGCGGCCAGGGTCATGCCGGCAGCCGCACCCGCTGCCGCGCCGACTGCTGCTGCCCCCTTCAGAAACGAGCGGCGATCGACGCCGCCGTCGTCATTTTCTTCGCTCATGCTTTGCCCTCCCCCTGGTGACCGATGCGGCATCCTAACGCCATCGCGAAAGTGATGTCCACGACGCGCAGGGAGCGGGGCCTCGGCGTCGGACAAAACCTGCGGTGCCGTCAGAGCCTGCGTTCCCTGGCATTCCAGTGGCGCTCGAGGTTTTGAACGAGCTGTTCGCTCAGGTGGCAAAACGCCTGTTCATAAGCATAGGTCGCCATATAGGTCCGGAACGTATCGAGCGGCTCCGTCTGAACCCGGATCGCCTTGCGGTTTCCTCCGGCACTGACCATGCCTGAGCCCACCGCGTTCGCCACACACTCCTCTACCGCCGACTCCAGGCGCTCGCGCGGAAAGACTTCGTTCACCAGCGCACTCGCCTCGGGGTCGTCCACGCAGAACGTCTTGTCGAACATGATTGCCTGACGGGCCAACCGCTCGCCCATCAGGCGGGGGAGGCGCAAGTTGGCGCAGCCGGGAATGATCCCTTCTTTTCGGGCGGGGAGATTGAAGTACGCTCCGGATTCCGCGATCACGTAGTCCATCACCAGCAAGAGCTGGCATCCGCCCCCGATCGCGAAGGTGTCCACGACGGCCAGCCACGGCTTCTCCAGCGTCTGCTCCGGCTCCTCCGGATGCAACTCCATCATGCCCTTGGCGTTCGCCGCGGCGAGTCCCCGATACAGCTTGTTCACGAAGCCCATGTCGCGCGCGAGGTAGAACAGGTAGCTCTGCTTGCCCCGGTAGATCCGCGTCAGGTTGATGCCGGCCGAGAAGATTCGTCTTCCCTTGTGCTTGGGGTGCTCCACCGGATCTCCGCGCAACACACCCATGCGCAGCCCCGGATGCATGAGGATCAGGTCGCAGGCGACCTCCTGGGGGCCGAGCGTATCGTCGTCCTCTGCATTGAGGTAGCGCGGATTGTGGAAGTACAGGTATCCGGCTTCACCTTTCGCTTCAACGCGAACGGCGCCGAGATCGAGTTTGCCGGTGCGCTCGAATTCCTCCCGACGCTTGAGGGCTTCTGCAGTCGGCCGGAGCATCACCGTGCACAGATGCAGGCCGATCTCCCGATCGCTCAACAATTGGCCGAAGAACAGCCCCTGATGAATCTCGAGCCCGTCCTTGTCCATTTGCATGCTCTGGCTTTCCCGGGCCAGGTCGGCCCGGGTCGGCAGGATCCCGGGCAGCAGCTCGGCGGCCGCCCAAGCCAGCTCCTCGACGCGCAGGGGGCGGGCCCGCCCACGGGTCAGGGCGTCGTAAATCGGTCGCCGATAGACGCGGAAAAAGCGCCAAGCGGCATCGGCGAGCAAGTGAATTACAGCATGACCCGCGTCCTTCTCCCCGGCATTGCGCCTGGATTTCGCCGGCAGGCGCGCCAACAGATCGCGTCCTTGGCGGCAGACGTGCGCCAGCCGCTCGGCATCATGGGACAACGACGACCCGGCACCCTCGCCCGACTCCGTGCGGAGCGATTCACGGTCCTGCAGGAAGGTGCGGACCATGGACGCGGGCAATCCTGCACCCTGAAGCCGACTGGCGCGTTCCCGGACCGGAATGACTTCGATCATGATCTCCTCGCGGTCGGGTGCCTGCTTTCCGATCTCCGGACTGTTCGACCAGAGGATGACCGAAAGAAAAATCGGCAGACCTTGGTCCGCCGATTTCTTCTTGCGCTTCGCCTCAGGCCGCGGCGCGCTTTTTCTCCAGCTTCAGCTTCGCCGCCTTGGCGTGCATCGTGGCGTAGGCTTCGTGCGCGGCCGCCTCGGCGTCGCCGACGTGGATCGGCAGGCCCATGTCGGAGAGCACCGAGCCGAGCGCCGACAGGCACAGCATGACGTTTTCGGGGCGGCAGGAATAGCCCATGATGCCGATGCGCCAGATCTTGCCGGCAAGCGGGCCGAGCCCGGCGCCGATCTCCAGGTTGAATTCGGTGAGCAGCGTTTTCCTCACCTCGGCTTCCCTGGCGCGGATCGCCTCGGGAATGTGAACCGCGTTCATCTGCGGCAGACGATAGCCCTCCTTCACCAGGTATTGCAGGCCCATCGCCTCGAGGCCGGCCTTGAGCGCAAGGTGATGGCGCTGATGCCGCGCCCAGCAGTTATCGAGCCCCTCTTCCTTGATGAGCAGCAGCGCTTCGTGCAGACCGAACAGCGAATTGGTCGGCGCGGTATGGTGATAAGTGCGGGTGGTGGCGCCCCAATAGCCGAGCAGCAGGTTCATGTCCATGAACCAGCTGTGGATCTTGTCCTTGCGCGCCTTGACGTAATCGACCACGCGCTCGGAGAACGACACCGGCGACAGGCCCGGTGTGCACGACAGGCACTTCTGGCTGGCGGAGTAGACCGCGTCGATCTGCCATTCGTCGACGAGCACGGGCGATCCGCCGAGCGAGGTCACCGCGTCGACAATTGCGAGCGCATCGTACTTGTGCGCGACGGAGACGAGCGTCTTCGCGTCGGACTGCACACCGGTGGAAGTTTCGCCGTGGATGAACGCGATCACGCGCACGTCGCGGTTTTTCTTCAGCGCGTCCTCGAGCTTGTTCGGGTCGACCGGCGCGCCCCACTCGTCCTCGACGACGATGGGAATGCCGCCCGCGCGCTCGACATTCTCGATCATGCGCCCGCCGAACACGCCGTTCTTGCACACGATCACCTTGTCGCCGGGCGCCACCATGTTGACGAAGCAGTACTCCATCCCGACCGAGCCGGGACCCGACACGGGAAAGGTGAGCGGGTTCTTGGTCTGGTAGACGTAGCGCAGCAGCGACTTCAGCTCTTCCATCATCTCGACGAAGACCGGATCGAGATAACCGATCGCGGGCTGGCTCATGGTGGTGAGCACGCGCGGATGGATCTCGGTGGGCCCGGGGCCCATCAGCGTCCGCTGCGGCGGGTGGAAGGAGCTGATGCGTTTGGCAGGGGCGAATTCGTTCATGATGTGGCTCCCATTAAGTAGTGACCCGAAAAGGACATCGTCGGGGCGTGATTTGACCCGGACTGGTTTCTTGGCGCCGGCCTCGTTGAGCACCTCGACGGCCGCGATGCGGCCATCGGTGGCGCGTTCGACCTCCATCGCCCAGCGCGCCGGCACATAGCCGGATTTGACCCAGTTGTTGACCACGGCCCGGTCGAGCCGGAACGCGCGCGCGACATCCGCTTGGCTACCGAAGATCTCGACGAGACGGGTTGCGCAGTTCATGCATGACCTCTGACCGTAAGGCTAGCATGTCAAACTCAGTTTGACAATATGGAATTCGTACAAGGGGACTAAGTCGCGACCGATACGCCACGGGTTGGCATCACACCCCGGCAAGCAAAATATTCTCTTGAAAATCAAACGCCTGATCCCCATTTTCGACGGCGGTCCCGATAGTACGGACAGCGGTAAAATCGAACAGCTTCCGGTCCATGAGGTGCGAAGGCACGACGTTGGATAGCGCGCGGAACATCGATTCCACCCGCCCCGGATGGCGCTTCTCCCATTCGCGCAGCATCTGCTTCACCTGCTTGCGTTGCAGCGTTTGCTGCGAGCCGCACAGATCGCAAGGGATGATCGGGAACTGCTTCACTTCGGCCCAGGCCTCGAGGTCGGCTTCGCTCACGTAGGCGAGCGGGCGGATGACGACGTGCTTGCCGTCGTCCGATTGCAGCTTCGGCGACATCGCTTTCATCTTGCCGCCGAAGAAGAGGTTGAGAAAAAACGTCTCGAGGATGTCGTCGCGGTGATGGCCGAGCGCAATCTTGGTCGCGCCGAGCTCGCCGGCGACGCGATAGAGCACGCCGCGGCGCAGCCGCGAGCACAGGCTGCACATGGTTTCGCCCTCGGGCACGACCCGTTTTACGACCGAGTAGGTGTCCTGCACTTCGATGCGGAACGGGATGCCGAGCGACTTCAGGTAATCCGGCAGCACCTGCTCCGGATAGCCCGGATGGCGCTGGTCGAGGTTCACCGCGACGATGTCGAACTCGATCGGCGCGCGTTCGCGCAGCCTCAGCAGCACGTCGAGCAGCCCGTAGCTGTCCTTGCCGCCGGAGAGGCACACCATGACGCGGTCGCCGGCGCAGATCATGCCGTAGTCGCCGACCGCTTCGCCGGCGAGACGCATGAGGCGCTTCTCCAGTTTGTTCGCCTCGAACTGCTGTTTGCGGGTGAAGGTGATTTTTTCGGGTGCATTCATGGTTTGTCCTTGCTGGGCAAAAGTCGCTGGGTCCCCGCTTGAGCGGGGACGACGGGACTTTTCATAAATTGATGCTCCGGCCGCCGTCGACGGCAATGATCTCGCCGGTCACGTACGGCGCTTCGACGATGAGGTAATACACCGCGCGGGCGACGTCGTCGGGCTCGCCGGTGCGTCTCAGCAGCGTGTGCGAGATGATGCGCTGGCGCGTCACTTCGTCGAAGGAGCCGTCTTCGGGCCAGACGATCGCTCCTGGCGCAATGCCGTTGACGCGCACCTCGGGCGCGAGTTCGCGCGCAAGCGAGCGCGTCAACCCCGCAAGTCCCGCCTTCGCCACCGAGTAGATGACGTAGCTCTTCAGCGGCCGCTCGGCGTGGATATCGGTGATATTGACGATCGCGCCGCCGGTCTTTTTCAGGTGCGGGGCCGCGGCCTGCGCGAGGAACAGCGGCGCCCTCAGGTTGGTGCCGATGAGATTGTCCCAGCTCGCCGGCGTGATCTCGCCGACCGGCGTGGGGAAGAAGGTCGAGGCATTGTTGACCAGCGCGTCGAGCCGCTCGAACCGCGAAATCGTGTTCTTCACGATCTCCGCGAGTCCGGCGACGTCGAGCAGGTCCGCCTGCACCAGCGCCACCGAGTTCTTGCGCGCGGCGTTCAGCTCCGCCTGCAGCGCCTGCACGTCGCGCTCCGACGACCGGTAGTGCAGCATCAGGCTGGCGCCTTCCCGGTGGAGCCGGCGGGCGATGGCCGCGCCGACGCGCCGCGCCGCGCCGGTGATCAGCACAACTTTTCCTGAAAGCGTCCCGGTCATGCCCTAGAATGATACCGGAATCGCCCCGCCCTCTCCCCATGGCACTCCCCGAACCTTCCGCCGAAGCGCGTGCACACAGCGAACTCGTCGCCGATCATATCCGCGCGGAGATCGCCGCAAGCGGCGGCTGGATCAGCTTTGCGCGCTACATGGAACTGGCGCTGTACGCGCCGGGAATCGGCTACTACAGCGCCGGCGCGAGAAAACTCGGGCGCGACGGCGATTTCGTCACCGCTCCCGAGATCTCGCCGCTGTTCGGACAGACGCTCGCGCGCCAGGTGAAGCAGGTGCTCGACGCTGGCTTCGACGAGGTGCTCGAGGTCGGCGCCGGCAGCGGCGCGCTCGCGGCGACGCTGCTCGGGGAACTCGATCACTCGGGGGCGGCACCGCGCAGCTATCTCATCCTGGAGCTGTCGGCCGATCTGCGCGAGCGCAGCCGCGACACACTGGCGGCGAAAGTGCCGCATCTGCTCGAGCGCGTGGCGTGGCTCAATCGCCTGCCGCCGTCCTTCTCCGGCGTCGTGCTTGGCAACGAGGTGCTCGACGCCATGCCGGTGCAGGTGGTCCGCTCCCGTGCCGGAGCACTCGAAGAAGCCGGCGTGGGCGTCAAGGATCGCGGCTTCGACTGGGTCTGGCGCCCCGCCACAGGCGAGCTGCTGCAGGCCGCGCAGGCGCTCGGGCTTCCCGAGGGCTACCTCACCGAAGTCCAGCTCGCGGCGCGCGGCTTCATGCGCTCGCTCGCCGAAGTGCTGGAAAAAGGCGTGGCGCTGTTCATCGATTACGGTTTTCCCGCGCGCGAGTACTATCACCCGCAGCGCAGCGAAGGCACGCTCATGTGCCATTACCGGCACCACGCCCACGCCGACCCGTTTTTCCTTCCCGGCCTGCAGGACATCACCAGTCACGTGGATTTCAGCGCGATCGCGCGCGCCGCGTGCGACGGCGGCCTGGACCTCGCCGGCTACGCCAGCCAGGCGCAGTTCCTCGTCAATTGCGGCATCACCGAGCTGATGGCGCGCACGCCCGCCGAGGATGCCGGCGCGTTCCTGCCGCTCGCCAACCAGGCGAACCGGTTGATGAGTCCGGCGGAAATGGGCGAGCTGTTCAAGGTGATTGCGTTGGGGCGGGGATTTTCCGCGCCGCTGATCGGCTTTCGCCAAGGCGACCGGCGGAACGCGTTGTAAGAGCGGGGCGGCAACGGGTTCGGTGGCTCCCGAGGCGCGCAGCGGGAACGCTATAATCCGCGCGTGCGTCCCGCGCTCGCGATCCTCATCGTTCTGCTGGCTGCCCGCGGCATTGCGCACGCACAGTCGAGCGAATTCGGCTTCGCCGTCGAGGAAGCCGGAAAGCGCTGGGCGGAAAGCCCGCACGGGCCGATGCTCGAGCGCATCCTGCCGCCCGCGATCGAGCCGTGGCAGCTTCCGCAGCCGGATTCGCGCGGAGCAAATCTCCTGGTTCGGTATTGCGTGCAATGCCACCACCTCCCCAATCCGGCGATGCATCACGCCGCGAAATGGCCAGGCATCGTCGAGCGCATGGTGCTGCGCATGCGGGGCCGGGGCAACATGGGCGAGCTCATGCACGACATGATGGCGGGCGTCTCGGCGCCGAGCGTGGAGGAAGCGGAAATTCTGCTCGCTTACCTCCAGACGCACAGCCAGCGGCCGATCGATCCGAAAAGATATCCTGCAATGAATCGGCCCGAGGGCCAGTCGTTCCGGCTCGCCTGCCAGCAGTGCCACACTCTGCCCGATCCGCGGCGCCACACCGCAGCCGAATGGCCCGCGGTGGTGGCGCGCATGGAAAAGAACATGGCGTGGATGAACCGCGTGGTCGGCAATCAGCACGATCCGGGCGAGCCGCAGCTGCGCGTCGAGGAGATCAACGCATTCCTGATCCGCTACGCGAGGAGGAATTGAAAGCCGTTCATTCCCCCTGAGAGGGAAGTCAGGCGGGAACCGCCATGCCCCGCTGTACCGCCGGCCTGGCGCCGATGGCGTCGAACCAGCGCTTCACGTTGGAAAACGTATTGAGGTCGGTCTTGTGCCATTCGTGGCGCGCCACCCACGGATAGGTCGCAATATCGGCGATCGAGTATTCGCCGGCAAGATACTTGGCCTCGCCAAGGCGCTTGTCGAGCACGCCGTAGAGCCGGTCTTTTTCCTTGACGTAGCGCTCGGTGGCGTAGGTCGAGGTGTCCTTCGCGGAGCGCAGAAAATGGTGCACCTGGCCGAACATCGGCCCGACGTGGCCCATCTGGAACATCAGCCACTCGAGCGCCTTGTATTTGCCGCGGTCGGATTTCGGCAGCAGCTTGCCGATCTTGCCCGACAGGTAGATCAGGATGGCGCCCGACTCCATCATGCAGATCGGCTTGCCGTCGGGGCCGTCGGGATCGACGATCGAGGGAATCTTGCTGTTGGGATTGATGGCGACGTAGTCGGGCTTGAACTGGTCGCCCGCGCCGATGTTGATCTTGTGCACGTTGTACGGCAGGCCGCACTCCTCCAGCATGATTGAAACCTTGCGGCCGTTGGGCGTGCCCCAGGTGTAAAGATCGATCATTCGCGTCTCCGTTCGGCATGCGAGCCGCGCAGTCTACAATGTCCGGACTTTTTCCGGACTACTTTTTCCGGACTACTTTTCGGGGGCGGGCATGCTGAAGTGGTTGTTGACGTTGGTGCTCGCAGTCGCGGTGCTGACGGTGCTCGCGCCGTCGCTGAGGAAATTCGGGCTGGGCCGCCTGCCCGGCGACATCACCGTGCGCTACCGGGGGCGCACCTGGTACCTGCCTTTCACCACCACCCTCCTGCTCTCGCTCGCGCTGACTCTACTGGCGCGGATTCTCTGATCGCCCTCCGGCGCCGCGGTTGGCGCCGATCGCGTTGAATCGCCCGGCGCGCGCGGCGAGCCGCCGCTCGAGCGCCGCGAGCTTGCCGCGGATGGCGGCGCCGACGAATATCTGCGGGTTGGAGGGCTCATAGCCGCGCGCCTTCTCGCGCGCCGTCACCGAGCGTCGCGCCTGTTCGAAGGCGTCGGCAAAGGAAAAGGTGCGGCGCAACGCCTCGCCATAGAGCGCCTCGCTGAACCAGGTGATGTCGCTGTCGTACTCACAGCCGAAGGAGGAGTGCGTGGCGTCTGCGGCAGTCATGATCAGGGTGTCATCGTCCTTGAGCGGCTCGATGAAGCCTCCGGAAAAACAGGCCGAAAGCACGATCACCTTCCACTTGATGCCGCTGTCGGCGAACATGCGCGCAAGCGCCGTGGGCGTGAGCTGCTGCAACTCGAGCGGCGGCAGCTCGAACAGCAACAGATTGTCCGTTGAGCCGTGGGTGGCGATATGCAGGAATACCACGTCCTCGTCGACGTTGATGTTCCGGCCGAGGTACCGGAGCGTCGCGCGCAGGTTGCTGACGGTGGCGACAGGATAATCGCGCAGGGTGGCCGGATGGCTGACGAGCGCGATCGACCGCCCGGCGGCGTCGAAGCGCTCGTCCATGAGCCGTCTCACCACCATCAGCTCCCTGGCGAACGTATCCTGCAGCCCGTACGGCGCCGCGGCGACGAAATACAGATCCTCGACCCCGGGGCGCTCGGGCAGCAGCGCCGAGAGCTGCTCATCGAGCAGCTCTCCCTGCCGGTGAAAAAGATCTTCCCGCGTGACGCTCGGCTGCGGCGTGCCGGTTTCGGCGGTCTCCAGCGGCGGCGTCCACAGGTCGAAGCGCGGGAATACCCAGACGAAGAACGCGAACATGCCCGCGAACAGCGCCAGCGCCAGCGCCGAAACCCGCCCGCGCCAGCCGGTGAGCACGACCTGAGCGCGCACCAAGGCGGCGAACGCCCAGGCGATGGACGCGGCATCAGCGAGCGGCCCGAAAGGCGCGATGGCGTCGAATCCCGTGGCGAAATAAATCAGACAGGCGACGATCTCGAAAACCGGGCTGGGCGCGACCAGCAGCACCGCGAAAGCGAGCAACAACCGCGGCTGCCGGAACAGCCGCGCCGCGACGAGGCACGCGGCGAGCATCAGGGGAATCTGTGCCAGGCCTGCCTTGAGCGCGTCGGTGTCCACGTAGCCCGGAAAGCCCGTGCGCAACATGCCGCCGGCGAGCCAGAAGGCAAAGCTCGCGAGCAGCAATACCACGTAGTCTGCGGCGGAAACGCGGAAGTCGGGCGCGCGCACCGGGAGGAACAGCGCCAGGCGCGCACCGGCCAGAAGATTTTGTTTCAAGCCATGCCAGAGCATGGCGAAAGCGGAGCGGGGCGCCATTCAGGCGAGCGCCGCTTCGATCGCGGCGGTCCGCGCGCGGTGCAGACTGGCGGCGATCTCCATCCCGGCGCCTTTCGCGGCAATCGCGGCGGCGTCCACTGCCACCGCCGCGGCGAGCGCGCGTCTCAGCACGACCTGAGGCATATAAGGCGTCTCCAGCCAGCCGCGCTCGGCCCGCTCGCGGCACCGGCACACCGAGAGCAGCTCGTCGAACCGCCCCGGGCGACGGAGGGCATCGCAGGTTTCGAGCAGCTGCAGAAGCTCGGGGGCATTCGAGCTCGATGCTTTCTTCAGCGCCATGCCATGCCGCTGCGCCAGCAGCGCGAGATCGCGACAGTCGTTGGGCGCCTTCATCCTCCGGCTCAATTCGTGCGCATCGCGCCCCGGCAGCGTCGGCCAGGCGACGAGCGCAAAGCGAGGCGCGAGTCCCAGCCCGCGCTCGACGGCGCAGGCAAGCGAGCGCGCCAGGACGCGCGCCGCGTCGTTCGCGGGCCGGCCGTCGGCAAACGCGAGCTCGAGTTCCGGCAGCAGCTTGTCGAGCAGGCGGGCTTCGGCGAGCACCGAGAACATTCGCCCCGGGTCCGGCTCCATGAGGCCGCGGGAAAATTCCTGCCAGACGCGTTCGGGCACGAGCGCGTCAGCCTCGCCGTTGGCGACCATGCGGCGCATCAACGCCACGGTCCCGGGTGCGACCGCAAAGCCGAAGCGCGCGGCAAACCGCGCCACGCGCAGGATGCGCACCGGGTCCTCGACGAACGCGGCGCTGACGTGGCGCAGCACGCCGCGCTCGAGATCCGCCGCTCCGCCGAAAGGATCGACGAGTGCGCCCTGCTCGTCGCGGGCCATGGCGTTGATGGTAAGATCGCGCCGCTCGAGGTCCTGTTCCAGCGTCACGTCCGGCGCGCAATGGATGCGGAACCCTTTGTAGCCGCGCGCGACCTTGCGCTCGGTGCGCGCCAGCGCGTACTCCTCGTGAGTCTGCGGGTGCAGGAAAACCGGGAAGTCCCTGCCGACCGGCTTGAAGCCGAGCCGCGTCATCTCCTCCGGCGTCGCGCCGACGACGACGTAATCGCGGTCGGCCACCGGTAGCCCCAGCAGCTCGTCGCGCACCGCTCCGCCGACGGCATAAGTTTTCACTGAAATGCGTACTTCAGGTACGGCATGGGCGTGGACGCGCCTAGCGGCCGGCTTGGGCGCGGAACCCGTTGTAGCGCGAGCGCGGATGGATGCCGCGAAGGTACACGGGCGCGACCGTCTCGAGCGGCGTCGGCTGCAGTCCGAAGGGAAAATCGCAATCGCAGACGCTGTCGATTTTCATCGAACGGACATTGTCGCGCGACATCAGCTCGAGCGGCAGCCACTCCATCGACCGGGCCTGCAGGTAGGAGAGCCGCTCGGACAGGCCGATCACCGGACGCGGGTGGCCGCTCGCCCTGCCCGAGTATTCGACCAGCTCGCGCAGGCTGTAGACGCGCGGGCCGCAGAGGTCGTAACGCTTGCCGAAACTCGCGCGATTCTCCAGGCTCGCGGCAAAGCAGCGCGCCACGTCTTCGACGTACACCGGCTGGAAGCGCGCCCGCGGACAGGCGAGAAACACGAGCGGCAGCCAGCGCTGGAGTGCGGCGAAGAGATTGAGAAAGCGGTCCTCCGGCCCGAACACCACCGACGGCCGGAACACCGTCACCGCGAGCCTGTCGGCGGCCGCGAGCACTTTCGCTTCGCCTTCGCCCTTGGAGCGCAGATACTCGCTCGGCGCGTTGGGCGCGGCAGCGAGCGCGCTCATGTGCAGCAGGCGCGGCACGCCCGCGGCACGGCACGCCTCCACGATTTTGCCGGGCAGCTCGACATGCGCGCGGGCAAAGTCCGGACCATAGGGCCGCCCCGGGCGCCCCTGCAGGATGCCAACGAGGTTGATCACCGCGTCGCAGCCGGCAACGAGCCGGGCGAGCACCGCCGGATCGTGCACGTCGGCTTCGACGACCTCGACGGTCGGCAGCAGGATCAGGTGCCTCGCGCGCTCGCGCCGGCGCGTGGGCACGACCACGAAATGCCCGCCCTCGGCGAGCAAACGGACGAGGTGGCGGCCGATAAAACCGCTGCCGCCGATGACCAGAATGCGACTCATGATGTTGCTCGCAAAAAAACGCTAGTTTAACCGCAGCGGCCACAGAGGACAGGCACGACGGGCTTTCGAGAGGGCCTGTCGCCCGGCGCCCCGGCGGCTAGCCGCAGCGCGGCGAATACCGCCCGCGCCGGTGCTATAGTGGGAACCCATCCGGCTTCAAAGAATGGCATGGATGCTTTCCATCGCGGGTGAAGGGTTTTCGCACGGTTCTCAGGGTTGAACGCCATGACTCCTTCCGAGCTTTCCGCCTGGCGCAAGAGCGAGCGCGCCAGGCTGCTGCAACAGCGGCAGGCGCTCGCCGAGGACACGCTCGCCGAATTCCGCGCGCGCATCGATGGCCATCTGGAACGCGTTTTCCCCGATCTGGCGCGCGGCATCGTGGCGTTTTGCTGGCCGTACAAGAACGAGTACGATGCGCGCTACCTCGCAGCGGCGCTGCGCCGGCGCGGCGCGACCACGGCATTGCCGGTGGTGGTCGCGCCGAAAACGCCGCTGATTTTCCGCGAATGGCATCCCGGAGTGAAAACGGCCGTCGGGCCGCTCGGCATCCCCTGCCCGGAAGGATCGCCCGAGGTGCGGCCCGACCACGTGCTCTTGCCCATGCTCGGCTGGGACGCGGACGGTTATCGCCTCGGCTACGGCGGCGGCTTTTTCGACCGCACGCTCGCCGCGCTCGAAAAACGGCCGCGCGTAATCGGCACGTCCTACGAGCTGGAGTATCTTCAGACCATCCACCCGCAGCCGCACGACATCCCGATGGATTTCGTCGTCACCGAGCGCGGCGTATACCGGCGCGAGCCGCAGGGCCTGCGCTTTCTCGACAACCCGCAGGCATTTTCCTCGCCGCCTTGCTACGCAGGCGAAATCGCGCCGGGATATTTCGGCGAAAAACCCGAGCTGTAGGAGCGCGCCTAGCGCAGAAATGCCCGGTACGCCGGATTGCGGGTTTCCTCGACGTACGGATAGCCGAGCGTGGCGAGGAAGCCGCGGAACTCGCGCATCTGCTGGCGCGGCACCTGCAAGCCCACCAGCACGCGGCCGTAATCGGCGCCGTGGTTGCGGTAATGGAACAGGCTGATGTTCCAGCCGCCGCGCATGCTGGAGAGAAACTTCATCAGCGCGCCGGGCCGCTCGGGAAACTCGAAGCGGTAGAGCAATTCCTCGCCGACGCCGCGCATGTGCCGGTGCAGATCGCGCGGCGCGTGGCCGCCGACCATGTGGCGCAGGTGCAGCTTGGCCATCTCGTCATCGGACAGATCGAGCGTCTTCAGGCCGTTGCGCCTGAGCATGCGCACCAGCTTGCCGCGCTCGTCGCGGCCGTGCACCTCGACGCCGGCGAACACGTGCGCTTCGGCCGGATCGGCGATGCGGTAATTGAACTCGGTGACGTTGCGCCCGCCCAGCAGGGTGCAGAATTTGCGGAAGCTGCCCGGCTTCTCGGGAATCGTCACCGCGAGGATCGCCTCGCGGTGCTCGCCCACCTCGGCGCGCTCGGCGACGAAGCGCAGCCGGTCGAAATTGGTGTTCGCGCCCGAGGCCACCGCGACCAGGTTTTTTCCGCGCGCGCCGCTCTTCTCCACCCACGCTTTTGCGCCGGCGATGGCGAGCGCGCCGGCCGGCTCGAGGATGGCGCGCGTGTCCTCGAACACGTCCTTGATCGCCGCGCAGATCTCGTCCGTATCCACCAGCACCATGCCGTCGAGCAGCTCGCGGCACAGGCGAAACGTCTCTTCGCCCACGCGCTTCACCGCGACGCCGTCGGCGAACAGGCCGACGCGATCGAGCGTCACGCGACGGCCGGCTTTCAATGAGCGCGCCATGGCGTCGGCATCGACCGGCTCGACGCCGATCACCTTCACCCCCGGCCGCAAGCGCTTCACGTACGCGGCGATGCCGGAAACCAGCCCGCCGCCGCCGATGGGAACGAAGATCGCGTCGATCGGCCGCGCCGTCTGGCGCAGGATCTCCATGCCGATGGTGCCCTGGCCGGCGATCACGTCCGGGTCGTCGTAGGGATGCACGAACGTGAGCTTGCGGCTTTTCTGCAGCCGGCGCGCTTCGGCGTAGGCTTCGTCGTAGGTGTCGCCGTGCAGCAGCACCTCGCCGCCGCGCGCCTTTACCGCATCGATCTTGATCTTCTGCGTGGTCACCGGCATCACGATGAGGGCGCGGCAGCCGAGCTTGCGCGCGGCCAGCGCCACGCCCTGCGCGTGATTGCCCGCGGAGGACGCGATCACGCCGCGCGCCAACGCCGCGGCGGGAAGATTGACCATCTTGTTGTAGGCGCCGCGGCACTTGAAGGAGAACACCGGCTGCATGTCCTCGCGCTTCAGGAACAGCCGGTTGCCCAGGCGCGCCGACAGCGCCGGCGCGAGCTCGAGCGGCGTCTCGATGGCGACGTCATAGACGCGCGCTTTCAGGATGCGTTCCAGATAATCGTTTTTCATGGCGTTTTTCCAACCCCCCCTGAGGGGGTAGGCGAACACTTTACACGAGGCGCGGGATTCCCTCTATCCTCGCGTCGATGGACGGCTTTTTCACCCCCGAGGCGAGCCTGTGGTCGCTGCTCGCCGCGACCTTTCTCGCGGCAACGATCGTCCCCTTGAGCTCGGAGGCGGCGCTGTTCGCGGTGCTGAAGCTGCACGGGGACCTCTTGTGGCCGGCGCTCGCGACGGCGACGCTGGGCAACACGCTGGGCGGAATGTCCTCGTATGCGATCGGCCGCTTCGTCGCGACGAAGAAGCCGCTCGCGCAGATCGAGCGCGTGCAGCGCTACGGCGCGCCGGCACTGCTGCTCGCGTGGCTGCCGATCGCCGGCGACGCGCTGTGCGTGGCTTCCGGCTGGCTCAAGCTCAACTGGCTCGCAGTCATGCTGTTTCAGGCGTTCGGGCGCTTTGCGCGCTACTCGCTGGTCTCGGTCGGCGCGCTCTGGTGAGATTGCGCCGGCTGAGCCACGACCGTCCAGGTCGCGCCGACCACGAGCACGGCACCGAGGAACATCACCGGCGTGATCTGTTCGCCGAGGAAAACGGCGCCCCAGACGATGCCGAACAGCGGGATGAGGAAAGTCACGGTGAGCGCCTGTGCGGGACCGATATCTGCGATCAGCCGGAAATACAGCAGGTAGGCGATGGCGCTGCAAAGCACCGCCAGCGCGATCACGCTCAGCACGACACCCGGGGTGATGCCGCCCGGATCGGGCCAGACGGCGAACGCGGGAGCGAGTATGAGCGCCGCGCCGATCTGGCTGCCGGTTGCGACTGCGAGCGGCGCGATCGATTCAGTGCTTTTCTTCGATACGACACTCGCCAGCGCGTAGCAGCCGGCGCCGCCCAGCGCCGCGAGCGCCGCAAGCACCACTTCCGGCGTCACCGCCAGGGGGCCGAAGCCGACCAGCAGGGCGACGCCGAGCATGCCGGCGGCGAGGCCCGATGCCCGGCGGGCGTTGAAGCGGTCGGCGAGCCAAGCGGCGGCAAAGGCTGCGCCGAAGAGCGGGCTGGTCGCATTGAGCACCGCGGAATAGGAAGCCGGGATGTGCACGGCCGCATAAGAAAACAGCACGAACGGCGCGGCGGAGTTGATCGCCCCGATGATCAGGTACTCGCGCCACCGGGAGCGCCACTTCAGGTCGAAGCCGGTGGCGCGGACATAGGCGAGCAGCGTCAGCGCCGCGAGCAGCACGCGCAGTTCGGCCAACAGCCACGGGCCGAGCGCCGGTGCCGCGATGCGCAGGAAGATGAAGGACCCGCCCCAGATCGCGGCAAGGAGCACGAGGCGAAACGCGTCGACTGAGCGCATGCCGCATCGTAATGAGGTCGCGCCGAACGCGCCACCCGGAAATTGCGCCCCCCGGTGCCGTTACCCCGGCGCGCCGCGGCGTGGTTAAAATGCGTGCTCGGGAGGGGCGATGGCGAAGCGCGCGTCGAAGGCGAAGCGGGCGATCTGGGAGCGCGGCTACCTGTCGCACGGCTACTGGCTGGGCAAGCAGAAGCTCGGCAGCGTCGCGCTCGGGAAGAAAGGCGAATGGGACGGCGTCTACCGCTGGCAGGCGGGCACACACGCGGGTGGAGCGACCACGCTCGCGGAAGCGAAGCGCTCGGTCGAAGAGGCCGTGCTCGTCGGCGCGAGCCAGTTGGCGCTGTTCGATAAATAAAAAGCCCGGTGGTTTCCCACCGGGCGGATGCGTCAAATCTTTCGATCTGACTTATTGTAGCAACGGCTCTCACCCCGGATTACTACAACGGTTCAAGTATCAGGGAGGAATCCATGTCTGTCAAGGCAGCGGGCTCGCTCACTATCGGCTTGGATATCGGGATCGCATCGGTCGGCTGGGCAGTACTTGCGCCGAACCGGATCGTGGCGCTTGGAGTGCGCGCCTTCGACAAGGCTGAGACCGACAAGGAAGGAGATTCCCTCAATTTGGTGCGCCGCATGGCTCGGCTAATGCGCCGCCGTCTGCGTCGCCGGGTCTGGCGGCTAACCAAACTAGCAAGGCTGCTGGAACGTGAAGGCTTGATTGAAAGCGCCCACATGTTTCAAGCGCAGCGGCCGTTTCATCAATCGCTGTGGCAATTGCGGGTCGCCGGTTTGGATCGTCAACTGGACGCAGAAGAGTGGGCGCGGGTGATCTATCACCTCTGCAAACATCGGGGTTTCCATTGGATCAGCCGCGCAGAGGAAAAGCAGGCCGACGAAGATGTCAAGGGAGAAGGCGGCAAGGTCAAGCAGGGTCTCGCAGGCACCACGAAACTGATGCGAGAGAAAGGCTATCGCAGCACCGCCGAAATGGTGCTCAAAGAGTTTCCCGATGCCCAGCGTAACAAGCAGGGCGACTACAGCAAGGCGCTGGCCCGCACATTGCTGGGCGAGGAACTGGCGTTGTTGTTCAGGCGGCAGCGCGAATTGGGTAACTCGCACGCGGGCACGGCGCTGGAGGCGTTAATCCTTGGCAGCGGGGACCGCAAGAGCGGCCTATTTTGGGCACAGAAGCCTGCGCTGGCTGGGGCCGATCTTCTGAAGATGCTCGGCAAATGCACTTTCGAAAAGGAGGAATACCGCGCACCGAAAGCCAGCTTTACCGCCGAGCGTCATGTCTGGCTAACGCGGCTCAACAATCTGCGCATCGTCGTGGACGGCAGCACTCGAGCGCTGAACGAGCAAGAGCGGCGCATCGCTTTGCCGCTGCCGTACCAATCCGGCGAGAAGTTTACATACAAGCAGCTCCGCACTGCGCTAGTGAAGGGGGGCATTCCCGAATCGCTCAAATTCGCTGGCCTACCATATCCCAGCGAGAAACAGAAGGCAGAGGACAAGGCGAAGGACCCAGAGGCAAGCCCCATCATCAAACTGCCCGCTTGGCATGAGTTAAGGCTGACGCTAAAGAAGGCCGGACTGGAAACCGAGTGGCAGGGCATGGCCGGTGCCGCGCTGGACGGCCGGCCCGAATTGCTCGACCAGATTGCTTGGGTGTTAAGCGTGTTCAAGGACGACGAGGAGGTGGCTGCCGAGCTACGCAAGCTGCCCTTGCCGAGTGCGGAGAAGATGGTCAATGCCCTGCTCGACATCCGTTTCGACAAGTTCCACGCCCTGTCGCTCAAGGCGCTGCGCCGGATCGTGCCGCATATGGAAGCCGCCCTGCGCTACGACGAAGCCTGCGAGAAGGCCGGCTATCACCACAGCCAGCTCTTCAAGGTAGGCGAAGGCGCGCACAAATACCTGCCGCCGTTCTATTCCGGGCGCGACAAGGGCGGACGCATGGTGTTCAGTCAGGACATGGACATCCCGCGTAACCCGGTGGTGCTGCGCGCGCTCAATCAAGCACGCAAAGTGGTGAACGCGCTCGTCCGCCAGTACGGTGCGCCGGCTGCGGTTCACATCGAAATGGCGCGAGACTTGTCGAGACCCCTCGACGAACGCAGGAAGGTCGAGAAGGAGCAGACCGAATACCGGGGGAGAAACGACAAGGACAAGGCCTTGTTCGCCGAGCACTTCGGTCAACCGCCCAAGGGTCTGGAATTCGAGAAATGGCGGCTATATCGTGAACAGCAGGGCAAGTGCGCCTACTCGATCACGCCGATCGACATTGAGCGCCTACTGGAGCCAGGCTACGTCGAAGTCGATCACGCCCTGCCCTATTCCCGCAGCTTCGACGACAGCAAGAACAACAAGGTACTGGCGCACGCCAAAGAAAATCGCGACAAGGGCAATCACACACCTTACGAATACCTGGGCGGTACTGAAGACAGCCCACGCTGGCGGCAATTCGTCGCCTTCGTCGAATCGAACAAAACCTACCGCCTCGCCAAGCGTAGCCGCTTATTGCGCAAGGACTTCGGCGTCAAGGAGGCGGAAGAATTCCGGGAACGAAACCTCAACGATACCCGCTACATCTGCCGCTTCTTCAAGAACTATGTCGAGCGTTATCTGCAACTGGCCGAAGGCAGCGACGCGAGGCGTTGTGTCGTGGTCAGCGGTCAGCTCACCTCTTTTCTGCGTACCCGCTGGGGGCTGATCAAGGTGCGCAGCGACAGCGATCGCCACCATGCGCTCGATGCCGCAGTGGTAGCCGCATGTAGCCACGGCATGGTGAAGCGCTTGTCCGACTACGCCAGGCGCAAGGAACTGGATCAGGTACGCGAGGGATTCGTTGACGTGGAAACTGGCGAGATCGTCAATCCGGTAATGTTCCAGCGATTGCAGCAACACTTCCCTGATCCGTGGCCGCATTTCCGCGACGAACTGCTGGCGCGCCTGAACATTGACAACCCCGCCTTACTGCGCATCGACATGGAGCGGTTGGGGACGTATCCCACCGAAGCGCTGGACACCATGCGCCCTGTATTCGTCTCACGCGCGCCAAAGCGACGTGATGGCGGCGCGCTGCATCAAGACACGATCCGCTCCGCCAACTTGCTTGCCCAAGGATTGAGCTATGTCAGTGTACCGTTACAAAAGCTGAAGCTGGCTGACCTGGACAAGATTGTCGGCGCAGATGATCCTCGCAATGCGCCGCTTATCAGCCTGCTGCGCGAGAGGCTGCAAGCGCATGAGGGTGACGGCAAAAAGGCATTTTCAAAGCTGGTTTATAAACCCTCCGCGCCAGGCAAACAGGCTCCATTGGTGCGGACGGTTAAGTTGGCTTCCACTCAGAAAGGTGGGGTGCTGGTTCGCGGCGGAGTAGCCGATCAGGGCGAAATGCTTCATGTGGACGTTTACCGACACGGCAATAACTTTCTTATAGAACCAGCTTATGCAATCAGCGAGGAGAAGCGTATTAACCCGCCCCGGATTCCGCAGGAGGCTAAATTCCTCTTCGCCCTCACCAAGAATGACTACGTGAAGGCCACCTTGGGAGACGTTACGCACGAGGGCTACTTCGTTATGTACGAAAGCGATGGTCGCATGACGCTAAGAGCCCATGATCAACCGAAACCTGACAAGGAATATTTCCGCAAAGGCATTGCCGGCGCATCGAGGATCGAAAAATTCCACGTCGATGTTCTAGGCAACCTCTATCCCGCTCGCCCGGAGCCGCGCCGTGGTCTGGCGTAGTGTAGTTGTTTCGCGACCAGCGAAACTGCGGCGCGAACATTATTCGCTGGCGATCGAGCAGGACGAAACGGCCTTCGTGCCTTTCGAGGACATCGCGGTGATCGTGCTCAACCACCGCGAAATCACGCTCACGCATCCAGTGCTCTCGGCCTGCGGCGAATACGGCATCAGCCTGTTCGCCACCGGGGAAACGCACCACCCCAACGGCGTCTTTCTGCCCTTTCTCTCTCATTCTCGCGCCACACGTTGGCTGCGCCTGCAACTCGACATGCCGCGCCCACTCGCCAAACAGGCTTGGGCGGTGATCGTGCGCCGGAAGATCTCCAATCAGGCCGCGTGCCTTACGCTCGCAAACGCAGAAGGCGCGGACCGGCTCGAGTCCTACGCGCGGCGCGTGCGTTCGGGTGACAGCGAGAACATGGAGGCTCAGGCAGCGGCAAGTTACTTCGCCAGACTCTTCGACAAGAACTTTCAACGCGGCCAGGAGCGATGGGCCAACGCTGCACTGGATTACGGCTATGCGGTACTACGCGGTACCATCGCCCGTGGCTTGGTAGCACACGGTCTGTTGCCTTCGATCGGGCTGTATCACGCCAGCGAGCAAAACGCTTTCAACCTTGCCGATGACCTGATCGAGCCCTTTAGACCGCTGGTCGATCTCTACGTCGCCAAGCATCACGTGCCGGATGACGCCGAGCTGCAACCAACAGACAAGACCGCGCTGGTCGGTTTGCTCAACGTGGACATGGCAATGCCGCGCGGCGTGATGTCTGCCTTAGACGCCATCGAACACACCGTGGAAAGTCTTGCGCGGATCTATGAAGACGGAGCCAAGAGCGTACTGGAACTCCCGACGCTCATCGGACTGCGGCAGCATATCCGCGAGTCGTGACGCGTGAGCGCGGGAACGCGACGACACATGCGCTTGCTCGTGTTGTTCGATCTTCCAATGGTTACGCGGGTCGAACGCCGCGCCTATACGGTGTTCCGCCGTTTTCTTATCAACGACGGCTACGACATGATCCAGTTCTCGGTGTACGGGCGCATCCTCAACGGCAACGACGCCGAGGAAAAACACATGAAGCGCCTGATCGACAACCTGCCGCCGGACGGGTCGGTACGTTGCCTGACCGTCACCGAAAAGCAGTACGCGAGCATGAAACTCCTGGTGGGGCTGCCGCTTTTTCAGGAAAAAGCCGTCAAAGCCAACCAGATGCTGCTGTTCTGAAGTCGAATTTACACGCAAAAAACCCCGCCAGCCGAGGCTGAGCGGGGTTTTCCACGAGGTCTATTGTAGCAATCCGGGGTGAGAGAGGGAGCTACAACCATAGCACAGCGCACCATCCTCGAGTGTGGATTGTAGCAATCCGGGGTGAGAGAGGGAGCTACAACCTTAGGCTCGGGACTGGTGGAACCACTCGTATTGTAGCAATCCGGGGTGAGAGAGGGAGCTACAACCTCACAAGTTCGCAGACCGTCTGCCGCCCGATTGTAGCAATCCGGGGTGAGAGAGGGAGCTACAACTTAGATGGAACGCGGTGTGTGGCTTAATTAATTGTAGCAATCCGGGGTGAGAGAGGGAGCTACAACTTGAGCCGGAAGGTCTCCCACACCGTGCGCATTGTAGCAATCCGGGGTGAGAGAGGGAGCTACAACGAGAGACTCGAGCCCCACCGGCGAGGCGGCATTGTAGCAATCCGGGGTGAGAGAGGGAGCTACAACGCTTGGCATTGAGCGCCAGCGCGCCGGCGCATTGTAGCAATCCGGGGTGAGAGAGGGAGCTACAACGCGAGTGTCCGCGGGCGGTTCGTTGCAGCCATTGTAGCAATCCGGGGTGAGAGAGGGAGCTACAACGGGCCGCTGAGACGATGCGCGTGGGCACGCATTGTAGCAATCCGGGGTGAGAGAGGGAGCTACAACCCTGCAGCACGCGCTACGGCGGCCGTGGCCATTGTAGCAATCCGGGGTGAGAGAGGGAGCTACAACGCACGGTGCTCCCGGCCGACGATCCCTGGTATTGTAGCAATCCGGGGTGAGAGAGGGAGCTACAACTGACGAGCAGATACATGGCATAGAGCCATTATTGTAGCAATCCGGGGTGAGAGAGGGAGCTACAACGCGAGGTGTCGTATGGCTTGATGACGTCTTATTGTAGCAATCCGGGGTGAGAGAGGGAGCTACAACAAGTTCGCCGTGCGCCAGCGTGGAACCGAGATTGTAGCAATCCGGGGTGAGAGAGGGAGCTACAACTATCGGAGGTGCTGGTGAGGAGCAGCATGTATTGTAGCAATCCGGGGTGAGAGAGGGAGCTACAACCGGGATGCCTGCCGAGGCAGCGATCAGCGCATTGTAGCAATCCGGGGTGAGAGAGGGAGCTACAACGCGTCGCCGGTACCGTGCTGCTCGCCTCGGATTGTAGCAATCCGGGGTGAGAGAGGGAGCTACAACGAACATGGTCCCCTCCGTTTCGTGTACGGAATTGTAGCAATCCGGGGTGAGAGAGGGAGCTACAACGATTTCGAGACGGCAGAATGAATCCGCCCTCTCGAAATCGGCGCGCTCACGCGCGCGTGCCTTTAGGCGAGATCGATTTGGATTTCCGCTTTCGCGGGGACGCCGGCGTGATTACGCCGGTTGCAGCTTCGCGTATTCCAGCGCCAGCCACTTCATTCCCTGCCTGCCGAAGTTGATCTGCAGCCGCGCGTCGGTGCCCGAGCCTTCGGCGCTGACGATCACGCCCTGGCCGAATTTCGGGTGCACCACCGCCTGGCCGATGCGAAAGCCGTGATCCGGCATACTCGGCGCTGCTTTCTGCTTCGGCTCCGGCGCCCACGCGACGTCGTCGAGCTTCACGCCGCCGAAGCGCGGCGTCAGCCATTTGATCGCGTCCTGCGGAATCTCGTCGATGAAGCGCGAGGCGACGTTGTAGCGCGTCTGCCCGTGCAGCAGGCGCGTCTGCGCGAACGACAGGTACAGGCGCGTGCGCGCGCGCGTGATCGCGACGTACATGAGGCGCCGCTCTTCCTCCAAGCCATCGTTTTCCATGATACTTTGCTCATGCGGAAACAGCCCTTCTTCCAGCCCGGTGATGAACACCGCGTGGAACTCCAGGCCCTTGGCCGAGTGCACGGTCATGAGCTGCAGAGCATCGGCGCCTTCGGCGGCCTGATTGACGCCAGACTCGAGCGCCGCGTGCGCGAGGAAGGAAGCCAGCGGATCGACCGGAGCGCCGCTCTCGGCCTCCGCAGCCGGCGGCGCCTCGGCGCCGAGCGCTTCGGCCAAGTTCTCGTCCTGCACGAACGCGGCGGCGGCGTTCACCAGCTCGAGCAGGTTCTCGACGCGGTCGGCGCCATCCCTTTCGCTCTTGTAGTGCGCGACCAGGCCGCTTCGCTGCAGCATCACTTCCACGGTCTCCTGCAACGGCAGGCCCTGCGTCTCGGCGCGCATCGATTCGATCAGGCGCACGAACGCACCGAGCGCCGCGCCGGACTTGCCCGGGAGCTGCGCCGCGGCGCGAACCAGGCTCACGCCGCCCGCCTTCGCCGCATCCTGCAACTGCTCGAGCGTGCGCGCGCCGATGCCGCGCGTCGGAAAGTTGGAAACGCGCAGGAACGCGCCGTCGTCATCGGGGTTCGACACCAGGCGCAGGTACGCCAGCGCGTGCTTGATCTCCAGGCGCTCGAAAAAGCGCAGGCCGCCATAGACGCGGTACGGAATGCCGTTCGAGAACAGCGCATGCTCGAGGATGCGCGACTGCGCGTTCGAGCGGTACAGCACCGCCATGTCGGCCAGCCGCAGGCCGTCGCGCTTGAGCGATTGCACTTCGTCGGTGATCCAGGCGGCCTCGTAGCCGTCGGTCTGCGCCTCGTGCACGCGCACCGGCTCGCCCTGGCCGGCGGAAGTCCAGAGATTCTTGCCGAGGCGCTTTCTATTGTGCGAAATAAGCGCGTTGGCGGCGGCGAGGATGTGTCCGTGCGAGCGGTAATTCTGCTCCAGGCGTATCACATTCTCGACGTGGAAGTCGCGCTCGAACTCGGCCATGTTGCCGACGTTGGCTCCGCGGAAGGCGTAAATGCTCTGATCGTCATCGCCAACCGCGAACACGACGTTCTCCGCGCCGCGTCCCGGCGCGGATCCGTCCAGGCGCCCGGCAAGCAGCTTCAGCCAGCGGTATTGCAGCCGGTTGGTGTCCTGGAACTCGTCCACCAGGATGTGGCGGAAGCGGTGCTGATAATGCTCGCGCAGGATTTCATTGCGCGACAGCAATTCGTAGGTGCGCAGCAGCAACTCGGCGAAATCCACCGCGCCCTCGCGCTGGCACTGCTCGTCGTAGGCGGCGTAGATCTCGGCGTAGCGGCGGCTGAGCTCGTCGTGGATTTCCACGGCGTTCGCGCGCTTGCCTTCTTCCTTCGCGCCGTTGATGAAATACTGCGCGTCGCGCGCCGGGAAGCGGTCCTCATCGACGTTGAGCGCCCTGAGCACGCGCTTCACCGCGGCGAGCTGGTCCTGCGAATCGAGGATCTGGAACTGCTGCGGCAGCCCGGCGTCGCGGTGATGCGCGCGCAGCAGCCGGTTGCACAGGCCGTGGAAGGTGCCCACCCACATGCCGCGCACGTTGATCGGCAGCATCGCCGAAATGCGCGTGAGCATTTCCTTCGCCGCCTTGTTGGTGAAGGTGACCGCGAGCACGCCGCTGGGGCTGACGTTGCCGGTCTGGATCAGCCAGGCGATGCGCGTGGTGAGCACGCGCGTCTTGCCCGAACCCGCACCGGCGAGAATCAGCGCCGATTGGTTCGGCAGCGTAACCGCGGCAAGCTGTTCGGGATTGAGGTTGTCGAGAAGCGACATCAGGCGGACGCGAAAGGCGTTATTTTACTTCACCGCTGTTGCCGGATGAGCATGCCGGGTCGATAAAAAAACGCGGAGCAAGCCCCGCGTTTTTCGATGCCGGGAGCCGGGTGGATCCCCGGCCCGCGGCTTACCTGCCGACTTTCGGATCGTTCTCGCCGAGGCGGCCTTCGCGCTTCAGCGCCGTCGCCACGCTTTCGGCATCCTGCTTGCTGGCGAAGCCGGACAGGCGCACGCTGTAGACGCGCTTGTCCTTCACCTTGGCGGGATAAATTTCGGCCGCGAAGCCCGCGTCGCGCAAATTACTCGAGAGTCCGAGCGCCGCGTCAAGCGACTCGACCGAGGCCGCGGTGACCTTCCACTTTCCGCCGCGCATCGACACGCCCTGCCCCGGCTGCATTTCCGTCTCCTCGGACCATTGCTTGAGCTGGTCGAGCGGCACCGGCGCGACCGGCTGCGATATACCCTTGTCGCGCACGTAGAAGGACAACCGGTCATCCATGGAAATCGCGCTCTCGCCGGGCGGCGTCACATCGATTTTGCCCTCGATCAGGCACACGATCTGCCGTTCGGGCTCGGATTTGCCCCACAGATCGGTGCCGCGGATGCCTGCGGTCACGGTTCCGATGCTGATATTGATCTCGCGCTTGCCGCTGTACCTCGCCAAGAGCTCGGTGGTGAAGCGGAACGCACCCTCGCTGACCTTCATCGCCGCCTGGAACACGTTGTCCTTGGGCGCCGGCATGCTCTCCAGCAGCAGCGACGCCTTTTCGCCCAGCTTGACGCCGCTGCCGTCGGCCGTCCTCAGCAGCAGGCGAGAATCGGCGCCGGTGCGCAATCGATCGTGCTCCTTCAGCACCATGCCCGCCGACGCGGGGATCCTCGCGCCATCGCGCTCAACCCAGGCCGGCATTTGCACCGCCTCGACCACCGCGCCCGGGGCGCTGCGCGCCGTTCGCGCGGAGGGCTGCGCCGCGAGCACCGTCGAGCCGGCGGCAATCGCGATCGCCGCGAGCGTCGTTCTCATGCAAAGAAGTTTCATGATCACCTCCTCCAGTTGCATCCGCTTCGCCACACTATATATTCGGGAAGCCGGCGTGTCGCGATTCAGGCGGCGAGCCACGCGCAGCGGTTATAATTCGCGCTTTTCTGGCGCTTCCCGTTCATGCAAACCCAGTACCATCCGGAAGTCATCGAGCGTGAGGCGCAGGAGCACTGGGAGCGCACCCGGGCGTTTCGCGCCGCCGAGGAGCCGCCGGAGAAAGGCGGCCGCCCGAAGTTCTACTGCCTGTCGATGTTTCCCTACCCCTCGGGCAAGCTGCACATGGGGCACGTGCGCAACTATACCATCGGCGACGTGATGACCCGCTTCCAGCGGATGCGGGGCTGCAACGTGCTGCAGCCCATGGGCTGGGATGCGTTCGGCCTGCCGGCGGAAAACGCCGCGATGGCGAACGCCGTGCCGCCGGCGAAGTGGACCTACGACAACATCGCCACCATGAAGAAGCAGCTCCGGTCGCTCGGCTTCGCCATCGACTGGGAGCGCGAGCTCGCCACCTGCAAGCCCGATTACTACCGCTGGAACCAGTGGCTGTTCCTGCGCATGCTGGAAAAGGGCCTCGTCTACAGGAAGACCGGAACGGTGAACTGGGACCCGGTCGATCAGACCGTGCTCGCCAACGAGCAGGTGATCGACGGCCGCGGCTGGCGCACCGGCGCGCTGGTGGAGAAGCGCGAGATCCCGATGTACTACATGCGCATCACCGCCTACGCCGAGGAGCTGCTCGCCGCACTCGACACGCTCCCCGGCTGGCCCGAGCGCGTCAAGACCATGCAGGCGAACTGGATCGGCAAGAGCGAAGGCGTGAACATCGGCTTTCCCTACGAGCTCGATGGCATGAGAAAAGTCATGCGCGTGTTCACCACGCGCGCCGACACGCTGATGGGCGCGACTTTCTGCGCCGTGGCCCCCGAGCATCCGCTTGCCGCGCACGCGGCGAAGAATAATCCGCAACTCGTCGCCTTCATCGAAGAATGCGGGCGCGGCGGCATGCAGGAGGCCGATCTCGCCACGATGGAAAAGAAGGGCATGCCCACGGGCCTGTTCGTCACGCACCCGATCTCGGGCGAGCACATCGATGTCTGGGTCGGCAACTACGTGCTGATGAGCTACGGCGAGGGCGCGGTCATGGGTGTGCCGGCGCACGACGAGCGCGACTTCCATTTCGCGAAGAGGTACGGCCTGCCGATCAGGCAGGTGATTGACTGGTCCGATCGCGAAATCTCCCCTGCTTCGAAAAAGACCGCTGGCGCGCACAGCCAGGCAGGGGAATTTGCCGATGCCTGGCAGGCTTGGTATGCCGACAACGGCCGCTGCGTGAATTCCGGCAAATACGACGGGCTCGACCACCGCGCGGCGGTCGACGCCATCGCTGCCGACCTGAAAGCCAGAGGGCTTGGCGACAAGCAGGTGCAGTGGCGGCTGCGCGAGTGGGGCATCTCGCGCCAGCGCTACTGGGGCACGCCGATCCCGATCATTCATTGCGCGGCCTGTGGCGACGTGCCGGTGCCCGACGCGCAACTGCCGGTGGTGCTGCCCGAAGACCTCGTTCCCGACGGCAGCGGCAACCCGCTGGCGAAGACGCCGTCGTTTCTCGACTGCACCTGCCCGAAATGCGGCAAGGCGGCGAAGCGCGAGACCGACACCCTGGACACTTTTGTGGATTCGTCCTGGTACTTCATCCGCTACTGCTGCCCGGACCAGTCGCAGGCGATGGTGGACGAGCGCGTCAAATACTGGATGCCGGTGGATCAGTACATCGGCGGCATCGAGCACGCCATTCTGCACCTGCTCTACTCGCGCTTCTGGACCAAGGTCATGCGCGACCTCGGCCTCGTTACCGGCACGGACGAGCCGTTCACGCGGCTGCTCACCCAGGGCATGGTGCTGAACGAGATCTTCTACCGCAAGGGCGGCGAAGGCCGGATCGCCTATTACAATCCCGCCGATGTCGATCTGAAGCTCGACGACAAGGGGCAGCGCACCGGCGCCGTGCTGCGCTCGGACGGGCAGCCGGTCGAGTCGGGCGGCATCGGCACCATGTCGAAATCGAAGAACAACGGCGTCGATCCGCAATCGCTGATCGAGGAATACGGCGCCGACACCGCGCGCCTGTTCATGATGTTCGCCTCGCCGCCGGAGCAGACGCTGGAATGGTCGGACGCGGGCGTGGAAGGCGCTTATCGCTTTTTGAGGCGGCTCTGGGATTTTTGTTATCGAAATGCCGGTTCTATCGCCTTTCCTAAAAGCATCAAACGAATTACCGACTGGTCAGCGGAAGACAGTCGGCTTAGAGAAAAGCGGTTCGAGATCCATCAGATTCTGCAGCAGGCGAATTACGACTACGGCAGGCAGCAGTACAACACGGTTGCCTCAGCGGGAATGAAGATTCTCAATGCACTGGAGAAATTGCCCGGTGATACTGCACCGCCTGAATCAGCAGCGGATGAGCGACCGATCAATGCGAGATTGCAGCTGATGAATGAGGGGATCGGCATCCTGCTTCGTATTATTCATCCGATAGTTCCCCACATTACTCACGCTCTTTGGCGGGAACTTCAGTTTGAACAAACCTTTGGAGAGATGGCCCATGCTCCGTGGCCGCAGGTGGACCAATCCGCGCTCGTGCAGGACGAAGTTGAGCTCGTCCTCCAGGTCAACGGCAAGCTGCGCGGCCATCTGCGCGCGCCGAAATCGGCCGGCCGCGAGCAGATCGAGCAGCTCGCGCTCGGCCACGAAGCAGTGACGCGTTACACCGGCGGCCAGGCGGTGAAGAAGGTCGTGGTGGTGCCCGGGCGGCTGGTGAACGTGGTGATATGACGGCGAGAATCGTAAATCGGGAATCGTAACGGCGTAGCGGTGTTTCGGTCTTACGATTCCCGATTCCCGATTCCCGATTCACCATTTACCATTTACCATGCACCCATGATTCGCTCCGCTCTCGCCGCCGCGCTGTGCCTGCTGCTCGCCGCCTGCGGCTTCCAGCTTCGCGGGCAGGCGCAGCTGCCGTTTGAAACCCTGTACGTTCCGCCCGGCTCGCCGCTCGCCATCGAGCTCAAGCGCAATCTCGCCGCCGCGAGCAAGACCCGGCTGGTGAACGAGGCCAAGGAGGCCGAGGCCATCCTCGGCTTCACCCAGGAAGCGCGCGAAAAGTTGATCCTGTCGTTCGACACCGCGGGAAAGGTGCGGGAATACCAGTTGCGCTATCGCGTCGGCTTTCGCGTCACCGATCCCAAGGGGCAGGTGTTCGTGCCCACCAGCGAAATCCTGCTGACGCGCGACATCTCCTTCAACGACGCCCAGGTGCTCGCCAAGGAATCCGAGGAAGCCCTGCTCTACCGCGACATGCAGACCGACATGGTGCAGCAGATCCTGCGCCGTCTCGCCGCAGCCAAGGCGGCGAAGCCGAGCGTCGAGTGAAAGACCCGAACGCAAGGGATGCAAGGGACGCCGAGGGACGCAAAGGATTCCTGCCTTTGCGTCCCTTGCGTTTTTGCGTTTAGGCCTTGGCTTCCCTCCGCACCGAGCAGCTCGAACAGAACCTGGCGCGCTCGCTCGCGCCGTTGTACGTCATCCACGGCGACGAACCGCTGCTGGCGCTCGAAGCCGCCGACGCCATCCGCGCGCGCGCCCGCGCCGCCGGGTTCACCGAGCGCGTCGTCCTCGTCGCCGAGCGCAGCTTCAATTGGGGCGAGTTCATCGCCGCCGGCGCCTCGATGTCGCTGTTCGGCGACAAGAAACTGATCGAGCTGCGCATCCCGGGCGGCAAGCCGGGCGCCGGCGGCGGCGCAGCGATCGAAGCGCAGTGCGCCCATTTGTCGCCCGACACGCTTCTGCTCGTGACTGTGCCGCGGCTTGCGAAGCGGGACCAGGCCGCGGCCTGGTTCGCGGCGCTCGCGCGCGCGGGAACCGTGGTCGAAGTCTGGCCGGTAGAGCGCGCCAAGCTGCCGGAGTGGATCGCAGCGCGGCTCGCGCGCCAGAAACAGAGGGCCGCCAGGCAGACGCTGGAGTTCATCGCCGATTGCGTCGAGGGCAACCTGCTCGCGGCGCACCAGGAGATCCAGAAGCTGGCACTGCTCGCGCCGCCGGGCGAGCTCGCCTTCGACGCGGTGCGCGAGGCGGTGCTGAATGTCGCCCGCTATGATGCCCTCAAGCTCGCCGAGGCGATGCTCGCCGGCGATCGCGCGCGCCTCGTGCGCATGCTCGAAGGCCTGCGCGGCGAGGGCGAAGCGCCGCCGCGCGTGCTGTGGATCCTCGCCGAGGAGATCCGCGCCATCGCCCGGGTGCAGGATGGCCTGGCGAGCGGACGCCCGCTGGCCGAGGTCTGCCGCGCAGCGCGCGTCTGGGGCGATGCCAGGCAATCGCTCATCGGCCGCGCAGCGAAGAAGCTCGCGCGCAATGCGCTGCTCGCCGCGTTGGAGCACGCGGCGCGGATCGATCGCGTGATCAAGGGCGTCGCCAAGGGCGATGCGTGGGATGAGCTCTTGCAGCTCGGATTGAGATTCGCGAGCTGATTGTTTCGTCATTCCTTCGGTATCTTCCCCTCTCCCTCGAGGGAGAGGGCCAGGGAGGGGGTGGGTCTCCGTCATTCCCGCGAAAGCGGGAATCCAGCGACGTTCAATTATCGTCCCAAGAGGTAATTCAGATTTCGCCTTCCGGCGAGTTGCTTTCTTTTGCTTGCCCAAAAGAAAGCGGCGAAAGAAAAGGGCAGCCCTGCGCCCCCCTATGCAACCCGCTCCCGCCCCAAGGCACGCCCTCTATACCGAAGCGGGGGTATGATAGTTGGCATTTCTGCAGCGCGAAAAAAGTGATAAATACCATTTCATCCACCCATTGATGGTTAAGCGGCGGGAGGGACCACGCGTATGAGATGGACTCCGATCCTCCTCGATGTCGCTATAGCGATCGTCGTTTGGACGGTCGTCCTTAGGCTAAGGCGCCAGTTGCGCGTGCGAGTGGCCGCCGATCCTTCCCCTCGAGAGGTACGGAGCTACCATCTAGACAGCGCTGGGCTGCTCTGTGTTACGGCCGGATTCACATTCTTCATCGCCTGGCTCATCACTGACGCCGTCGGACCTCACTGGCTGAACGCCCTGTCGCAGCCCGCGGCCCTGATCCTCATTGCTATTGGCGCCGCCTTGTCGGGAAGCGCCGCTTGGGTCAGGGCTCGCTAGCCGTGCGCCAGCCCGGTCTCGGCGGTCCGCCGCCTAACCAGCACATGCAGCTGTCGGGCGCGGCGTACTCCGGGCCGGGTGCTGTCCTCGCCTGGCCGGATTGCGGTCCGTAGATCATGGAACCGCGGGCATTCCGCCCGCAGCTGATACGCAGGACGTTAGCGCCCCGCAAGAATCGCAGTGAATTCATGCGGCCAGTCTGCGCCACCATAATGGCGTCGCCCGCTTGGGCATCGCTGAGCTGTGGCGCACCGCGAGCGCACGCGCGAGGGCGCGCGAGGACGTCTCAACGCATATAACAACCCTTTGAAGATGCCCTATCCATGGGCATCTTCACGTGTTTTCAGGGGGCACTCCGCTCCAGTGTGCCGAGCGTGCGCCAACAAGCCGTTGCTCCGGACGGCACACAAGCGGCGTACCATTCAACACCGCATGCGGCTTGCGACCATAAGAAGGATTGGCCGTTGCGGTAGCGGCGCGAAGCGCCGGTCAGCTGGCACGTTCGTTGTTTCGTTTCCCGTGCAACTAAAAGGAGGAATCAATGAAAACTGAACTTCTGTACCTGACCCTGGTAACCGCTTTGACCGGTTTGATGTGGATTCCGTACATCCTCGACAGGATCGCGGTCTGGGGCCTGACCGATACCGTCGGCTACCCGGAGAATCCGAAGCCCCAGTCGCCCTGGGCAAGGCGTCTCATGAAGGCCCATGCCAACGCCGTCGAGAATCTGGTGGTTTTCGCCGCACTGGTGCTCGCGGCCCATGCCGCCGGAATCGCCAACAGTGCTACCGCCGGCGCGTGTGCAGTGTATTTCTGGGCTCGCGTGGTCCATCCGCTGGCGTATACCTTCGCGGTGCCGTGGGTTCGCACGCTCGCATTCGCGGTCGGATTCTTCTCGCAGGCAACCCTCGCCTGGCAGCTTCTGGCAAGGTAGCCCGATTGCCGCCCAAGCCGGCGCTCGAGAGGGCGCGCGGAAAAACACCGCGCGCCGTCAGACGAAAGCTGAATTTCGTCTCGGAACGATAAATAAAAGTCGCTGGATTCCCGCTTTCGCGGGAATGACGGGGCTGCGCGCTTTCGCGGGAATGACGGGGCTGCGGGAATGACGGCCCCCGCCGGGTGAGCGTAAAATTCACCCATGAACGCCCCTGCGGAGATCAAGTCCTACATGCTCGAGCTCGGCCGGCGCGCCCGCGCCGCCGCGCGCGAGCTCGCGCGCGCCGACACGGAGACGAAAAACCGCGCCCTGCTCGCCATGGCGGCAGCGGTGCGCCGTAACGCCGCGAAGCTGCTCGCGGCGAACGCCGAGGATGTCAAGGCCGCGCGCGCAGCGGGCGAGGACGCGGCTTTCATCGATCGCCTCAGCTTGACGCAGAGGAGCATCGAAGACATGGCCGCCGGCCTGGAGCAGGTCGCCGCGCTTCCCGATCCGGTCGGCGAAGTGAGCGACCTGCGCGAGCAGCCCTCCGGCATCAAGGTCGGCAGGATGCGCGTGCCGCTCGGGGTGATCGGCATCATCTACGAGTCGCGCCCGAACGTGACGGCGGATGCCGCGGCGCTGTGCCTGAAGTCGGGCAATGCCAGCATCCTGCGCGGCGGCTCGGAGTCGGTGCGCTCCAACCAGGCCATCGCGGCCTGCGTGCGCGAGGGCCTCGCTGCCGCGGGCCTGCCCGAGACGGCGGTGCAGGTGATCGAGACCGCCGACCGCGCCGCCGTGGGCGAGCTGCTGTCGATGCACGAGTACGTCGACATCATCGTGCCGCGCGGCGGCAAGGGCCTGGTCGAGCGCGTGATGCGCGAGTCGCGCATTCCCATGATCAAGCACCTCGACGGCGTCTGTCACGTCTACATCGACGACCGTGCCGACATCGAGAAGGCGATCCGTATCGCCGACAACTCCAAGACGCAGCGCTACGGCACCTGCAACACCATGGAGACGCTGCTGGTATCCGAAACCATCGCGCCGAAGGTGCTCCCCAGGCTGGCGAAAATCTACGCCGACAAGGGCGTCGAGCTGCGCGGCGACGAGCCGGCGCGGAAACTCGTGCCGCAGATGAAGCCGGCGACCGAAGAAGACTGGTACACCGAATATCTCGCGCCGATTCTCGCCGTGCGCGTGGTGAAAGACCTCGATCAGGCGATCGAGCACATCGCCAAATACGGCTCGCAGCACACCGACGCCATCGTTACCGAGGACGAGTCGCGCGCGCAGCGCTTCCTGCGCGAAGTCGATTCCAGCTCGGTGATGGTGAACGCCTCGACGCGCTTCGCCGACGGCTTCGAGTACGGCCTGGGCGCCGAGATCGGCATCTCGACCGACAAGCTGCACGCGCGCGGCCCCGTGGGCCTCGAAGGCCTCACCTCGCAGAAATACGTGGTGTTCGGCAACGGCCAGGTTCGCACCTGACGCGTGCAGACCGGAGAATCCTTGTTGCCGCAAGCTACGCAGCGTCGATGAACGCCCCCCTCGGCGTCATGGGCGGCACCTTCGACCCGGTCCATTTCGGCCACCTGCGCCTGGCGCAGGAAGCGGCCGAGATACTGGGCCTGCAGCACGTGCGCTGGATTCCCGCCGGCCGGCCCTCGCACCGCGGCGCGCCGATGGCACCGGCGGCGCACCGCCTCGAGATGGTCCGCCTCGCGATCGAAGACAATCCGCTGTTCGAGCTCGACGAGGCCGAGATCCGGCAGACCGATCCCAGCTATACGGTGGAAACGCTCGAGCGGCTGCGCCGCGACCTGGGCCGGGAACGCTCGATCGTGCTGCTGCTCGGCACCGACGCCTTCCGCGATCTTCCCGCCTGGCAGCGCTGGCGCGACCTGTTCGATCTCGCCCACATCTTCGTCGCGCAGCGTCCCGGGCACTCGCTCACCCCCGGCGGGATGGCCGCCGCGCTCGCGACCGAGTGGCGCCATCGCGCCGGCACCCCCGAGGTGCTGCTGGCGAAGCCGGCCGGCAGCGTCGTCACTTACGGCACCACGGCGCTCGACATTTCCGCCAGCGCCATCCGGGCGCATTTCGCCCAGCGCCGCAGCCCGCGCTATCTGCTGCCCGCTGCGGTGCTCGACTACATTGAAACGCACGACCTGTATACGAAAGAGAGCCCCACGGCCTGATGAACATACTTAAACTGCAGAAGGCGGTCATCGCCGCGCTCGAGGACATCAAGGGCCACGACATCAAGGTCTTCGACGTCACCCACCTGACTTCGCTGTTCGATCGCGTCATCATCGCCAGCGCCGATTCCAATCGCCAGGTGAATGCGCTCGCCGGCAACGTCCAGGAAAAAGCGAAGGCGGCGGGAGTCCGCGTCTACGGAAGCGAAGGCGAGGAAAGCGGCGAATGGGTGCTGGTCGATCTGGGCGACATCGTGGTTCACATCATGCAGCCGGTGGTGCGTTCGCATTACAACCTGGAGGAGCTGTGGGGCCAGCCCAAGCCGCGGCGGCGGCGTGCTCCTGAAAAGTCAATTGCGGAGGCGAAGGTCGCGAAGGCTGCAAAGGTCGCAAAGGTCGCAAAGAAGCGCCAATAGGTTTTCCACAACCACGCTTACCTTGGCGCCATTGGCGTTGAGAGGTTCTGTGCCGATGAAGCTCCTCGTCGTAGCGGTAGGTAACAAGATGCCCCGCTGGGTGGACGAGGCTTTTGCCGAATACGCGACGCGCATGCCCCGGGCCCTGCGGGTCGAGCTGGTCGAAGTCCGCCCCGAGCCGCGGGCGAGCGGCAAGACGGTGGCACAGCTGCTCGCCGCCGAAGCCGGGCGCATGGAGCGCGCGATTCCCGCCGCTTTCCGCCGCGTGGCGCTCGACGAGCGCGGGCGAGAATTCACCACGGCGCAATTCGCCCGCTGGCTCGATCGGCAACGCCAGGACGGCCGCGACACCGCCTTTCTCATCGGCGGCGCCGACGGGCTCGCGCCCGAGACGAAAAACGGCGCGGAGTTCACGCTGCGCCTGTCCGGCTTCACGCTCCCGCACGGCCTTGCGCGCGTGCTGCTCGCCGAGCAGCTCTACCGCGCCGTGTCGATCCTCCACAACCACCCGTACCACCGCGAGTGATGGCGATTCCGGCGGGAACGAAAATCTACCTCGCCTCGCGCAGCCCGCGCCGGCGCGAGCTGCTGAAGCAGATCGGCATCGCCTTCGAGATGCTGGTGCTGCGCGAGCACCCGGCGCGCGGCACCGACGTGGACGAGTCGCCGCTGGCGCGCGAATCGCCCGGCGATTACGTCTGCCGCGTCTGCCGCGCCAAGGCGGACGTCGGCTGGGAACGGATCGTGCAGCGCCAATTGCGCAAATTGCCGGTTTTGGCTGCGGACACGGTCGTGTGCGTCGATGACGTGATTCTCGGCAAGCCCGCCGACCACACCGACGCGGCGCGCATGCTGCGCCTGCTCTCCGGGCGCGAGCACCGCGTGCTCACCGCGGTGGCGGTAAAATTCGACCAGCGCTTCGAGCTTCTCCTCAGCGAGAGCCGGGTGCGCCTGCGCGCGCTCGCCGATGCGGATATCCTTGCCTACATCGACAGCGGCGAGCCGATGGACAAGGCCGGCGCGTACGCGATCCAGGGGCGCGCCGGGGCGTTCGTGACCGAGCTGCACGGCAGCTATTCCGGGGTCATGGGGCTGCCGCTGTACGAGACGGCGCATCTGATCGAGCGAATCCGGTCATGACCGAAGACATCCTCATCAACTGCACGCCGCAGGAGACCCGCGTCGCCGTGATGCAGGCGGGCGTCCCGCAGGAACTGCACATCGAACGCGCGCACGGCCGCGGCCTGGTGGGCAACATCTACGTCGGCAAGGTGGCGCGCGTGCTCCCCGGGATGCAGTCGGCGTTCATCGAAATCGGCCTGGAGCGCGCCGCCTTCCTGCACGTCGCCGATATCTGGGAGGAGCGCCAGAACGCGCAAGCGAGCGGCGCCAGCGGCAAGCCGATCGAGAAAATCCTCTCCGAGGGCCAGCCGCTGCTGGTGCAGGTGGTCAAGGACCCCATCGGCACCAAGGGCGCGCGCCTTTCCACGCAGATCTCCATCGCCGGGCGGCTGGTCGTGTATCTGCCGCAGGATCCCCACATCGGCATCTCGCAGCGGATCGAGGACGAGACCGAGCGCCAGCTGCTGCGCGACAAATTGCAGCAATTGCTCCCGGCCGGCGAAACCGGCGGTTTCATCATCCGCACCGTCGCCGAGACCGCGACCGACGCCGAGCTGCTGAATGACATCGGCTACCTGAGAAAGCTCTGGCACGACATCCGCGGACGCGCGTTCACTTCCCCCGCGCCGACGCTGCTCCACCAGGACCTGTCGCTCGCCCAGCGCGTGCTACGCGACTTCGCCGGCGAGAATACCGGGCGCATCGTCATCGACTCGCGCGAGAACTTCCACAAGCTGCAGTCCTTCGCGGGCGAGTACACGCCGAACGTGCTGGCGAAGCTCGAGCACTACACGGGCGAGCGGCCGCTGTTCGACCTGCACAACGTCGAGGAGGAGATCGAGCGGGCGCTGGCGCGGCGCGTCGAGCTCAAATCGGGCGGCTACCTCATCGTCGATCAGACCGAGGCGATGACCACCGTCGACGTCAATACCGGCGGCTTTGTCGGACTGCGCAATTTCGACGACACCATCTTCAAGACCAACCTCGAGGCGGCGCAGGTGATCGCGCGCCAACTGCGCCTGCGCAACCTCGGCGGCATCATCATCATCGACTTCATCGACATGGAAAACGCCGGGCACCGCGCCGCGGTGCTGGCGGAGTTCAACAAGGCGCTCGCGCGCGACCGCACCCGGATGACGGTGAACGGATTCACCGGCCTCGGGCTTCTGGAAATGACGCGCAAGCGCACGCGCGAGTCCCTCGAACATGTTCTGTGCGAGCCCTGCGCCACCTGCGGCGGGCGCGGCGCGGTGAAGACCGCGCGCACGGTGTGCTACGAGGTGCTGCGCGAAATCCTGCGCGAGGCGCGCCAGTTCGACGCGCGCGAGTTCCGCATCCTCGCCTCGCAGTCGGTGATCGACCTGTTCCTCGAGGAGGAGTCGCAGGGGCTGGCGATGCTGGGGGATTTCATCGCCAAGCCGGTGTCGATGCAGGTCGAAACCAGCTACACCCAGGAGCAGTTCGACATCATTCTCATGTAACACATGGAAAAAGAGAAGCTGTCAGCGAAGGAAGCGGCCTTGCTCGCCGCTGCGCGCCGCGAGGCCCGGG
>JBARMB010000047.1:0-97055 GCA_049802235.1 Burkholderiales bacterium | reverse complement strand
GCCGGGCGCCGCTGCGCCTGCTGCTTGCCGGCGGGCGCGATGCCGCCCAGCTCGCGCGCCTCGGCGATGCTCGCGCGCAGCGATTGCGTGAAATCCGCATCCTGCGGCACCAGGTCCAGGATTCGCTCCCAGTGGCCGACCGCTCCGGCGTAGTCCTTTTTCTCGAATGCCACGGTGCCGGCGAGCGCGAGCGCCTTGACGTTATCGGGATCGGCCTGCAACGCGCGGGCGACGAGTTTTTCCGGCTCTCCTTGAAGCCGCCTGCCTTGCGTCATCGCCAGCGTATCGGCGTAGTCGGCGAGCAACTGGGCATCCTGCGGCAGCCGCGCCACGGCCTCGGCGTAGGCGGCGCTCGCGTCGGCGAACCGGCCAAGCGCACCGTAGGAGCGCCCCAGCATGGCCCAACCTTCGCCATCGTCGGGTTTTTCCTTCAGGCGGGCCGCCAGCCGATCGACCAGCGTCTGAATTTGCTGTGCGGTCAAGCCGTGATCCGGATCGTCTCCGCCGGCGAATCCCGGCGCGAGCGCCTGCGGATTGCCGATTACAAGGTAGATGGCGAGCGCGACCAGCGGAACGGCAAATCCCATCGCGAGCGCGGCGGCGCGTGCCCGGCGCGGCTTTCCCGCAGCCTCGTCACCGCTGCCGACTTCCTCGATCAGCCGCTTCTCGATCTCCTGCCGCGCCTGTCCGTACTGGTCCGCCGCCAGTGTCCCGGCGCGCAGATCGGCTTCGAGCTCGCGCAGTTGATCGCGATACACGGCGACGTTGATTTTGTCGCGCGAGACGCCGCTGCCGCCTTTGCGTCGCAGGAGCGGCGGCACGACGAACAGCAGCGTGCCGGCGACGAGCAGCGCGCTCACGACCAGGAACACGGTCATTGCCGCTTGGCTCCGTTTCCGGCGAGCAGGGCGCGTGCACGCTTGTGTTCGGCTTCAGTAAGTTCGGGCTCATCCGCTGCGCGCCGGCGCTTGATGCGGAAAAACAGCGCGCCGAGCCCCGCCAGGAGAAGCAGCAGAGGCCCAAGCCATAACAGCGCCGTAGTGGCCTTGAACGGCGGGCGATAGAGCACGAAATCGCCGTAGCGCGCCACCAGAAATTCGACGATGTCGGCCTCGCTGGCGCCCTGCTTCATCTTCTCGCGAATCTGGTTCCTGAGGTCGACCGCGAGATCGGCGTTCGAATCGGCAAGCGTCTGGTTCTGGCACACCAGGCAGCGCAGTTCGGCGGCAAGCGCCATCATCCGCTGCTCCAGCACCGGGTCGTCGGCGACCGGCGCTGCTTCCTTGGCCCAGACGAGGTGGACCGAGGCCAGCGCCAGAATGAGCGCAATCACCCTAGCCACGGTTGAGTTCGGCCACCACGGGAAGGATTTTATCCTTGATAATTTCCGGGGTGAGCGGTCCGATGCGCTTGTAGCGAATGACGCCGCGCTTGTCGATCAGGTAGGTCTCCGGCACGCCGTAGACGCCGTAGTCGATGCCGATCCTGCCGTCGCCGTCGAAAGCCGAGAGCTGGTAAGGATCGCCCATCTTGCGCAGCCAGGTCATGCCGTCCTCGCGATTGTCCTTGTAGTCGAGTCCGTAGATCGGCACCAGGCCGCTTTTCGCCAGGGACAGCAACACCGGGTGCTCCTCGCGGCAACTGACGCACCACGACGCCCAGACGTTGAGCAGCCACACCTTGCCGACGATGTCCTTCTCGGAGAACGTCTTCGCCGGCTGGTGCAATTGCGGCAGATCGAAGTGAGGCGCGGATTTTCCGATGAGCGGCGAGGGCACTTCATGCGGGTCGCGCGTCAGCCCGACGGCGAGCACGGCGACCAGCGCCACGAAGACCGCGAGCGGCAGAAATAGACGCATCATCTCGGGATGACGAGGCCGGTCACGGCGACTTCGGCCGGACGGGACGAACGGATGCGGTATCTGCGGTCGCTCACCGCAATCAGCCCGCCGAACGCCATCAGCAGGCAGCCGCCCCAGATCCAGTCCACGAACGGCTTGTAATACACGCGCACGATCCAGGTGGTCGGATTCAACTGCTCGCCGAGCGACACGTACAGATCGCGCGTCAGGCCCGGATTGATCGCCGCCTCGGTCATCGGCATTTGCTGTGACGCGTAAATCCGCTTCTCCGGATAGAGATTGGTTACGGGGCTGCCGTCCCGGGTGACCTTGATCGTGGCGCGGGCGGCGACGTAGTTCGGCCCGGTCACATCCCGCGTTCCGTCGAAGCGGAACCGGTAGCCGCCGACTTCGACGGTATCCCCCGTCTCCATGCGCACGTCGCTTTCGTTCTCGTAGCCCTTCACCAGCGTCACACCGGTCACGAATACCGCAACGCCGAGATGCGCGACCAGCATGCCGTAATACCCGCCCGGCGTCGTGCGCAGCCGCATCCAGACGCTCGTTCCCGT
This sequence comes from Burkholderiales bacterium, assembly GCA_049802235.1. Classification (GTDB taxonomy): domain Bacteria; phylum Pseudomonadota; class Gammaproteobacteria; order Burkholderiales; family SG8-39; genus VBDM01. Next base: position 94,642 of record JBARMB010000047.1, on the reverse strand, counting down.
GGCTGCGTTCTTCACCCGCTCCCGCAGATGCGCGACGCTGCTCGCCGCGATCCATGCCGCAAGCAGCAGCCCGAAGCTCACCATCATGCTCCAGCGTCCCAGCGTGAAGGGCAGCAGAATCGCGCATGCGAGGCTCACCGCGAATGCCCAGCGCAGCCGCATCGCCATATCGGGGAGGGCGGCTTTTTTCCAGCGGGCGAGGGGGCCTATTCCCATGAGAAACAGCGCCGGTGCCATCAGCGGCACGAACACCGATTCGAAGTAGGGCGGACCGACGGAGAGCTTTCCCAGGTCCAGCGCGTCGAGCACCAGCGGGTAGAGCGTGCCGAGCAACACCGAGCCCGCGGCTGCCGCGAGCAGCACGTTGTTGGTGAGCAGCATCGATTCGCGCGATACGGCGTCGAAGTCGCCGCCCAGGCCGATGCGGGCGGTCCGCCACGCGAACAGCACAAACGAGCTGCCGATCACCAGCGCGAGAAACACGAGAATGAAGATGCCGCGCCTCGGGTCGGTGGCGAAAGCGTGCACCGACGTGAGCACGCCCGAACGCACGAGGAACGTTCCAAGCAAGCTCAGGGCGAACGTCAGAATCGCGAGCAGCACCGTCCAGCTGCGAAAGCCGCCGCGCTTTTCGGTCACCGCGAGCGAATGGATCAGCGCCGTTCCCATCAGCCACGGCATGAAGGAGGCGTTCTCCACCGGATCCCAGAACCACCAGCCGCCCCACCCGAGTTCGTAGTACGCCCAGGCGCTGCCGAGCGCAATGCCGATGGTGAGAAAAATCCACGCGACCGTGGTCCATGGACGCGACCACCGCGCCCACGCCGCATCGAGCCGGCCGCTCAGCAGCGCCGCTATGGCGAAGGAGAACGCAACCGAGAAGCCGACGTAGCCCATGTACAGCATCGGCGGATGGATCACCATGCCGGGATCCTGGAGCAACGGATTCAGGTCGCGTCCATCCGCAGGCGCCGGAAACAGTCGCAGGAACGGGTTCGAAGTGAACAGCATGAACGAGAGAAATCCGCCGCTCAGCAGGCCCATCACGCCCAGCACCCGCGCCACCATTTCGTCCGGCAGATGGCGGCTGAACAGCGTCACCGCGACCATCCACACTCCGAGCATCAGGGTCCAGAGCAGCAGCGAGCCCTCGTGTCCGCCCCACACGGCGGCGATGCGGTATTGCAGCGGCAGTGCCGAATTGGAATTGGATGCGACGTAGGCGACGCTGAAGTCGTTGCTGACGAAAGCATAGGTGAGGCAGCCGAAGGCGAAGGCGATCAACATGGCCTGGGCCTGCGCTGCCGGCCGCGCCACGCTCATCCACGCGGCGTCGCCGCGCGCCGCGCCGGCGAGCCCCATCACGCCTTGCGAGATCGCGAGGCACAGAGCCAGCGCCAGGGCGAACTGACCGATTTCCGGAATCATTGACCACCTCCGTTGTTCGGAACGACCAGGGATCGCGCCGTCTTTTCATTTACGGCGCGCGCCTGCTTGAGGGCCGCCGCCGCCTCGGGCGGCATATAATTTTCGTCGTGCTTGGCGAGCACCTCGGTCGCATGGAACATGCCGTCGCCGGACAGCCGGCCCTGCGTCACCACGCCCTTGCCCTCGCGGAACAGGTCGGGAAGGATGCCGCGGTACACGACGACGAGGTCCTTGGCGGTGTCGGTGACCACGAATTGCACGGTGACGCCGTCCGGCTGGCGTTTCACGCTGCCCGGCGCGACCAGCCCGCCGATGCGGAAAGTGCGTCCCTGCGGCGCCTCGTTCGCCGCAACCTGGCTCGGGGTGAAGAAGAACACCAGGTTGCGATTGAAGGCGTTCAGCACCAGCGCGGCGGCCACGCCCAGCGCGGCGATGCCGCCCGCGATCATGGCCAGCCGCTTGTGCCGTGGCTTCATGGTTCGCTCCGGCCGGCAGCGCCGGAGCGGCCGATTTGCGCCAGAGTGTCGCGCTTGCGCAGCATCAGCAGCACGATTTCGGCTGCCAGCAGCACCAGCGTCACGAGGTACGATCCCCAGACGTAGAACGCGTAGCCGCCCATGGCGAAAAAATCGTTCCAGCTGACCCAGTTCATCGGGTCTCCCCGGCATATTCCGCGACCCAATGGCTGCCGCGTTCCCGCTCCAGAATAATGCAGCGCACCCGCGTCAGGGCGATGGCGATGCTGTAGAACCAGAATCCGAGCGCCATCACGAGCATGCCGGTGAGCATCGTCGCCGCCATGGTCGGGGCGCCGGTAAGGCTTACCGACGCGCCCTGGTGCAGCGTGTTCCACCACTTCACCGAGAAATAGATGACCGGAATATTGACGGCGCCCACCAGGGCGAGCAGCGCTCCCGCCTTGTCGGCGCGGCGCGGATCGTCAATCGCCGCCTGCAGCGCCATGAAGCCGAAATACAGGAACAGCAGAATCAGCTCCGAGGTGAGCCGGGCATCCCACACCCACCAGGTACCCCAGGTCGGCTTGCCCCACAGCGAGCCGGTCCACAGCGCGACGAACGTAAACAGGGCGCCGGTCGGCGCCAGGGCGCTCGCCATCATGCCGGAGAGCCGGGTGTTGAACACCAGACCGACTCCGGCCCAGAAGGCCATCACCAGATAGAGGAACATCGACATCCAGGCGGCCGGAACGTGAATGAATATGATGCGGTACGCCTCGCCCTGCTGGAAATCGGTCGGGGCGACGAAAAACCCCAGATACAGGCCCGCGCAGCAGAACGCCGCCGCGGCGGCGCCGAACCAGGGAGCGAGCGCACCCGCAAGCGGGAAGAACATTTGCGGCGCGGCGTACCTGAACCAGATGACGCCTTCTCCCGGCACGGTCCTTTGTGCCGGATCAGCCACGGTTCGGCCGCCTCGTCAGGACGTGGCCGGGCAGGTCGCGCGCCGTTTTGTCTGTTCCACTATGGATCACAACGCATGTCCTATTCAATCGAAATTCGCAACGCCACCGCTGCCGCCCAGGGGCCGAACGCCGCCGCCATCACCAAAAATGCGCCGAGCAGCGACAGATGCGCAAAAGCGCCCAGCCCGGCCGCTGCGGATTCTACAGCGCCCGCTCCAATGATCAATACCGGAATGTAAAGCGGCAGCACCAGCAGCGACAGCAGCGCGCCACCGCCCCTGAGGCCAAGCGTAAGTGCTGCGCCGATTGCCCCGATCAGACTCAAAACCGGTGTTCCAAGCGCCAATGAAAGCACCAATAAACCAAGATATTGTTGAGGAAGATCAAATTGTAGCGCTAAAACCGGCGCGATCAGCACCAGCGGCAGGCCGGAAATCAGCCAATGGGCGATTACTTTTGCCGCTACTATCATACCCAATGGAGTCGCGCTGAGCAGCATTTGTTCCAGCGTGCCGTCGGAAAAGTCCGACAAGAACATGCGGTTGAGCGCCAGCATCGATGCCAGCAGCGCGGCGACCCAGATCACGCCGGGGGCTATCGTCCGCAGCATGCTCGGTTCCGGTCCCGCTCCGAGCGGGAACAGGCTGACCACGATCACGAAAAACAGCAGTACGGTCAGTATATCGGACCGCCGCCGCATGGCGAGCAGCAGGTCGCGGTAGATTACGCGGCGCAGCGTGGCCAGCATGTCACTTCGTCCCCGATTCAAGGTGGATGCGCAGCGACACCGCGGCAGCGATTTGCGCCTCCTGGTGAGTCGTGTACATCACGGTGGCGCCCCGCGCGACGTGCTGCGCGATCAGATCGCGAACGCAATTCACCGCCGTCGCATCGAGGGCGGTGAAGGGTTCGTCCAAAATCCACAGCGGCAGGGCCTGGCCCAGCGCCAGCCGCGTCAACGCCACGCGCCGCCGCTGTCCCTGCGACAGCACCCGCGCCGGCAGTTCCTCGCACCCGGCGAGACCGAGCCGGCGCAATGCAGCGCGCGCTTCCTCTGCGTTCACCGGCAGGCCGGCGAGCGTGCACGCCATCATCAGATTTTCGGCGGCGGTCAGATCGTCCTTTATGGCGTTGGCGTGACCGATATACACGATTTGCCGCCAGAATTCTTCGCGCAGCCGCCGGATATCCTCGCCGCGCCAGCGCACTTCGCCGCGCGCCGGAGCGAGTAACCCGCACACGATGCGCAGCAGGCTGGTCTTGCCGCTGCCGTTGGCGCCCGTGACCAGAAGCAGCTCGCCGCTGCGCAGCGCAAAGCCGAGGCCGCTGAACAGCGTGCGCCCGCCGCGTACGCATTCGAGGTCCATCACTTCAAGCATCGGTCCCACCGCTTTCCCGCGACGACGCCCGCTGCTGATGCGGATCGTCGGAAAAGACGCCGCTGTTGCGGCAACCCGGATCGGCGCCGCGGAGGTTCATGCCGATATCCACGTCTTCCATGCGATCCAGAGCTTGCGCAGCGGAGTGAGCGCCGTGCGTTGACTGAGCACCGGGTAGCCTTCGCGGCCGATCTCGTCGAGCAAGGTGCGGTAGATCGCCGCCATTATCAGGCCCGGGCGCTGCGCGCGCCGGTCTTCCGCGGGCAGCAGCGCCAGCGCCTCATCGTAGCAACGTTTGGCGCGCTGCGTCTGAAATTCCATCAGGCGCGTGAATTTTTCCGTCGGGTGCGCGTTGAGAATATCGCCGGCGGGGACGTCGAACTGCTTCATCTCGTCCAGCGGCAGGTAGATGCGGTTCTTGCGCGCGTCTTCGCCGATGTCGCGGATGATGTTGGTGAGCTGGAACGCGAGTCCGAGCTTTTCCGCGTACTCGAGTGTCTTCGGGTTGCCGTAGCCGAAGATACGGGCGGCCAGTACGCCCACCACGCCGGCAACGCGGTGACAGTAGAGGCGCAGGCTGGCGTAATCGGCATAACGGCTCTGGTTCAGGTCCATCTCCATGCCATCGATGATCTCGTTCAGTCGCTCGTGCGCGATGGCGAACGCCTCGATCGCCGGCTGCAGCGCGTGCGTGACCGGATGCTGTGGCCTGCCGGCGTAGAGCTGCGCCAGTTCGTCGCGCCACCACGCCAGCTTTGCCCGCGCCACCGACGGCTCGCCCGGCTCGTCCACCGCGTCATCGACTTCGCGGCAAAACGCATACAGCGCGGTGATGGCGCGCCTGCGCTCCGGCGGCAGGAACAGGAACGAGTAGTAGAAACTCGAGCCGCTCTGCGCCGCTTTCTGCTGGCAGTATTGGTCAGGGGTCACGGGAGGAGAAGAGCGCCTCTATCCGCGAAGGACGATAAGGAAAACATAATTTCTACCCCCTTGTACCCCGGGTGTCCTGGCGGTGATGGATTTTCACATCGTCAATGCGCGCGCAAGCATCAGCGGCCAGTCGAACGGGCGCAACACCGGCCGGTAACGGAACACGTCGCCGCGCACGCGTTCGAGTTTTTCCAGAATCCTCAAGCCTCCCTGGACAATGGTGCGGATCTCGATGCCGATGCGGCCCGGAAGACGCTTCGCGAGAGGCGCGCCGGATTGTAGCATCGCCCGCGACCGCTCGATCTGGAATTGCATCAGTGCGCTCCAGCCGCCGCCAGCATCGCGTGCCGCGATTTGTGCCTCGGTGACGCCGAAGCGCGCCATCTCGTCCTGCGGCAGGTAGATGCGATCCTTGCGAAAGTCGATCTCCACGTCCTGCCAGAAGTTGATCAGCTGCAGCGCCGAGCAGATCGCGTCCGAGCGGATCAGGTTGTTGTCGTTGACCTCGTCGTAGAGGTGCAGCATCAGGCGGCCGACCGGATCGGCCGAGCGCCGGCAGTAATCCATGACTTCGCCGAAGCCGGTATAACGCCTTTTTGTGACGTCCTGCGAAAATGCATCGAGCAGGTCGTGGAAAGGCTGGAACGGAAGGTGGTAAGCCGCGATCACCTCGCCGAGCTGTTGGAACAGGGGCGATGAAGGCGGCTCGCGGGACTTGAGGTGCCGCAATTCTGCCCTGTAGCCGTCGAGCAGGGCGAGCCGCTCGGCCGGCGGCAGCTTGCCTTCGTCGGCAAAGTCATCCGCAGTTCGCGCGAAACGGTATATGACTGAGACGGGGTGGCGAAGCGGTGCCGGAAGCAGAATCGAGGCGACCGGGAAGTTCTCGTAATGGCCTGCGGACATTGCCAAATTTTTCAAAGACTTTCTACGGCCTGGGCGACAGTATAGGGGGCTTTGCGGTAGAATGGTACGCGGGTTGCGTGGTGTGCCAATGCGGCGGCGGAACTCGGAACGTTGCGGCGCCGTTCCGGCGGGCAGCACAAGGGGCCGCGAAGGTGGCGGAATTGGTAGACGCACTGGATTTAGGTTCCAGCGCCGCAAGGCATGGGGGTTCGAGTCCCTTCCTTCGCACCAGGACAGAATCGGAATTTGAGGAATGCAGACAAACATTGAAACACTGAGCCAGTTGGAGCGCCGGCTGAACGTTGCGGTCCCGGCCGAACAGATCGACAAGGAAGTCGAGGATCGGCTGCGAAAGCTCACCCGCACGGTGCGCATGGCGGGTTTCCGCCCGGGCAAGGTGCCGCTCAAGATCGTTGCGCAGCAATACGGGCCGCAGGTGCGCTCGGAGGTGATCGGCGATGCGGTGCAGAAGGCATTCACCGACGCGGTGAAGGAGCAGAACCTCAAGGTGGCCGGCTATCCCCGCATCGAGCGCAAGGAAGCCGCCGACGCCAAGGAGCTTGCCTTCAGCGCCGTCTTCGAAGTCTATCCCGAGGTCAAACTCGGCGACATCGCCGCGGCGAAGATCGAGCGCCCCGAGCTCGATGTGGCCGATGCCGAGGTGGACAAGACCATCGAGATCCTGCGCAAGCAGCGCGTGACATGGGAAGTGGCGCCTCGCGCCTCGCAAACGGGCGACCGCATCACGGTGGATTTCACCGGGAGGATCGACGGCAGCGAATTCCCCGGCGGCAAGGGTGCGGACTTCGTCTTCGTGATCGGCGAAGGGCGCATGCTGCCCGAGTTCGAGTCGAATCTTGCCGGCGCGAGCGCCGGCGAGCACAAGACCTTTGCGGTGACGTTTCCGGCCGACTACGCCGGCAAGGATGTGGCGGGCAAGACCGCGAGCTTCGAGGTCAGCGTGAAAAAGGTCGAGGTACCCAAGCTCCCGGCGGTGGACGCCGGGTTTGCCCAATCCCTCGGGGTCGTCGACGGTGACATGGTCAAGATGCGCGAGGAAATCAAGGCCAACGTCGAGCGCGAGGTCAAGAAACGGGTCGAAAATGACGTTAAGCAGAGGGTGATGCAGGCGCTCATCGACGCCACCACGGTCGATCTGCCGAAGTCGCTGATCGAGATCGAAGTGCAGCGGCTGGTGCAGCAGGCACGCGCCGACCTGGAGGGCCGCGGCGTCAAAATGGACCGGTTGCCGATCAATCCGGAACTCTTCGAGCAGCAGGCGAAGCGGCGCGTCACGCTCGGGCTCATCCTGGGCGAACTGGTGAAGGCGCACGACCTCGGGGCAAAGCCCGAGCAGGTGCGCGCCTTGGTGACCGAGTACGCCCAGACCTACGAACAGCCGTTCGAGGTGGTAAAATGGATTTATTCGGAGCCGCAGCGATTGAACGAGTTCGAAGGTTTGGCGGTCGAATCGAATGTGGTGAATTGGGTCCTTGAACATGCGAAAGTGGAGGACAAGGCAATCAGCTTCGACCAACTGATGGGGGCAAAATGAGCGGTATGATCTGGCAGAGCCGGACGGCCGCGTCGACGGCGGCTTCACTCGCGCAGGCCCATCAGGATCCGCAGGCCCTGGGGTTGATCCCCATGGTGATCGAGCAGAGCGGGCGGGGCGAGCGCGCCTACGACATCTACTCGCGGTTGCTCAAGGAACGGGTCGTTTTTCTGGTCGGTCCCGTGAACGAGATCTCGGCCAACCTGATTGTCGCGCAGTTGCTGTTCCTCGAGTCGGAAAATCCCGACAAGGACATCTTCTTCTACATCAACTCCCCGGGCGGATCGGTGTCGGCGGGGCTGGCGATCTACGACACCATGCAGTTCGTCAAGCCCGATGTCTCGACGCTTTGCGTCGGGCAGGCGGCGAGCATGGGCGCGTTGCTGCTTGCTGCGGGCGACAAGGGCAAGCGTCATTGCCTGCCGAACTCACGCATCATGATTCACCAGCCGATGGGCGGGTTCCAGGGGCAGGCCTCCGACGTGGAGATACACGCCAGGGAGATCCTCTACCTGCGCCAGCGCTTGAACGAGATCATGGCCAAGCACACCGGCAAGAGCGTAGAGCAAGTCGCCCGCGACACCGATCGCGACAATTTCCTTTCCGCGGACGAATCGGTGGAATACGGACTGGTGGATCGGGTGCTGACTTCACGGGCGGAAGCGGCCGCGGCGGCCTGAGCGCGGAGGACAACGATGACCGAAAAAACCGGCGGCGAGAAGCTCCTTTATTGCTCCTTCTGCGGCAAAAGCCAGCACGAGGTGAGGAAGCTCATTGCCGGTCCGTCGGTTTTCATCTGCGACGAATGCATCGAGCTGTGCAACGACATCATCCGCGAGGAAAGCGCCTCGGACAAAGTCGGAAAGCCGGCCAAGTCCGACCTGCCGACGCCGCGCGAGATCTGCCAGATCCTCGACGAGTACGTGATCGGGCAGGAGCTGGCGAAGAAGATCCTTTCGGTGGCGGTATACAACCATTACAAGCGCCTCAAGCATTTATCGAAGAACGACGAGGTCGAACTCGCCAAGTCCAACATCCTGCTGGTCGGGCCGACGGGCTCGGGCAAGACGTTGCTCGCCCAGACGCTGGCGCGACTGCTGAATGTTCCCTTCGTGATCGCCGACGCGACCACCCTGACCGAGGCGGGCTACGTCGGCGAGGACGTCGAGAACATCATCCAGAAGCTGCTGCAGAACTGCGACTACGACGTCGACAAGGCGAAGCGCGGCATTGTCTACATCGACGAAATCGACAAGATCTCCCGCAAATCCGATAACCCTTCAATCACGCGGGACGTTTCCGGCGAGGGCGTGCAGCAGGCGCTGCTGAAGCTGATCGAGGGTACGATCGCCTCGGTGCCCCCGCAGGGCGGACGCAAGCATCCCAATCAGGATTTCGTCCAGGTCGACACGACCAATATCCTGTTTGTCTGCGGCGGGGCGTTCGACGGGCTGGAGAAGATCATCCGCAGCCGCTCTGAAAAAAGCGGCATCGGCTTCGGCGCCGACGTCAGGAGCCTGAAGAACGCCAAGGACATCAGCGAGGTGCTGCGAACGGTCGAGCCGGAAGACCTCATCAAGTACGGGCTTATTCCCGAGTTTGTCGGGCGCTTGCCGGTGGTGGCGACGCTCGAGGAACTCGACGAAAAGGCGCTGATCCAGATTCTCACGGAGCCGAAGAACGCCGTCATCAAGCAGTACCAGAAGCTGTTCGGGATGGAGAGCGTCGATCTCGAAGTGCGCCCGCCGGCGCTGCAGGCCATCGCCAAGAAAGCGCTGGCTCGCAAGACCGGTGCAAGAGGCTTGCGCTCGATTCTCGAGCAAGTGCTGCTCGACATCATGTTCGACCTGCCGACGATGGAAAACGTAAGCAAGGTCGTGGTGGACGAGAGCACCATCGTCGGCGAGGGCAAGCCGCTGCTGATCTACGCCGATCCGCCCAAGGTTGCGGGCACTGCTTGAGGGGTGGTGTCAGCGCCGCTCGGGAGCGGTCGGCGGCGAGCTTGAATGGGGTTGCCGCTGCCCCAATATCGACACTGAATCTTTTTCTCCGGGAATGCCATGGCAAACGAGCTCTCCTCTGAACTGACCCAGTATCCGCTGCTGCCGCTGCGGGACGTGGTGGTGTTTCCGCACATGGTCATCCCGCTGTTTGTGGGAAGGCCGAAGTCGATCAAGGCGATGGAAATCGCCATGGAGGCAGGCAAGAGCATCCTGCTGGTGGCGCAGAAGTCTGCCGCCAAGGACGAGCCGGCCGCCGACGACATGTACAGGATCGGCTGCGTCTCCAACATCCTGCAGATGCTGAAGCTCCCCGACGGTACGGTCAAGGTGCTGGTCGAGGGCGGCCAGCGCGCCCACATTCGGAACGTCGAGGATCTTCGGACCCATTATGTGGCGGACGCGCTTCCGGTGCCGCCCGATGCCGGCGAGGCGACCGAGATCGAAGCCATGCGCCGGGCGCTGATTGCGCAGTTCGACCAGTATGTAAAGCTCAACAAGAAGATTCCTCCGGAAATCCTGACCTCTCTCGCCGGCATCGAGGAAGCCGGACGGCTGGCCGATACCATCGCGGCGCACCTGCCGCTCAAGCTCGAACAGAAGCAGCAGGTGCTGGAGATGTTCGACGTCAAGGCGCGCCTCGATCACCTGCTTTCGCAGCTCGAGACCGAGATCGACATTCTGCAAGTGGAGAAGCGCATCCGCGGCCGGGTCAAGCGCCAGATGGAAAAGAGCCAGCGGGAGTACTACCTCAACGAGCAGGTCAAGGCGATCCAGAAGGAGCTCGGCGAGGGCGAGGACGGCGCCGATCTCGAGGAGATGGAAAAACGCGTCAAGGCGGCGCGCATGCCCAAGGAAGCGCGCAAGAAGGTCGATGCCGAGCTGAAGAAGCTGCGCCTGATGTCGCCGATGTCGGCCGAAGCCACGGTGGTGCGGAACTACGTCGAGACGCTGGTCAACCTGCCGTGGAGAAAGCGCAGCAAGATCTCGCGCGACATCGCCGCGGCGGAGAAGATCCTCGACGAGGATCATTACGGCCTGGAAAAGGTCAAGGAACGCATTGTCGAGTACCTCGCGGTGCAGATCCGCGTCGACAAGGTGAAAGCCCCGATCCTGTGCCTGGTGGGCGCTCCCGGCGTCGGCAAGACGTCGCTGGGTCAGTCGATCGCCCGCGCGACCAACCGCAAGTTCGTGCGCATGTCGCTGGGCGGGGTGCGCGACGAAGCCGAGATCCGCGGCCATCGCCGCACCTACATCGGCTCGATGCCGGGCAAGATCCTGCAGAACATGACCAAGGTGGGCGTTCGCAACCCGCTGTTTCTCCTGGACGAGGTGGACAAGCTGGGGATGGATTTCCGCGGCGATCCTTCCTCGGCGCTGCTGGAAGTGCTCGATCCCGAGCAGAACCACACTTTCACCGACCACTACGTCGAGGTCGAATACGACCTCTCGGAAGTCATGTTCGTGGCGACCGCCAACACGCTGAACATTCCGCCGGCGCTGCTCGATCGGATGGAAGTAATCCGCATTTCCGGCTATACCGAGGACGAGAAGGTCAACATCGCGATCCGCTACCTGCTGCCCAAGCAGATGAAGAACACCGGGCTGAAGGGCGACGAGCTGCATATCGCGGAGTCCGCCATCCGTGACATCGTCCGCTACTACACGCGCGAGGCCGGCGTGCGAAGCCTTGAGCGCGAGCTCTCCAAGATCTGCCGCAAGGTGGTGAAGATGCTGGTGACCAAGGAGAAGCAGAAGAAAATTCTGGTCACGCCGAAGAACCTGGACAAGTTCCTCGGCGTGCGGCGCTACACCTACGGCATCGCCGAGAAGAAGAATCAGGTGGGGCAGGTCACCGGCCTTGCGTGGACCGAGGTCGGCGGCGAGTTGCTGACGATCGAGGCGGTCACCATGCCCGGCAAGGGCAAGACGATCACCACCGGCAAGCTGGGAGAGGTGATGCAGGAGTCGATCCAGGCTGCCTTGACGGTGGTTCGCAACCGCTCGTCCAAGCTGGGAGTCGCGGAAGATTTCTATCAGAAGAACGATATCCATATCCACCTTCCCGAGGGCGCCACGCCCAAGGACGGTCCCAGCGCCGGCATCGGCATCTGCACCGCGATGGTGTCGGTGCTGACGGGTATACCGGTGCGGGCGGACCTCGCCATGACCGGCGAGATCACCCTGCGGGGTGAAGTGCTGGTGATCGGCGGCTTGAAGGAAAAGCTGCTGGCGGCGCACCGCGGCGGCATCAAGACCGTTCTCATCCCGGAGGAGAACGTCAAGGATCTTGTGGAAATCCCGGACAACATCAAGAATCAGCTGGATATTGTCCCGGTGAAATGGGTCGATCAGGTGCTCGAACTTGCGCTTGAGCGCAAGCCCGATCCGCGCAAGCCTGTTCAGGAAGATGCGGCGCCGATTCCTCCGGTCGCCGACGACAAGACTTCGTCTTTGATCGTTACGCACTGAGTTGATGCAACGGCGGGGCGCAATGCTCCGCCGTGCTGCGTGCGTCGGCGTGATGTCGCCGGGTGCAATCTTCCGCGCCTCCTCGCGGGAATGGAATGATCTGGACGCGAGATAAAAAGCACCGACGATGCTTGACACGGTGCTTTTGCGATTGCTATAAAATGTGCAGAAGGTCCGGTTTCGGTGCGATCGTAAAATCGCGCCCGCGCCAAAAACGGTTTCAGTCGCGGTAAATGCAAAGCAGGGCATCGGACAAAGCCGTTCCTTCCGGCGCGGCCGGGAGGCAGGTCTCTACTGAAATGGTTTTTTTCTGCAATCAACCGATCTCCGAAGGGGGCTGAATGAACAAGCTGGAAATCATCGATCACATCGCCAAATCTGCAGACATCTCGAAAGCTGCGGCGGGGCGTGCGCTGGACGCCGCAGTCGGCGCGATCAAGACTGCGATGAAGAAAGGCGGCATGGTGACGCTGGTCGGGTTCGGTACGTTCTATGTCGGCAAGCGCGCCGCGCGCACCGGCCGCAATCCACGCACCGGTGCGGCGATCAAGATCAAGGCCGCCAGAGTTCCCAAGTTCCGCGCTGGCAAAGCGCTGAAAGATGCAGTAAACTAGCGTCCCTTCCGGAGTCGGTGCGGTGTTCCCTTTCGCTGGGCGGCCGGGCCGGTTTCTTGAGAAGGGGTGCTTAGCTCAGCTGGTAGAGCGTCGCCCTTACAAGGCGAATGTCGGGAGTTCGATCCTCTCAGCACCCACCAAATGGACGTAAAGTCGGACGCCTGCGGCGACGGTTTACGTCCGCGAATTGGAACGGACGCATGGCGCCGTTCAATTCGCGGTAATGCCGGAGGCGCCGGTCGGTTTACGCCGGCCGGTTGGAACAGACGCATGGCGCTGTTGTAGCCGGCCGGGTCTTAGTGCGAAGGAGTGGTAGTTCAGCTGGTTAGAATACCGGCCTGTCACGCCGGGGGTCGCGGGTTCGAGTCCCGTCCACTCCGCCAGCTTCCCGAGGCGAACCGAGGTTCGTCTTTTTTGTTTCTCTGAGGCAGGGCGCACGTGTTCAATTGGATACACGGTAACAAGCGGCTGGTCCAGGTCGTCCTCGCGCTGATCGTGATACCGTTCGCGTTCTGGGGGGTCAATTTCTATCAGAACGCATTCACGGGCGGAAATGTCGTCGCCAGCGTCGAGGGGCAGAAAATCACCGAGCAGGAGTTCGGCGAAGCTCTGCGGCAGCAGCAGGAGCGGCTGCGCTCGCTGCTCGGCCGGAACTTCGATCCGGCGCTGCTCGATGCTCCGGAAATGCGCCTGGAGCTGCTCGAAGGGATGATATCCCAGCGCCTGCTGACGCAGTACGCGTTCCGCCATAACATGACCATCGGCGACGAGCAGCTCCGGGAGACGATCAGCTCGATTCCCGCCTTTCAGGAGGACGGCAGGTTCTCTAAGGCCAGGTACGAGGCGATGCTGAGCGCACAAGGCTATTCGCCGCTGTCGTTCGAGGCTTCGCTGCGGCGCGATCTGGTGCTGCAGCAGCTCACCGGCGCTCTCGCCGATTCTGGGATCGCGTCCAAGGCGGCGGCGCGGGAGATCGCGCTGCTGCGTGCACAGCAGCGCGAGGTCTCCGAGCACGTCATTCCGGCCGAGTCCCTGCTGGCGCAGGTGAAGGTTGCGCCGGAGGCGGTGCGGACGTTCTACGACGGCAATCCGGGCCGGTTTCAGTTGCCGGAGCAGGTGCAGGTCGAATACGTGGTGCTGAACAACGACGCGCTGACCGCCGCGGAGCAGGTCCCTCCCGAGGAGATCAAGGCCTATTACGAGGCGAATGCGGCAAAGTTCGGCGAGCCGGAGCAGCGCCGGGCAAGCCACATCCTGATCTCGTTCAAGAGCGGCGCCAGCGAGGCGGAGAAGGCCGGCGCACGCGCAAAGGCCGAGCGGATCCTCGCACAGGTGCGCAAGTCCCCGGGCAGCTTTGCCGAACTGGCGAAGAAGAATTCCGACGATTCCGGATCGGCCGCCAAGGGCGGAGACCTGGGCTTCTTTTCCCGCGGCATGATGGTTCGTGCTTTCGAGGACGCTGCTTTCCGGCTCAGGCCGAACGAAATCAGCGAACCGGTCGAGTCCGAATTCGGCTTCCATATCATCAGGCTCACCGCGATCAAGCCGGGGAAGATGAAGAGCCTCGAGGAGGCGCGGCCGGAGATCGAGCGCGAGCTGAAGAAGCAGCACGCCACCAAGCGCTATGCCGAGGCCGCGGAAGCTTTCAGCAATCTGGTCTACGAGCAGTCGGACTCGCTCAAGCCGGCGGCGGAAAAATTCAAGCTCCCGATCCGGCAGGCCGACGGAGTCACGCGGCAATCGTCGCCGGTGGAGGTCCTCAACAATCCCAGGGTGCTGGCGGCGCTGTTCGCCGACGATGCAATCAAGAATCGCCGCAACATCGAGGCGATCGAGGTCGGGCAGAATACGCTGGTATCTGCACGCGTGATCGATCACAAGCCGGCCGCGCAGCGGCCGTTCGATGAGGTCAAGGGGGAAATCGCCGGGCAGCTGGCGAGGCAGGAGGCCCTGGCGCTGGCGAGAAAGCGGGGCGCCGAGCGCCTGGAAGAACTGAAGAAAGGCAACGCCGCCGCGGCAAGCTTCGGTTCCGCGAAACTGGTGAGCCGCGATAATCTCCAGGGACTCGGCGCGGAGGCGTCGGCGGTATTCCGTGCGGATGCTTCAAAGCTGCCGGCTTACGTCGGCGTGGATTCGCCGAACGGCTACACCCTGTATCGCATTGGCCGCGTCATCGACGTCCAGCCCGACGAGGCGCGCCAGCGCAGCGTGCAGGCCGAGCTGGGGCGCGTCAACGGCGGCGAGGAGCTCAGATCTCTGCTCGCCGGCCTGCGCGCAAACAGCAAGGTCGAGATCAACAAGTCGCTGCTGGAGAAAAAGCAGTAAAGCGTCAATCGTAGAGCGTGAATCGGCGACCGGCACCGCGGGCCGCTTGTGTCACGACTCAGGCTTCAGCCACCGCGACCATCCCGCCGGCGAGGGTGTTAAATCCCGAATCCACGTGGACGATCTCCGCCGTCATTCCCGCGGCGAGGTCGGACAGCAGAAACGCCGCCACGTTGCCCACGTCCTCGGTGGTGACGTTACGGCGCAGCGGCGCGTTTTCCTCGACGTGCTTGAGTATCTTGCCGAACCCGGAGATGCCGCTCGCCGCCAGCGTCTTGATGGGGCCGGCGGAAATGCCGTTGACCCTGATGCCTCTGGGCCCCAGATCCGTGGCGAGATAACGCACGCACGCCTCGAGGCTCGCCTTCGCCAGCCCCATGGTGTTGTAGTTCGGCACTACCCGCTCCGCGCCGAGATAGGTCAGGGTGACGAGTGCGCCACCTCTTCTGACATTCGGTCCCTGCATCAAGGGCAGGGCGGCCTTCGCCAGCGCCGGGAAGCTGTAGGCGCTGATGTCGTGCGCAATGCGAAACGCCTCCCGCGACAGGCCCTCGAGAAAATTGCCCGCGATCGCTTCGCGCGGAGCAAACGCGACGGCGTGCACCAGACCCTCGAGCCCGTCCCAGCTTCTGCCCAGCTCCGCGAACAGCGCGGCGATCTCGGCGTCGCTCGCGACATCGCAGGGAAACGCCAGCTTGCTGTCGAACTCGGCGGCCATGTCGGCGACGCGATCCTTGAAGCGATCGTTCTGGTAGGTGAAAGCGAGCTCTGCGCCCTGGCGCCGGGCGGCCTTCGCCACTCCGTAGGCGATCGAGCGGTTGGAGAGCAGGCCGGTGATCAGGATGCGCTTGCCTGCGAGAAAACCCATTTGGAATCTCCGTGAAACAGGAGCGGCGATTATAGCCGATGACCGGCGTGATCCGAGTGACGCTCCCGGGGGGTTAAGCTACACTTGGCCGCCATGCGCGGCCCATTCCCTCTCGCGATGCTGCTGGCATGCGTCCTCGTCGGCTGCGGGCAGGTCTGGAACGAGCCCTATCCGGCCGCGGACCGCGCCGGGAACATCCTCTACACCGCCTTCGTGCAGCGGCCCAAGCATCTGGATCCGGCGCAGTCCTACAGCGAGGACGAGGCCGAGTTCAATGCGCAGATCTACGAGCCGCCGCTGCAATATCACTACCTCAAGCGTCCCTACGCGCTGGTTCCGCTGACGGCGGAGTCGATGCCGAAGCCCGTCTACCTCGACGCAGCGGGAAGGAAGGTCCCCGCCGGGGCGGGCAACGTCGCCTACAGCGTCTACGAAATCCGCATCAGGCCGGGCATCCGCTATCAGCCGCACCCGGCGTTTGCGCGCGACGCAGCCGGGCGCCTGCTGTACGACCATTTGAGCCGCGAGGATCTGGAGCGTGTCCACGCGCTCGCCGACTTTCCCGTGACCGGCACGCGCGAGCTCGTCGCCGAGGACTATGTCTACGGGATCAAGCGGCTCGCGCATCCGCGCCTGGTGTCGCCGATCTTCGGCCTGATGAGCGAGTACATCGTCGGCCTGAAGGAATTCGCCGCGACATTGAAGCAGGCGAACCAGGCGCTCGTCGCCGCCGGCAAGGGCGACGAGTGGCTCGATCTTTCCCGCTATCGGCTCGCCGGTGTCGAAACGCTGGGCCGTTATGTCTACCGGGTCAGGCTGAAAGGGCGCTACCCGCAATTCGCCTACTGGCTGGCGATGTCGTTTTTTGCCCCGGTGCCGATCGAAGTGGAGCGGTTCTTTTCCCAGCCCGGGATGGCGGAGAAAAATCTGACGCTCGACCGCTATCCGGTCGGCACCGGACCCTACCGGGTCACTGAAAACAATCCCAACACCCGCATCGTGCTCGAGCGCAACCCGAATTTCCACGGCGAGACCTATCCCGCCGAAGGCGAGCCCGGGGACGCGCGGGCAGGGCTGCTCGCCGATGCCGGCAAGCCGATTCCCTCCATCGACAAGGTCGTTTTCAGCCGCGAGAAGGAAGGCATCCCCTACTGGAACAAGTTCCTGCAGGGCTACTACGATGCCTCCGGAATTTCTTCGGACGCCTTCGACCAGGCGGTGAAGATATCGATCGAGGGCGATGCGGCGGTCACGCCGGAAATGGAGGCAAAAGGCATCCGGCTGAAGACCGCGGTGTCCACCTCGACGCGCTACATGGCGTTCAACTGGCTCGACCCGGTCGTGGGAGGAACCTCGGAGCGCGCGCGGAAGCTGCGGCAGGCGATCTCGATCGCGGTCGACTGGGAGGAATTCGTCTCGATCTTCGCCAACGGACGCGGCATCCCGGCGCAGGGGCCGATCGCGCCGGGGATCTTCGGCTACCGCGACGGCCGTGAGGGAATGGATGCGGTGGTCTACGACTGGGCGAACGGCGCGCCGCGGCGCAAATCCATCGAGGCGGCGAAGAAACTGCTCGCCGAGGCCGGCTATCCCGACGGCCGCGAGGCGAAGACCGGCCAGCCGCTGGTACTGTACCTGGATGTCACCGGGCAAGGGCCGGGAGACAAGCCGCGCTTCGACTGGTACCGCAAGCAGTTCGCCAAGCTCAATCTGCAGCTCGAGATCCGCGACACCGACTACAACCGCTTCCAGGACAAGGTGAGGCGGGGCGCGGCGCAGATTTTCACCTGGGGCTGGAATGCCGATTACCCGGACCCGGAAAATTTCCTCTTCCTGCTCGCCTCCGCTCAGGGCAAGGTCAAGCACGACGGCGAGAATGCGGCCAACTACAGCAATCCCGAGTACGACGCTTTGTTCGAGAAGATGAAGAACATGGACAACGGCGCCGAGCGGCAAGCCATCGTCGACCGCATGATGGCGATCGTGCGCGTGGACTGCCCCTGGCTGTGGGGCTTCCATCCCAAGGAGTACAGCCTGTATCACTCCTGGCTTTCCAACAGCAAACCGAACCAGATGGCGCGCAACAACATCAAGTACCTGCGCGTCGACGCGGCGAAGCGCGAGGCGCTGCGCTCGCAATGGAACCGTCCGCTGCTGTGGCCGCTCGGCCTGATCGTTGTCGCGATCGCACTCGGCAGCCTGCCGGCGTTCATCAGCTATCGCCGCCGCGAGCGCATGGCGGCGCGGGCGGCATGAGCAGGGAGCAGGGGCCCCGCTTTGCGGGGATGCGATCGGCCGTGATTGCCGCCGGCCGCCGATGGCGCGCCGGTGAATTCAGTATGGTCGGTTCGGAGGCGGCGGCATGAGGCGCATGGCTCAAAGTACCGTCATGCCCGCGAAAGCGGGCATCCAGGGACTTTTGCGAAAGACGCTGGACCCCCGCTTTCGCGGGGGTGACCCCAAATGCGAACGGAAAATAGCGTCATGATTGCCTACATCATCCGCAGAGTGCTTTATTCCATCCCGATCCTGATCGGGGTGAACCTGATCACTTTCACGCTGTTTTTCGTCGTCAATTCGCCCGACGACATGGCGCGCCTGCAACTCGGCGTCAAGCGCGTCACGCCCGAGGCGATCGAGAAGTGGAAGGCCGAGCGCGGCTATGACAAGCCGCTTCTCTACAACGAAAAGGCGCAGGGCGCGGGCAAAGTCACCGACACCATCTTCTACGAGAAATCGGTACGGCTGTTCGTGCTCGACTTCGGCCAGTCCGACGACAAGAGCGACATCGCCTGGGAAATCAGGACGCGCATGGGGCCGAGCCTGGCGCTGGCGCTGCCGGTGTTCGTGGTCGGATTGCTCGTCAACATCGTCTTCGCGCTCATGATGGCGTTCTTCCGCGCCACTTATCTCGACTTCTGGGGCGTGGTGCTGTGCGTGGCGATGATGTCGATCTCGACGCTGTTCTACATCATCGGCGGGCAGTACCTCGTGAGTAAGGTGTGGCAGCTGGTGCCGATATCCGGATTCGGCGGCGGCTGGGACGCGTTCAGGTTCCTGGTCCTGCCGGTGGTGATCGGCGTGATCGGCGGCATCGGCTCGGGTGCGCGCTGGTACCGCACCATTTTTCTCGAGGAGATCGGCAAGGACTATGTGCGCACCGCGCGCGCCAAGGGCCTGGCTGAGACCACGGTGCTGTTCCGGCACGTGCTCAAGAACGCCATGATCCCGATCCTGACCGGCGCGGTGGTGGTGATCCCGCTGCTGTTCATGGGCAGCCTGCTCTCCGAGTCGTTCTTCGGCATCCCGGGCCTCGGGAGCTACACCATCGACGCCATCCAGGGCCAGGACTTCGCCGTGGTGCGCTCGATGGTGTTCATCGGCTCGCTGCTCTACATCGCCGGGTTGCTGCTCACCGACATTTCCTACACGCTGGTCGATCCGCGGATCCGGCTCGAATGAAGCAGATTGCGCGGATTGGCGGGCTCCTCATTGCGGCAGCCGCTCTCGGTTACCTGGCGCTGCTCGCCGCGGGTGAGCCGGTGTTGCTCTGGACCGACAGGCTGGTGTTCCTGCTGATCGCCGCGATCGCGGGCTACTTCGCCTACGTGCGCCGGCACGAGCACCTGGCGGCGCCGTGGCGGCGCGTGGCGCGCAGCGCAAGCGGCATGGCGGCGCTGGTGGTGCTGCTCGCATTCGTCGTCGTCGGCGTGCTCGATTCGCTGCATTTTCGCCCGGCGATGCCGGGCGGAGACGCGCAGGGAAATGCGATCTACGCGGTCGAGGTGCAGTCGGCTCTGGACTCGGTCCTCGCGCCCTTGCGCCGGCGCGTCGAAACAACCTACTCCGCCCCGTTTGCGACGCGTGCTTACGCCCGGGAGCTGATCGAGCTGCAAGGCGAGGGTGGAAATGCGGGCAGGCAGCTGCGCGATTTCCCGCGGCTGCGCTGGGGCGGGGCGCACCTGCAGGACGAGTCGCAGCGCGGCTTCGACATCTTCGCCACATCGATGCGCGCGCTCGCGGCCGGATTCGTCGCCTGGTGGGTGCTTGCAGGAATGATCATCGCGGCGCTGGCGCGGCGTCAGCACCGGCCGGCGGGCGAAATCTGGAGTGCGGTGTGGCGGGGCGAAACGGCGGTTCCCTGGCGGGCCGTTCTCGCCACCGTCGCCGTGCTGCTGCTGGTGGCGTTTCCGGTCGCGGCGCTCGCCGCGCGCTATCACGTGCTCGGCACCGACAAGGTCGGGCAGGACGTGCTTTACCTGGCGCTGAAGAGCATCCGCACCGGATTGGTGATCGGCACGCTGACGACGCTGGTGATGATGCCGTTCGCGGTGCTGCTCGGCATCATGGCGGGCTATTTCAAGGGCTGGGTCGACGACGTGATCCAGTACCTCTACACGACGCTCAACTCCATTCCGAGCGTGCTGCTGATCGCCGCGGCGGTGCTGATGATGCAGGTCTACGTCGACACGCGCCCGGAGTTGTTCCCGACTTCGGCGCAGCGCGCCGACCTGCGGCTGCTGTTCCTTTGCATCATCCTGGCGCTGACGAGCTGGACCGGGCTTGCAAGGCTGTTGCGCGGCGAGACGTTGAAGCTCTCGGAGCTCGAATACATCCAGGCGGCGCAGGCGTTCGGGGTGCGCGATGCGCGCATCATCACGCGTCACATCCTGCCCAACGTGATGCACATCGTGCTGATTTCGCTGGTGATGGATTTCTCGGGGCTGGTGCTCGCCGAGGCAGTGCTCTCCTACGTCGGCGTCGGCGTCGATCCGTCGACGATCAGCTTCGGCACCATGATCAACGCCGCGCGGCTGGAGATGTCGCGCGAGCCCGTCGTCTGGTGGGCGCTCGCGGCGGCGTTCGTGTTCATGTTCCTGCTGGTGCTGGCGGCCAACCTGTTCGCCGACGCGGTGCGCGATGCCTTCGATCCGCGCGTACGCGTTGGAACGCTCGCGAACGAGGCCGCATGAGCGAGACGGTGCTCAAGGTCGAGAACCTGAAGACGGTGCTGCACGGCGCCGGCGAGCCGGTGCGCGCGGTCGACGGCATCGAGATCGAGATCCGGCGCGGCGAGACTTTTGCCCTCGTCGGCGAATCCGGTTGCGGCAAATCCATGACCGCGCTGTCGCTGCTGCGGCTGCTGCCCGAGACCGGGCGCATCGCCGACGGCGTGGTCGAAATCGGCGGCATCGACCTGCTTGCGCTGCCCGAAGCGGCGATGCGCACGGTGCGCGGCCGGCGCATCGGCATGATCTTCCAGGAGCCGGCCACCAGCCTCAACCCGGTGATGACGGTGGGCCACCAGGTGCGCGAGGTGCTCGAGCGCCACACGGCGCTGCGAGGCGCGGAAAGGGAGCGGCGCGTCATCGAGCTGCTCGATTCGGTCGGCATTCCGGAGCCGGCGCGCCGCGCGGTGGAATATTCGTTTCAGCTCTCCGGCGGCCTGAAGCAGCGGGTGATGATCGCGATGGCGCTCGCCGCCGATCCCGACCTGCTGATCGCCGACGAGCCGACCACCGCGCTCGACGTCACCATCCAGGCGCAGGTGCTGGAGCTGCTGCGCGAGCTGCAGCGCAAGAAGGGCATGGCGATCCTGCTCATCACCCACGACCTCGGCATCGTGGCGCAGATGGCGCACCGCGTGGCGGTGATGTACGCCGGCCAGATCGTCGAAGTCGCCGGCCGCGAGCATTTCTTCTCCGCGCCCCAGCATCCCTATTCGCGCAAGCTGTTCGCGGCGCTGCCCGGATCGGGCAAGCGCGGCGGCGAGCTGGCGATGATCAAGGGCCAGGTGCCGCCGCTCACCGTCGAATTCCGCCAGTGCCGCTTCGCCGAGCGCTGCGATCTGGCGTTCGACCGCTGCTTCAATGAGCCGCCCGGCTGGACGGCGATCGCCGCCGCGCATGCGGTGCGCTGTCACCTGAGGGAGAAGGAACGCGCGGGGGCGATCGAGGGCGCCAACCGCGGCGCCGCCGCCGCGGTGAGCGATGCCGCCGCGGGCGCGCCGCTGCTCTCGGTGCGCGGCCTCAAGGTGCATTTCCCCATCCGCAAAGGGGTGTTGAAGCACACCGTCGGGCAGGTGAGGGCGGTGGATGGCGTGTCGCTCGGGATCGCGCCGGGACGCACGCTCGCGCTGGTGGGCGAATCCGGCTGCGGCAAGACCACCGCCGGCAAGGCGATCCTGCAGCTCATCCGCCCGACCGCCGGCGAAGTCACGTTCGACGGCGTCGAGCTCACGCGCCTGCGCGGGGACGCGCTGCGCCGGCGCCGCGGCGAATTCCAGATCATCTTCCAGGACCCGTATGCCTCGCTCAACCCGCGCATGCGCGTCGCCGACATCCTGATGGAGGGGATGCAGGCGCTGGGCGTGGAGCGCGCGCGCGCCGCGCGCGAGCAGCGCATCGACGAGCTGCTCGGGCAGGTCGGGTTGTCGCCGCAGGCAAGATCGCGCTATCCGCACGAATTCTCCGGCGGCCAGCGCCAGAGGATCGCCATCGCCCGCGCGCTTGCGGTGCGGCCGCGGCTGATCGTCTGCGACGAACCGACCAGCGCGCTCGACGTCTCGGTGCAGGCCCAGATCCTCAACCTGCTGAAAGCACTGCAACGCGATCTCGGGCTCTCGTACTTGTTCATCACCCACAACATCGCCGTGGTCGAGTACCTCGCGCACGAAGTGGCGGTGATGTACCTCGGCCGCATCGTCGAGCGCGGCACCGCCGACGAGGTGCTGCGCTCGCCGAAACATCCCTATACGCAGGCGCTGCTCGCGGCGGTGCCGCGGATCGATGTCACGGGAGCGCGGGAATTCATCCGGGTGCAGGGCGAGCTGCCCTCGCCGGTGAATCCACCGGGCGGCTGCCACTTCCATCCGCGCTGCCCGCAGGCCATGCCCGAGTGTGCGACTGTTTATCCCGATGGCGTGAGTCTTTCGGCGAGCCGGGAGGTGCGCTGCCTGCTGTACCGCAAACGCTGAGCCGGGGACAGTTCAGAGTCGATTGTTTTGCGATCATTTCCCGGGGGAGACAGCCTTTCCACCTCTCCTGGTGCTTGAAACGGATCCTCGGCAGTCGTCATAGCGTGAAATACTTCACACTGCGGCGGAGTGATCCTGTGAGAGATTATGTCCTGAGGCGGCCGCGGTATTCAAGACAGGCGGCCAAGGCTTGAGTCCGAGCCTCGATCCGGGGCGGGTCGGAAAGGGATGCGCCGAAACGCGACTGGATATTCCCGCATCCGAACGCCCGCCCTGCGACGCCGATTCCGCCGCAATGCAACCTGGCGAGATAACGTGGACATGAACGACTTGGTTCTTCGCAACACGTTGATGCGTGTTCAAGACGTCATCGCCAAAGAAACTGGAGCGCCTCTTCAAGGCGATGCGGTGAAGCGGCTGGAAAACGCCTTGAAAAACGTGACCAGTCCTTGCGGAAATGCGTTACGCGGCGAGAACTTCTCAAGTTGCGAAGTCACTGTTCTGGTGGCTGATCTGCGGGGTTTCACATCGGTATCGGCCGCCTACCCTGCCGACATGGTGCTCGGGGTCTTGAACCAATTCCTGGTCAAGATGAGCGAGATTGTCTTTCGACATCAGGGCACCATCGATAAATTCATGGGTGATTCCATCATGGTGCTTTTTGGCGCCCCGGTCGCAGGCGAGGATGATGCGAGGCGGGCCCTGCTTTGTGCCGTGGAAATGCAGATCGCCATGGATGATATCAACAAGGACAAAAAACATCCCGAGATGCCGGAGTTGTACATGGGTATCGGGATCAATACCGGTACGGTCATGCAAGGATTGCTGGGTTCAGACCTGCATTCCGAATACACGGTCATCGGCCGTGAAGTCAACCTTGCGTTTCGCATCGCGGCGTTCAGCTTGCGGGGGCAGGTACTGATCAGTCGAAGCAACTTCGATCGCTGCCGCGACTTTGCGGAAACAAGCGAGCCCATGGATGTATACGTCAAGGGCGAGGCGGGCCCGGTATGCATCCGTGAGGTGCTGGGTGTTCCTTCGCTGCGAAAGGAAGTGCCTCGCCAGGAAATGCGCAGAAGTACGCGCGTGCGGGTGAAGGTGCCGTTCACGTACCAGGTGATACGAAACAACATCATCATGCCGGGGGTGCATCAGGGCACGATCCTGGATCTCGGCTATTACGGGGTTCGGGCTGAAATAGGCCGGGAACTCGGGCCATACTCTGAAATCAAACTGACCCTGGACCTGTCCCTGGTCGGCTACAAGGCAACGGATATTTCCGCCAAGATACTGACAACGCGAAAGAGCAAGGGCCGCTATTTGTCAGGTATCGAATTTACTTCGGTCAGTATTCAGGACAATTTGAATATCAGGCATTTTGTTCAACTGCTGAGCCAGGGCGACGAGAACCAGTAGTACCTGCATTGCCGGGGCGCGAAGCGGGGATGAAAGCCGCAGCTACTGCGGAGTGACGTTGCGGTTGACCGAGATATTGCTGGCGACCACACGGCTGCTCTTCTTCGTGACCCTGCGGATCTTTCGGGTCCGCGTGTAAGCGCGCACGTGAATGACCAGCTTTTTGCCTTGGGTGAGCTCGCCAGTCTTGTTCCAGCGGCGCAGATCGTCGATGCGGACGCGGTAACGCTGCGCGATGCTCTGCAAGGTGTCGCCATTCTTCACCACGTACGCCACTCTGCGCATGCGCGGCGCGGGCGCGGGCGGCGGGTGAAACAGCGCCGGCAGAGGATCGGCGCCGGCGTTGGTGCCCTTGATCGGAAGCAGCAGCCGGGTTCCCGGGCCGACCCGGGTGCGGGAACTGATGCCGCTCACCAGCTTCAGGTGAGCCAGCGAGATGCCGTGGGTGGCAGCCAGCCGCTCCAGCCTGTCTCCCGCCTTGAATATGTACGTCTGCCAGGACACGAGCGGCTTGTCGTGACTCTCCAGGTTGGCCTGGAAAATCTCGGCGCGATCGGCCGGCAGCACCAGCGTCTGCGGACCCGTGATCACCGGCCGGTTGTACGCCGGGTTGAGCGCGATCAGTTCTTCCACCGGCATTTCGGCGAACTGCGCCGCCAGGCGCACGTCCATGTCCTGGGTCTTGGGAATGGTGACGAAGTAGGGCTGGTTCGGGATCGAATCGAGTTCGATGCCGAACGCCGCGGGATTCATGATGATGTTTTTCAGCGCCTGCAGCTTGGGCACGTAATAGCGCGTCTCGACGGGCATGCGCAGGCTGAGGAAGTCGGTCGGCAGGCCCTTCGCCTGGTTCTTCTCGATCGCCCTCGCCACCCCGTTCTCGCCCAAGTTGTAGGAGGCGAGGGCCAGGTGCCAGTCGCCGTGCTTTTCGTATATATACTCGAGGTAATCGAGCGCCGCCGTGGTCGAGGCAAGAATATCGCGGCGCGAATCCGACCACCAGTTCTGCTGCAGCCGGTAGTTCTTCCCGGTCGAGGGAATGAACTGCCACAGGCCCGAGGCATGCGCGCGCGAGTACGCCATCGGGTCGAAGGCGCTCTCGACCATCGGCAGCAGCGCTATTTCGGTCGGCATGCCGCGCTTCTCGACCTCCTCGACGATGTGATAGAGGTAGAGCCGGCTGCGCTCGACGATGCGCTTGATGTAGTCCGGGCGGCTCGCGTACCAGATCTGGCGATCGAGCACCAGCGGGCTGTACAGATCGGGCATGGCGAAGCCGTTGCGGATCCGCTCCCAGAGATCGTCGGGCTTGCGCGTGAGATCGAGGGTGCGCGGGAGCTGGAAGTCCTTGACTTCGACCGACTGCTGAATCGGCGGCATGCCATCGCTCGCTGCGGAAACGGCGACCGACGGGAAAGCCTGAGCGATGGCGGCAGCGGCCTTGGCGGCCGGAGCCGGCGATGCCGATGTCTGATCGGCGGCCGCAGGCAGCGCCGGCTCGGAATCCTGGCCCGGGTCATGCGCGCAGCCTGCGGCAAGCAGGGAAACCAGCGCACATGCGAGCAGGCGTCTACAGCGCGTTGCCAATCGGGAAGGCCCTTTACCCGTGAAATTGCCGCCATGCTAGCCAACCTGGCCGCGCGGGTCAAGTAACTGGCCGATTTGGAAGGTTTTTTTGCGGCTATGGGGCTTTCTGAAAATGCCCGGCGGATGTCGCGGCGCTGGACCAGACAGCGGCGCGGCGCAGCGCGGGCAAACCTATGCGGCGCCGTTTCGCGCGGAATTCGACGATGAGATCGTTGCCGAAATCCGCTCGGCGACGCTGAGAGGACACGCCTTGGGCGATAGTCGGTTTCGGGAGGAAATAGAATTGATGTGTGGGAAGAGGAGCGCGCCGGGGAAAACGGGCAGGCCAAGGTGTGGCGCTGGCGATATACCCTGCTCAAAGGGCAGAAATGCACACCATTACACGTTAGGTGGAGTTGGCGTCCAATCTCCAGCCTCGCTACTTACTAGGCCGGCCCCTCCAAAACCCAAACGCAATTGTTCTCCCGCTGCTGGCTGAGTGCCGAAAGCGCCGTCCGTCCCGCACTTGACTCCGAATTGTGCGATTGATATCATATGTCGCATATGTCGCATATGTCGCATATGTCGCATATGTCGCATATGTCGCATATGTCGCATATGTCGCATATGTCGCATATGTCGCATATGTCGCATATGTCGCATATTTCGCATCTTCCGCATTATTTATTGTCCAAAGGGCATAATGGAAAAGAAATTTAAACTCAAGCTGTCGGGCCCTGGGCTCGATTTAGATACTGCCATCACGGAGTTGCAAGCAAAAACAATTTTCAATATCGCGTTTGCTCCGGCTTCGCCGAGCGCTGCTGACGGGGCCGGAGCGTCAGAGTTACTGACTACACCGCTGGTATTGCCAGCGGGGGCCGCGCCATCACCACGGGATTTCATCGCCACCAAGAATCCGATGACCGAGCAGGAGCGGATCACCTGCTTGGCCTACTATTTGTACAAATTCAGAAAACTTGAGAAGTTTAGTGCCAAAGAACTTAAGGATATAAACGGGGCCGCCGCGCAACCAATGTTCAACAATATTTCCTACACGGCACGGGATGCTGCAACCACCGGATACCTGGCGTCAGTCGGAGGCGGCAAGAAGATGCTCGCGATGCTGGGGGAGCGGGTAGTGGATGCCATGCCCAATCGCGAGAAGGTTGCGGAAGTGCTCAAGAAGTATGGAAGGAAGAATCGCAGGAGGGCCACCACCGGCAAGGCCAAGTAGTTTTATATTAGGAGGATGGGTATGGAGTATCAATCGGCTGTTAAGACGGCGGAAGAGGCGGTTGCCTCGATGAAGGATCCGAAGCTCCGAGAGATTGCCTTCGGGCAGATATTGGCACGGCTGCTCTCGGCGGGGAAACATTTGGCTCCGCGTTCTTCGGAGGCTACCCGGAGATCTTCTGCGGATCCGGCCGGGCCCGACATGGGCAAGAAGAAGACTGGCACGATCGCTTGGCTTCGCGACTTGGCAGCTGAAGGATTCTTCGAAAGCCCGCGCAATATACAAGGAATTCTTGGTCGGCTGGCGGAGCAAAGCCACCATCTGTCCGGGTCTGATCTCACTTGGCCGTTGCAGCAACTTTGCCATACGAAGGTGCTTCGCCGAAAAAAGGTGGTGCCCAAGCAGGGCAAGGTCGCGATGTGGCACTGGTCGAAGTGGTGAAAAAGAAACCGCGGCAACAGAAGAGCGTCCAGCTCTTTGACGTCATTGAAACTGCCGAGGCGATTGCCAAGACGGCTCGTCGCCATCGGCAGAGTCTCTCCGGCGGCGGATTTTACGCAACGAAGTTCGCTGAATCCCATGCGGAGGCGCTTAACGGTCTAAGGGATCTGCAGGCGAGGTTTCGGGATGTGCAGGATGACAACGTCGTTCAGACGCTCGTCGCCTTGGGTAAGCACCTCCAATCTTTTTTTGATCCGGCCACTAAGAGCAGCGACCGAGGGCGGATCAAGCAACAGATACTGCTTTTGATTCGGACGTCGATTTTGCCGATGCTACAGCAGACGTCATCCCACGTACCATCTGACAAGCTCTTCCCCCTTGAGATCGTGAAAGGCACTCGTCCGTATATTGAGAAAGTCGCGCTGCAAGCTTGTGGCTGTTATGACCTCGGGTGGTTTGACGGGGCCTCGGTTATGGCACGCCGATTGCTGGAGACACTGATCATTGAGCTCTACGAGGCGAAAAAACTCGACCATAAAATCAAAAAACCGGATGGTGCCTTTCAATACTTGAGCGGACTGATTTCGGTCATGCTCTCCGAGACAGCATTTAACCTTGGGCGCAATACCAAGGGGGTGCTCCCTGTTCTTAAGGATCTGGGAGATCAATCCGCTCACAATCGCCGATATACTGCACGTCAGCAAGATTTGGATTCAGTGAAGCGGGAACTGCGGGTCACCATCGAAGAGCTTGTTCATTTGACCGGTTACAAATGAACGGCATCGCACTATTTCCCCACCTAACGAGGCGAGGCGCTTCAGCCGATGCGCTTCGCGCGCCGTTGAGCGCCGGCGTTAGCTTTCAGCAGCGCGCATCTCCAAGGCGTTCGAAAAAGTGAAATACTTCCCAGACGATAAGTGGAACAAGCT
Source organism: Burkholderiales bacterium (assembly GCA_049802235.1). GTDB lineage: Bacteria > Pseudomonadota > Gammaproteobacteria > Burkholderiales > SG8-39 > VBDM01. The sequence continues at coordinate 66,180 of JBARMB010000047.1, read as the reverse complement.
ACCGATTAGCGATTTCCGTCCACGCTTCTTTATTGAGACGTACCTTGAGAAGCTCAGCATGTATACGCCGCACTTCTATCAGTCGAGGCTGATGAGTGTTCACAGCAGTTGCGCGGAGACACTAACCTACATAGAGGAATACAGAGACAGTGACAAGAACGCTGGCTACATTCTTTCCGCACTTGATGAGATCGAAAGCAGCTGGGGTAGCGACCCGGTCGCACACTCTCTATTTGCATACATGGAGGAGCCTCGAAATCAACTGTTCAAGAAAATCCGTGGCGGAGACCTGAGTCCGAGCTCACTGAACCGACTGAGCGTTGTTTGCCAAGCCATCCTATCTCGCGAAGAAGACTACGCCACCGCAATTGTGGCGGCGCTTCAAGAAGCATTAACTGGCGATGTCGACCTTTCCCAAAAAGATAGAATCACGCGTCACATCTACGCTTTGACGGGCCTTTACACCACGCATCTGCTAAACAAGGGGTACTCGCCAACATATCTGTACAACCGCGCCGAGATGTTCACGCGAGAGAACAACTACTCCGGTAAATCGTTTCAGGAACAGTTCCAGCTCGTGACAGAAAGATTGAGAAGTCATAAGTCTTCGTTTGACGTCTACTTTGCACTTCGAGCCAACCGACCCCGCTCACTTCTGGAAGTTGACGACGATCCCAATTTTCAGTTTTCCGAAGCTATTCCTGAATGTATCCAGGGACAGAACTTAGAAAAACTGAAGAAAGATATCGAGCTTAACGTCGTTGTTAAGGCAAAGATTGAATCGACCGATTACGTTAGTGCAGCATGGCGCGTCAAAGAAAAGCTGGACAAGCTTCTGGATGCAGTAACGGCTCTTGAGCTAAATCCAAGAATCAAGACCTCAGCGAATTGCGTGGTGATTTTTCAGAGCCAGCACCTTGTTCATACAAGAACACTGAATATTGATCTTCTGCTCAGCTTTCTCGCTTCAGAAGGCGGGACGTACTTTTCTAGTCCACATTCTTCCATCCGTCATGCGCTAGCAACACTTGACGAGCAAGGCAAAGAGCATCTGGGACGCTCCCTTCGTTATCTCCGGCTAGCACGAGAGTCCATCTCCATAGAACAGAAACTATTGAATCTGTGGATTGCTCTTGAGTCGCTGTTCTCTGACGGTGAATCCGGTATATTAGTGAATATCTTGGAGTATGTCCCTCAGATTTATGCCATATCTGGCTTGAGGCGAAGGGTGTCGTACCTCAAAGATCTATTGGTGAAAAATAAAGTCGCTACCACTGAAAGAGTTCGATCCGATATAGCGCCGGGTATCGAAACATTCAATGACGCAACCACCGAGTCACACATATTCGCTCTACTTAGGAACGAGGCGATTGCAATTGACCTATTCAATAGCTTGGGAACCAAGGAGCATTTGAAATTCAAGCTGATGTCTATCTTTCTTGAGATCAAAACCAATGGTGCCATCAGCAAAAGAATCAAACGTTCTGAAATGGATGTTACTCGACAACTCAGAAGGATATATTTCCTTAGAAATAAGATGGCGCATAGAGGTCACTATGAGAATATTCGTCCGCAACTTGTAACACATCTACTTGACTATATTGCCGTCTGCTACATGGCAATGTCTGCTTCTGCCGGTCACGCGAGACAGGAGAATAACTTCTCGATTGGTGATCTCCTGGCGGCATACAAGTTGGGTGCCGATGTCGTTCTGAGCAGATGTAGGTCAAGTGACAAAATAACAAAGGTTGAGGAAATTGTTCCCGTTCCCATCATATGAAAGATAGCCCTTCGTTTCAGCGGACCGCTTTCAGCCTCCGCTGAACTCAATCGTCAGGAAGAAATCGAATCGATGTGTGGGAACAGGCGCGTACCGGGGAAGGCGGGCAGGCCAAGGCGTGGCACGGGCGGTCTGGACGGTGAGCAGTTGGATTTCGGGTCATAGAAAATGGCCAATCGGACCCCGTCTAGCTGCATGCTTGCTCCGGGTCTACGACCGGCGGTTGCGCTTGTACTTTGGTTATCAATTGCAGGATGCCTAGGTTCCGGATACGAAAATTTCATGAAAACCATGCAGGCAGAAGTTGGAAAAAACGCTGATGATCGATACGCTTACAGAAATCATTACCGCAGGCTGTTCGTTGCCGAAAAAAAACTTTCGAACGGCAATATCGAAGAGCAATATCGTGGTGGCCGTTCTCCAGACTGTCACGTATATTTCGAGATAGATAGGGTTGCCCGCAAAATCGTTAATTGGCGCTACGAAGGATCAGAAGACGATTGTGCGATTACCCCCTAGTTAGCATCCGAGATTAACTACGGAACCACCTTCACCTACGATATCCTTGGCCGTGTACTCACGCAAACCGAGCCGAATAACGCTGTCAACGATAAAGGGTCGGGTTGAACTGACCCCATTTGATCTTCAGATCCCCGGCGCCGCTTGAGGACTAATTCGCCACCCACGGGTATGCTCTGGATGCTTGACATTGTAATCTCAGGCATTACAATTATAGTAATGCGTAGCATTACAGCTTGCCGGTGATCAGGAGTTTCAGCCACAAAGGGCTGGCCCGCTTCTTTACCAAGAGCGACCGCAGCAAGATCGACGCGAAGCAAGCGGACCGCATGCGCCGGATTCTGGACCGGCTGGATGCCGCGGCACGGCCCGGGGACATGAACTTGCCCGGATACGGGTTCCACGGGCTCGCCGGGAAGCTGAAAGGCTCCTACGCCGTGTCGGTGTCCGGGAATTGGCGCATCACGTTCCGATTTTCCGAAGGCGAAGCAATCGACGTGAATTTAGAGGACTACCACTGATGAAGAGCCTACGCGACCCCAAGCGCAAACCTGCCCACCCCGGCGAGGTGCTGCGAGAGGACGTGCTACCGGGACTCAAGATGCCACAGACTGAGTTTGCCAGGCGCCTGGGCGTGAGCCGGCTGAGCGTCTCCGAACTGCTGCTGGAGAAGCGCGCCCTATCGGCAGACATGGCGATCCGGGTGGGGAAGCTGACCAACACCACGCCGGAGAGCTGGCTGCGCATGCAAGAGGCGCTGGACCTCTGGGAGCTTGAGCGGCATCCCAAGCGGTACGAAGAAATCGAGCCGATTGCGGCATAGGGTTCTGCCGTCCCCGGTGCGGTACCGGGAAGCGCTGGCGTGCGACGTGATCCCCGATCTTAGTAGTAGTCCGGGTTAGAGTTCATAACTTCGCACTGTAATTGATTCACCTGCGCCTGGATTCGCGCGCGAACCCAAGCGTGCCGCGTAGAGCGCCAGCGGCACTCCGCGCAAGATCCTTCTTCGGCCGCTGCTCGTCGTAGTCCCGGCGCCGGTCCTCGATGACGCTTCGCGCGTGCGCCAGGCACGTGAACCCGTTCTTGTTCCCGGCGTCAGAACTGATTCTTCCACTGCCGCAAGGCGGCGAACACACCGGCCGGATCGCTGACGCGCTTGCCGAGATATTTGTTCGCCGCTTCGATCACCGCGGGCCGGGTGACGCGCAGAAACGGGTTGGTCGCTTTTTCGCGCCCGATCGTCGACGGCAATGTCGGACGGTTCTCGTGCCGCAGTTGCGTGTCGCTGCGCTCGCGCTCGGCGAGATCGGCATTGTCGGGCTCGACCGCCCTGGCGAAGCCGATGTTGGCGAGCGTGTATTCGTGCCCGCTGTACACCCGCGTTTCATCCGGGAGCGCCTTCAATTTCTCGAGCGAGGCGTAGAGCTGCCGCGGCGTGCCTTCGAACACGCGGCCGCAGCCGCAGGCGAACAGCGTGTCGCCACAGAACAGCATGTTTGCCCCATAATAGGCGACGTGTGCGCGCGTGTGCCCGGGGATGTCGAGCACCTCGAATGCGACCTCCAGTTCGGGAATCGCGACCCGGTCGCCGCCGCCGATGGCGTGGGTCAGGGTCGTGATCGGCTCGCCGCGCGGGCCGTAGACCGGCGCGGAGTGCGCGCGCAGCAGCTCGGCGATGCCGCCGACGTGATCCTGGTGGTGATGCGTCGCCAGGATCGCGACCAGCCGCAGTTCTTCGGCGGCGAGATAGTCGAGCACCGGCTGTGCCTCGCCCGGATCGACGACGGCGGCGAAGCGCCGGTTGCGCAGCGTCCATACGTAGTTGTCCTTGAACGCGCGCAGCGGGATGATTTGCAGTGGTTCGTTATCGGCCATGGCGGTCGGTTTGCCCGGCGGCGCGCCGGTGCAGAGGGTTGAGTGTCGCTGAAGAATACCGGAAATTGTGTCGCAGCCAGAAAAAAAATCAATCCTTTCGGACTGGTTCGAGACTCCCGCGGGCCGGTACGTGCTGGCGTGGGAGCAGACGCAGTTCGACAGCGCCGTCGAGGACGTGTTCGGCTTCAACGCCGTGCAGGCCGGGCTGCCGCAGCTCGATTTCCTGCGCGAGTCGCGCATGCCGCTGAAGCTGCAGGCCGGCCTGGACCGCGGCTGCTGCCTGCGCGCCGATCCGGGACAGCTGCCGCTGGCGTCGCAGAGCATCGACCTGCTGGTGCTGCCGCACGTGCTCGAGTTCAGCGCCCGGCCGCACCAGATCCTGCGCGAGGCCGAGCGCGTGCTGATGCCCGAAGGCAGCATTGTCATCTCGGGCTTCAATCCGCTGTCCCTGTGGGGCGCGAAGCGCGCGCTGGGCTGGAAGCGCGACGAACATCCCTGGTGCGGGCGGTTCATCGGCCTGGTGCGGCTCAAGGACTGGCTGGCGCTGCTCGGCTTCGAGCTGAACGGCGGACGCTTCGGCTGCTACGCACCGCCGTTTTCGCAGAGCCGATGGCTGCAGCGGTCCGCCTTCATGGAGAAGGCCGGCGACCGCTGGTGGCCGATCTGCGGCGGCGCGTACGTGGTGCGCGCGATCAAGCGCGTCACCGGAATGCGCCTGGTGACGCCGGCGTGGCGCAACAAGCTCGCCGCCAGGAAGAGCCTCGCGCCGGTGACTCAAAGAAAGAACGGACTGCATGTCGAAAACCGCGAGCAGCGCTAGGCCGGTGCGCATCTATACCGACGGCGCCTGCAAGGGCAATCCCGGGCCGGGGGGCTGGGGTGCATTGCTCCAGATGGGCGAAAAAGAGAAGGAGCTGTTCGGCGGCGAGCCGCAGACGACCAACAACCGCATGGAGCTGACGGCGGTGATCCGCGCGCTCGAGGCCTTGAAGCGCGAGTGCGAGGTCGAGGTCTACACCGACTCGCAGTACGTGCACAAGGGCATCAGCGAGTGGCTGCGCGACTGGAAGCGCCGCGGCTGGCGCACCGCGGACAAAAAACCGGTGAAGAACGTCGATCTGTGGCAGGAGCTCGACCGGCTCGCGGCGACGCACCGGATCGCGTGGCACTGGGTGAGAGGCCACGCCGGCCACCCGGAAAACGAGCGCGCCGACGAGCTGGCGAATCGCGGCGTGGAATCGTTGAACGGGGAGCGTTGAGCGCTTCCCTGGTGTCCCGAGTCGTCAATTCGCGGACAGATTTTCCGCTCCGTCATTCCCGCGAAGGCGGGAATCCAGCGTCTCGAGAAGTCTCTGGATTCCGGCCCGTGCCCGCTGCGCGGGCGTGGCCGGAATGACGTGAGAATTATGCAACGTACTTTTGAAACACCGCACTAGGGTTTCAGCCTCGCCTGATCCGCCGACCAGCCCCCGCCCAGGGCTTTCATCAGGTCCACGGTCGCCGACAGCAGCGACTGGCGGTTGCGCAGCAGGGCCGATTCGGCATCGTTTGCCGTGCGCTGCGCATCGAGCACTTCCAGGTAGGCGGAGTAGCCGGCGTCGTAGCGCAGCCGCGCGAGCCGCAACGCCCCTCGGGCAGCCTCGAGGCGGGACTGATAGTCCTCCTCCGCGGCCGCAGTCTGCTGCACGCTGGTAAGCGCATCGGCGACTTCACGAAACCCGGTCTCGACGGCCTTCTGATAGCCCGCCAGCGCCTGGTGCTCGCGGGCAATCGCGGCGTCGGTGCGCGCCGCGTAGCGGCCGGCATCGAAGATCGGCAGCGTCAGTCCGAATCCGGCCGACCAGATGGTGGCGCCGTCCGTGAGCAGCTTCGAGAGCGACTGGCTCTCCCCGCCGTAAGAACCGGTGAGCGAGATCGTCGGCAGCATCGCCGCCTTGGCGACGCCGATTTGCGCGTTGGCGGAAATCAGCGCCTGCTCGGCCTGCCGGATATCGGGGCGCCGCTCGAGCAGCGACGAGGGCAGGCCGGCCGGCGGCAGCGGCGGCGTCGGCAGCCGGCGCAAATCGCCCGCGGGCAGCGCCAGATCGGGCCGGCCGGTGAGGGCGCCCAACTGATGCTCGATGAGCGCGCGCTGGCGCTGCAGCTCCTTGATCTGGGACGCGGCATCGGCACGCGCGCCCTGCGCCTGGTTCAGGTCCAGGTCCGAGGCCACGCCGCCGCGCGCGCGGGCGCGCACGAAGCCGAGCGACTCCTCGCGCGCCGCCAGCGTATCGCCGGTCACGGCGATCTGCGCGTCGAGCGAGCGCAGCGAGAAATACGCCTGCGTCGTCAGCCCGGCGAGCGTCAGCGCGACGACGTCCTTGGCGTAGCGCGAGCCCAGGGCCTGCGCCCGTACCGCTTCGGCGCCGCGGCGCAGCCGGCCCCAGAAGTCCAGTTCGAACGAGGTCGAGAGGCCCACGCGCACGTCGTTGCGGAATACCGGAATGCCCGCGGGCACCGGCACCGCCGTGAGGGTGCTCGCGCGCGAGCGGCTGCCGGCGGCGCCGAGATCGACCTCGGGCAGGAAGGCGGCATGGGCTTCGCGCAGATTGGCGTCGGTCTCTTCGATGCGGGCAACGGCAAGACGAATGTCGGCGTTGCGTTCGAGCGCCGATGCGACCAGCTCGTTCAGCGCCGCGTCGCCGTACAGCGTCCACCAGTCCGCGCGCGGCGGCGCGGCCGGCGCAGCGGCGCCGGCCGCGGTTTCGGGATAAGTCTCGGGGAGATCGGTCGCGGGCCGCTCATAGTCCGGGCCGACCATGCAGCCGGCGAGCACGAGCACGCCCGCAAGCGCGGCGACCTGGCGCGCGCTCATGCGCGGTTCTCCCCGGCCTGCGCTTGCGCCGCGGCGCCGCGCCTGCGGCGCGCCAGGAAGGTGAAGAACAGCGGCACGAACAGGGTCGCGATGAAGGTCGCGGCGAGCATGCCGCCGAATACGCCCGTGCCCATCGAGCGGCGCGCGGCCGCGCCGGCGCCAGACGCGACCACAAGAGGCACGACTCCCAGAACGAACGCGAGCGAAGTCATCACGATCGGCCTGAAGCGCTGGCGCGCGGCGGTGACGGCGGCTTCGTACAGCGGCATGCCCTGGGCGGCGTTCTGCGCCGCGAACTCGACGATCAGGATGGCGTTCTTCGCCGCCAGGCCGATCAGCGTGACCAGGCCGATCTGGAAGTAGATATCGTTGCTCATTCCCCGGGCCAGGGTTGCCAGCAGCGCGCCGAGCAGCGCGAACGGCACCGCGAGGAGCACCGCGACCGGAAGCGACCAGCGCTCGTAATTGGCCGAGAGAATCAGGAACACCATCACCAGCGCGAAGGTGAAAGCGATGATCGACGCCTTGCCGGCGCGCTTTTCCTGGAACGCCTGGCCCGCCCATTCCATGCGGTAGCCCTCCGGGAGCGCCTTGCCCGCGACTTCTTCGACGGTCGCGATGGCCTGGCCGGAGCTCACGCCGGGGGCGGCGCCGCCCAGCACCTTGGCGGCGACGAAGCCGTTGAAGCGGTCGAGCTGATCCGGGCCGACGATGCCCTGGATGCGCACCAGGCTCTTGAGCGGCAGCATGCCGCCGCTCGCGCCGGAGCGCACGTAGACGTTGCCGAGATCCTCCGGGCGCAGCCGGAACCGCGGCTCGGCCTGGACCTGGACGCGGTAGGTGCGGCCGAACTTGTTGAAGTCGTTCACGTACAGCGCGCCCATCGTGCCCTGGAGCGCATCGAAAATATCGCCGATCGGCACCCCGAGCGCAAGCGCCTTCTCGCGGTCCACTTCGACGAAAATCTGCGGCACGGTGGGCCGGAAAAAAGTGTTGATGCCCTGCAGGTCCGGCTGCTTTCTCAGCTCGCCGATGAACTGCTGCACCACCCCGGCCAGCCGCTTCGGGTCGGGATCGGCGCGTCCCTGGACGTAGAGCTCGAAGCCGCCCGCCGTGCCCAGCCCGCGGATCGGCGGCGGATTGAAGGCGAAAACGAGCCCGTCGGCAAAGGCCGCGCCCTTCATGCCGACGAACTTCACCACATCGTCGGCGGTGGCGGAACGCTCCTCCCAGGGCTTGAGCGTGATGAACAGCGTCGCGGCATTGGTCTTGTTGCCGCCGCCGATCAGATCGAAGCCGTTGACGACAAAGACGTGCTCCACCGCCGGGTGGCGCGAAAGAATTTCCTGGATGGCGGCGCCGACCTTGCCGGTGCGGCCGAGCGTCGCGCCGTCGGGCAGCACGACGGCGCCGAAGACGTAACCCTGGTCCTCCGGCGGCACCAGGCTTCCGGGGATATGCTTGAACAGCCAGGCGACGGTCGCGATCAGCAGCGCGAATGCCGCCAGCGCCAGCACGGCGTGACGGATGACCAGGCGCACGCCGCCGATGTAGCCGGAAACCAGCGCCGCGAAGCCGCGGTTGAAGGGCGCAAACAGCGGCGACTCCTTGTGGCTGCGCTTGAGCAGCAGCGCGCACAGCGCCGGCGTGAGCGTGAGCGCGATCACTCCCGAAATGACCACCGCCGTCGTGACCGTGACGGCGAACTGCTTGTAGAGCTGGCCGGCGAGGCCGCCCAGAAACGCGACCGGAACGAACACCGAGCACAGCACCAGCTCGATGGCGATGATCGCTCCGGTCACCTCGCGCATCGACTCGATCGCCGCTTCCTTGGGCGACAGCCCCTTTTCGGCCATGAGCCGCTCGACGTTCTCGATCACGACGATGGCGTCGTCGACCACGATGCCGGTCGCGAGCACGATGGCGAACAGCGTCAGCGTGTTGATGGAGAACCCGAACAGGTACAGGCCGGCGAACGACCCGATGAGCGAAATCGGCACGGCGACGAACGGGATCAGCGTGGCGCGCCAGCTCTGCAGGAAGATGAACACCACCAGCAGCACCAGCAGCGCGGCAATCAGAAGGGTACGGATCACCTCCTTGATCGAGGACTGCACGAAGCGGGTGGTGTCGAACGGGACGAGGTAGCTGATGCCCTGGGGGAAGCCTTTCGCGATCTCGTCCACGGTGCGGCGAACGGAGTCGGCCACGTTGAGCGCGTTGGCCCCGGACTGCAGGAACACCGCGACCCCGACGCTCGGCTTGCCGTCCACCGTGGTGAAGGCGTCGTAGTTGAGCGCGCCCAGCTCGATCCGGGCGATGTCCTTCAGGCGCAGCACGCCGCCGGGCTCGCCCGAGCGCAGGACGATGTTGCCGAACTCCTCGGGCTCGACCAGCCGGCCGCGCGCCGTGACCGTGTAGACGAGGGCCTGGCCCTCGGGCGCGGGCTCCTGTCCGATCTTGCCGGCGGCGTACTGGTTGTTCTGGGCGCGGATGGCGTTGGCGACGTCGGTGGTGGTGACGCCCAGCTGCGCCATCTTGTCCGGCCGCAGCCAGACGCGCATCGAATAATCGCGCGCGCCGAAGATCGTCGCGTCGGCGACGCCCGGGACGCGCTTGAGCACGTCGAGCGCGTTGATCGTCATGTAATTGCTCAGGTAGAGCGTGTCGTAGCGCGGATCCGAGGAGCTCACCCCGACGACCAGAAGAATGTCGAGGGAGCGCTTCTGCACCACCACGCCGGTGCGCCGGACGTCGTCGGGCAGCCGCGGCAGGGCGATCTGCACGCGGTTGTTGACCTGGATCGTGGCGTTGTTGATGTCGGTGCCGACTTCGAACGTCGCGGTGATCGTCAGCGTGCCTGCCGAGGAGGAGGTGGACTGGAAAAAAAGCAGGCCCTCGACGCCGCTCAACTGCTCCTCGATCGGTGCGGCGACCGTCTTCGCGAGCGTCTCGGCGCTGGCGCCGGGAAGGGTCGCCGTGATGGTGACCGTCGGCGGGGCGATTTCGGGGTACTGCGCGATCGGCAGCACCTGCGAGGCGATGAGCCCCGCAATCGTGATGATGATCGCGATGACCGAGGAGAAAATCGGCCGTTCGATGAAAAACCGGGACATGCGCCTGTCTTACTTCGCCGCGGCGGCTTTGGCAGCGGCTTGGGTAGCGGCGGCGCCGGTGTTGGCAGGCGGCTGCGGACTGACCGGCGCGCCGGGCCGCAGCTTGAGGAGGTTGTCCAGGATCACGCGATCGCCGGCGTTGAGTCCCTTGAGTATCATCCAGTCGGCGCCGACCCAGTCGCCCGTCTCCACCGGACGGATGGCCGCCTTGCTCTCGCTGTCGAGGACGAACAGGAAATAGCCTTTCTCGGCCTGGACCACCGCGGTCTGGGGGACGAGAAACACGTTGTCGCGCGCGCCCGCGGTGAGCTGCACGCGCACGAACTCTCCGGGCAGCAGCTGCACGCGGGGATTGTCGAACTCCGCCCGCAACTCCTGGGTGGCGAGCCGGGGGTCGATCTGGGTCGCGGCAAAGTTGATGCGCCCCTTTTCCGCATAGCGCGAGCCGTCCGGCAGCGTCAGGCGCACCGCGGCGGCGCCGCCGCGCGCGAGCTTTCCCTCCGGCAGTCTGGCGAGATCCGATTCCGACAGGCTGAACCGCACCCAGATGGGCTTGACCTGATTGATCGTCGTCAGCAGGCTGCTGTCCTGGCCGGCCGCGATCAGGCTGCCTTCGGAGCGCAGCATGCGTCCGGCGACGCCGGAAACCGGCGCGGTGACGAGAGTATAGGAAAGATTGAGTTCGGCCTGGCGCAGGTTGGCCTCGGCGGCTTGCAGCGTCGCATCCGAGAGCTTCAGCGTCGAGGTCGCATCGTCGTATTCCTTCTGGCTGATCGCCCTTTCCCCGGCGAGATCTTTCAACCGGGCGGCCTCGCGTCGCGCCTGCTCGCTGCGCGCCCGTTCCTGCGCCAGCTGCGCCCGCGCCTGGGCCAGCGCGATTTCGTAGGCGGCGGGATCGATCTGGAACAGCGGCGCATCGGCGCGCACCAGTTCGCCCTCTGCGTACAGGCGCTTGAGGAGGATTCCCGATACGCGTGCGCGCACCTCGACTTCCTTCGCGCCCTGCACCTGGCCGACGGCCTCGAGAACGATCGGCACCCGCTGCGGCGCCACCTGCATGACTCTCGCCGGAACCGCCATCGGCGCGGAATTGGGAGCAGCGGAGCCCGGGCCTCCCTGGCCGCATGCGGCCAGGAACGTCGCCAGCAGCGCGGCCAGAAGCAGGGCGGATCCCGTCCGGCCCGCGAGTCGGGTTGCCGCGAAACGCGCGCAGGGAAATTCCAGACAAGCGATGCAGGCCATGAAGCGAATTGCCTTTATTGGATTTTGGATTGTTGCCGGCAGCGTGAGTATATACAATCACTCTCTGCGCGCCGGCACGCGATGTGCCGGCGCGCGCCAGACCCGGCAGGCCGTGCCTGCCGGATGCCGGCCATGATTTTACCGGAGGCTGTCCGGTTCCGGTTGACCGCCGGAGGAACCCGACTCGGGGATTGCCGATGCGCAGCGTTGTGCTGGATACGGAGACCACGGGGCTCAGCGCCAGGCTCGGCGACCGCATCATCGAAATCGGTTGCGTCGAGATCCTCAACCGGCGCGTCACCGAGCGCCACTGGCACCAGTACGTCAATCCGGAGCGCAAGAGCGAGGCCGGCGCGCTGGCGGTGCACGGCATCAGCGACGAGTTCCTCGAGGACAAGCCCAGGTTCGTCGAGCTGGCGGCCGACTTCCTCGAATTCATCCGCGGCGCCGAGCTGATCATTCATAACGCGCCGTTCGACGTCGAGTTCCTCGATGCCGAGCTGAAGCAGGCCGGCCTCGACAAGCTCGATCGGCACGACGTCACCGTCGTCGACACGCTCAGGCTCGCCAAGGAGATGCACCCGGGCAAGAGGAATTCGCTCGACGCGCTGTGCGAGCGCTACCAGATCGACCATTCCCACCGCACTCTGCACGGCGCGCTGCTCGATGCGCGTCTGCTGGCCGAGGTCTATCTGGTCATGACGCGGGGCCAGGACAGCCTCGCGATCGAGCTCGATTCTCCGCGCGCAGCCGGCGCCGTCGCAGCGCCGGGAACCGTCGCCGGCGAGCGGCCGCGCCTGCGGGTCGTCCAGGCGAGCGCGGAAGAGCTTGCGGCACATGCGCGTCTGCTGGCGGAAATCGAGGCCGAGAGCAAGGGCCGCTGTGTGTGGAACCGGGTCGAGCCCGCGAGCGAAGCGCGCAAGCCCGGCTGACATTGTGCGAAAATCATCGCGTTGACCGGGGACGCCCCATGGCAGCGGCTGGAAAAATCAATCCCTACGACGCCGATCTCGGCCGCAACCCGGCAAACTACGCGCCGCTGACGCCGCTTTCCTTCATTGAACGGGCCGCGTACGTTTTTCCGCGGCGTCTTGCCGTCATCCACGGTTCGAAGCGGTTCACCTGGGCTGAAACCTACGCCCGCTGCAGGCGGCTTGCTGCGGCGCTCGCCCGGCGCGGCATCGGCTCAGGCGACACGGTCGCGGCGATGCTCGCCAACACCCCGGAGATGGTCGAGTGCCACTTCGGCGTGCCGGCGACCGGCGGGGTGCTCAACGCGCTGAATACGCGGCTGGATGCCGAGGCGATCGCGTTCATGCTCGATCACGGCGAGGCGAAGGCGCTGATCACCGACCGTGAGTTTTCCGCCATCATCGGCAAGGCGCTGAAGTTGGCGAAGGTGAAGCCCTTCGTCATCGACGTCGATGATCCGGAGTATTCCGGGCCCGGCGAACGGCTGGGCTCGACCGATTACGAATCGTTCATCGCGACGGGCGACGCGAATCATCCGTGGCGGATGCCGGCGGACGAGTGGAACGCGATCTCCCTCAGCTACACTTCCGGCACCACCGGCAACCCCAAGGGCGTCGTCTACCATCACCGCGGCGCTTACCTCAACGCCATCTGCAACATCGTCACCTGGGGCATGCCGCAGCACGCGGTGTATCTCTGGACGCTGCCGATGTTCCATTGCAACGGCTGGTGCTTTCCCTGGACCGTCGCCGCCAATGCCGGCACCAACGTGTGCCTGCGCAAAGTGGACGCCAAGCTGGTCTTCGACCTGGTGCGCGAGCACAAGGTGACGCATTACTGCGGCGCGCCGATCGTGCATTCGACGCTCATCAACGCCGACCCGAAGCTGCGCCAGGGCATCGAGCACAATGTGCATGCGATGGTCGCGGCCGCCGCGCCGCCTGCGGCCATGATCGAAGGCATGGAGCGCATGGGCTGGGACCTCACCCACGTGTACGGCCTCACCGAAGTGTACGGACCGGCGACGGTGTGCGCGAAGCACGAGGAGTGGAACAGCCTCGACATCGGCCAGCGCACCGAGCGCATGGGCCGGCAGGGCGTGCGCTACCTGATGGAAGAGGGGCTGACGGTGATGGACCCGCACACCATGCAGCCGGTGCCGGCCGACGGCGAGACCATGGGCGAGATCATGTTTCGCGGCAACATCACCATGAAGGGCTACCTGAAGAACCCGATGGCCACGCGCGAGTCCTTCGCGGGCGGCTGGTTTCACTCGGGCGATCTTGCCGTGATGCAGCCCGACGGCTACATCAAGATCCGCGACCGCGCCAAGGACGTCATCATCTCGGGCGGGGAGAACATCTCCTCGCTCGAGGTCGAGGACATCCTGTGCCGGCATCCGGCGGTGCTTGCGGCCGCGGTGGTGGCGAAGCCCGATCCCAAGTGGGGCGAGACGCCCTGCGCCTTCGTCGAGCTGAAAGCCGGCGCGCAGGCCACGGAAGAGGAAATCATCGAGCACTGCCGCACGCACCTGGCGCGCTTCAAGGCGCCGCGCGCGGTGGTGTTCGGCGTGCTGCCGAAAACTTCGACCGGCAAGGTACAGAAGTTCGTGCTGCGGCAGCAGGCGAAATCCGCGAGCGCGATCGAGTAGAGATGCGCGTCACTCCCGCGAAGGCGGGAGTCCAGCGTCGTTGAAGAAAGTCGCTGGGTTCCCCACCCGCTCCCCGACTAAAGCATTCGGGGACGGGTTTCGCGGGTGCTAATGGCCGCGGGAACGACGGAAAAGGAGGAAGCATGAACGCACCATCGAAAACCGAAGTCGAAGCGCCCTACGTCCTGCGGGAAGACCGTGACGGCATCGCCACGCTGATCATGAACCGCGGCGAGCGGCTCAACTCGCTCTCCACGGCGATGCTCGCCGCGCTGCAAGCCGAGCTCGATCGGCTGGCGCACGACGCGTCGGCGCGGGTCGTCATCCTCGCAGGGGCCGGCAAGCACTTCTGCGCCGGGCACGACCTGCGCGAGATGCGCGCGCATCCGGACAAGGCGTGGCAGCGGGCGCTGTTCGACCAGTGCGGCAAGATGATGCTGTCGCTGGTGCGCCTGCCGCAGCCGGTGATCGCCCGCGTGCAGGGGGTCGCGGTCGCCGCCGGCTGCCAGCTCGTCTCGATGTGCGATCTTGCCGTGGCGAGTGACGTCGCCCAGTTCGCTTTGCCCGGAATCAAGAGCGGAATTTTCTGCACCACGCCCGGCGTCGGCGTGGCCCGCAACCTGGCGCGCAAGCATGCCCTGGAAATGCTCTTCACCGGGGATGCGATCGACGCCAGGACCGCGCTCGCCTGGGGACTGGTCAATCGCGTCGCGCCGCTGGCGGATCTCGATGCCGAGGCGGACAAGCTCGCGCGCAGGATCGCGGCCCACAGCGGCGCCGTGGTGAGCCTCGGCAAGCAGTTCTTCTACGACCAGGTGGAGAAGCGCCTCGATGAGGCTTATTCGCTCGCGTCGGAGGGCATGGCCTGCAACATGATGCTCGAGGATGCCGCCGAAGGCATCGACGCCTTCATCGAAAAGCGCAAGCCGGCCTGGCGCGAAAAATAATTCTTTGCCGGCGCAGTTGCCTTGGGGCGGCCGGTGCCAGATAATCCGGAACCCCGGGGGAAGAGGGCACGGCAGCGTGCGGCGCATGACAGGCGACATCATTCTCGAGACGCGCGGCCTGACCAAGGAGTTCAAGGGCTTTGTCGCCGTGAGCGGCGTCGACCTCAGGGTGAGGCGCGGCCGCATCCACGCGCTGATCGGCCCCAACGGCGCCGGCAAGACGACGGTCTTCAACCTGCTCACCAAGTTCCTGATCCCGACCGGCGGACACATCCTGTACAACGGCCACGACATCACCTACGAGAGGCCGGCGCAGATCGCGCGCCGCGGCATCATCCGCTCGTTCCAGATCTCGGCGGTGTTCCCGCACTTGAGCGTGCTGGAGAACGTGCGCATCGGACTGCAGCGGCAGCTCGGCACTTCGTTCCATTTCTGGAAATCGGAGGCCAGCCTCGACCAGCTCAACGACCGCGCCATGGCCTTGCTGCAGGCGGTCGATCTGGCCTCGCTGGCTTCGACGATCACCGTCGAGCTGCCCTACGGCCGCAAGCGCGCCCTGGAGATCGCCACCACGCTCGCGCTCGATCCGGAGCTGATGCTGCTCGATGAGCCGACGCAGGGCATGGGCCACGAGGACGTCCACCGCGTCACGGAACTGATCAGGAAGGTGGCGGCCGACCGCACCGTGCTCATGGTCGAGCACAACATGAGCGTGGTATCGAGCATCGCCGACACCATCACCGTGCTGCAGCGCGGAGCGGTGATCGCCGAGGGGCCCTATGCGGAGGTGTCCGCCAACCCGCAGGTGATCGAAGCCTACATGGGCACGGTGCATTGACGCCCCCGATGCAGACGAACGGCGGCGAGCGTCCGGTGGTGCTGAGCGTGCGCGATCTGCACGCATGGTATGGCGAGTCGCACATCCTGCACGGGGTGAATTTCGAAGTGCGGCGCGGCGAGGTCGTGACGCTGCTCGGCAGGAACGGCGCCGGCCGCACCACCACGGTCAAGGCCATCCTGGCGCTGGCGGGCCGGCGCACCGGCTCGGTGCGGGTGAACGGCGTCGAGACCATCGGGCTGCCGCCGCACCGCATCGCGCGCCTAGGCATCGGCTATTGCCCGGAGGAGCGCGGCATCTTTGCCAGCCTGTCGGCCGAGGAAAACCTGCTGCTGTTGCCCGAGGTGGGGCCGGACGGCATGTCGCTCGACGAGATATACGGCATGTTTCCGAACCTGAAGGAACGCGCCCGCAGTCCGGGCACCAAGTTGTCCGGCGGCGAGCAGCAGATGCTGGCGGTGGCGCGCATCCTGCGCGCCGGCGCCAATTTGCTGCTGCTGGACGAAATGACCGAGGGTCTGGCGCCGGTGATCGTGCAGAAGCTGGCGGAGGTCGTTCGCCGCCTGCGCGAGAAGGGCTATACCATCGTGCTGGTGGAGCAGAACTTTCACTTCGCCGCGCCGCTGGCGGACCGGCATTACGTGGTCGAGCGCGGGCGCGTGGTGGAAACGGTGAGCAAGGAGGAGCTGGCGGCGAAAACCGGGATGCTGAACCAGTATCTCGGCGTTTGAAGGGCGGCTCGCCGCGCTTTCGGGTATTCTTGTTTCGGGTATTTTTGGATGGCTCTTTTCCACGAGGAGGCAGGACAGTGAAAACTAGACTGAAGCTGATGCAGCCGCTTATCGCCGCGGCGCTGTGCGCATGGGGCACGGCCCAGGCGCAGGTATCCGACAACATCGTCAAGATCGGCGTGCTGACCGATCTTTCCAACATCTATTCGGACGTCGCCGGTCCGGGCTCGGTGATCGCCGCGCAAATGGCGATCGAGGATTTCTCCAAGAATGGCACCGTCCTCGGCAAGAAGATCGAGCTCATTTCGGCCGACCACCAGAACAAGGCCGACATCTCCGCCAACATCGCGCGCGAGTGGTTCGACAAGGAAAAAGTGGACGCGATTTTCGACCTGGTTTCGACCAACACCGCGCTCGCCGCGATGGAAGTCGCCGAGCAGAAGAACAAGATCACGATCGTCTCCGGCGCCGCGTCGCTGCCGATCACCAACGAAAAGTGCACCCCCGTCAACATTCACTGGGTCTACGATACCTACGCACTTTCCGTGGGTACCGCCCAGTCGCTGGTCAAGCAGGGCAAGAAGACCTGGTTCTTCCTCACCGCCAATTACGCCTTCGGCGCGGCGCTGGAGCGCGACGCGTCCGCGGTGGTCGTGGCCAACGGCGGCACCGTGGTCGGCTCGGTCAAGCACCCGTTCCCGAACAGCGACTTCTCCTCCTTCCTGCTGCAGGCGCAGGCTTCCAAGGCGGACGTGATCGCACTGGCCAACGCCGGCGCGGACACGATCAACTCGGTCAAGCAGGCGGCCGAGTTCGGCATCATGGGCAGCAAGCAGACCGTGGTGCCGCTGCTGATTTTCATTTCCGACATCCACAGCCTCGGCCTCAAGACCACGCAGGGCATGTACGTGACCGAAGGCTTCTACTGGGACCTGAACGACAAGACCCGCGCCTGGTCGAAGCGCTTTTTCGAGCGCCACAAGCGCATGCCGACCATGGTGCACGCCGGCGTCTATTCTTCCGTGCTGAACTACCTCAAGGCGGTGCAGGCGGTCAAGACCGACGATACCGCGAAGGTGATGGCGCGGTTGAAGAGCGAGACCATCGACGACGGCCTGTTCAAGGGCAGGATCCTGCCCAACGGCAAGTTCAAGCATGACATGTACCAGATGCAGGTGAAATCGCCCGCCGAGTCGAAGTCGCCGTGGGACTACTACAAGAACATCACGGTGATTCCGGCCGACGTCGCCACGCAACCGCTCGCGCAATCGACCTGCAAGCTGCTGAAGAAATAAACCGGCGTTAACTGCGCAACCCCGGCCGACGGAGCATCTCCGGCCGGGGTGGCCGCGCATGCAAGGATGATCCGATGTTCGAGATGCTGGGCATCACGCCGCAGGGCCTGATCGCGCAACTGCTGGTCGGCCTGATCAACGGCTCGTTCTACGCGGTGCTGAGCCTCGGGCTGGCCATTATTTTCGGTCTGCTCAACATCATCAATTTCACCCACGGCTCGCTGTACATGCTGGGCGCCTTCGTCGCCTGGATCGGGCTGACGCAACTGGGGCCGTGGCTGGGCCACGACGATTTCGCGCTCAATTACTGGTTCGCGCTGGCGCTCGCGCCGCTCGTGGTCGGCGCATTCGGCATCCTGATCGAGCGCACCATGCTCAGGCGCCTGTACCATCTCGACCACCTCTACGGCCTGCTGCTTACCTTCGGCCTCGCCCTGGTCATCGAGGGCATGTTCCGCCAGTGGTACGGCATTTCGGGCGAGAGCTACGACGTACCGGATGAACTCTCCGGCGCATTCCACCTCGATGAGATCGGCATCATCCTGCCGAAATACCGCGTCTGGGTGGTGGTCGCCTCGCTCGCCGTATGCTTCGTCACCTGGTACGTGATCGAGCGCACGCGCCTGGGCGCCTATCTGCGCGCCGGCACCGAAAACCCCAAGCTGCTGCAGGCCTTCGGCGTCAACGTGCCGCTGATGATCACGCTCACTTACGGCTACGGCGTGGCGCTGGCCGGCTTTGCCGGCGTGCTGGCGGCGCCGGTGTTCCAGGTCAACCCGATCATGGGCTCCGACCTCATCATCGTGGTGTTCGCGGTGGTGGTGATCGGCGGCATGGGATCGATCCTCGGGGCCATCGTCACCGGGATGGGACTCGGGCTGGTCGAGGGCCTCACCAAGGTGTTCTATCCGCAGGGCTCCGCGGTGGTGATTTTCGTCATCATGGTGGTGGTGCTGCTGCTGCGCCCGGCCGGCCTGTTCGGCAGGGAGAAGTAGGCCGTGGACCGCAGCAGGATTGCGTTCGCGCTGCTGTTCATCGCCGGCATGCTCATGCCGCTGCAGAACGTCGTCTACATCGTGTTTGTCATGCAGGTGCTGTGCTTTGCGCTGTTCGCCTGCGCCTTCAACCTGCTGCTCGGCTTCACCGGGCTGCTGTCGTTCGGCCACGCCGCATTTTTCGGCAGCGCGGGCTACGTTACCTCCTACGTCTGCAAGCAATGGGGCTGGACGCCCGAGATCGGCGTTCTCGCCGGAGTGGCGGTTTCCGCCGCGCTGGGCTGGATCTTCGGCGCCCTCGCGATCCGCCGCCAGGGCATTTATTTCGCCATGATCACGCTGGCGCTGTCGCAGATGATTTTCTTCCTCGCGCTGCAGTTCCCGTTCACCCACGGCGAGGACGGCATCCAGGGCGTGCCGCGCGGAAAATTCCTGGGGCTGATCGATCTGTCCAACGACATCGCCATGTACTACTTCACCTTTGCCGTGTTCGTGGCCGGCTTCGCGCTGATCTACCGCGCGATCCATTCGCCGTTCGGCCAGGTGCTCAAGTCGATCCGCGAAAACGAGCCGCGCACGCTGTCGCTCGGCTACGACGTGGAGCGCTTCAAGCTGCTCGCCTTCGTGCTGTCGGCGTCGCTCGCCGGTCTGGCCGGTTCGACCAAGTCGCTGGTGTTCCAGTTGGCCTCGCTCACCGACGTGCACTGGCACATGTCGGGCGAAGTGGTGCTGATGACGCTGTTGGGCGGACTGGGCACGATTTTCGGCCCGATCGTGGGTGCCGCGATCGTGGTCGGCCTGGAGAATTACCTCGCCGGCATCGGCTCATGGAGCACCATCGCCACCGGCCTGATCTTCGTGGTGTGCGTGCTGGCGTTCCGGCGCGGCGTGATCGGCGAACTGGGCAGGGTGCTGAAAAAGTCGCTGTAGGCGTGCCGATGCCGGTTCGGCACGCTACTTTCCCTTTTGCAAAGAGGGGAACCCATGCATGGCGTGCATCACTAGATGATCTTGCGCGCCGCGAGCCGGTCGAGTTCCGCGCTTTCCATACCGAGAAATTTCCCCAGAACTTCGCGTGTGTGCTCGCCGAGGAGCGGCGGCGGCAGCTTGTACTCGACCGGCGTCTCGGAAAAGCGCATCGGGCTGGCGACGCTCGGGCAGGCTACGCCCGCCGGGTGCGGAATATCGACCTTCAGTCCGCGGTGCCGCACCTGCGGGTCCGCGAACACTTCCTGGTAGTTGTTGATCGGCCCGCAGGGGACGCCGGCGGCCTCGAGTTCCGCGATCCATTGTCTGCTCGTGCGCTGCCCGAAGATTTCCCGCAACAGCGGGATCAGCGTGCCGCGGTTGACGATGCGCCCGGGCATGGTGACATAGCGCTCGTCTGCGGCGAGCTCGGGCTGGCCGGCCGCCTTGCAGAAGCTCGCGAACTGGCCGTCGTTGCCTACCGCGAGGATGATGTGGCCATCGGCGGTGGCGAACACTTCGTACGGCACGACGTTGGCGTGAGCGTTGCCGTAGCGCCCCGGGACCTTGCCCGAGGTGAAGTAGTTCAGGATCTGGTTGGCGCCCAGGGCGACGATCGAATCGAGCAGCGCCACGTCGATATGCTGCCCGAGGCCGGTGCGCTCGCGGTGCGCGATCGCGGCAGTGATGGCGAGGCTCGCGTACATGCCGGTGATCACGTCGGTGACGGCGATGCCGACTTTCTGCGGCCCGCCGCCGGGCCGGTCGTCGCGCTCGCCGGTGATGCTCATCAGCCCGCCCATGCCCTGGAAAATGAAATCGTAGCCGGGGCGGTGGGAGGCGGGGCCGGACTGGCCGAACCCGGTGATCGAGCAGTAGATGATGCGCGGATTGATCTTCCTGATGTCTGCGTAGGCCAAGCCGTAATTCGCCAGCCCGCCGACCTTGTAGTTCTCGATCAGCACGTCGCTTTTCGCCGCCAGCGCGCGCGCGATGCGCTGGCCTTCGGGCGTGGAGAGGTCGAGCGTCACGGATTTCTTGCCGCGATTCACCGACAGGTAATAGGCGGACTCGCGCGTGTCCCTGCCGTCCCGGTCCTTGAGAAACGGCGGGCCCCAGCTGCGCGTGTCGTCGCCTGCGCCGGGGCGCTCGATCTTGATCACCTCGGCGCCGAGGTCGGCGAGGTTCTGCGATGCCCACGGCCCGGCGAGGATGCGCGAGAGATCGAGCACGCGGATATGGGAGAGCGGTCGGGTCATGGCAAGGTGTGCGGTCGGAGTGGCGGATTATATCGGCAGCGCCCCCGGGGCGCCGCTCGCGCCGAAGCCGGGTGCGCAATGGCTTATAATTCACATTTTCCGCTGCGGGGACATCGATGAAGGTTCTGGTTGCGGTGAAGCGCGTCGTCGACTACAACGTCAAGGTGCGCGTCAAGGCCGACGGCAGCGGCGTCGAGACCGCCAACGTGAAGATGTCGATGAATCCCTTCGACGAGATCGCGGTCGAGGAGGCGATGCGCCTGAAGGA
Organism: Burkholderiales bacterium; assembly: GCA_049802235.1. Classification (GTDB taxonomy): domain Bacteria; phylum Pseudomonadota; class Gammaproteobacteria; order Burkholderiales; family SG8-39; genus VBDM01. The sequence goes on along the minus strand of JBARMB010000047.1, from coordinate 44,872 downwards.
AGCGGGGACCGCGACCGAGGTCGTGGCGGTGTCCTGCGGCGCGCAGGCCTGCCAGGAGACGCTGCGCACGGCGCTCGCGCTCGGCGCCGACCGCGCCATCCTCATCGAGACCGACGTCGAGCTGCAGCCGCTCGCGGTGGCGAAGCTGCTGCGCGCGATCGTGCAGAAGGAAAACCCGCGGCTCGTAATCCTCGGCAAGCAGGCGATCGACGACGACTGCAACCAGACGGGCCAGATGCTCGCGGGCCTCCTCGGCTGGCCGCAGGCCACCTTCGCCTCCAAGGTGAAGATCGACGGCGATAAAGCCGACGTGACGCGCGAAGTGGACGGCGGCCTGGAGACGGTCGCGATCAAGCTGCCCGCGGTGGTGACGACCGATCTGCGCCTGAACGAGCCGCGCTACGTCACGCTGCCGAACATCATGAAGGCGAAGAAAAAGACGCTTGAAGTGCTGAAGCCCGATGCGCTCGGCGTCGACGTCGCCCCGCGCCTCGCGACGCTGAAGGTCGAGGAACCGCCCAGGCGCAAGGCGGGAGTGAAGGTGCCGGACGCGAAGACGCTGGTCGAGAAGCTTAGGAATGAAGCTAAAGTCATTTAACGTCGTCGTCCCCGCGAAACCTGTCCCCGCATGTCGTAAGCGGGGGGCGGGGACCCAGCGACTTCCGACCTACGACACTGGATTCCCCCTCCGCTTTCGCGGAGGCTAAAGGGGGCCGCGGGAATGACGGAGAGAGGGGAATAGATGTCTGTTCTAGTCATCGCCGAGCACGACCACCAGTCGATCAGGACGGCGACGCTCAACACCGTCGCCGCGGCGGCGACGATCGGCGGCGACGTCGCGGTGCTCATTGCCGGCGCCGGCTGCGGCGCCGCTGCAAAGGCCGCTGCCGCCGTCGCGGGCGTCAACAAGGTGCTCGTCGCCGACGCGCCGCAATACAAAGACCAGCTCGCGGAAAATCTCGCCGCGCTCGTCGTCGCGCTCGCGCCGGGCTACACGCACATCCTCGCGCCCGCGACCTCGTTCGGCAAGAACGTCACGCCGCGCATTGCCGCGTTGCTCGACGTGGCGCAGATCTCCGACATCGTCGCCGTCAAATCGCCCGATACCTTCGTGCGGCCGATCTACGCCGGCAACGCGCTCGCCACGGTGCAGTCGAAGGACAGGATCAAGATCATCACCGTGCGCACCACCGGCTTCGACGCCGTCGCAGCGAGCGGCGGTTCCGCCGCGATCGAAAACGTGCAAGCCGGCACGGATACCGAACTGTCGTCGCTCGTCGGCCGCGAGCTGACCAAGTCCGAGCGCCCGGAACTCACTTCCGCGCGCATCATCGTTTCGGGCGGCCGCGGCATGGGCTCCGGCGACAACTTCAAGCTGCTCGAGCCGCTCGCCGACAAGCTCGGCGCGGCGATGGGCGCATCGCGCGCGGCGGTGGACGCGGGCTTCGTTCCGAACGACTGGCAGGTGGGGCAGACGGGCAAGATCGTCGCGCCCGAGCTCTATATTGCCGTCGGCATCTCCGGCGCGATCCAGCACCTTGCGGGCATGAAGGACAGCCGCGTCATCGTCGCCATCAACAAGGACGAGGAAGCACCGATCTTCCAGGTCGCCGACTACGGCATCGTCGGCGACTTGTTTCAGGTGGTCCCGGAATTGGTAAAGGAGCTGGGGTAGGAACAAAGTTCTCTCTCCCTTCCGAGGGGAGACAGGCCGGCAACAAAATTCCCCTTCCTTTCCAAGGGCGAGGGCCAGCGTGAGGGTTTCGACATGAATGAATACAAAGCACCCATCCGCGACATGCAGTTCGTGCTGAAGGAGCTCGCGGGCCTCGACGAAGTCGCGAAGCTGCCCGGATGCGAGGAAGTCAGCGCCGAACTGGTCGAGCAGATTCTCGAGGAGAGCGCGAAATTCTCGGGCGGCGTCCTGTCCCCGCTCAACAAGTCCGCCGACCAGGAGGGCTCGAAGTGGGACCGCGGCGCCGTGACCACGCCGACAGGCTTCAAGGAGGCGTACAGGCAATTCATCGCAGGCGGCTGGAACGCGCTGCAGGCGCCGCCGGAGTACGGCGGGCAGGGTCTGCCGAAGATCGTCTCGACGCCGGTGATCGAGATGTGGAAGTCGGCGAACCTGTCGTTTTCGCTCTGTCCGATGCTGACCACCGGCGCCGTCGAGGCGCTGATACTGCGGGGCGCCGACACGCTCAAGCGCACGTATCTGAAAAAAATGGTCGAAGGCACCTGGACCGGCACCATGAACCTTACCGAGCCGCAGGCGGGCTCCGACCTCGCCCTGGTGCGGACAAAGGCCGTGCGATCCCGTGACGAGAAATACGGCGACCACTACCGCATCTCCGGCCAGAAGATCTTCATCACTTACGGCGAGCACGACCTGGCGGAGAACATCATCCACCTCGTGCTCGCGCGCACGCCGGATGCGCCCGAGGGCGTGCGCGGCATTTCGCTGTTCCTGGTGCCGAAGTTCATGGTCGACGCGGACGGAACTCTCGGCCGCCGCAACGACGTGCAATGCGCCTCGATCGAACACAAGCTCGGCATCCACGCGAGTCCCACGGCGGTGCTCGTGTACGGCGAGAAAGAAGGCGCGATCGGCTATCTCGTCGGCGAGGAGAACCGCGGCCTCGAATACATGTTCATCATGATGAACGCGGCGCGCTTCGCCGTGGGCCTCGAGGGCCTGTCGATCGCCGAGCGCGCCTACCAGCAGGCGCTTGCGTACGCCAAGGAGCGCATCCAGAGCCGCGACGTCGCCGGCGGCGACAAGTCGGTGCCCATCATCCGCCATCCCGACGTGCGCCGCATGCTGATGAGCATGAAGTCCCAGATCGAGGCGATGCGCGCGCTTGCCTACGTCGTCGCCGCGGCGATGGACAAGGCGCACCGCCACGCGGACAAGGAAGAACGCGCGCGCAATCAGGCGTTCGTGGACCTGATGATCCCCATCGTCAAGGGCTGGAGCACTGAAACCGGCATCGACGTCGCCTCGACCGGCATCCAGGTGCACGGCGGCATGGGCTTCATCGAGGAAACCGGCGCGGCGCAGCACCTGCGCGATGCGCGCATCACCACCATCTACGAAGGCACCACCGGCATCCAGGCGAACGACCTCGTCGGCCGCAAGATCGCGCGCGAAGGCGGCGCCACCGCGAAGGCAGTCATCAAGGCGATGCGCGCGGTCGAAGCGCAGCTCGGCAAGGCCGGCGGGGACGACATGGGCGCGATCCGCGCCGCCTTCTCGGCGGCGGTGACCGCGGCGGAGGAATGCGTCTCCTGGATCGTCGTCAACTACGGCAACGACATCAAGGCGGTGCATGCCGGCGCGGTGCCGTTCCTCAAGCTCATGGGCATCGTCTGCGGCGGCTGGCAGATGGCGCGCGCCGCGCTCGTCGCGCAGCAGCGGCTGGCGGAAGGCAAGGGCGACAAGTCCTTCTACGAGGCAAAGATCAAGACCGCGCGTTTCTACGCCGATCACCTGCTGACGCAGGCGCCGGCGCTGCGGAATACGATCGTGCAGGGGGCGGCGGGGGTGATGGCGCTGGCGGAGGAGCAGTTTTAGTATTTGCAGGAGCGGGATTGAATTTATGGGAACAGACCTATATCCATTGCCGTCGTAGGTTGCATTACCATTGTCGAGCACGGGGCGCTCTCGGTACAAAAGGCAAGCAACAACCTTCTCGACCCATTTGAATGTCACGTTGGAAAGCATCGGGGATCCATCTGCTGTTGAGCGGCACCGTCGTCGGCGCGGTACTCGTGTTCATGGCGGCGGTGTGGTACCGGTGGCCGCTCTTCGAGGTCGCCGGCGGCGGCGGGCTCGCCCTGATCCTGGCGGGCGTCGACGTGACGCTCGGGCCGCTGATCACGCTCGTCATCTTCAAGTCCGGCAAGAAGGGCTTGAAGTTCGACCTGTCGGTCATCGCGCTGCTGCAGGTCGCGGCGCTCGCCTACGGCATTCACGTCGTGTCCCTGGCGCGGCCGGTGTACGTGGTGTTCGCGTTCGACCGGTTCGAACTGGTGACCGCGAAAGATCTCGACCCGCAGGATCTGGCGAAAGTCACGCGCGAGGAGTTCAAGCGCCTGCCGCTGGGGCGTCCGGGCTACATCGCCGCGGAACCCCCGCGCGACCCCAAGCTGCAGCTCAACATCATCATGACGGCGCTGGGGGGCAAGGACCTGCAACTGTATCCCCAGTATTACGTGCCCTACGAACAGCAGGTGCAGAACGCGCTCAGGCACGCGAAGCCCGTGAGCATCCTTCTCAAACGCGACGCCAAGGCGGTGCAGCGTTATCTCGACTCCGCGAGGCGATCGCCGGAGTCGGTGAAGTTCCTGCCGCTGCGCGGGCGGAGCAGGGATGCGGCGGTCCTGCTCGATGCGGTTTCGGGCATGCCGCTCGAGATCGTCCTGGCCGATCCGTGGTGAAGGACGAATCGAAGGGCTCGGGATGGCAATCTATTTGCGGTCTGGGCCTCCGGCGGCGGGCGATCGGGAGAGCGGTTGGGGCAGTTCATGCCGAGGTTTCTCAGTTATTGGCCAATATGTACGAAATAGCCAATATGTGTATAATGTTCGAAACGACTCCCGAGGCCCGACCATGACGACACTGACCTTCCGCAACCGCCTGGGCGAACTGGTCGACATTCCGACCGTCGCCGCAACCCGGCTCAAGAATGAGTTCGGAACCATCCTCGAGCAGGCAACCCGCGGCGCCGTCGCGATCACCCGGCACGATGCCCCCAAGGCCGTGCTGGTTTCCTACGAGGATTTCGAGGCGCTGGTGAAGGGGCAGAATCAGAACCTGAACGATCTCAGCGCGGAATTCGACGCGCTTCTCGGCCGCATGCAAACGCCCAAGGCAAGAAAGGGCATGCATGCGGCATTCAAGGCCACGCCGGCCGAACTCGGCCGCGCGGCGGTGAAATCTGCGCGCAAACATCGTTAGGGGCCGTTCCCCGGTCGGCGGCGACGCGACCGCAACCACAGGATGACTTCCGCCAAGCCGCCTCGCATCTACGTCCTGGCCGGAGTGAACGGCGCCGGCAAGAGCAGCATCGGCGGCGCGGCTTTTCGCAGCTTCGGCGGCGAGTACTACAATCCGGACGAGGCTGCCCGCGCGCTGATGGCGGCCAATCCCGGATTGAGTCAGACCGAAGCCAACGGCGTCGCGTGGGGCCAAGGCCGCAGGCTGCTCGAGCGCGCCATCGCGGAGCGGCTCGATTTCGCGTTCGAGACTACGCTCGGCGCGAACACGATTCCGCGGCTGCTCGCCGAGGCGGCCGCGAAGGGGTTCGAAGTCCACGTCTGGTTTGCGGGACTCGCCAGTCCCGAGCTGCACATCGAGCGCGTGCGGTCGCGCGTGCGCCGGGGCGGCCATCCCATTTCGGAAAAGGACATCCGCCGGCGCTACGAGCACAGCCGGCTCAATTTGATCCATCTCATGCCGAGGCTTGCCGCTCTCCGCGTGTACGACAACAGCGCGGACGCCGACCCCGCGGCCGGCCGCAGGCCCGCTCCCGTGCTCGTGCTGCATGTGGAGAAGGGAAAAATATTGAACCGCAAGGACCTCGCACGCGCGCCGGAGTGGGCGAAGCCCATCGTCGCCGCGGCTCTGAAGCTCGGTTCAGGATGATGCGTGCGCAGCGGCGAGCGCGCGCGTCCTCATCCGCGCCAGCACCACAGCCAGCGCGACGCCGATGAGGCAGACGGCGCCGATTGCGAGAAAGCCCCACGTGAAGGCGCCTGCCGTGTCCTTCACCACGCCGAGCGCATAGGCGAAGCTGAGCGCGCCGAGGTTGGCGAACATGTTGCTGAATCCGGCGGAGGTGCCGGCCACGCGCTGGCCGAGCACCTCGACCGGCACGAAGAACAGCGCGCCGAAATAGAACTGCAGGAAAACCGAGTTCACCGCGACGACGAGCACCAGCGCCGGGATCGAGTTCACGATCACGAGCAGCGCGGAAGTGCAGGCGAGCACCGCGAGCGATCCGCCGATCACGAGCGGCGGGTTCCTCAGGCGGTCCGAGGCGTAACCGCCGAGCGCGTTGGACGCCGCCGTCATCGCGGCGCCGATCGCCGTGATGAAGCCCGCGGCCTGAAGCGTAAGACCCCTGTCGGCCACCAGCAGCGACGGCAGCCAGAAATAGAACGAGGTAGTGACGCCGAAGCGGATGAACTGGATGCCGGCGCACACCCACATGATCGGGTAGCGGAACAGCCGGAACGCGTCCAGCATGCCCACCGGATGCTTCGGCCCCGCGGCGGGCTTCTCCCTGCCGAAGGCGAAGAACACGAACGCGGATAACATGCCCAGCGCGGAAAAGGAAATGAACGCCGGGCGCCAGCCGAAGTGGCTCACCAGCAACGGCCCGGCGAGGGAGAGCAGCACGTTCCCCGAGACGCCGCCGACGACGTACAAGCCCATCGCGGTCGCCTTGCGGTCCGGCGGGAACCAGGAGGCGACCAGCGTCAGGCCGGGAGCGAACAGCAGCGCCCGGAACACGCCCGACACCAGTTGGTTCGCAACCGCGGCCGGAAACGACTGGATCATCCCGAAATTGAGCGATAGCAGCGTCGAGCCGAGGATGCCGATGAAGAACAGGCGCTTCGGCCCGAAGCGGTCGGTGAGATAGCCCGCCGGGATCTGGCAGAGCGCATAGGTGAAAGTCGTGGCGGCCGAAAGCACCCCGGCCTGCGTGAAGCTGATGTGCAGGTCTTCGCGGATGAGCGGCAGGAAGAGCGCGATGCCGCCCAGCGTCAGCGCCTGGAAGCCCTGGCAGAAAATGACCAGCGTGACGGTGGTGGCGGCGTCGCGCCGGCGCGGTGATGTGGGGGAAGATGCGGGAGGGGTCACGGGTCGGCGGATGCGCGAAACCCGTGAGAATAGCGGTTTCAGGATTCCATTGCCCGATCTTCGCGGCGCTTCTCAGGAAATCCCTCCAAGCGTTTCGCCAACGCGTGCCGGCCGCTTGGGTTGAATGACGGCGGGCCGCCGGTCCCGACGCCAATCGCACGTCGGACGGCCGATCCCGTGATTTACAAAGCGATACAATGTTTCACGGATATTGCCGGACACTCCGGGTACCCTGTTTCAAACATTTTTGAATCGGAGATCGAAAATGGAAAAGCTCTTATCGAGGCCGGCGCCGGGAATTGCTGTTTTTCTTGCGCTCATCGTGGTTTGCGCTTCGTTTGCCCACGCCGAGGAGCGCCATGGCAGGCGCGAGATCGAGCGGGATCGCTATCGCACTCCGCACTGGGTATTCGACGATCGCTTCCATCACAATCACTACTACCCGAGTATCGGCTACTCGGTTTCCGTGCTGCCGGCGGGCAACATTACGTTGACGTTCCGCGGCGCGCCGTTTTTCTTTCGTTCCGGCGTATGGTATCGCCGCTCCGGTCCGGGCTTCATTGTGGCAAGGCCGCCCTTCGGCATCGTCGTGCCGATTTTGCCGCCCTCGTATTCGACGGTGATGGTGGGACGCGTGCCTTATTACTACGCCAACGACGTCTATTACGTGGAAGCCCCCGGCGGCTATGCGGTCGTTGAGCCGCCGGCGGACGCGGTCGAGGCTGCGCCGCCGGCGCCCATGGCGCCGCCGCCGCCGCAGGCCGGAATGCCGGGGGCTGCGCCGCAATCTTCGACGAGCGCAAGCTGGTATTACTGCGAGTCGACGAAGACGTATTACCCTTACGTCTCCGAGTGCCGAGAAGGATGGCGCGCGGTCCCGGCCATGCCGCCGCAGGTCCGCTAAGAACCGGTTAGAAAATGAGGGGAAACATCCCCTCATGCTCCCCTGTATTGGATTCCGTTTCGGTCATTCTGAAACGGTCTCCAAGCGTACCGCCGTTCAGGCCGGGACAATCGGAGGATATCGGCCCGCAGCATGTGCGGACGCCGGCGGAGCGGCAGTTCCAGCTTTCAGGCCCGGGCTTGCGGAAAAACCATGCACGTCGTCGTCCCGTGCGCGTACAGTTTTCCGGCTGAATCGATCAGCCGTCCCTCCGCAGTCGCCATGCGCTTGCCGGCGTGGATGACGCGTCCCTCGGCGCGCAGCAGGCCGGTGGCCGTCGTGATCGCGCGCACCAGGTTCACTTTCACTTCGAGCGTCGTATAGGCCGTTCCTGCGGATAGCGTCGTGTGCACGGCGCAGCCCATCGCCGAGTCGAGCAGGGTGCAGGCAAGCCCGCCGTGGACGACGCCGATCGGGTTGTAGTGCTGCTCGCCCGGGGTGCATTCGAACACGGCGAGGCCGTCGCCGACTTGCGCGAGACGGAATCCCACGAGCTTTGCTATCGGCGGGGCGGGAAATTTTCCATCCATTATTGCGGCGAGATACTCGCGTCCGCTCATGCTCGCGGCCTGTTTCGCACCGGGCATCGGATCGTCCCAGGAAACGGTGAGAGTGCGCGCGTTCACGGCGTGGGCTCCTTGCGATTGATCCAGAACAGATCCGTCGCCGAGTTTATCCTCGGGCGCAGCGAAGGACCCGGGATGACAAATCCGGTCATCGATTCAGATCCAGCGCCACGCGGCGCAGGTCGCCGCTGCTACGGTCAGGATGGAGCCTCGGGTGCGTTCGCCTTTACGCGTCGGCGCATAATAAAATGAACGTTAGGGATTCAAAAGCTTTGCGTATGTTCAAGGAGTTAGAACGGGATCTTGCCCGTGAGGGTGTCTTTCCACATCGCCCAGTCACCGACGAAACTGTAGAAAGGGTAGGTAAACGTGGCCGGGCGGTTCTTTTCGAACCTGAAGTGGCCGACCCAGGCAAACGCGTAGCCGACTGCGAGTCCGACAAGAATCCACCACGGGTTCAGCGACTCGATCGCTTGCAGCAGAAACAGACCGCCGATCGAGGTGCCGGCAAAATGCAGCCGCCGGCAGGTGCGGTTGCTGTGCTCGGAAAGGTAGAACGGGTAAAAGTCGGCGAAAGATTTATAGGTCGTCGTTTCCATCGAGGCTCCTTCAAAGGGCTCAGAAGTCACCACTATAGGCCACCGCGCGGGCCGCGGCTGATGTTCCCCGGATGGTGCTCTGCCTGCATATTTGGACAAATCGGCCCGACGCCGCCTTCGTGAAATCGGCGCGGCGTCGAGCCTGATCACATATTTGGGTAATTCGGCCCGCCGCCCCCTTGCGGCGCGATCCAGACGATGTTCTGCGTCGGGTCCTTGATGTCGCAGGTCTTGCAATGCACGCAGTTTTGCGCGTTGATCTGCAGCCGGTCGGAGCCGTCGTCATTCTTTATGAACTCATAGACGCCCGCGGGGCAGTAGCGCTGCTCGGGCCCGGCGTATTTCGCCAGGTTGACGCGCACCGGCACGCCCGGATCCTTGAGCGTCAGATGGCAGGGCTGGTTTTCTTCGTGGTTGGTGTTGGAGATGAACACCGAGGAGAGCCGATCGAAAGTCAGCTTGCCGTCCGGCTTGGGGTACGCGATCGGCTGGAACTCCGACGCCGGCCGCAGGCATTCGTGATCGGCATGCCGGTGATGCAGCGTCCAGGGAAACTTGCCGCCGAGCAGGGTTTGTTCGACGCCGACCATCACGCTCCCGGAATACAGGCCTTTCGACATCCACTGCTTGAAATTGCGCGCACGGTAGAGTTCATCGAACAGCCAGGAATCATGGAACGCGGCTGCATAGGCTTCGAGTTCGTCCCCGGCGCGGCCCGCCTGCAGCGCGGAGAACGCAGCTTCGGCCGCAAGCATGCCGGACTTGATCGCGGTGTGGCTGCCCTTGATTCGCGACGCATTGAGGAAGCCGGCATCGTCGCCGACCAGCACGCCGCCGGGAAAGGCGAGCTTCGGCAGCGACATCAGGCCGCCGGCGGCGATGGCGCGCGCGCCGTAGGCGAGGCGCTTGCCGCCTTCGAAAAAAGTGCGGATATGCGGGTGGGTCTTGTAGCGCTGGAATTCCTCGTACGGGTTGAGCCAGGGATTGGCGTAGGCGAGGCCGACGACGAATCCTGCCGACACCAGGTTGTCTTCCATGTGGTAGAGAAACGAGCCGCCGTAGGTGCCGGCATCGAGCGGCCAGCCGGCCGAGTGGATGACCAGTCCCGGCTGATGCTTTTTGGGGTCGATTTCCCACAGCTCCTTGAGACCGATGCCGTAGACCTGCGGATCGGCGTTCTCGCGCAGGCGAAAACGCTGCATGATTTGCCTGCCGAGATGGCCGCGGCAGCCTTCGGCGAAAAAGGTGTACCTGCCGTGCAGCTCGATCCCCGGCTGATACTGGTCCGTGTGCTTGCCGTCGCGCCCCACGCCCATGTCCCCGGTGGCGACGCCCCTCACCGCACCGTTGTCGTCGTAGAGCACCTCGGCGCCGGCGAAGCCCGGATAGATCTCGACGCCGAGCGCTTCGGCCTCCCGGCCCAGCCAGCGGCAGACGTTGGCCAGGCTGACGACGTAGTTGCCGTGGTTCCTGAAGCACTCCGGCAGAAGAAAGTTCGGCGCCTTGAACGAGCCGGATGCGGTGAGAAAAAGGAAGCGGTCTTCGCTGACCGGCGTCTTCAGCGGCGCGCCGCGATCCCTCCAGTCCGGAAACAGCTCGTCGAGGCCGCGCGGGTCGATCACCGCGCCGGAGAGGATGTGCGCGCCGATCTCCGAGCCTTTCTCGATCACGCAGACGCCGACTTCGGCGCCTTTCGCGGCGGCGAGCTGCTTCAGCCGGATCGCGGCCGAGAGTCCCGCCGGTCCGCCGCCCACGATCACGACGTCATATTGCATCGATTCGCGTGCCACGAGGTTCCCCTTTGCGCGGATTCGGCGTCGAAGCGGCGTTGCGTGCTGTCACCACGACCGCCCGGCAATTATAATGCGGGACCTTGATTGCCAGCAGAATCTTCATGCCCCATAAGCGCAAACTGGTTCACACGGAAATCATTCCGATCCGCTGGGGCGACATGGACGCGATGGGCCATGTCAACAACACCGTCTATTTCCGCTACATGGAGCAGGCGCGCATCGCCTGGTACGACCAGCTCGGTCTGCGGCCGGGCGACGGGCTGCCCGAAGGCGCCGGCCCGGTCATCGTCAATGCGCACTGCACCTTTCTCAAGGCGCTGACCTATCCCGGCGACGTGGAAGTCAAGGTCTATGTCGGCGAGCCCGGGCGTGCGAGCGTGATGACGTACTACGAACTGCGGCCAAGCTACGACCCGCATACGCTCTACGCGGAGGGTTCGGCCAAGGGCTGCTGGATCGACACCGGCAGGGGAAAGTCGATCCCGCTGCCCGAGCGCGTTCGCCGCATCATGGAAAGCTGAAGGAGAGAGCAACGATGGCAGACAGGCCGCTCTGGCAGCCGGACCAGGAGCATATCGAGGAGGCGAACCTCACGCACTTTGCGCGCCAGGCGATCCGCGACTGGAACCTCGGCATCAATTCCTATCCGGCGTTCTACCAGTGGACGGCCGACCGCCCGGAGCAGTTCTGGCGCTCGCTGTGGAAGTTCTCCGGCGTGCGCGCGAGCGCTGCCGGCGAGCGCGTGCTGGTGGACGGCGACAAGATGCCGGGCGCGAAATGGTTCCCTGACGCGCGCCTCAACTTCGCGGAAAACCTGCTGCGCAGGCGCGACGCTACGACGGCAATGGTGTTCTGGGGCGAGGACAAGGTGAAGCGCCGCCTCACCTGGCGGGAACTCTACGACCAGGTCTCCCGCTTGGCGCAGGCGTTGCGCGCAGCCGGAGTCGGGCCCGGTGACCGGGTTGCCGGCTACTTGCCCAATATGCCGGAAGCGGTGATCGCGATGCTCGCCGCGGCGAGCCTGGGGGCGACGTGGTCTTCGTGCTCGCCTGATTTCGGCGTGCAGGGGGTGCTCGACCGCTTCGGCCAGATCGAGCCGGTGGTGTTGTTCGCCGCCGACGGCTATTTCTACAGCGGCAAGAGCATCGACTCGCTGGGGAAAGTGCGTGAGATCGTGGCCCGGCTGCCGAGCCTGCGGCAGGTCGTCATCGCGCCGTACCTTAGCGCGAAGCCGGACGTGTCCGGCATTCCGGATGCGCAGCGCCTGGAGGAATTCGTCGCCGGCCGATCCGGCGGCGAGATCCGTTTCGAGCAGATGCCGTTCGACCACCCGCTCTACATCCTGTATTCCTCCGGAACCACCGGCGTGCCGAAGTGCATCGTGCACGGCGCCGGCGGCACGCTGCTCAAGCACCTGTGCGAGCACCAGCTGCACTCGGACATCCGGCCCGGCGACCGGCTGTTCTACTTCACCACGCTCGGCTGGATGATGTGGAACTGGCTGGTGTCGGGACTGGCCTCGGGCGCAACGCTGCTGCTTTACGACGGCTCGCCTTTCGTGAAGAAAGGCAGCATCCTGTTCGACTATGCCGACGCCGAGGGCATGACCCACTTCGGCACCTCGGCCAAGTACATCGACGCGATCGCGAAAATCAACCTCGAGCCTGCAAAGACGCACCGTCTGGAGCACCTGCGTGTTGTGCTTTCGACCGGCTCCCCGCTGGTTGCGGAAGGGTTCGATTATGTCTACCGCGCGATCAAGCCCGAAGTATGCCTGTCATCCATCTCCGGCGGCACCGACATCGTCGGCTGCTTCGTGCTCGGCAACCCGATCCTGCCGGTATGGCGCGGCGAACTGCAGAGCAAGGCGCTCGGCCTCAAGGTCGAAGTATTCGACGAGCATGGCCGCTCGCTGAAAGGGCAGAAGGGCGAGCTGGTCTGCACCCGGCCGTTTCCCTCGATGCCGGTGGGATTCTGGAACGATCCCGACGGAAAAAAATACCACGCCGCCTATTTCGAAAAATTCCCAGGCGTCTGGACCCACGGCGACTGGTGCGAGGTCACCGCGCACGACGGCATGATCATCTACGGCCGCTCCGACGCGGTGCTCAATCCCGGCGGCGTGCGCATCGGCACCGCCGAAATCTATCGCCAGGTCGAGCAGCTCGCCGATGTGGTGGAATCGCTCGTCATCGGACAGAGCTGGAACAATGACGTGCGCGTGGTGCTGTTCGTGAAGCTGCGCGAAGGACTCATGCTCGACGACACGCTCGTCGCCAGGATCAAGAACCGGATTCGCGTGAATACGACGCCGCGGCACGTGCCGGCGAAAATAGTGCAGGTGCCCGACATCCCGCGCACCAAGTCGAACAAGATCGTGGAGCTGGCGGTCCGGCACGTCGTGCACGGCGAGCCGGTGAAGAACGTCGAGGCGCTCGCGAATCCCGAAGCGCTGGAATATTTCCGCAACCGGCCTGAACTTCAGACCTGATCCCCGTTGCGGGGGGAAGGCCGGGAAGCGCGAGACCTTCCCGCTCCCCGGAACGGGAGATTCCTACAGGGCTTCCTGCAATTCCTTCTTGACTTCACGATAGCGGCGCGCAATTGCCGCTTCGTCCGGGTGATGCCCGTCGCGCACCACCCATCTGCCTCCGACCATCACGTGTTTCACCACCTGGCCGTTGCCGGCGAACACGAACGCATCCAGCAGGCTGTCGCCGCTGCGGCCCACGAGATTGATATGCTCGGGATCGAGCACCACAAGGTCGGCGCGCATGCCCGGGGCGAGAGCGCCCATGGGGCGCGCGAGCGCCTGGGAGCCGCCCGCCGCCGCCTCGCGCCACAGCGTCGCGCCGACAGAAGGCAGGGCGGGAGAAGCGGCGATGTTGCGGCGGCGCATGCTCAGGCGCTGCACGTATTCCAGCCAGCGCAGCTCTTCGACCGGCGTCTGCGAGACATGGCTGTCGCCGCCTACGCTCCAGCGCCCGCCCTTCTCGCGGAAACGGGCGAACTGGAAAATGCCGTCGCCGAGATTGCCCTCGGTCGTGGGGCACAGTCCGACCACCGCGCCGCTCGCCGCGAGCTTCTCGGCTTCGGTCTGGGACACGTGAGTGCAGTGCACCAGGCACCAGCGAGCGTCCACCGGCATGTTGGAGAGCAGCCAGTCGGCCGGCCGTTGCTCGCTCCAGCTGATGCAATCGTTGACTTCCTTGACCTGCTCGGCGACGTGAATATGAATCGGCGCCTTGCGGTCGATCGCCGCCAGGCCGGCGACGAGGTCCTTGAGCATGGCGGGGCTCACCGCGCGCAGCGAGTGCGGCGCGACGCCGAGGCGGATATCGGGATTGTCGCCGATCTGCCTGCGCAGCCCCGCGATCATGTCGAGAACGGCATCAGGGGTGATCGCAAAGCGTTTTTGCGCCGGCTGCAGCGGCTCCTCCCCGAAGTTGGCATAAGCGTAGAGGGAGGGCAGCAGCGTGATCGCAATTCCGGTCTGCTGCGCGGCGAGCAGATGCCGCTGCGATAGTTCGGCGCGGTTGGCGTAGGGCTTGCCGTCCGGCGCGTTGTGCAGGTAATGAAACTCCGCCACCGCCGTGTAACCGTTCCTGAGCATCTCGCAGTAGAGTTGCGCCGCAATCGCGTGCACCTGCTCGGGTGTGATGTGCTTCAGGAACGAGTACATCACTTCGCGCCAGGTCCAGAAGCTGTCCTCGGCCGAGCCCATGTGCTCGGCAAGCCCGGCCATGGCGCGCTGAAAGGCGTGCGAGTGCACGTTGGCCATTCCCGGAATGACCGGCCCGCCCGTCGCCTCCATGTCGCCCAGGGCCTGGTGGCTGCGGACCGCGGCAATATTGCCGTCGTCGTCGATTTCGATGACGACGTCCTTGCTCCAGCCGTCCGCCAGCATCGCCTCCGGGGCGAAGATTCTTTTCATCGGTACCGGCTCCCTTTAACCGCTATGATAGCCAAGGCTACCGGAATGCAACAGATCATGTCGAATACAACCCCGATCGGCGTCGCGTCCGCCGCCGCCGGAGCCAGGGAGTGAGCGCGTAATGGCGTTGGCGATCCAAGCCGCCACCGGTCAGCATATCGGCGACAAGCAGGAACAGCAGGACCGGCTCGCGATTTTCTCCAGCAAGAGGCGCGACGGCATGCTGCTTGCGGTGGTCGCCGACGGCATGAGCGGGCTTAGCGGCGGCGCCGTGGCCGCCGAGCGGGCCATCGGCGCGGCAAAGCGTGTTTTCGACCGCCATTCGCCGGGTCGCAGGACGCCGGACCCGTTGCTGCGCTCCGTGATCGAGGAAGCGCATGCCGCCATCAGGCTGGCGCGTTCCACCAGCGAGCAGGAGCCGCACAGCACCATCGTCGCGCTGTTGCTTCAACCCGGGCGCGCGGACTGGGTACACTCGGGCGACAGCCGGCTGTATCACTTCCGCGGGGCAAAATTCCTGTCGCACACGGTCGACCATTCATACGTCGAGCAGCTCTACCGCGAGGGCAAGATCAGGTCCGGGGATCGCCACGGGCATCCGCAGCGCAGCCTGCTGGTGAGCTGCCTCGGTGCCAGGGACGCGCCGCAGATAGGAATCGGCGGCGCAGCGCCGTTGCACCCGGGCGACACATTCCTGCTTTGCTCGGACGGTCTCTGGGGTTACTTCGACGAGCAGGAACTGGGCAGGACGCTGGCAGCGGGAACGCCGCAGCAGTCGGCGGAAAAGCTGGTCGCCGCGGCGCGGGTCCGCGCCCGCGGCCGCGGCGACAACTTGTCGCTCGTTATCGTCAAGCTCGGTTGATTTGCGGGCAGGCATGAAATGAGGTCGGAGGCGGGCGGCAATTGAGCGAGGCGGAGTTTTCGTGTACCATTTGCCATCCCAGCTCCCCGTTTTTAAATGACCAAGTATGTGTTCGTGTCGGGTGGTGTGGTTTCCTCTCTGGGGAAGGGGATAGCCGCCGCCTCCCTCGCCGCCATCCTCGAATCGCGCGGCATCAAGGTCACCCTCCTCAAGCTCGATCCGTACATCAACGTCGACCCCGGCACGATGAGCCCTTTCCAGCACGGGGAGGTGTTCGTGACCGAGGACGGCGCAGAGACCGACCTGGATCTCGGCCACTACGAGCGGTTCCAGTCGGCGAGGATGCACAAGAACAACAACTTCACCACCGGCCAGATCTACGAGTCGGTGATCAAGAAGGAGCGCCGCGGCGATTATCTCGGCCGCACGGTGCAGGTGATCCCGCACATCACCGACGAGATCAAGGCGTTCATCGCGCGCGGTGCAGGCGACGCCGAGGTGGCGATCGTGGAGATCGGCGGCACGGTCGGCGATATCGAGTCCCTGCCGTTCCTGGAAGCGGTGCGGCAGATGCGGCTGGAGCTGGGCGAGCGCAGCACCTGCTATCTCCACCTGACCCTGGTGCCCTTCATCAAGAGCGCGGGCGAGATCAAGACCAAGCCGACCCAGCACTCGGTGAAGGAGCTGCGCGAGATCGGCATCCAGCCCGATGCGCTGCTGTGCCGCTCCGACCGGCCGATTCCCGACGAGGAAAAAAAGAAGATCGCGCTGTTCACCAACGTGCAGGCCAACGCGGTGATCTCGGTCTGGGACGTGGATTCGATCTACAAGATTCCCTGGATGCTGCACCAGCAGATGCTGGACGAGATCGTCTGCCACAAGCTCGCCATCCTCGCCAGGCCGGCCGAGCTCAAGGTGTGGAAGAAGCTGGTGGAGGCGCTCGAGCATCCGCAGCACGAAGTCACGATCGCCATGGTCGGCAAATACGTCGACCTCGCCGATTCCTACAAGTCGCTCAACGAAGCCTTGGTCCACGCGGGGATCCACACGCGCAGCAAGGTCAACATACGCTACGTGGATTCGGAGACGATCGAGCGCGACGGCGTCGGTGTCCTGAAAGGGGTGGATGCGGTCCTGGTTCCGGGCGGCTTCGGCAAGCGCGGCGTCGAGGGCAAGATCAAGGCGATCCAGTACGCCCGCGAGAACGAGGTCCCGTACCTCGGCATCTGCCTCGGCATGCAGCTGGCGGTGATCGAGTTCGCGCGCGATGTCGTCGGACTGGCGGGCGCCAACAGCACCGAGTTCGACCCCGACACGCTGCATCCGGTGATCGCGCTGATCACCGAATGGCAGGACCGCGACGGCCGCATCGAGCGCCGCGACGACAAGTCCGACTTCGGCGGCACCATGCGGCTGGGTGCGCAGGCGGCGACGCTCGACCCCGGAAGTCTCGCGCGCAAGATCTACGGTGCCGATACCATCAACGAGCGCCACCGCCATCGCTACGAGGTCAACAACCAGTATCTCCAGCGGCTCAAGGACAAGGGCCTGCGCGTTTCCGGTCTCACCCAGCGCGAGCAGCTGTGCGAAATGATCGAGCTGCCCTCGCATCCCTGGTTCGTCGGCTGCCAGTTTCACCCCGAATTCACCTCGACGCCGCGCAGCGGCCATCCGCTATTCACGGCATTTGTCGAGGCGGCGCTGCAGTACCAGGCGGGCAAGACCAAAACCGCCATCGCCGCGTAAATGAAACTCTGCGGTTTTGAGGCGAGCGTCGCAGGGCGGAGCAGGCAGCGCTGGAGCGCGGCGCCTCGGAACGTGCGCAGCGAAAGCGCTGCATTGCGCCGGCTCCGCTGTGCAGCTGCGCAGGCACGGCCGCTCCGCCGGCGCCCCGCTTTGCGGGGATACGATCCCGGAGGCGCTCATGCCGGCCGATATGCGACTACAGTCAAATGAAACTCTGCGGTTTTGAGGCCGGCCTCGACAAGCCCTTGTTCCTGATCGCCGGGCCCTGCGTCGTCGAGTCACGCCAACTCGCCTTCGACACGGCCGGAATTCTGCAGGAGATCTGCAGGGAAGTCGGCGTGCCGTTCATCTACAAGTCTTCCTACGACAAAGCCAACCGCAGCTCGGGCAAGTCGTTCCGCGGACTGGGCATGGACAAGGGCCTGGAAATCCTTGCCGAAGTGAAAAAGCAGGTCGGCGTGCCGGTGCTGACCGACGTGCACGAGACCGCGGATATTCCCGTGGTTGCCGGCGTGGTGGATGTACTGCAGACGCCGGCGTTTCTGTGCCGGCAGACCGATTTCATCCGTGCCGTCGTTGCGGCCGGCAAGCCGGTCAACATCAAGAAAGGCCAGTTTCTTGCACCCTCCGAAATGAAGAACGTGGTCGAGAAAGCGCGCGAGGCCGCTTCTGCCGCCGGCCGTGAAGACAACATCATGGTGTGCGAGCGCGGCACCTCGTTCGGCTACAACAACCTTGTCTCCGACATGCGTTCGCTCGCCATCATGCGCGAGACCGGATGCCCGGTGGTGTTCGATGCCACGCACTCGGTGCAGCTTCCCGGCGGGCAGGGAACCTCTTCCGGCGGCCAGCGCGAGTTCGTTCCGGTGCTGGCCCGTGCCGCGACGGCGAGCGGCATCGCCGGACTGTTCATGGAGACGCATCCGGATCCCGACAAGGCGCTCTCCGACGGGCCGAACGCCTGGCCGCTCGACCGAATGAAGGATTTGTTGCAGACGCTCAAGGCGCTCGATGCGCTGGTAAAGCAGCGCGGGTTCGCCGAGCAGAAACTCAAAACGGCATAAAAAAGGGCAGAACAATGAGCTCAATCGTCGACGTAGTCGCAAGGGAGATTCTGGACTCGCGGGGCAATCCGACCGTCGAGGCGGACGTGTTGATCGAATCCGGGGTGATGGGGCGGGCGTCGGTTCCGTCCGGTGCTTCCACCGGCAGCCGCGAGGCGCTGGAGCTGCGCGACAATGACGGCGGCCGCTACAACGGCAAGGGCGTGCTGAAAGTGGTCGAGCATATCAACACCGAGATTTCCGAGGCCATCATGGGTCTCGATGCGCAGGAGCAAAGCTTCATCGACAAGACCCTGATCGAGCTCGACGGCACCGACAACAAGTCGCGCCTCGGCGCCAACGCGCTGCTCGCGGTCTCGATGGCGGTGGCGAAAGCGGCCGCGGAGGAATCCGGGCTGCCGTTGTACCGCTACTTCGGCGGCTCGGGCGCGATGCAGATGCCGGTGCCGATGATGAACGTCATCAACGGCGGCGCGCACGCGAACAACAGCCTCGACATCCAGGAATTCATGATCGTGCCCGTGGGCGCGCAGAGCTTCCGCGAGGCGCTACGCTGCGGCGCCGAAGTTTTTCACGCGCTGAAAAAGCTGCTCGACGCCAAGGGCATGGCGACGACGGTCGGCGACGAGGGCGGTTTCGCGCCCAAGCTGCCGAACAACGAGGCGGCGCTGCAACTGGTGCTGGAGGCGATAGACAAGGCCGGCTACCAGCCGGGCGCCGACGTGGTGCTCGCGATCGACTGCGCAGCTTCGGAGTTCTACAAAAACGGCAAATACGTGCTCAAGTCGGACAACCTGAAGCTGGATTCGGGTGCGTTCGGCGATTTTCTCGCCGTCTGGGCGGACAAGTACCCGATCGTGAGCATCGAGGACGGCATGGCCGAATCGGACTGGGACGGCTGGCGGGCCCTGACCGAGCGGCTCGGGAAGAAAGTGCAGATCGTCGGCGACGACATCTTCGTCACCAACACCAAGATCCTGCGCGAAGCCATTCAACTCGGCGTCGCCAACTCCATCCTGATCAAGATCAACCAGATCGGCACGCTGACCGAGACTTTCGCCGCGATCGAACTCGCCAAACGCTCCGGCTATACCTCGGTAATCTCGCATCGCTCCGGTGAAACCGAGGACACGACCATCGCGGACATTGCGGTCGGCATGAACGCGCTGCAGATCAAGACCGGTTCGCTGTCGCGTTCGGACCGCGTGGCCAAGTACAACCAGTTGCTGCGCATCGAGGAAGATCTCGGCGACGCGGTCGGCTATCCCGGTCGCGACGCCTTTTATCAGCTGCGCGCATGAGAATTCTTGCTCTTACACTGGCTGCGTCCATACTGCTGCTGCAGTATCCGTTGTGGCTGGGAAGGGGCGGTTGGCTGCGCGTCTGGGACATCGACCGGCAGGTGCAGGCGCAGAATGAGACCAACGCGAAGCTGCAATTGCGCAATAGCGCGCTCGATGCAGAGGTGCACGACCTGAAGCAGGGATTCGATGCGGTCGAGGAGCGCGCCCGCTACGAGCTCGGCATGATCAAGCGGGACGAGATTTTTTTCCAGGTTGTTCCCGCCGCGCGTCAGGACGGGACGTCGAAACGTCAGCGATAGGCGCGGCCCGCATGACGGGTTGTTGGGCGCCGAGATGCTATCGCGTCCCGAAACGCGCTTCGAAGCGCGCCACGAAACGATCTAGATCGGCTTCCGCCAGGTAATTGATTCCGCCTGCCGATCTTCTGCCGCCGCCGGTTTCGAATCCGCCGCAAAACTCCGCGGCGCTCACTGGACTCTCGGCGGGCACGCGTACACTCACCATA
Organism: Burkholderiales bacterium; assembly: GCA_049802235.1. GTDB lineage: Bacteria > Pseudomonadota > Gammaproteobacteria > Burkholderiales > SG8-39 > VBDM01. The sequence goes on along the minus strand of JBARMB010000047.1, from coordinate 24,688 downwards.
AATCCGCCCGAGGTTTTTGGCGACAGGATCGCAAGTGGGGCGTCAGGGCGGCTTCGCACGAGTTCATTGATCAAGACACCAATTGCACGTCTAGCCCAAGGCTCGTTCGGCAATACGATAATCCCCATCCCGCTGTCTCGGCCGTTTGCCACGCAGCGTGCCTTCGCCATGTCCTCTTCGTAGCCGGCGTGAAGCTTCGCACAGGTCTCGGTTTGCTCGATAAAGCTCGCCGGGTCGCGGAAAGGCATCATCAGCCCGGCCAACTCGGCGGGATGGCAGTGCAGATCTTCGATCGATTCTCCATAGGCGTTGTAGTTGAGGCAGATCCCGAGTTTCTCCAGGGTCGCTGTAGCCCGCGCGTTCAAGCCCGCCTGGAGCGCCATTGCTCGTGCCGATTCGGTGAGGTTGTCTCCAAATGCCGCTACCACGGCCCAGGCTCGATATAGACCGCCGATGTGGCGGTCCACCAAGATGCTGGTGCACACGTCGGCAGCTTCGTCAATGTGAGCCTCGAAGAGCGAATGCCGGGGCAGTGCGCCGGCGTGGTGATGGTCGAAATAGCGCACCGATACTCCGGATTCGAGCAATCGGAGCAGATCTTCCCGATTCTGATGGAGCGAAACGTCGAGCACCGTAACGGCGTCGCCGGCCTGTCCCTGGATGCGCCGCAGCAATGTAATGTCACGCTTGACGCCGGTGACGAGCGTCGCCGGCTGCGTTTCAACGAGACGAAGCTGCTGCAGAGCGCACAAGCCATCGGCGTCGCCGTTGAACGCGTAGTAGCGCGTCATTTGCCAACGTCGTCCGGTTTGGACGGGTAAATCAGTACACAACGATGCGTGGCACTTACCATGAGCAGTACCGTGGCTAGTAGTCTCCGAACGATGCTGTCAGGAAATCGTCCCGATGCATAGCTTCCCAGAACAATACCGGGCACGGAGCCCATCAGAATACCAACGATAATTCCGAGCAGGACGTAGGACAGATCCATGGATTGAAAACGAAATCGGCTGGCGATGGAAGTCTGCTGCCACGACGATTCGCTCTCCGACGCAGGGACGAGTTTCTCATTGGCATCGGCTCTCAAAAATACCCCTCTCGCTTCTTTTCCATGGCGCCAACTTGGTCCTTGTCAATGAGTCTTCCTTGACGCTCTGACGCCGGCGAAACCTCTATCTCGGCGATGACTTCCTCTAGCGTCGCTGCATGTGATTGGACAGCGCCGCTCAGCGGGTAACAGTCCAGCGTGCGAAAGCGGATCATTCGTTCCTGGGTTTTTTCCCCTGGCGCCAATGGCAGGCGATCGTCGTCTACCATGATCAACATTCCTTCTCTGATCACCGTTGGGCGCGGCTTGGCGAAGTAGAGTCCCACCGTGGGAATCCGCTCACGGCGCACGTATCGCCATACGTCGAGTTCCGTCCAGTTGCTCAAGGGGAACACCCGCATGCTTTCGCCAGCGGACACCCGGGCGTTATAGAGCGTCCACACCTCCGAACGCTGGTAACGAGGCTCCCACTGATGGTACGCGTTGCGATACGAAAAAATGCGCTCCTTCGCCCGGCTGGCTTCCTCATCGCGGCGTGCTGCCCCGAAGACGCAATCGTAGCCTCCCCCATCCAGCGCCTGACGCAGGGCCAGCGTTTTCATGATCTCGGTGTGGACTCGGCTGCCATGATCGATCGGATTGATGCCTCGCGCGAGACCCTCCGGGTTGGTGTGCACGATCAGATGCAATCCCAGGCGCTTCGCTTCGGAATCACGAAACTCGATCATTTCCCTGAATTCCCATTTTGTATCCACGTGGAGCACCGGGAAGGGAACGGGGCCCGGATAAAACGCCTTGCGGGCCAAGTGCAGCAGGGCGCATGAATCCTTGCCGATCGAGAAAAGCAACACCGGCCACTTTGCCTGTGCCGCCGCCTCTCGCAGTATGTAAATGGCTTCCACCTCGAGTTCGTCCAGGTACTCGTAGCCTCGGTCAGACATGGAACCCTTTCGCCTTCAACGCGGCCAGGATCGCCTGTACGCTATCGGCCACGGTCGTGGCCGAGGCGTCTAATCGAAGCTCCGGCTGTAGCGGCGGCTCGTAGGGCTGCGTGACACCGGTAAAATTCGGGATTTGACCCATCCGTGCGCGCCTGTAGAGGCCTTTGGGATCGCGCGCCTCGCATACGGCGAGCGGGGCATCCACGAACACTTCCAGGAACTCGCCCTCGCGCACCAGCTCGCGAACGAGTTGCCGGTCGTCACGGAATGGCGAAATAAACGCGGTGATCACCACGAGCCCCGCGTCCAGCATCAGTTTCGCCGTTTCGCCGATGCGACGAATATTCTCCACCCGGTCGGTTTCCGAGAATCCCAAGTCCCGGCTGAGACCATGCCGAACGTTGTCGCCATCCAGCAGCATCGTATGCGCCCCCATCGCGTTCAGGCAAATCTCCAGCGCATTGGCGATGGTCGACTTTCCCGCTCCGCTTAGGCCGGTAAGCCAAACGACCTGGGGAAGGTGTCCCTTGATCGCGGCGCGCGAATTGCGGTCCACTGCAGACTGGTGCCATACCACTTCGCGTCCGGCAACGGCGGTTACCATGCCCGCGCCTTCGGTATGGAACGTACCGCGGTCGATAAAAATCAGCCCGCCGGTTTCGATAGAGTCGGCGTACGAGTCGACCGGGACCAGGCGCTCAAGGACGATCTCGCAGCGACCTACATCGTTGCAGTCCAGGCGCGCGGCTTCGTGCGTTTTGAGGGAACCGACGTCTAGACGGTGAACAATCCGGCGCACGGATCCCGGCACCGTGGTGCAGCCAATCTGCAGATCGTATCGGCGCCCTGGGAGCAGCGGCGTTTCCGACACCCAAACCACGTTGGCTTCCAGACGGTCGGTTACTGCCGGAGCGACATCGGCGGCCTTCACCAGCCAGTCGCCCCGGGCCACGTCGAGCGCTCTATCGAGGACCACGGTCACCGCTTGGCCCGGACGCGCGTGCTGCAAGTCGCCGTCGAAGGTGCAGATCCGCTGAACTCGCGCCTGCGCATTGGACGGGAGCACCTGAATGGTATCGCCCACTTTCAAGGGCGCGCCCAGGACCTGTCCGGCGATACCTCGAAAATCCTGATTCAGGCGGTTGATCCACTGCGCTACCAGGCGAAACGACACGCTTTGCTGGCGACGCGCGGGCCTGGTCTCCAGCGCCTGCAAAACGGTGCACCCCTCGTACCACGGAGCCTCGGGCGCATCGTGCACCACGTTGCCGCCATCGACGGCACTGACCGGGACCACGATGGCTTCAGTCAAGCCCAATTGTGAAGCACATTCGATGGCATCGTGTCGAATTGCGTCAAAACGGGTGCGGTCCCAATGCACCAAGTCCATCTTATTGACCACTACGAGCACCGAGGGGACGCGCATCATGGCCACCACCGCTAAGTGGCGCCGGGTCTGGGACGAAATGCCTTTTCTTGCATCCACCAGAACGAGCGCTGCATCGCAATGCGAGGCGCACGTGACCATGTTACGGATGTGGTGCTCTTGGCCCGGACAGTCGGCGACGATGAACTTGCGTTTTGAGGTGGCGAAATAGCGCCAAGCGACGTCCACTGTAATACCTTGCTCACGCTCGATGAGCAGTCTGTCGAGCAACAGCGAATAGTCAGGCTTGGCACGCGAGAAATTGCGGCGCTCGCTTTCGGCCAACACGCCTTCCCTCGCGTCCTGCGGCGCCAGGCCCAAGTCTTTCAGTATGCGCCCGATCAGCGTGCTCTTGCCGTCATCGACGCCGCCGCACGTAAGAAATCGGAGGAGGTGTGAAGATTCCGCTCGTTCGGGTTGTCTGTGCTTCGATTGACGGCGTGCGGATCCGCCCGTAAGGCTGCTCGAGTCCGAGTGTGCCCTCAAGAGCTCTTGGGATTCGTAAAACATGGACAACCTCCACGAAAGAGACACTTCAACGCTTGAGTGCCTGCCGAACCCTTCTCCAAATTTCACTCATCCCGAAGCGGCGTAAAGAGTCGGCGTCATGAATTTCCGCCGGCCCTGACGCGCGCCCCGATTTCCTTGATTACGCTTTCTTGGCGGTTGCGCCGCTCGAGGTCGGCCGGGTCGACGCGTTTGCGGACCTCATCCTTCAATTTCCTGTTTTCCGCGTCGAACCGGCGGATGTCCTCCGGACCAAACGTCAGCTCCCGTCCGTTCTTTGCGAACAGGCGTTCGTAGCCCAAGCTGTCCATGGAATCGCCCGCAACCGATTCAAAGATCTGAATGTCGCTTTCCCGCGCTTCCTTGAGAAATTTCCTGCTGTTGTTCTTCATGACGGGATTGGCGACGTTTTCCCACAAATTGCTTGCGGAAGCGGCGCGCCTTGCCTCGCCGGACTTATAGAACTCGAGCATGGAAGGCTTGTAACCCACGCCAAGAAATCTGCACAAAGCCCGGACGGTCTTTTCCGTCTCAGCAGTCAGTTCTTCGTAGCTGAGATTGAAAAAACGGCTTGCCGGGATTTTCGTACGGAAGTCCAGAGCCAATTGCTGCGCCTCGTTCCATTCCTTGGCGATGTGGTAGAAATGTTTTTCGCCAACCACCGCCTTGCTGAATGAAACGGCGACATCGCGGCCATCCCGATACAAATAGATATATTTGGCCTCGGGAAAATAGTCTTCGATCTCCGGGAGGTAGTAGATGTTGGCGAGGCTTTTGCAGCACCAGGTTTTCGCGCGCCACGCCTCAGCCATCACGTCGTACACCGCCCCGAATACCGCGACCAGGCTTCGCTTTCTGCAGCGCGCTGCCACGTCGTCGCGCTTGAGAACCACTTCCTCCCACGGCACGGGATTAAGTTCTACTAGACGGCATACATCGTCCACCAAGAGAGAAAACGTCTTGTTCTTCTTGAGGTCACCATAATGCGGCATAAGCGGCGTCATGCGTTGCAGAATATGAGGGGGATGGGGTGCCGCGATCTCCGGTAATTCATTAAGCATCAAGCGCAATAAATTGGACCCGGAGCGCTGAATTCCAATCATAAGAATCGGCATAGATGAGTTCTACAATCGAGATTTCATTAATAAAGCAGCAGTCCCGAAAGGCCTGCTAATGGAATGATCCAAGCTACATCGACGCGAAAACGCAATAAGGCGATCAGGGCCGCTAGAAAAATAACTGCGGATAGCCAGTTCGGAACAGCGGTAGTTCCAATGCTCCAGGCGGCGGCGGCAATCATGCCAACCACAGCCGGGCGTATGCCGCGCAAAACAGCTTGCACAACCACCGATTCTCGCGCTCGTATCAGGAAATGAGCGCTGACCAGCATCAGTAATGCAGGAGGGAGGAAGATGGCGACGGTCGCTATCGCCGCCCCGGACAATCCCATGACTTTATACCCGATGAATGCGGCGCTGATCAGGATCGGGCCCGGAGTAATTTGGCCCAAGGCGATGGCATCGATGAACTCCTGCCGCGTGAGCCAAGCCTGCTCCTGCACTACGATGTGCTCGATCAAAGGAATAAAAACGAAGCCTCCCCCAAACAGCAGCACGCTCATTCCGGCAAAAGTCAGAAACAACTTCACTCCGAGGCCGGCATCCAGGGCTAGAAAAGGAGCAGCAGCGAGCGGGGCATTGAAGGCCAGCAGTTTTGCTCCATTTCTTTTTTCTGCCGGCTTATTTTCAGCGGTCCCCGCCGATAAGTTGGAGAAGCGTGCAAATGACAGCCAGCCGACCAGGCCGGCGCCAACGATGATAATTAAGGTGATGAAGAACCCACCTTTATATAGCAGCAGCAGGCAGGCGATAACGGCGATAATCAATTCGGGCAGGCCGAGGATGGTTTTGCGGGCCATTCCCCAAGCAGCGTGGACGATGATAGCGGTCACTGCCGGAATGAATCCGAGGAATAATTTATTGACCGCCGGGATTTGTCCCCAGCGAAAATAGGCGGCGCTCAGAGCCACTATCAGGAGAAAGGAGGGGAGAATAACGCCGGTCGCGCTGACTAGAGCACCGAGGCCTCCACGCAGCTTATAGCCGACATAGGCGACAACATTGACCGCTACTGGTCCCGGAAGTATGGTGGCAAGTGAAATTCCATCGACCATCTCGCCGTGCGTCATGAGTTTCTTGCGCTCGACTATTTCGTTTTGCACCACCGAAATAAGAGCCATGAATCCGCCGAACGCGGTGCTGCCAATCTTAAGAAAATTCAAAAACAGAGACCATAGGGAAGGGCCGTTTATGGAAGGAGAATCCATTTGTTTTGGTGCGCGGCTTATTAGCTTCGAAGGAGGAAGGAAAGGACAATTACCGGTTCAGGCTGTAGCAGGAACCCTTCCAGCGTCGCATAGTGCTGTCCAGGCCATCGGCGCATTGCCCCGGCAGTGCCCTTGTGATTGATCACCGCCGCCAAGTACAGCCATCGGGTAGGTGATGTGCGCAATCCACTTCTCCTAGGGGCCGCCGTCGGCCACCTCGTTGAGTTTGTTGAGGTATCAGTACCGCGTTAATTCTTGGGCGTTTCCAGATCGCCAAGCCATTTGGTCAAATCGATGAATGACTGCGACGGCGCTTCCTTGAAACCGGCAACTCCTATTTGTTTCAGGGTGGCCGTTCCGCTTTCGGTCGATTCGAGAGACACGAGCGCGGCGCGCAGCTTTTGGATTTGGGCCGCCGAAACCTTTGGCGATGCAATCATCGGCGTGTTGGGCACTTCCGGGCTGCGCGCAAGCACGCGGCCTCCGTTCTTTTCCCAGGTACGGCCGACGCCCGAAGTAGAGGCGACGACGCCCACATCGAAGAAGCCACCTTCCATAGACCAACCGATGGCGGCCTGATCAACCATGGTGCGTACCCGCTCTTGGGCCAGGGAAATCTTGTTGTCGCGCATCACTGCATTTGCGATTCGCCACATATATGCGTAGCGATCGGGCGTGACGATGTTCTTTCCCTTGATATCGGCGATAGTCTTGAGAGGGGAATCCTTGTTCACAATGAAAAGCGCATATGCCGGGTCCTTCGCGGCTACGACGGCCTGATAGCCGTGGTCCCGTACCGCCTCAGCCAAGACATCCGCCGGCCGCGACATCACCAGAGCGTAAGCGCCCGTCTCTAAAGAGCGACGAAGCGTTTTGACGTCACGCACGGCAACCAGAGTGACGGGCGCACCAAGCGCCTTTTCCACGATTTTGTTGAATTCCTCATAGCGAAAGAGAATATCTATGGCGGTACGATTGCCGGAAGCGCCCTCGTTGATCGCAAACACGAGCCGGGCCTGCGGACCGGCCGCTTTTTCGGCTGTCCTTTGAGCAAGAACGCTCGTACCGGCCGCAAGCGCAAAGGTGAACATTGCGACGCGCGCAAATTTCAGATTCCGGGATAAAAGGGTCTTCTTCATTTATTCCTCCGCTCGGGTACGTTATTTGAAGGCGGCGCAGGCAAAGCCATGCCGGTCGTATACGGCCGCTGCCGCGCCCCGCGCATGAAGCCGACCGATACCGCTGCAGCCGCCTGGTGCTGCACATTGAACCGCAGCGGAGACTCTGGACAAGAAGCGCTTAAACCGATGCATAGTTCGATCCTCAGAATTCAGAAGGGAGGGCAAGATCGCGAGGACTGCGACCACTGCTTGCGGCCCCTTTTGCTACGTTTGCGCCATTTATGATGGCGGCATAAAGACGACGGGACAAATAACAAACGAGCGGATCAACGGGGAAAATTATCGTTCCAATTTTTGGAAATATCGATACCCTGTCATTTCTGACAGCTTGACGGACGCAGTGGGATCATATAGACGACGGCCCACGACCAATGCGATGCGGGCTGTGTGGACGCGTGGAGCGTAAGACGTGTTCGATGCACGAATTCAGCAGAACAGCGCTTGAGCCTGTCGCGGGCGCTTCGCAGATCGGAATCTATCCAGGGTGCCGGCAGGATTTCGGAGTCGCGCGTTGCGCGCGCAGGACTCGCTCGACGTGGCGACTTCAGCTCGCACCGAACTCGGAGAAGTAGATTGCCGTGCCGGACGCTAAGGTGCAAGCGTCTGATGCACAGCGGGTAAAACTTATTGCGGGTCAGGAAGGCGGCAGGCGCCGGATCGAACGAGGAAGTGGAGCTCGGGTGGAGCGGCGCGCGCTTTCAACCTCTGGGTCGAACGTGCGGGTTCGTTGCCCGACGCGCGCGCCTATTCAGCAGGTCCGGGAATGCGATATCAAGTAAGAATCAGACTTCAGTGACGCGAAGTTTCAAGCCCGGCAGACAATTCGGGCCGAATACTCGCGCAGCTGAATTTTGCGCGCACTTCTGCCAGCCCATCGTCCTCGTCGCTGTCCGACGCGATCTCCTCGAGCGAGGCGCCGGTGTCCCTGGCCAACGCTTTGCGGTAGTGGTAGAGCGACTGCGCCAAAGCGGCGCACGCTGCGGGAGTTTCGTTGATGCGGCTGCGGGCGGTGGCCAGGAGCAAATAGACTTTGCTTGCGGACCGATCGTCTCCAGAGCTGAGGAGGACCGGCAGCACGTTCTCGAGCGAGTTTGCGGCGGCGGACCCAGTGTTCGTGCAGCCGAATTTCGAGCGCGCTTCCGCCAGTGTTTCGCTATTGCTGCTGTCAGTCGACGCTTCGTCTAGCGGGGCGCCGGTGTCCTTTGCGATCGCCTTGCGATAATAGGCAAGGGACTGAGACAGCGCGGCACAAGCTGCCGCGGTTTCCTTCTGGCGATCGCGCGCCGTAGCGAGCTGAAAGTACAGCTTGCTCGCGGACCGATAGTCTCCGGACGATACAACCGTCGGCAAGGCTTGCTCGAGCGATGCTGCGGACCCGTCCGACAAGGCGGACCAGGTGTTCGCGCAGCCGAACTTGGAGCCCACTTCCGCCAGCCCTTCGTCGTTGCTGCTGTCAGTCGCCGTTTCGTCCAGCGGGGCGCCGGTGTCCTTTGCGAGCGCCTTGCGATAATGGGCAAGGGACTGAGACAGCGCCGTACAAGCCGCCGCAGTTTCCTTCAGGCGGCTGCGCGCCGCGGCGAGCTGAAAGTACAGCTTGCTTGCGGACCAATAGTCTTCGGACGATACGAGCGACGGCAAGGCTTGCTCGAGGGCATCCGAGAGTCTCCTGTCCGCATCGGTCGACGACGCGGACGCAACGGTCGCGAAAGCGAACGGAAGGGCGGTTATCAGAACGACGAGGCATCGTTGAACCAGGGTCAACATGGTTCCTCCCTAATCGATATCAATGTTCAGACTGCGAACGCGCAGGTGTTGGGACAACGACATAAGTGACCGGTCGGTGCCGATTTCCAATCCCCTACGCACCAAGCTCTAAATCCAGAGATTCAGAAGAGCATGAACGTACCTTAAGCAATACTGGTGCCAGGCTCGTTGTCGCCGCCACGGGCGTTTCCGGTTGGCCGCGTGCTCTATAATGTCAAATAGTCGGCATTGGCGGCGAACCGCGCCGCGCAGGGGGAACACTGCATGAAGCTCAGCAACGGGCAGATCCGTCAGTTCGAGCGCGACGGCTATCTCTTCTTTCCCGGAAGGTTCACACGCGAAGAAATCAAGGTGCTGACCGACGAAGTGCCCCGGCTCTACGCGCAGCATCGACCCGAGAATGTGCGCGAGAAAGGGAGCGACGCGGTGCGCACCAATTTCGCCGCGCACATGGTCAGCGCGCCGTTCGCCAGGCTCGCGTGCCATCCGCGCATGGTCGAACCGGTGGTGCAGCTGCTTGGCGAGGACGTCTACATGCACCAGTTCAAGATCAACGGCAAGATGGCCTTCGACGGCGACGTCTGGCAGTGGCATCAGGACTACGGCACCTGGAAGAACGACGATCTCATGCCCGGGGCGCGCGCCATGAACGTGGCGATCTTTCTCGACGAGGTCAACGAGTTCAACGGTCCGCTGATGTTCATCCCCGGCAGCCACAAGCTGGGCGTACTCGATGCCGAGCACGATATTTCGACCACGAGCTACCCGCTGTGGACGATCAATCATGACACCATCCGCAAGTTGATCGCGCACGGCGGTATCGTCGCCCCGAAGGGGCCTGCCGGCTCGATGATCATGTTTCACTCCTGCCTGGTGCACGGATCGACGTCGAACCTGTCGCCGTGGAACCGGGTGAGCGTGTACCTGAGCCTGTGTGCGGTATCGAACCACATCCGCCGCTTCCAGCGCCCGGAATACATCGCCCACCGGGACTTCACTCCGATACAGTGCCTGCCGGACGACTGTCTGCTGAAGGACTATGACGTGCCGCTGCCGTGGAAGGACGGCACGCCCGAAGACGCGCTGAAACCCGCGCTCTTCGCGCAATCCGCGGGGGAGGCCGCATGAATCTTCACTCGAAACTCCGCGAACGCGAGGCGCAGGGCAAGCCGCTGCGCGTGGGACTGATCGGCGCCGGGAAGTTCGGCTCGATGTATCTGGCGCAGGTGCCACGCACGCCCGGCATTCATCTCGCCGGCATTGCCGATCTCTCGCCGGGGAACGCGCGCGCAAATCTGGCGCGCGTCGGCTGGGTTCCCGAACTGTATTCCGCGCCGTCGCTCGACGCGGCGCTCGCCAAGGGCAACACGCATCTGGGCGAGGATTGGCAGGCGCTCGTTGCGCATCCGGCGATCGACATCATCGTCGAGGCGACCGGTGATCCGATCGCAGCGCTCGGACACGCGCTCGCCGCGTTCAGGCACGGCAAGCATGTGGTGATGGTGACGGTCGAAGCGGACGCCTTCTGCGGTCCGCTGCTCGCGCGCAGGGCGCGTGAAGCCGGCGTCGTGTACAGCCTTGCCTACGGCGATCAGCCGGCGCTGATCTGCGATCTGGTGGACTGGGCGAGAGCGGCCGGCTTTTCAGTGGTTGCGGCCGGGCGCGGCCACAAGTGGCTGCCGCATTTCGCACAGTCGACGCCGGAGACGGTGTGGGGCTACTACGGGCTCACGCCCGGGCAGGCGAGCGCCGGCGGCCTCAATCCGAAGATGTTCAATTCTTTCCTCGACGGGTCGAAACCGGCAATCGAATGCACTGCGGTGTGCAACGCGACCGGACTGGTCGCGCCGCCCGACGGCCTCAGTTACCCGCCGGCTTCGATCGACGATATCCCGTTCGTGTGCCGGCCGATCAGCGAAGGCGGCGTGCTGCACCGGAAGGGCCAGGTCGAGGTTATCTCGTCCCTGGAGAAGGACGGCCGCGGCATCCCCTACGATATCCGCTTCGGCGTGTTCGTGGTGTTCGAGGGCGAGACCGAATACGTCCGCAACTGCTTCAAGGAATACATGGTGCGCACTGACCCTTCGGGCCGCTACGCCTGCATGTACAAACGCTGGCACCTGATCGGCCTCGAGGTCGGGATCTCGGTCGCTTCGGTGGGTCTGCGCGGTGAGCCGACTGGCTGCGCGGACGGATTCAATGCGGACGTGGTGGCGACCGCAAAACGCGATCTCAAGGCAGGCGAGATCCTGGATGGCGAAGGCGGATATACGGTATACGGCAAGCTCATGCCGGCAGCCGATTCGCTGCGCCTGGGCGGCTTGCCGCTCGGCCTGGCGCACAAGGTCAGGCTGGTCAATCCGGTCGCCGCGGGCCATTCGATCCGGTGGGCCGATGTGGCCATCGACCCGGCCGGCGAGGCGGTGCGGTTCCGGCGCGAGATGGAAGACCTGTTTGCCGCGCCCCGGCAACGGGCTGCCTGACCCCTGCCCCGGGGCCGTCAGGCGGGAAAATTCACATTTCTCGCAATTTCCCGCAAGATATAGTGTAATTAGTCGATTAGACTCAGGCTCGCAGGTCAGACGCAGGGGGGGGCGGGTGTTCCGCGTCCCGGGGAGAGAAACTTCAATGAAACCTTTTTCCAGATCGCTCACGCTGGTCCACGACACCAGCGAGGCCAAGCTCGCGCCGCTCACGGTCATGATCGTCGACGACCAATCGACGGGGCGGATCGTGCTCAGCGAAATTATCCGCAGCCTGGACGCGAGTCTCGATGTCGTCACCTTTTCCGATCCCGTCGAGGCGATCGAGTACGCCCGCAAGCACCCTGTGGACATGGTGCTCACGGACTACAAGATGCCCAACATGGACGGAATCGAGGCGATCCGCCGGTTGCGCCGTATTTTCGGCTACGAGGACATACCGATCGTGTGCGTCACCGTGGTGAGCGACCGCGATGTTCGCTACCGCGCGCTGGAGGCCGGCGCCACCGACTTTCTCATCCGCCCCATCGACCGGCTCGAGTGCGGCGCCCGCTGCCGCAACCTGCTGAGCCTGCGGCGCCACGAGATACTGAAAAAAAACCGCACCCGTATCCTGGAAGAGAAGATCGACGAAGCCACGCGCGAGATTCGCCGGCGCGAGGTCGACACGCTTTTCCGCCTCGCCAAGGCCGCCGAGCAGCGCGACAAGGTGACCGGAATGCATCTGGTGCGCATGGCCAAGTACTCGGCCCTGATCGCCAGGGGCGTCGGCCTGTCGCCTGCCGAGCAGGAGACGATCGAGCTGGCTGCGCCGATGCACGACATCGGCAAGATCGGCATTCCCGACCGCATCCTGCAAAACCCCGGCAAACTGAGTGGCGAAGACCTGCACGTGATGCAATCGCATGCGCGAATCGGCTACGGACTGCTCAAGGACAGCTCTTCAGGCTATCTGCAAATCGCGGCAGTGATTGCGCTCGGTCATCATGAAAAATTCGACGGCAGCGGTTATCCGACCGGCCTGAAGGGCGAGCATATTCCGATCGAAGCGCGGGTTGTCGCTCTTGCGGATGTCTATGACGCCTTGACCTCGGTGCGGCCCTACAAGCCGGCGTGGCCGGTCGACGACGCGCTGGCCTATGTCCAGCAGCAGGCCGGCCAGCATTTTGATCCGCGGTTCGTCGGCGTCATGATTGAAAACCGGGACGAGATCGCTGCAATCGGCCAGCAGTTCGCGGACCAATCGTCGCCATAGCCACGGACACCCCTTTCAGCCCATGATTCAGAATTTCATCCCTGCCGGTATTCGCACTCGCCTGTCCGCGCGACCGGACAGCGAGCCTGAACAGGCGATCGTCCGGTTGCTGGTAGGGGCCGTTCTGTTCCTGTACCTGCTGCCGCGGGCATTCATCGGTTACGAGGTTAACGGCCAGGCCGATCTGCTGTTCCTGGTGGCGATGGTGTGCTACCTGCTCTTGGCGAGCGCGATGTTCGGCTGGATTTACCTGCTGCCTGCATCCTCGCCGGCGCGCCGCGCCTGCGCGGCCATCCTCGACATCGGCATGGTCACCTTTGTAATGTACAACACCGGTGAGTACGGCGCGCCGATGTACTGCGTCTACCTGTTGGTCACCTTCGGTCACGGTTTCCGCTACGGCAAGCCGTATCTGTACAACGCGCTGGCGTTCAGCGTCGCCGGCTTCGCCCTGGTCCTTGCGACCAACGACTACTGGATACTAAACCGCACTCTCGGTATCGGTCTGATGGTGGGCATGATCTTGATGTCGATTCACGTCGGCAAGCTCGTGACCCGGCTGTTCGATGCGCTGCGTCGTGAGGAAGCGGCGAACCAGGCGAAGCGCCGTTTCCTGTCCACCATGAGCCACGAAATGCGCACGCCGCTCAGCGCCATCATCGGCATGAATGATCTGATGCGGGACACGGCGCTGAATCCGGAACAGGCGGAGATGGCGCGGGCGATGCACGAGGCATCGCAGTCCATGCTCAAGTTGGTCGAGAACGTGCTCGACATCTCCAAGATCGAAGCCGGCAAGCTCAACATCGAGGAAACCGACTTCGATCTTCACGGGCTTATCAACAGCATCACCGGAGTGCTCACCCACCAGGCCGAGATCCGCGGACTGTATCTCCACGCCCACGTCATGCCTGAAGTCCCGCACGCGCTGCGCGGTGATCCCTACCACCTGCGCCAGGTGCTCTACAACCTGATCGGCAACGGCATCAAGTTCACGGAATCGGGCGGCGTCACGCTCACCGTGACCAGCTTGGGCGAGGGCGACCACATGGTACGTCTGCGCTTCGGCATCCGGGACACGGGCATCGGTATCGCAGCGGAAGCGCAGGAACGCATCTTCGAGAGCTTTACCCAGGCGGACAATTCGACCACGCGCCGCTACGGCGGCACCGGCCTTGGCACGACCATTTCGAAGCAACTGGTGGAGATGATGGGCGGGCAAATCGGCCTGCAGAGCGCGCCCGGAAAAGGCAGCACCTTCTGGTTCGAACTGCCGATGAAGAAGCAGGCGGCAGACCAGGTTCTCGATGCGACGTTCCGGTTGAACGATATCCGTGTCATGTTGCTGGGTTTCGACGAGACGGAACAGCGCTTGCTCGATCACGACCTTGCCACCTGGGGCGCGCAAACGGGACGCGCCGCCGGCGTGGAAGCCGCCACGGCCCGGCTCGCGGAGGCGCAGTCTCTCGGGCGCCCTTATCATCTTGTCCTGGCGCACGAGGATCCGGAGACAGACCCGGCCCGCATCCTGGCGAGCCTGCGCAACAGCCGTACGCTCAAAGCGCCTCCCACGATCCTGTGCACGCGCGGTGTATCCGTGGCTCGCAGTGCCGAAGTTCTCGCTAACGGGTATGCGGCCGTGCTCGAGATGCCGTTCCAGAAGCGCTTGCTGTTCAACGCCATCCACGCGGTGGCGGCGACGCAGGGCGCTCAAGAAGGCGTCATCTCGCTCAGCGATTATTACGCCACGCGCGACGCCAACCGGCGCCGCTACCAGATCCTGGTGGCGGAGGACAATCCGACCAACCAGCGCGTGATCCTGGGTGTCCTCGAGCGCGCCGGGCATCGGGTACATATGGTCGCAAACGGCGAGGAAGCGCTCGATGTGCTGGAAAACGAGCGTTTCGACGTCATCATCATGGACATGAACATGCCGGAGATGGGCGGCCTCGACGCGGCACGCGCCTATCGCTTCATCGATCCGGAAGCACAGGAAGTTCCAATCATCATGCTTTCGGCCGATGTGACTCCGGAAGCAATGAGAGAGTGCCGGGAAGCGGGCATCGATGCGTTTCTGCCCAAGCCGGTGGAAGCGCGGCGCCTGCTCGATGCCATAGCCGGCATGATGGCGAAGCGCACCGCCGGAGCTGCGGCGGCGCCGAGGGACGAGACTGCAGAAGCGCCGCTGGTGATCAATCCCAAGACGCTTGCCGAGCTGGAGTTGATCGGGTCGGGGAACCGCTTCATGGCGGAACTGGTGAACGGATTCATCCAGGACGGCGAAGTGCTGCTGCGGCAGATGGAGTCTGCGGTCGAGGGCGGACAATACGACTGGCTGAAGGATCTGGTGCACGCCATGAAGGGTTCGGCGGTAACGCTCGGCGCGGATCGGTTGTACAAGACCTGCATCGGAATCAACGCGCAGACCGCGTCCGAGCTCGAGTCGAGCGGTACGCGCGTGCTCAAGCTCATGCGCGAGCAGTTCCAGCAGACGCGCGCGTCACTCCTCGAGTATCTCAAGAAAAGCCAGAGCGCGGCTCGCTAGCCGCGGGCGTCAGGGGACTTTGACCCCGGGTGCGTCTGAACGCACCGGTCAAAACGATCCAGACCCGATCGCCCAGCCGGTCAATACTGGCAGCGTACGACTGAACCTTGCCCTGTTCAGCCAGGGTTTCCGCGAGTAGCGCGGCAAAGTCGCACCGCGCTCACGCGGCCGCGAACTGCACCTCTCCAGCCGGCTCTGCTGCGGCCCCGCCTTGTCCGAGCTTGAGCTGCGAACGCCCGAGGCGGCTCATCAGCTTGAGGTCCCTGTCTTCCAGGCGCATAGCTGCGTCGACCCAGATGTTGGTGATGTTGAGCATCTCGTCGTAGGAGACCGGATTGATATGCTGGCGGCAGGTGAACATGGCCTGCATGCCGTTGCGGCGCCGCGCGTTTCGACGGATATAGTCGTACACCGCCGCCTCGCCTGCGCCATCCTCGACCAGGACATCTACCACGCCCATCTCATGAAGCTCAGCAGCGGTGTAGATGCGCCCGGAGAACATCATTTCCTCGGCGCACTTCATCCCCACGCGCCGGCCGAGCAGGCTGTATGCGCCCATGCCGGGAAACAGGTTGAACAGGATTTCGGGCAGGCCCATGCGCGAGCGCCGTTCCGCAATGATGACGTTCGAAGCAAGCGCGGTTTCGAATCCACCGCCGAGCGCCTCCCCCTGCACCAGGGATATGGTCGTCATCGGGCTATGGTAGTTGCAGATCCGCGGATGCATGTTGTCGACACACAGCTTGGCATAGCGCATGAGCGTGTCGCGATCGCGCGACCGGATCAGCTCCACTAACATCGTCAGATTCCCGCCCAGGCTGAAAATGTTTTCGATTCTGGATCCCCCTACGTAATAATGAATCTGATGCAGCTCCCCCTTGTAGAACAAGCGCCCGCCGCAGGCTTCGATGGCGCTGTCGTGGGCGCGCAGCTCTTCGAGCATGCCGAGGTTGAAACACGGTACGTCCGAAGGTTTCATGTAGGTCCAGGCTACCGCGTGCTCGGGATCGAATCGGACGTCGATCTGGTCGTACTTCCTTTCAAATATCCCCTGCATTGCTTCGAAATCGACTCGTGCGTTCATGGCTGTCATCCTTTCGAGGTTATGTTGATAGGAACGGGCTGGTTTTTAGGGGTTTTATCTGCAAAGACTATACCCTGAAACCCGCGGCGGAAGAAAGGGGGATATTCCGGTGTCATAAGCGCGCGGCTGCAGGAACCGGGAACTAATACTCAGCGGCCGGTGTTCCGCCCGATAAATCGCGGGGAAAAGGCGTAAGGCAACCCGTGGGAGGCCGGCGGCAAACGGCCCGGCCAGCAGCGGATTTCGATGTCACTCGAGGCGAGAATTCCCTGAGGTGGAAAAGTCGCCATTCGCCAGACGCGGGTCATTCTCAATTGGCTTCCGAACGCCGATTCAAGTCCGAAAACCGTCTGCGCACGCTGTCAAAGCTGCGACACCTGTAGGAAATGACAGGTTTGTAGAACCGCTATTTTCTATATCCTATACGGTTAAACTGCGCACCATCTACCGAAGGAGCGAAGCATGAGATTGAGCAAACAGAAGATCAAACGCTACGGATGGGTGGCCGATATTCCCGATCATCGCGATCACGTGTATGCGGCGCCGGTGATATTTCTGATGAAACTTCCGCCGAAAGTCGACCTCCGGCGAAAGTGCCCGAAAGGGGTATACGACCAAGGCCAGCTTGGCAGTTGCACCGGCAATGCGATCGCCGCCGCTGTCCAGTTCGAGCGCTTGAAGCAGAAACTCAAGCCGGATTTTGTGCCGTCACGGCTCTTCATCTATTACAACGAACGCATGATCGAAGGGACGGTGAATTCCGACTCGGGGGCGCAGATCAGGGATGGCATCAAGAGCGTGGCGAAGGCCGGAGACTGCCCGGAGAGCATGTGGCCGTACATCGTTGCGAAGTTCGCCGACAAACCTTCGCCGGCGTGCTACAAGAGAGCCGTGAGCTACAAGGCGGTGCAGTACCAGCGCGTGGCCCGGAGCCTCAATCAGATGAAGGGTTGTCTTTTCTCCGGCTATCCGTTCGTGTTCGGCTTTTCGGTCTACGACAGCTTCGAAAGCGATGCGGTGGCCGGTTCGGGAGTCGCTCCGATGCCGAGGGCGGGTGAAAAACTGCTCGGTGGCCATGCCGTGCTCGCGGTCGGCTACGACGACACGCAGCAACGCTTCATAGTGAGGAACTCGTGGGGGACGAAATGGGGCATGGGCGGCTATTTCACCATGCCGTATGCGTATTTCACCGATTCCAACCTGTCCGACGATTTCTGGACCATCCGCGTGGTCGCGCACTAAGACGAAGTTCCGGCGGAGCGCAGCCGGCAGGGACGCATCCGGTTTGCGGCTTTCTCCATGACGACCGGTCGGATCTCGACGGTTCGGGGCACCGCGTTCCCGCGTGCTACTTGACGAGCGTTCGCGGGCAACATTATTTATACTGGTCAAATGGGGTCGTACGCAGGCCGTCTCGGCCTGCGTCATTTGACAACAATCGCGATTCCGTCAGACAAAGGAGAGACCATGATGTTTCGTTCAATCAGTCCGGCCCGCCCGCTTCTTGTCACATTGCTGCTCGGGCTGCTGTTCGCGGGTTCCGCTTTTGCACAGGGGAAATGGATCAAGCTGGCGCCGTTCCCCGATCCGTCGGAGGAGTTGCTGGGCGCGGCGGCGGGCGGGAAGATGTACGTCTTCTGCGGGCTCGGTCCCGCGTGGAAGCCCAAGGGTCTGGTCTACGAATATGACCCGGCCGGCGACAAGTGGACGCAGAAAAAACCCATGGCGCTGCCTTCGCACCACGTCGCCTTTGCCGAATACCACGGCAGGATCTACGCATTCGGCGGCTTCGTGCTGCCGCAATCGGGCCCGCCGTCCTGGGTGCCGATCAACAATGCGTGGGAATACGATCCCGGCGCTGACACCTGGAAAGCGCTGGCGCCGATGCCCACCAGACGCGGTTCGCCGGTGGCGGCGGCGGTGGGCGACAAGATCTACGTCATCGGCGGCGCCATACCCGGCCCGCAGGAACCGGCCGTGCATCCGGCGCGTCCGCACACCTCGGTAGGGACCGTCGAGGAATATGACCCCGCCACCAATACCTGGCGCGAGCGCGCTTCGATGCCGACGCCACGCAATCACGCCACCGCGGGCACGGTGAACGGGAAGATATACGTCGTCGGCGGGCGCGTCGGCGCGGCGTTCATTTCCGGCGGCAGCAGCAATATCGGCGTCATCGAAGCGTACGATCCGGCGGCCGACCGGTGGAGCCAGGGACTCGCGCGGATGCCTACGGCGCGCAGCGCCGGAGCAGGGGGTGTCTGGGGCGGGCGCATCTACGTCACCGGCGGCGAGTACCAGGACTACCGCATGATGGCTACGTTGCGCTCGTTCGAGGCTTACGATCCGGCGACGAATACCTGGGCAACATTGCCGTCTCTGCCGGTATCGCGTCACGGGCTGGCCGCCGGCGTCATCGGCAACCGCCTGCACATGGTGAGCGGCGACGTGCAATCGGCGGGCACCGGCGTGCACGTCGACACCGAAGAACACGACGCTTTCGAGTTTGACAGCGGGAAAAAATAGCCGGAAGCATATTTGACCTGACACCGGTGCGGCGCTGCGAGCGATGAATCTCGCCCGCGCTGCCGCGTCGGACGGCGCCTTGCTGCAGGTGTGCTGAATGACCGGTCCTATTGCGGTCCGGCCGGAGGAAAATCACGCGCCAGAGCTTTTGGCGATGAATGAGCTTCCCCCTGAATTTCGGCTACGGTGGGGATCGGAAGAAAGAAGTTACTTCCGGTGAAATCAATGATGTTGGATGGCTCCCCAATCAGGGCAAATCTGGGTGCCGGTTGGTCAGGATTCCTGCTGGGTGACGGTTCCCCGATCAGTGCAAATCTCGGCACCGGTTGGTAATCAAGCTGACCATAAGTACCCATCAATTTACCCGATAATCTGACCATTACAGGGTCGTTCCCGCGACTTTTTGGGCGGTATTTCTTGTGTTGCCCGCCTGCGGCGCCAACCCTACGGTGGCGCCGGCTCAGGATTCGACCACAGCCCTCACTGTGCCGCTCTAGCGTCGCCCGGAATCGAGTATAGGCCTCGGCTTGGTACCGGTGTACTCGCTGAATATGCCCGCGACCACCTCGCGCCGCGGTTCATCAAAGCCCGCGTCCCTGAGCGCCGCGAGGATTGTCTCCGGCGGCACGCAGTTCTCGATGGTGTCCCAGTAATAACTCATCATCACACTCGCGTCCGCACTGCGGCGGAAAATGCGGGAGATCAGCGGAATGACGTACTTCAGATAAAACTTGAGTAACTGGTAGCCCAGGCCTGTGCGCGGGCTGGTGATCTCCAACAGCAACACCTTGGCACCGGGCTTGAGCACGCGCAGGTATTCGGTGAAGGTTCTGCGCAGGTCCTCGACATGGCGCAGGGCGTAGCCCATGGTCAACAGATCAAAGCGGTCGTCCTCAAAGGGGATGCACTCACCGCGGCCGACGAAGATGTTATGCACGCCTTTGTGTTTGGCCACATCGAGCATCCCCTGGCTCGGATCCAAGGCGGCGACGTAGCCGTCCGGCCCGACCATCTCCTGCCCCAGCAGCGAAATCACGCCGGTACCGGCCCCCACGTCCAGCAGCGACATGCCGGGCTTGAGGCCGTGGCGGCGCAGCGCGCCGCGTCGATACCGGTGGCCCGAGCCGAAGGACATCATACTGGTGATCCAGTCGTAATGCTGCGCCGAGGCGTTGAACAGTTGATTGACGCGCCGCTTGCGCGCTGGCTCGTCGGTGTAATACTTCGTCAGAACAGGATGCGGTGCGAGGGGGGGCGGCGCGTCGGGGGTCGGATTGTAGGTCATTGAGGACGGCTGATCTTTTCTGGAGCGAGAATTGTGCACTAAAACCGCCGGCGGCAGCCAGTCGTCGCTCGATCCCTTCTGGCCGGAAGTCTATCCCGTTGAGGGCCGCCGACGCAGTAATACGGGGCCCTATGGATACCGCGCTCTGAATAATGCGTCGACCGTTCAGCTTACGACAAAAATCAGAGTCAATTCAGTGTCCAGTTCTGCTGTGGATTGGCTCCCCGACCGGGGCTCGAACCAGGGAGGATTAACAGTTGAAATACGTCGTCTAACTTGTTGTTATTCTGCCCGCCTACACTCGCCAAAACGTAGGGAGAATCGCTGAAACCCTACGTTTTCCCTACGTTTGTTTATCGATCGTTCGTAAAAAAGTTGACGAATTTGCAAAACATTCAACGTCGGCTTACGACCCAAAGCGGACATAATCGTTGGCCGTTAATCCGGGGCCTTGGTTTGAGCCCTGGTCGGGGAGCCATTTCGATGCAACAGATCGATGAGCCTGCATGAAGCTGCGTAATTTCATTTCCTCGCTGCTGGCGGGATTCGGCGCAACCACGGTCCACATCGCTCTGATGGCCATCAAGCATCGCGCCGGAATTCTGCCCGATTTCGAGCCCTACGAGGACCTGCAGCGGCTGCTGTCGTCCATCACGGCGCGGTCTCTCGAGTCCCCCTTCTCGTGGCTGCTTCCATACATCAATGGAGCATTGATCCTGGGTTTCGTGTTCGGAAGACTTTTCATCCATTTACCTGGCCGCACGGCGGTTGCCAAAGGCGCGGCATTCGGCTTTGCGGCGTGGCTGGTGATGGGCCTCGGTCTTCTCCCGCTGGCCGGTCGCGGGGTTTTCGCGCGCGAACTCGGGCTCGGGGGCTTGCCGGCCGCGCTGATGTTTGCGATGCTCATGATTTACGCGATCGTCATGAGCCTGCTCTATGCATGGCTGACGGCCCCGCCCCGCACGAAAGCCGAAGGCCACCGATAACGCAGTAATCGGAAAACCAAGTCGCCACATCGCCCCGCCGCATGGAGGCGCAGCCGATACTAGATAGATCGTGCGCTCCGGGCTAGTGCACGCCGAGCACTGTCTTGATGGCGGTAATCAGGATTTCGTTCTCGAAAGGCTTGGTGATGTAGCCGTTTGCCCTGCCGGTGATGCCGCGCAATACATCCTCGCGGCGCGTTTGGGCGGTCAGCATGATGACCGGGATGGCCCTGAGCCGCGGGTGGTGGCGCAGCTTGGCGAGAATGTCGAAGCCGTTCGCGTCGGGCAGGTTCACGTCGAGCAATATCAGGTCGGGCAAAGGCAGTACGCTCAGGGCGGCGAGGATTTCGCTGCGCGTGGTCGCCAACCGCGGCTCGAACTGGTGGAGCGTGAGCAGCAGATTGAGCGCCCGCTTCAGGCCCTCGTCGTCTTCGATGACAAGGACCGAGTAACTCGACCCGCTCCCCGGAGTCCTCCGCTCGGCGGCCTTGCGCGCAATGCTTACGTAGTACCCTTCGTGGCCGAGGGCCTCGGCGCCGGTTTCGGCTTCCTCTTCCTGTTTCAGATTTGCGGAAGCGGCAAGCGCCCCAGGCTTGTCGCCAAAGACGTCGGCCATTCTGAGGTTCAGCGTCTTCTCGCGGCCTGCGACATCGATGTAGCCGTCGCGCGCCAGAACCTGCGCCGTCTCGTAGACTTCGTCGCCCGAGAGTCCCACAGCTTGGTCGACGACTTCGGCGAGGCTGGCCTTGCCATCGAATCGCACAAGCAGTTCCAACGCGGCGGTCGTCAGCCGCGTCTGGCCGCCCCTGAGCTCTTCGTTGCCCTTTTTTGTCGGCACAGGGATATCCAGCAGATCGACATTCTTCGTATTCAACGAAACCTCCGTCCACAGAGCCTTTGCCTTTCAATATTACAACAGTCCAGCGCCAGGCAATGCGCAGGCATTCGGAAACAGATCAAAGCAGTCCCTCTTCCGGCTCCGAATCAATGAGACCACCGCCCTTGAAACCAAAGGAAGAGACCGCGTATGGGCGGAGATTGGCCCAAGCGCAGTCTGTCGCACATCGCTGTTGACTTGAGTCAATCTGGCCGATCTTTAGTGTGGTCGAAACGAGCGTCAGTTCGCGCTGGGGATCGCCTCGCTGACGCCGGCGGCCGTTAGCACCATCGTGGTGGGGCTGCTCACCGTGCTGATTGCGGCGTGGGCGCTGTCGCCCTCGATCAATAGATCAGCCGGTGGTATGACCACGTAACCGGTCACGGAGCGAGGAAAGCCGGCAGGAAAATCGATCCGCGCGTCGCCAGCGCGGCGCGAATGTGCTCAGACAAGGTGATCGAGTGAAGGGCCGGGATCTATGAAGTACACGGGAGCCGCCGGATGACCCCTTTTGGCCGATTCCGGCCGTTGCTTTGGCTCCCCGACCTGGGCTCGAACCAGGGACCTGCGGATTAACAGTTGAGGTTCGTAGTCTAACTTGTTGTTTTACGGCCCGCCCAAACTCGCCAAACGTCGGTGAACCTCGCGGAAGCCCTACGTTTTCCCTACGTTTGTTTATCGATCTTTCGCAAAAAAATAACGAGTCTGGAAAACATTCGTTAGCTTACGACCCATAGCGGACGGAAGCGCCTTCCGGAAGTCAGGCTACAGCCGGCGATCTAATCGGAAATACCGCTCTTCAGGATCAGACTCGCCCACGTGTCAGCTTTTTGCATTCGCATTCATGTTAAGTTGACAGAACCACTCAAACACGCCGCCCGAAAAATTGGATGCCGCCCATCATGACCGGCTTGATATCGGAAGCTCCTCCGCTGCTCCCGGCATGCCGAACAGGTAGCCCTGATAGGCATGGCAACCGATCCTTGCAAGAAAGTCCCGCTGCGCTTCGGTTTCCACCCCTTCGGCGATGACCGGCAGACCCAGACTCCGGCCCAAGGCCACAATCGTGCGGGCAATAGCAGCATCGTTGGGATCGGTAAGCACATCCCGCACGAAGGACCGGTCGATTTTCAGTTGATCGAGCGGCAGGCGCTTCAGGTAGGAGAGCGAAGAATAACCGGTGCCAAAATCGTCCAGTGAAAAACCCACACCGCGCGCTTTCAGGGCGGTCATTTTGCCTATGGTGTCCTCCACGTCATCCAAGAGCAGGCTCTCGGTCAGCTCCAGCTTGATTCTCTGCGGATTGGCGCCGGTACGGTTGAGCACCGCCAGCACCAGATCAACGAACTTTTTGTCGCGGAACTGGCGGGCGCTGACATTGACTGCCAAGGTGAGATTGGCTGTGTCTGCCTGGGCCGCCCAAGCCACCAGCTGGGTGCAGGCGGTCTTCAGCACCCAGTAGCCCAGAGGCCGGATCAGCCCCGTTTCCTCGGCCAGGGGAATGAACTCGGCGGGAAGCACCAGACCGCGGCGGGAATGCTGCCACCTCACCAGGGCTTCGGCACCCATCAGGTGACCTGCACGGTCCACCTGCGCTTGGTAGTGGAGCAGGAACTGATTCTCCTGCATGCCCTGGCGCAAGTCCGCCTCCAGCGCAGAGCGGGCAGTGATCGCAGCTTGCATGTCCGGATCGAAGAAGCGCAGGGTATTGCGGCCTGCCGCCTTGGCCCGGTACATGGCGAGATCGGCGCGTCTGAGCAGTTCATCGACGCTCTCGCCTTGATCGCCGAACAAGGTGATGCCGATGCTCGCCGTACCGTGATAATGAATGGTGTTTTGCTCGCCGTGACCGGCGGGAGTTTCAAGCCGACACGGCTGGTTGAGCGCCTCAAGTATTTTCTCAGCCACCACTTCTACTTGCGCCGCTGCCGACCCTTCTGCGTCGAGGTCTTCAAGCATCACCACAAATTCGTCCCCTCCCAGACGCGCCACCGTGTCGCCCTGGCGCACGGAGGATTGCAGTCGCTGAGCCACTTCGATCAACATCTGGTCGCCGACACCATGGCCTTGCGTGTCATTCAACGTCTTGAAGTTATCCAGATCGAGAAACATGATCGCGCCATGGCGCAG
This sequence comes from Burkholderiales bacterium, assembly GCA_049802235.1. Classification (GTDB taxonomy): domain Bacteria; phylum Pseudomonadota; class Gammaproteobacteria; order Burkholderiales; family SG8-39; genus VBDM01. The sequence goes on along the minus strand of JBARMB010000047.1, from coordinate 324 downwards.
GCTGCGCGCGCCGCGCGCCAATAAATGTTCAAGCCGTTCGCGCAAAAGTCGCCGGTTGGGCAGGCCGGTCAGGGTGTCATAGAAGGCAAGGTTGTTAATTCTGCTCTCTGCCGCCTTGCGGAGAGTGATGTCACTGACGAACACCAAATCTGCATTCTGTCCATCCCAGCGGGTGGTGTTGGCATTGAACTCGACATTAATGATCCGTCCGTCCTTGCTGATGACGGTGCTTTCATACGGGTTCGGAACATTGACTCCCGCGATGTGCAGTCGGTGACGCTCGGATACTTTGGGTAGTTCATCGGGGGGAACGATGTCCTGGAT
>JBARMB010000046.1:0-8998 GCA_049802235.1 Burkholderiales bacterium | reverse complement strand
AGGATCGCGTCAGGGTGTGGGGAGTCCTTGGCGATGCGGTAAGCCTCGGCCGGAAAGCGCTTCAAGCCGATCTGGGAGATCTGATTGAGCACCAGAATTTCGAATTTTTTCGTGGTCATTTGCGAATGATAAACCACGGGTGATTCTTGTTCCTAATTTGTTGGGTTACGGCCGGCCAAAACTCGGCAAAGGCCGGGGAAGCGCGGCCTCAGGGTACAGGAGATATTTCGTCTCTGACCCTGTTGGCTAATTGTCAGGAGTATGGCACTCCCGGATTTGAGCCAAGATATTCTCATTGGGTGTCCGGTTACACCCCATCCTCGTTCTGGCAGAGGGCTGCGTTTCCAGGCGGCCACTGGCGCTCGGGAAGCGGCTTGAGAAATGCTAGACTGGATTTGCGTTTGATTCGACCAATAGCCGTACTCGGCCAGAAGCAGAAGATCGCAATATTCCCAATCCGATTGCTATAGAGTGCACTTTGTTACCACGGCAAATTGCCGAGTGACGTCCTGGATCGGACTTGGACGTTGACGATGAGGCGCGGTATGACCAACAACACGAGGCGGGCGTTAAGTGAGCTTGCCCGCGACGACCGCATCCTGCCGACGACGAAGGTCGCGTTGATTATCGTCGTGCCATTCCTGGTGCTGGCTTTCCTGATCTTGTACTTCTTTCCGGAGCGCACCGGCGATCGTTTCGCCTGGGCGATCAAGCCAGCGATGACGGCATTGTTCATCGGTGCCGGTTACCTCGGCGGCGGCTACCAGTTTGTCCGTCTGATCTTTGGCCGCAAGTGGCATCGATTCGGCATGGCGTTTCCGCCGGTGATGACGTTCACGGTGGCAATGCTGGCGGCTACGCTGCTGCATTGGGATCGCTTCGATATCCACCACCTTCCGTTCCAGCTGTGGCTGGTCCTGTACATCATCACGCCGTTCCTGATCACCTGGTTGTGGTGGAACAATCGGCGGACAGATCCAGTCGCGCCTGAGCCGGGCGATCCGTTGCTGCCGCGAGGGGCAAATTTCGCGTTCGGCGCGCTCGGCGTCGTCACGCTACTCGCGGCATTGACGGTGTTCGTCAACCCGCAGCTGGCAATCGGCGTCTGGTCATGGTCTCTGACGCCGTTGACTGCACGCGTTCTCGCCGGCTGGTTCGCATTGATGGGTGTCGGGTCGCTGGTGCTGGCGCGCGAGCGCCGCTGGAGCGCTTGTCGTGTTGCGCTGCAAAGCTTCATGCTATGGCACGGGCTTGTGCTGACCGGAGCGTTCTGGCACGAGCAGGACTTCGGCAAACGCGGGCTCATGAACGGTTACGTCGTGGCTACAGTGATCGGGCTGGCGGGTATGGGCGCGCTGTACCTGCTGATGGAAGCGCGGTCGCGCCGCATGGCCGCAAAGTACTAAACAGTGATAAGAAACGGTGATAAGCGCGTGATAAGGGTCGGGTTGGGTATTTCAATATTATCCAACCCGACCCCTTATCGCTCCTCTTATCACTCCTTATCACTCCTCCTTATCACTCCTCGCGACCCCTTATCACTCCTCGATTAGTTGTTGGGCGGCATTGGCGAGCAATGCCCGAAGCTACAGCTGCCGCCGGGACACTGAGGGTCGAACGAGCAGGTTGGATTGTCTGGAGGCATGGGCGAACACTGTCCGAGCCGACAGCTGCCTCCCGGACACTGGACATCAACCGCGCAGGTCGGATTGTCGGGAGGGAAGGGCGAGCACTGACCGAAGCGACAGCTGCCACCGATACACTGAGAGTCGAACGAGCAGTGTATGTCATCTGCCGATGGCAAAGGTCGTCGCACAGGGACAGCCGCGCACCCCATTGTCGCAGCCACTACCCATATCAGGACGCTGTCACGAATGCGATGCTTCATGATCTTCCCACGGATAGGCAAATCGATCCAGCTCATTTCTTGTCCTTTAGCAGTTGCAGCCGTATCGCGCCGACCAAGTGATTGGGTGACGGCTCTTGGGCGAATGCGGACGATGAGTGCATGTTCCTGAGAACACTACGGGTCGGGTTGGAGAATATTTTTCCGGATTAGGGGTCGGGTTCCGGAATATTTTTGAAACTTTGAATCCGACCCCTTTCGTTCGGACGATCTCCCCGCTACTTGGTCCCCGCCCTGCGCTCGGCGAGCATCGCGCTGGAATGCACGGACGCCGAGCAGCACGCCCTGAGCGCGCTGCTGGACGCAATCCGGCAGAACCGCCGGATAGTCGCGCCGCGGCATTGATGGGCGCGCTGGCCTCGATATGGTTGGATGTCTTACTCTTCGAGCGCTAGCAGTGCGCGATCAATCAATTTCGTGCGTATCTTCGTAAGCTGCTCTATCCCGAGAATAGACCGAATTTGCTCCTTTACCGCCTCATTCGTGGCGTTGGCATCGCCGGGCGCTGGATTTTCTCTGTGTGGGATTAGCACCTTCTGCAGCAGGTCCCATGTTCTACCCATGGCTCCGGTCTTAAATTCATGGCCATCAGGAAGGCCGCCTGCGGTCAATGTAAGCGACCCGATCATGCGAACTATCTTCTCAAATGGTTCAAGTGCTTCAGAAATATCCTTTGTAAGCCAAGCTGCATAGTCGCGCCTCAAACTGTAAAGCGTGTTGGCGTGTGCCATAGCCTGCTCAGTCGGACCGCGCCGATAGAGCGTGTCAACCGTTTTGTCGACTTCCTGCATATACTTTTTGCAGAACTCAACGTGTTTATCGAAAGCCACATTGGCCATATGCGATGTCGTGCCGAGGCTGAATAGCTGCTGCTGCCGCTGAAGTTGTTGCGCCCTTTCGAATGCAGTTTGCTCCTTCACTGCATGCCACAGAATCCCAATCAGCGCGGCAATCCCAGGCGTGGCCGCAATGCCTCGAAATATGTCAGTTACCGGAAGGAATAGTCCTAGCGCGGTCGACAGAACAAAGACCGCTACCAGCACTAGGTACGTACGTGGCTGCTTCATCAGGGAATAACTCTACGCGTTCTCGAAGTCGACAGCAAAGACTGTGTTAGCGTGTTCCGCGGGGGTACTCATGGCGCTCATGAAACCGTTTGATAGATTCGTAAACGAGGCGGCATTGGTAGGAAAAATGCTCACAGGCTATGCCGTCTTGGAGATTGACCTTATGCACTGCGTCAATTCCGTAAGTCACGATGTGAATGCCGTCTTAAAGCCTATGTTCAAGGTTAGAGGCGAAAAGCGGCGAGTAGAAATTGCGAATGATCTTGGACGTGAATTGTTCAACAAGATTGGGCTAGTGGCTGATTTTGATTTCGCTATTGCAGCAATGCATCATTGCCGGGTGATCAGAAACCAGTACGCCCACTGTGTTTGGTGGGATGACAACACACCGCGGTTAGCGTTTGGCGCGGTTGAGAATATTGCCCAGCAAGATGCAGTTGTTATCTTGGCCGATCTGGCGCCAGACCACGTGACAGTTGAGTTTCTTCAGCAGCAGCTAAGTTATTTCGAATACACGGATGATTTCTTGATTTGGCTGATACGGGACAGTCTTCGGATACAGGGCAAGCAATTCCATCCCGGCGTACAACGGCCAGCGGTACAAGCGCAGCCCGCCCTGCGGATTCTTTAGGGCTGATTTGCACGTCTGGCTGTGCCGTCCAAGTGCAACCGACGAGTTCAACGCCCCGTTGCAGTAACACGGGGGCCTACGGATAATGACGCACTAGATTCGGGCGCCGCAAACAACCCCCAGGATCAGCCGCTTCGCCTCGAACTCCCGCATGTATTCGACCAGCTTGCGCACGCCCTCGATCGGCATGGCGTTGTAGATCGAGGCGCGCATGCCGCCGACGGCGCGTTGGCCTTTGAGCTGCACCATGCCCCGCGATTCCGCGCCCTTAGGAATTCGCCGTCGAGCTTGGAGTCGCCGAGGGTGAACGGAATGTTCATTCTTGAGCGGTCGGATCTGCGCACCGGGTTCTTGCCGCTCAGGCCGCCAACTTCTGTATGACCGCTATATCAGCCATGAGCCGCCTCGGCGTGCAACCTCAGCCAGAGGGCATTTACCACCTTGAGGATCGTGTCGAAGTCGGGACTGCGTTCACCGGAGAGCGCTTTGTAAAGACTTTCACGGGACAGGCCGGCGTCACGAGCCACCTGCCCCATGCCCCTGGCGCGTGCAATATCGCCCAGCGCCTTGGCGATGAACGCCGCGTCACCCCTGGCCTTATCAAGGCAAGCCTCCAGATATGCCGCCATTTCTTCCGGCGTCCGAAGGTGTTCGGCGACATCGTAGCGAGTGGTCTTCGTCTTGCGCATGATGCGCTCCTAAAGGTTGCGTGCAGGCGCAATGCGGTCTTGATGACAGGCGGCGACAAGCGCACACAGTCCGCCGAGCGCACGCACGAGCGACCGACGGCTGATGCCCTTGTTAGGGTCAAACCGCGTGCTTCTTCAACCAGTTCTGCAGCGCGACGTCCACGCGCGTCTGCCAGCCCTCGCCGGTGGCGCGAAAGCTTCGCACTACGTTGCGCGACAGGCGGATTGTGATGCGCTCTTTGGTTGGAGACTTTTGCGGCCCGCGGACACCGACCTTGCGCCTGAGCGATGCCGGCAGGGTTTGCCGCGCCGGACGAAACCCTTTCAGGTCCTTGACGGCAAGTTCCCTGACCTCGCCTTTGGCGTCAATCAGCGGCTTTGGCTTTGGCATATCGGTTCACCTCGCGTGCGTTGGCTTTGCGGAAGCTGATGACGCGGATACCTTCCGACGTCTCGGCAAAGCAAAGGACATGCAGCCGAACGCCGAGCATTCCTACAGCGATATAGCGTGTTTCGCCGTAGTTCTGCCGTTTGTCGACTGCGTACAGGGCGCCCTCGAAGTCAAACTCAGCGGCAGATTCGAACGAAAGACCGCGGTCGCGGATGTTCCGTTGATTTTTCGCTGGATCATAGGAGATGCGCACACCGCGCATTGTACATACAAAAAGATGGAGGCGCCAGCACTACACCCTGACCGGGGCTCGAACCGGGACCTGCGGATTGACAGGCGACGCTTCCGGCAACGATGCCCCGAGCAACCCCTCAAAATCACCCCCGCTTCGCCTCAAACTCGCGCATGTACTCGACCAGCCGCTTCACCCCTTCGATCGGCATGGCGTTGTAGATCGACGCCCGCATGCCGCCGACCGCACGGTGGCCTTTCAGTTGCACCATGGAGCGCGCTTCCGCGCCTTTCAGGAACTCGCCGTCGAGCTTGGAGTCGGCGAGGGTGAACGGAATGTTCATGCGCGAGCGGTCGGATTTGCGCACCGGGCTCTTGAAGAAGCTGCTGGCGTCGATAAAATCGTAGAGCAGCTTCGACTTGGCGATGTTCTTCTTTTCCATTTCCACCAAACCGCCCTGCGCTTTCAGCCACTGGAACACGAGGCCGGCGATGTACCAGGCGTAGGTGGCCGGGGTGTTCGACATCGAGTCCGCATCCGCCTGCACCTTGTAGTCGAGCATGGAAGGCGTTCCCGAAATCGCATGGCCGAGCAGGTCTTCGCGCACGATGACGATGGTCAAGCCCGCCGGGCCGATGTTCTTCTGCGCCCCGGCGTAGATGAGGCCGAATTTCGACACCTCCAGCGGCCGCGACAGGATGTGCGACGAGGCATCCGCAACCAAAGGCACCTTGCCCGTGTCCGGGATCCAGTGGAACTCGACCCCGCCGATGGTCTCGTTCGAGGTGTAGTGGACGTAGGCGGCCTGGGGATCGAGCTTCCACTTCGACTGCTCGGGCGCGTAGCTGAAGTTGGCATCCTCGGAGCTCGCCGCGACGTTCACTTCGCAGAAGCGGTTCGCCTCCTTGATGGCTTTCTTCGCCCACTCGCCGGTGTGGATATAGTCGGCGGCCTTCTTCCCGGCGAGCAAATTCATCGGCACCATGCCGAACTGCAGCGTCGCCCCGCCCTGGAGGAACAGCACCTTGTAGTGGGCGGGGACCTCGAGCAGCTCGCGGAAGTCCTTTTCCGCCTGCGCGGCGATCGCCATGAACTCCTTGCCGCGGTGGCTCATTTCCATCACCGACATGCCCGAGCCGTGCCAGTCGAGCATCTCGGCGGCGGCCTGCGAGAGGACCTCCTCGGGCAGAACCGCGGGGCCGGCGCTGAAATTGATCACCCGCGACGCCGGCCTACTGCCCATTTTCTTCGTCCTCTTCCTTCTCGGCGACGCGCTCGACGCCGGCGAGCTTGGTGCCTTCGTCGAGGTCGATGAGGCGCACCCCTTGCGTCGAGCGGCCCATCGCGCGGATCTGCTTGACGCTGGTGCGGATGAGCACGCCGCCGGTGGAGATGAGCATGATCTCGTCTTCGTCGCCCACCAGCACCGCGCCGATGAGCTTGCCGTTCCTCTCGCTCGCCTGGATCGCGATCATCCCTTGCGTGCCGCGGCCGTGGCGCGTGTAATCGGCGATCGCGGTGCGCTTGCCGAAGCCGTTCTCGGTCGCCGTCAGCACGGTCTGGGTCTCGCTGTCGGCGACCAGCATCGAGATCACGCGCCGGCCTTCGGAGATCCTCATGCCGCGCACCCCGCGCGCCTGGCGTCCCATCGGCCGCACGTCGCCCTCCTCGAAGCGCACTGCCTTGCCGGCATCCGAAAACAGCATCACGTCGTGCTTGCCCTCGGTGATCGCGGCGCCGATCAGGTGGTCGCCGTCGTCGAGCTCCACCGCGATGATCCCCTTCTCGCGCGGATTGGAGAACTGCGACAGCGGCGTCTTCTTCACCGTGCCGAGCGCCGTCGCGAGGAACACGAAATGCTTGTCGTCGTACTCCTTGATCGGCAGCACGGCGTTGATCTTCTCGCCCTCGGTGAGCGGGAACAGATTCACGATGGGCTTGCCGCGGCTGGTGCGCGTCCCCTGGGGCACGTTGTACACCTTCAGCCAGTAGACCTTGCCGCGCGAGGAAAAGCACAGCATGGTGTCATGGGTGTTGGCGATGAACAGGCGCTCGATGAAGTCGTCTTCCCGGGTGGTCGCCGCCTGCCTGCCGCGGCCGCCGCGGCGCTGCGCACGGTAGTCCGTGAGGGGCTGCGACTTGATGTAGCCCGCGTGCGAGAACGTCACCACCACATCCGTGGAAGCGATGAGGTCCTCCATGGAGAGATCCTCGGTCTGCTCGACGATCTCGCTGCGGCGCTTGTCCCCGTACTGCTGCTTGATGCCCTTGAGCTCCTCGGCGATGATCACGGCGATCCGCGCCGGCTTCGCCAGAATATCGAGAAAGTCGGTAATTCTCTCGACCAGCTCCTTGTACTCGCTGACGATCTTGTCCTGCTCCAGGCCGGTCAGGCGCTGCAGCCGCATCTCCAGGATCGCCTGCGCCTGCACATCCGACAGCCGGTAGCCGTTCTGCTGCAAGCCGAACTCGGACGCGAGGCCTTCGGGGCGCGACGCATCGGCCGAAGCGCGCCTGAGCATCTCCTCGACCACCGGCGAGCGCCACACCTTCGCCATCAGCGCCTGCTTGGCCTCCGGCGGCGTCTGCGATTTCTTGATCAGCTCGATGATCTCGTCGACATTCGACAGCGCGACCGCGAGGCCCTCCTGGATGTGCGCCTTCTTGCGCGCTTCGCGCAGGTCGTAGACGGTGCGCCGCGTCACCACCTCGCGCCGATGCGCAAGGAACGCCTCGAGCATCTGCTTCAGGTTCAGCAGCCGCGGCTGGCCGTCGAGCAGCGCCACCATGTTGACGCCGAACGTGTCCTGCAGCTGGGTCTGCTTGTACAGGTTGTTCAGCACGACTTCCGGCACTTCGCCGCGCTTCAGCTCGACCACCACGCGCATGCCGGACTTGTCCGATTCGTCCTGGACATGGGCGATGCCCTCGATCTTCTTGTCGTTGACCAGCTCGGCGATGCGCTCGAGCAGCGTCTTCTTGTTGACCTGGTAGGGCAGCTCGTCGACGATGATCGCCTGGCGGTTGCCCTTCTCCAGGTCCTCGAAGTGGGTGCGCGCGCGCATCACGATGCGCCCGCGCCCGGTGCGGTAGCCCTCGCGCACCCCGGACACGCCGTAGATGATTCCCGCCGTGGGGAAATCGGGCGCCGGCATGAGTGCGATCAGCTCGTCGATCGCGATATCCGGTCGCTTGAGCAGCGCGTGGCACGCATCCACCACCTCACCGAGGTTGTGCGGCGGGATGTTGGTCGCCATGCCCACCGCGATGCCCGAGGAGCCGTTGATGAGCAGGTTGGGAACCTTGGTCGGCAATGCCGTCGGTTCCTGCTCCTTGCCGTCGTAGTTCGGCACGAAATCGACGGTTTCCTTCTCGATGTCGGCGAGCAGCTCCGACGATATGCGGTCGAGCCGGCATTCGGTGTAGCGGTAGGCCGCGGCCGAATCGCCGTCGATCGAGCCGAAATTGCCCTGCCCGTCGATCAGCGTGTAGCGCATGGAGAAGTCCTGCGCCATGCGCACCAGCGCCTCGTAGGTGGCGGCGTCGCCGTGCGGGTGGTACTTGCCGAGCACCTCGCCGACGACGCGGGCGCATTTCACGTAGGGCCGGTTCCAGACGTTGTTGGCCTCGTGCATGGCGAAGAGCACGCGCCGGTGCACCGGTTTCAGGCCGTCACGCACGTCCGGAAGGGCCCGTCCCACGATCACGCTCATGGCGTAATCGAGGTAGGAGCGGCGCATCTCTTCTTCCAGACTGACCGGGAGCGTTTCTTTGGCGAATTGGTCCATGAGGGCTTTGAATCCGGAACTGCCTTTGAATCCGGAACTGCGGGAGGGCCTGGAAAAAAGTGAAATTTTAACAGCTTCAACCGGTCCGAACCACCGGTTTCCGCGTATCGGCGAGAGCGGTTTGCCTTCTCGGCGCGCCTTTCGTTGCCGGTTGCGGATGTGGTGTATGATTTCCCGAGGACAACACAAGGCCCGCGTACCGGCCGGTCAATCACGAAGGGGGGAACCCATTGAACAAGCCGACACTTGCAGTTGGAGTCGTTGCGATCGTCCTGTTTGCGGGCTGTGCTGCCG
>JBARMB010000045.1:0-5017 GCA_049802235.1 Burkholderiales bacterium | reverse complement strand
GCCGCGCGGCGGGCGTCAACCACAACTACGAGCGCGAGAACGATCTCAATCTCTGGTTCGTGGCCACTGCCCGCGATTCCGGGCGACTCGATGCGCTGCTCGCCGGAATCGGCAGCGCCACCGGGCTGGAAGTGCTGGCGCTGCCGCTGGTCGAGGAATATCACATCGATCTCGGCTTCGATCTGAGGCGGCACGGCGGCGATAAACCCCTGCCGCCGCCCGCGAGCGACGCCATCCGGCTCCGTCCCACCGGCGCCGAGCGGAAGCTGCTCGAAGCGCTGCAGGACGGCATCGAAATCATCGCCCGGCCCTACGCGGCGCTCGCCGGGCGCTGCGGCATGAGCGAGGCGGAGGTGCTTGCGACGCTCGCGCGCTGGCAACAGACCGGGGTCGTGCGCCGCTTCGGGGTCATCGTGCGCCACCACGAGCTCGGCTACATCGCCAACGCGATGGTCGTCTGGGACGTTGCGGACGCAGCGGCCGCCGCGCTGGGACGGCAGCTCGCATTGAAGCCGGATGTTACGTTGTGCTATCTGCGGGCGCGGGCCCTGCCGCGATGGCGCTTCAATCTCTATTGCATGGTCCACGGCAAGGACCGCGATCAGGTGCTCGCGAGGGTCGGGGAATTGTCGCGCGAATGCGGCCTCGAGGAGTTCGAACGCAACATTCTGTTCAGCCGCAGGCGCTTCAAGCAGACCGGCGCGCGTTACGCAAACACGGAAATGATCGCGGAAGGAGCGGAGCATGGACGGGCTTGATCGCCGCATCATCGACGCGCTGCAGGGCGGGATCGCGGTCTGCGAGCATCCGTTCCAGGTCGCCGCGGCGATGCTCGGCCTGACGGAGGGCGAGCTGCTCGGCCGGGTGTCGCGGCTCATCGACGCCGGCGCGCTGACGCGCTTCGGGCCGATGTACAACGCCGACGCGCTGGGAGGCGCGTTCACGCTGGCGGCGATGCGCGTGCCGCCCGGGGACTTCGAGCGCGTCGCGGCGCTGGTCAACGCTCACTCCGAGGTCGCGCACAACTACCGGCGCGAGCACGACCTCAACATGTGGTTCGTGATCGCGACCGACCGGCCCGGGGACATTGCCGGCGTCATCGAGGACATCGAGCGCGACAGCGGCTATCCGGTCGTCGACCTGCCGAAGCTCGACGAGTATTTCGTCGGGCTGCACCTGACGCCGCTGTGATGAACGCCCTCGCCGCCCTCGCCGCGAAGGATTCCATGCCGATCGACGCGGTGGACCGCCGCATCATCGTCGCCACGCAAGGCGGCCTGCCGCTCGTTCCCCGGCCCTATCACGCCGTGGCGGAGCAGCTCGGTCTGGATGCGGCAGAGGTGATGGCGCGCGTGCGCCGCATGCTCGATCGCGGGATGATCCGGCGCATCGCCGCCGTGCCGAATCACTATGCGCTCGGCTATCGCGCCAACGGCATGTCGGTGTGGGACGTCGCCGACGACGCCGTCGCCGATCTCGGCCCGAAAGTGGGGGCGCTTGCGTTCGTTACCCACTGCTACCGCAGGCCGCGACGGCTGCCGCTGTGGCCTTACAATCTGTTCGCCATGGTGCACGGCGCGACTCGCGACGAGGTCGGGGCGTGCGTCGCCGAGATCGCGGCGCTGCTCGGGCCCGCGGTGCGCGCGCACGACATCCTTTATAGCAGCGGCATACTGAAGAAGACCGGCATGCGGCTCGAGCCGGATTGAGGACGGGAACATGTTTCGCATTTCACAATACATGCAGGAGATCGCGCGGCCCACGCCCCTCGCACCGAAGCGCAATCCGCCGGCCCCGGTGGTGATCTGGAACCTGATCCGGCGCTGCAATCTCACCTGCAAGCACTGCTACTCGTTTTCCGCCGACACCGACTACCCGGGCGAGCTCTCGACCGAGGAAGTGTTCGACGTGATGGACGACCTGCGCGCCTTCGGCGTGCCGGTGCTGATCCTCTCCGGCGGCGAGCCGCTGTTGCGAGGCGACCTTTTCGCCATCGCCCAGCGCGCCAAGCGCATGGGCTTCTACGTCGGGCTGTCGACCAACGGCACGCTGATCGACGCAAGAAGCGTCGGCAAGATCGCCGCGGTGCGCTTCGACTACGTCGGCATCAGCCTCGACGGCAGGCGCGAGACGCACGACCGCTTCCGCCGCCGCGAAGGCGCGTTCGATGCTTCGCTCAGGGCGCTGCGCCTGTGCCGCGACGCCGGCGCCAAGGTCGGGGTGCGCTTCACCCTGACGCAGGACAATGCCCCGGACCTCCCGTACCTGCTCGAGCTGATCGAGACCGAGGACATCGACAAGTTCTATCTCTCGCACCTCAACTACGCCGGCCGCGGCAACCTCAACCGCGCCCGCGACGCGTTCCTGGAAACCACGCGCGGCGCCATGGACCTGCTGCTCGACACCGCCTGGGACTGCGAGCAGCGCGGCCTGAACAAGGAATTCGTCACCGGCAACAACGACGCCGACGGGCCCTACCTGCTGTTCTGGGTGCAAAGGCATTTTCCCGAGAAGGCGGAACACATCCGGGCGAAGCTCGAGCAGTGGGGCGGCAATTCCTCCGGCGTCAACATCGCCAACATCGACAATCTCGGCAACGTGCATCCGGACACGTTCTGGTGGGACTATTCGCTCGGCAACGTGCGCGAGCGGCCGTTCCCCGCGATCTGGCGGGACGTCTCCGATCCCATGATGGCCGGACTGAAGGCGAGCCCGAGGCGAATCAAGGGGCGTTGCGGCGAGTGCATTCACTTCGCCACCTGCGGCGGCAACACGCGCGTGCGCGCGCGCAGCCTCACCGGCGACCCGTGGGAGGAAGATCCCGGCTGCTACCTTTCCGATGCCGAGATCGGCGTCACGACGCAGCGCGAGCGCGTGAAGATGACGCCGTTCGTCTCCGTCCGGCGCGCCGCGGCGGAGTCCTGATGCGCCCGGCGCGCCTGCTCGCCGCCGCGGGCGGCTTGGGGCTCGCAGCGCTCGCGTGCGGGGTGCACGCGGACGCCGATGTCCGTGTGCTCTATGGTGAGCACTGCGCCGCCTGTCACGGCGCCGACCGGCTCGGCGGCATGGGGCCGGCGCTGCTGCCCTCGAACCTCGAGCGCCTGCGCCGGCTCGAAGCGCAAAAGACCATCGCCGAAGGGCGCGTGGCCACGCAGATGCCCGGATTCGGCGCGAAGCTGGGCGCGGCCGAAATCAGCCGGCTCGCCGACTACATTTATACGCAGCCGCAAGACGCCCCGGCCTGGGGCCTGGAAGAGATCCGCGCCTCGCGCATCGAGCACGCCGGCGCGCCCGCGGACAAGCCCGTGTATCGCGCCGATCCGCTCAACCTTTTCGTCGTGGTCGAGGCGGGGGATCACCACGTCACCATCCTCGATGGCGACCGCTTCGAGCCGCTGGCGCGCTTCCCCAGCCGCTTCGCGCTGCACGGCGGGCCGAAATTCTCCCCCGACGGCCATTTCGTCTATTTCGCCTCGCGCGACGGCTGGATCAGCAAGTACGACCTGTGGGGCCTCAAGCTCATCGCCGAGGTGCGCGCCGGCATCAATACGCGCAATGCCGCGGTGTCCGGCGACGGTCGCTACGTCATGGTGGGCAATTACCTGCCGCACACGCTGGTGATCCTCGATGCGCGCGACCTCGCGCCGATCAAGCTGATCGAGGTAAGAGACGACCAGGGCAGAAGCTCGCGCGTATCGGCCGTCTATGACGCCGCGCCGAGAAAAAGCTTCGTCGTCGCCCTGAAGGACGTCCCCGAGCTGTGGGAGATCAGCTACGACGACCATGCGGCGCCCATCCACCCCGGCCTGGTGCACGATTTCCGCATGGGCGAGGCGCTCGCCATTCCGGGCAAGTTCAATCCGCGGCGAACGCCGCTCGACGATGTTCTCGATGACTTCTTTTTCGATGCTTCCTATGCCTATCTCATCGGCGCGTCGCGCGAGGCGGGCAAGGGACAGGTGGTCAACCTCGATGTGCGCCGCCGGGTCGCGACGCTCGAGCTGCCGGGGATGCCGCACCTGGGCTCGGGCATCACCTGGAACTGGCAGGGACGAACGGTGATGGCGACGCCCAACCTGAAGGAGGGCGTGGTGAGCGTGATCGAAATGGGAGACTGGAAAACGGTGAAGCAGATCCCGACCCTCGGCCCCGGGTTCTTCATGCGCAGCCACGAAAAATCGCGCTACGCCTGGGTCGACTCGATGATGAGCGGGAACAAGGACACGCTGCAGGTGATCGACAAGGCGACGCTCGAGCGCGTGGCCGAGCTGAAGCCGGCGCCGGGCAAGACGCTCGCGCACGTCGAGTTCACCCGCGATGGCCGCTACGCGCTCGCCAGCCTGTGGGAAGACGATGGCGCAATCATCGTATTCGACGCCGAAACGCTGAAGGAAGTGAAACGCATCCCGATGAAGCGCCCGGCGGGCAAGTACAACGTCTGGAACAAGATCACCCGCTCGGAGGGCACCAGTCACTAGACTTTGTTGTGCCAAACCCGGCCCCGACTCTTCTGGACCATGCGCGTCGAGCACCGGGCCACCGACGGGGCGCTGAAGATCCTTTGGCAGGCGGCGGAATGGGAAAACGATCCGGAGATCGTCGATTTCGCGCAGCGGCTGATGCGGCACGCGCAAAACGAGGCGGAGGTCGCGTATCCGGCCGTCATCCTCGTCGGCGAGTACGTCAGGAAGCGGCTGGGACTCCGGTGAGCCGCGGCAGAGCCGCGGGCTCGAACACGATGTTGAACACCGAGGAATCGATCCGCGCCGCTCCGCGCCATTTCTCGCCGATGAAAATGAACACCCGGTCGCCGTGCCGCCGCAGTCGCTGCAGCAGGCGCTGCAGATCGGGCAGGGCGCTTTCGCGCATTTCCTCTATGTGAAGGTTCAGGGTGGAGGGGCTGTTCCTGAGCAGACGCTCGAGCGGGCGCCCTACGCGGCGAAAGAAGTCGCGGTCGACCCAACCCCTGATCCGGATCGACAGGGCCGGCGCGGCGGCGGCCGGGCGCGTGAGGGCG
>JBARMB010000044.1:0-1762 GCA_049802235.1 Burkholderiales bacterium | reverse complement strand
CTGCCGATCTGGTTGAGCTTGATAAGAATGGCGTTGGCAATGCCCTCGTTGATGCCGCGGGAGAGGCGCGTGGTGTTGGTAACGAAGAGGTCGTCACCGACGAGCTGGATTTTTTTCTTGGAAGACTTGCTGCCAATGCTTTGCGTCAGGGATTTCCAGCCGGACCAGTCGTCCTCGGCCATGCCGTCTTCGATGGAGACGATGGGATATTTCTCGGCCCAAGTGGTCCAGTAGGCAGCCATTTGTGCGGAAGAATGCGTCGACTTGTCCGACTTCTTGAAAACGTAATTGCCGCTGGCTTTGTCGTAGAACTCGCTGGCGGCTGGATCGAGCGCAATGCTCACTTGCTCGCCGGGCTTGTAGCCAGCGGCAGCGATCGCTTCCAGAACGATCTGGATCGCTTCCTCGTTCGACTTACAGCTGGGGGCAAAGCCGCCTTCATCGCCGACGGACGTGGAATAGCCGTGCTTTTTGAGGGCGGTCTTAAGGGCGTGGAAAATCTCGACTCCCCAGCGGAGGCCTTCCGAGAAATTGGGAGCGCCGACGGGCATGACCATGAATTCCTGGAAGTCCACGGAGCTGTCGGCATGCGCGCCGCCATTGAGAATGTTCATCATCGGGCAGGGGAGAAGATTGGAGGAAGTATCGGTGGAATAGCGCGAAAGATACTTGTAGAGCGGCTGCTTGAGGGCCACGGCAGCAGCGCGGGCAGCGGCCATGGACACGGCGAGAATGGCGTTGGCGCCGAGCCGGGACTTGGTGGGCGTGCCGTCGAGCGAAATCATTTTGTAGTCGAGAGCGCGCTGGTCGACAGCTTCGAGACCAGTGACGGCCTTGGCGATTTCGTTGTTGGCATTAGCTACGGCTTTGAGCACACCTTTGCCGAGGTATTTCGATTTGTCGCCGTCGCGAAGTTCCAGGGCTTCGTGTTCGCCGGTTGAAGCGCCAGACGGGACGGCAGCGCGCCCAAGTGCTCCGCCATCGAGGATGACGTCGGCTTCGACGGTGGGATTGCCGCGAGAATCGATGACCTGGCGGGCATGAACTTTGGCGATCTTGGTGGACATTGCTATGAATTCTCCTCAAGGAAGATTAACCCACGATTGTAGCAGAGGCGCCAGAGAGGGCTGAAAGGCCGGAGGTGCAACCCTGTTGCGAACAACCAATAAAACCAATCTGCGGTCAAATTGGAACGCGGTCTAGTGGCGTGATGAACTGGATCCCATCCACCTGCTTTCCGTGAAGGCGTCCATCATTTGTAACGAAAAGATCGACTCCGAACGATGCGGCGCAGGCAAGCTGAATGGCATCCGGCGCGCGAAGAGCCGCGTCGCAACGTAGCTTGGCGTACAAAATTGCGGCTTTCTCATCAAACTGCAAGAGCGTAGCGGTCGCAGGAATTGAGCGCCGATACTCGTTCGTGAGTACGGTATCACCCAGCTTCATCGGTTTTACTAGCACTTCCCCAAGAGTGAGCGTCGAGGTCAATAACTCATCCCCGCGTTTCAGCATTTTCTGTCTAAGCGCTACAACCTGAGGTCCGAACGCGGGGGAACCTTCGAACAGATAAATAAAGAGATTGGTGTCCCAAAAGACGCGGCTCACTGCCATCCCTCCCGGAGACGTTCCACATATTCATCGGCAGGTTCGTCGGCCCACAAATGCTTTCCCGAGCCGCTTAGGCGCAGGAGAGGATCTCTTGCGGATTGACTCTGTGCTGCACGCTCCGACCAATCCGCATACCAAAGCAGGAGTCTTTGAT
>JBARMB010000043.1:0-23689 GCA_049802235.1 Burkholderiales bacterium | reverse complement strand
GGATTTCACGGCCGCAAATCCCCCTCAATCCCCCTTTTTCAAAGGGGGAAGTGCCGTGCAGAAGCAGCCACGGCAGAGTTACCTGAAGCGCTTGGGGTCTGCACGCGCGCCGGCGGTTCGACCTATTCGGAACTTCCTCAACGTTCTTCCGGCGCCTTGAGCTTGCGGAAGGAAACGTAGAGCAGCGCGTCGTAGAGGATCTTCATCGCCGCCGCCGCGAGCAGCGGCGTCCCCAGCGTCAGGGCCTGCATCGCCCCGCCGGCGAGCACCGGCGCCACGGCGCGCGCGCTCATGCGCGCGAGGTTAGTGACGCCGCCGGCGAAAGTGCGTTCCTCGGGCCGCACCATCGCCATCAGGTACGACTGGCGCGTCGGCACGTCCATCTCCGACAGCCCTTCACGCAGGAGAAAGAACACCGCCGCGAGCGCGAAGCTGCCGGTGAACGGAATGGTCATCAACAGCAGGCTCGAGGGCGTGTGCGTGAACACCATGGTGTTGACGAGCCCGATGCGCGCGGCGAGCCACGCGGCGCCCAGGTGCGACAGCGCATTCATGATGCGCGCGCCGACGAACAGCATCCCGATCACCGCCTCGGACACGCCGAACTGCTGGTGGAAGAAATAGGCGAACAGCGCGCTCCCCAGGAAGCCGCCGGCAAAGCTGTCGAGGGCGAACAGCAGCGACAGCCGCGTGAGGATGGCGCGGCTCGCCGGGCTGATGCGCAGGCGCACGGTCGCAGCGGGCGCTTCGGCGCGCGGCGACAGCAGAAGGTAGAGCATCGCCGCCGCCGCATACAGCACGGCATAGAGGACGACCGCGGCGCGCAGCGAATCGATCTCGCCGACGGCGGCGAAATGGCGCAACAGCCAGGGAACGACCGCGAGCGCCGCGCCGATGCCGTGACCGATGTCCTGGATCACGTTGTACCAGGCGAAAGTGCGCGTGCGGCCGGCATCATCGCCGGTCGAAGGCAGGATCGCCTGTTCCAGCGCCAGCGCCGCGGCGCGGTCCTTGCCGAGCGAATTGAGCATGCCGCAAAAAGCCGCCACGGCAAGCACCACGGCCTGCGACGCGGCGGCGACGACTGCGCCGCCCGCCGCGGCGAGCAGCGCCAGCGCGACCAGCCAGCGGCGCCGGCCGATGCGGTCGCCCCAGAACATGACGCCGGCGGCACCGAGCGCGGTTCCGGCGATGCCGGCTCCCAGCACCACGCCCATCGCGGCGGGATCGACGCCGAGCGTGGCGAGATAGATGCCGGCGACGACGCCGATCAGGCCGTTCGCGACCGCGCGCAGGAACCCGGCCGCGAAAACGATCTCGCGGTCGCCGAGCGCTCCCCTGGCAAGGCGGCGCACGAGGTTATTTCTTCCGCAGCAGCTTCACCGTTGCCGCCTCCCCGCGCGCCCTGGCCAGATCGAGCGCCGTCTCGCCGCGCTTGTTCTTCGCGCCCTTATGCGCCTTCTTCGACAGGAGGTAGGCGACGACGTCGGCGTTGCCGCTTGCCGCCGCCGCGTGCAGCGGCGTATTGCCGTTGCGGTCGCGCACGTTCAAGGGTACGCCCGCGCCGACGAGCGCCTTTACCGCCTGCAGCGTGCCCGTCAACGCCGCCCAGAACAGCGGCGTCTCGCCGTCGCGGTTGACGCCGTTCTTTTCCGCGCCCGCGCCGATAAGCAGGCGGATGAGCGCCGCATCGTCGTTCATCGCCGCCGCATGCAGCGCGTTCTCGCCGTTCGGCGTGCGCGCCCTGACGTCGGCCTTGTTCTCGATGAGCAGCTTGACGATTTCGCGGTCGCCCTTCTCGGCGGCGGCGTAGAGCGGCGTCTCGCCCTGCCCGTTCCTTGCGGTGAAGTGGACCCCCGCCTTGACCAGACGCCTGACCTCGCCATGGTCGCCGGTCCCGATCGCATCGAACAGCGCCGTCTGCAGCGCCTGCGCGTGCGCGCAGGCGCAGGCGAGCAGCAGCGGCGCGAGCAGCAGGCGCAGCCGGTTCATTTCAGGACAGTGTGGCGCGGAGAAATTGCAGCATGAGGAGGGCCGCCATCACCCAGAGAAAGCGGCGCAGCCAGATCATGTAGGTGCGCGCGTCCACGCGCACGCGGATGCGCGCACCCGCGAACAGCGCCGCCACGGTGACGATGCCCCAGGGCAGGCTCGCCGCCCAGAACGCAAGCGGCACGCCGCCTGAGACCGACCAGGTCCCGATCTGCACCGCCTTGGTCCCGAGCGACGAGAAGTTGAGCACCTGCACCAGGGCGACGGGCGACACTCCCACCATCATCAGGAAGATGATCATCGGCGGCAGCGAGACGTTGGTCACGGCTTCGAAGAATCCCCCGATCATCCCGGCAGCGACGCCGAAGGCGGTGGCGTGCCGCCGCACCAGGGGCACTTCGGCGCGCCCCAGGCGTTCGCGCAGGAGATACACGATCAGCATCAGCGCGAGCAGCAGCAGAAACGGCTCCGGCGGCGCACCGATGAGCAGCCGCGTGCCGGTCCAGGCGCCGGCGACCGGTGCGATCGGCATGTACCAGAAGCGGCCGATACTCTCGCGCAAGCCGCCGCCCCAGAATGCGATCACCGCGTTGACGAACAGCATCGGCAGCATGATGAACAGGATTGCGGTCTTGAACGGCAGCGCCATCGCCAGCAGCGGCATTGCGACGAGCGGGAAGCCCAGCCCGAGCATCCCGTGGACAAAGCCGGCGCCGAGCAAGACCGCGCCGACCCATGCGTAGCCCCAGGGGGAGAGCGCTTCAAGGCCGGGCACGGACCTGTCCCTCGGCGCAAGGCGCGCTGCTGAAACATCGGGGTGCAAAGGCGCGCGGCATGGAACGCAGTTTAGCAAGCCGGCTTCAAAACCGCGCGAAAAACTGTCAAGATCGCGCCCAAGCGCAGGGCGAAACGGTTTGCTGCCGGACACGGAGGATCATGCACACGCGTCTCAAGAACACCATGTCGGCGATCGGGACCGCTACCGACGTCTGCCTTCGCGTCGTCTTCGCCGACGGCTCCTCGCGCCAGAACCATGACCGGCCGCCCGACGCCAGCATCATTTTCAGGAACGCCCGCGCCGAGCGCCGCGTGTTGCTGTTCGGCCACGTCGGCATGATCGAAGCCTACTTCGACGGGGACCTCGACATCGAAGGCGATTTCGCCCTCGCCTGCCGCACCGGCATGGATGCGGGCTACGACAATGCGCCCAATCCGCTGGTGGCGATCCGCAACCGCTGGCACGAGCTGCGCTTTTCCAACCGCTCGCTCGCGCAGGCGAAGGCGAACGCGCGCTATCACTACGGGCTCGGCGAGAATTTCTACCGCTTCTGGCTCGATCGGCCGGCAATGATGTACACCTGCGGCTATTGGAAGGAAGGCACGCGCACGCTCGAGGAAGCGCAGCGCAACAAGATGGACCACGTCTGCCGCAAGGTGCAGTTGCGGGCCGGCGAGACCTTCGCCGACATCGGCTGCGGCTGGGGCGGGCTGCTGTTCCACGCCTGGGAGCATTTCGGCGCGCTCGGCACCGGAATCAACACCACCCCCGAGCAGGTGGGCGAGCTGCGCGCGGAAATCGCGCGCCGCGCACTCGGCGATAAGATCAGCGTCGTCGAATGCGATTTCCGCCAAGTGCCGCGCCGGTTCGACAAGCTGCTCTCGATCGGCACGCTCGAGCACGCCGGCCGCGACCAGCTGCCGGAAGTGATCCGCGCCCACGCCGACTATCTCAAGCCCGGCGGGCTCGGGGTGATCCATTTCATCGGCCACGTCGGCGTGCTCGACACCGAGTTCTACATCCGCAAGCACATCTTTCCCGGCGGCTGGATCCCGAGCCTCGCCCAGGCCATCGACCACATGGAGCGCTGCGGCCTGGAAGTCGTCGATGTCGAGAACCTGCGCCGGCACTACGCGCTGACGCTCGACGCCTGGGCGGAGCGCTTCGACCGCCGTTGGGAGGAGATCCATCGTCTCGACCCGGTGAAGTTCGACGAGCATTTCCGCCGCAAGTGGCGCACCTACCTCTACTCCTGCGCCGAGATGTTCCGCTCGCCGAATGGCCGCACGCACCTGTTCCAGGTGCTGGTGAGCAAGGGCAACATCTCGAAAGATAACTATCCGATGAGCCGCCGGTTTCTTTATCCGGACGCCGCGTGAGCAGCCACGAGGCCAGGGTCGCGCGACTGCTCGCCGAGCTGCGCTCAGGCGCCGCCGGCGTCGGCCTCGCAAAAAAAACCTCCAACCTGTTCCGCGATCGCGCTCCGTCGGCGCGGCCGCGCGTCGATCTGTCCGGCTTCAACGAGGTGATCGAGGTCGACGCCGTCAACAACCGCGTCGTCGCCGAAGGCATGACCCCCTACGAAAATCTCGTCGATGCCACGCTCGCGCACGGCGTCATGCCGTGCGTGGTGCCGCAGTTGAAGTCGATCACTCTCGGTGGCGCCGCCGCCGGCGTGGGCATCGAGGCCTCCTCGTTCAGGTACGGCCTGGTGCACGACACGCTCGCCGCGCTCGACGTGCTGCTCGCCGACGGCAGCATCGTCACCTGCACGCCTGACAACGAGCACCGCGATCTGTTCTACGGCTTCCCGAATTCCTACGGCACGCTCGGCTATGCGCTGAAAGTGACCGCGCGCACCGTGCCGGTGAAGCGCTTCGTGCGCATCGCGCATATCCGCCATTCAGACGCCGCGCGCTATTTCGAGGACCTCGAGGCGCGCTGCCGCGAGCGTGGAGCCGACGCGCCCGACTTCGTCGACGGCACGGTGTTCTCGGGGCGCGAGATGTTCATCACGCTCGGGCGCTTCACCGACACCGCGCCCTTTGCGAGCGACTACGGCTACAAGCGCATCTATTACCGCTCGATCCGCGAACGCGACACCGATTACCTCACGACAAAGGATTTCATCTGGCGCTGGGACACCGACTGGTTCTGGTGCTCGAAGAACCTGTACGCGCAGAATCCGATCGTGCGGCGGCTGCTCGGACGCAAGCGGCTCAACTCCGTGACCTACGCGAAGATCATGCGCTGGAACAGCCGCTGGGGCGTGACGCGCGCGCTCGACCGCCTCGCAGGGCGGCATCCGGAATCGGTGATCCAGGACGTCGACATCCCGATTGCGCGCGCCGCCGGGTTCCTCGATTTCCTGCTGCGCGAGATCGGCATCCTGCCGGTCTGGATCTGCCCGGTCAGGGCGCACGACCCGAATGCGCGCTTCCCGCTCTACCCGATCGATCCGCATACGCTCTACGTCAACTTCGGCTTCTGGGACGTGGTGAGGAGCGCCGAGCCGCACGAACCCGGTTATTACAACCGCAAGATCGAGCGCAAGGTCGCGGAGCTGGGCGGCATCAAGTCGCTCTACTCCGACTCGTTCTACCCCGAGGACGAGTTCTGGCGCATCTACAACGGCCCGGCGTACGAGGCGCTGAAAGCGCGCTACGATCCGGAGAACAAGTTCAAGGACCTGTACCGGAAGTGCGTGCTGCGGCACTGACTGACCCCCTTGTCAAAGCCTGCGCTGAGCGCAGTCGAAGCGGGGGTGGCGCGCAGCGCCGGGGGATTTCGCCCCCCGGCGGTTGACCGGCTCCGGCAGCCGCGCTAATCTACGACGGTTCCATATTGGTTCCAAGGAGTACACCATGCTGACCCTGACGCTCAAGAACATCCCCAGGGAAGTCCACGCCGTTCTCAAACAGAGCGCAAAAAAAAACCGCCGCAGCCTCAACAGCGAGATTCTGGCCAGGCTCGAACGCGACGTTTCCGCGCCAAAGGTCGATCGGACCAGGCTCGCGCGGGAGCTCAGGGCATTTACCGACCGGCTTCCCCGCGTGGACCATCGAATCGGCGATCGCTACAAGCGCAAGGGCCTGAAGTGATCGTCGTCGATACCAATGTGATCCACTACTGCTGGGTGCGCGGCCAGAATACCGAAATCGCGCAGGCGGTTCGACGACAGGACCCGGATTGGCACGCGCCGATCCTGTGGCGCTCGGAGATGCGCAACGTGCTTACGGCCTACCTCCGGCGCGGGCTGCTGTCACGGTCCCAGATCGTCAGGATACTGAGAGCTGCCGAACACGCGCTGGCCGAAGGCGAACACATTGTCGCCGACGACCTCGTCTTCGACGTTGTCGCCGACAGTACGCTCACGGCTTATGACGCGGAGTTCGTCGCGCTCGCGTCCGTGCTGGATGTTCCGCTCGTGACGGCCGACAAAGCGGTGCTCAGGGCGTTTCCGGAGCGGGCGCTGACGATGGAAGCATTTGCCGGACGCGGACGATGACGCTTACGGCCTGCGGCGGGATTTCGAGGCGGATATGCGGCGATACGGAGGCACGCATGAAAAGGAAAATTGAAGTCGGGGTCCGAAAGCTGAGCGAAGCGCTCGACCGCTTCGAGCGGGCGTGGGCTCGCGCGGGGAAAGGTGCGGCGCGCGGCGCCGAAGTGAAGCTCACCTTCGAGAGCCTGCCCGTGCTGCTCTCCAATCTCACGCCGGCCCGCTGGACGCTGCTCGAGCAGCTCAGGCGCGCCGGGCCGCTCTCCATCAACGAACTGGCGCGGCGGCTCGGGCGGCACTACAAGAACGTGCATACCGACGTCTCGCGCCTGATCGAGCTTGGCCTGATCGAGCGGCGCGCCGATCAGCGCATCGCCGTCGTCTGGGACATCGTCACCGCGGAAATGCGCCTGGCAGCGTAGGCGCGGGAAATTCCGGCGCGGCCCTGCGGGAGAGATCAGGGGATGGGGACTGAAAGTCTTCCCCTGGAAATGCGAAGGGCCCCCGGGAAACCCCAGGAGCCCAGCGCCGACCGGAAATTTCCAGTCCGACTTGCCGCTATCATGGGAGCCTGACGGCCAAGAATCAAGCTTGAGGGGGACAAGCAAACCATGCGCTGGGTCGCACCATCCGAAAAAGACACCGCCAACGAGACGCCGGAGAAGCGCGCGTGGACCGCCGCTGATCCGCGATTATACGTGTGCACTTGGCGACGCAATCGCTTGAATCTGACTGACGGTGTACGTGCGTGAACGGCAGGCGACCATCGAGAGCGGCGCGCCCGCGTGTGGACCGGGCCGCCAATGCCGGCGCGCGAAGTGGCGTGAACGCGCTGACTTTTCTGGATCTGTTTTGCGGTTGCGGTGGATTCACGCTTGGCATGATCCGCAGCGGCCTGCGATACCCGGCCGCCACGTGCAATATGCGTCAGAGACCGCATTGGGCGCAGGAGAATTCCAACAGTGGCCGCTGATTGGTCAAGAGAGGAGGTTGAGGCGACGGTCGCGGATTATCTCGCGATGTTCGAGACCGAGCTCGCCGGCGTGCCGTATGACAAGACCGAACATCGGCGGCAACTCCTCCCGAAGCTTGATGCCCGCTCGGAGGGGTCAATCGAGTTCAAACATCAGAACATCAGCGCTGTTCTGATCGCTCTCGGTTTCCCGTACATCTCCGGGTACAAGCCGCGCTCAAACTACCAAGGTCTGCTTCATGAGGTGGTTTCAGATCGCCTTGCCTCCAACCGGGGCCTGATTGCCCTGGTCGAGGCCGACGCGGACCGGATAGTATCTGTGCCGACAGTCGATGACATCCTCAAAGTTTTGACTGACCCACCCAATCCGAAGACAACTGGACCCCGTGCGTCAGAACGAATTCCTCAATACCTGCCGCGCCCCGTGAACTACCTTGAGCGCGAGGCCCGAAACCGGACTCTTGGCCTCGCTGGCGAAGAGTTCGTCATCAACTTTGAGCGTGCGCGACTGATCGGCGCCCGACGCGAAGTACTCGCGTCGAAAATTGAGCACGTATCCAAGGTTCGCGGAAATGCAGAAGGGTTTGACATACTTTCCTTCGATACCTCTGTGGCGGAGCGGCTTATCGAAGTAAAAACGACGAAGTACGGGCAGGACACCCCTTTCTTTGTTTCCCGCAATGAACTTGATGTGTCTCAAGCCCGTTCCGAGCGATACCACCTGTATCGGTTATTCGCGTTTCGCGAGAATCCGCATCTATTTACGTTGCGCGGAGCGCTGTCTACGACATGCAATCTCGATGCCACTAACTATATTGCGAGCGTAGCCTGATTATTCGCGGGAATGACATGCCATACGCGGGAATGACGCGAGAACAGGAGCATTCGAATGACCTGCAGCCACTACTACGCCGTCTCCGAAGGCCACGAGTCGGCCTACGCGGTGGACATATCTTCCATCGTGTTCGGTGCGGGGCTGCTCAACGAGATCGGCGAGCATCCGCCGCGCGAGGCATGATGCTCCCCTACCCTGTTCAATAGAGGAAGCGTTACAATCTTTTCCACAATCAAGGAACTTCCGGGGCCGCCGCAATGACTGAAGCAGCCAAGACTCTGAGCGACCAGGCGCGCAGGCTTTCTCCCGCCGAGCGGGTCGAATTGGTGGACGACATTTTGGCGAGCCTCGACGAGCCCGATCCGAACATCGATCGGCTCTGGGCAGCAGAAGCCGAGGATCGCCTTGCCGCCTATCGCCGCGGCGAAATCAAGGCGATTCCGCTCCAAGAGGTGCTGGCGAAGTACCGCTCGGAGTGAACGTGCGGGTTCTCGATGTCGCTCAGCGGGAGTTCGACGACGCGATTTCGTATTACAACGGCCAGGTCTCCGGCCTCGGCGACGCGTTCCTGCTGGAAGCAATTGCGGCGATCGAGCGCATCCGGAGAAGATCATGACCTGCTGCCACTACTACGCCATCACCGAAGGCCACGAGTCGGCCTACGCGGTGGACATCTCGTCGATCGTGTTCGGCCCCGGCGTGCTGAAAGAAGTCGGCGAGCATGCGCGCGCGCTGGGCATGAAGCGCGCGGCGCTGTTCACCGACAAGCGCGTCGGCGCGCTCGAGTGCGTCGCCGATGCGCTCGCGTCGCTGCGCGCGGCCGGGATCGACGTCGTTCTCTACGACGAGTGCAGGGTCGAGCCGACCGACGCGTCCTTCCGCGCCGCGACCCTGTTCGCCGCCCACGAGAAGTTCGACGGCTACGTGTCGGTCGGCGGCGGCTCGGTGATCGATACCTGCAAGGCGGCGAATCTTTACGCGACGTATCCCGCCGAATTCCTCGACTACGTCAACGCGCCGATCGGCGCCGGCAAGCCGGTGCCCGGCGCGCTGAAAGCCCACATCGCCTGCCCCACCACCTGCGGCACGGGCTCGGAGTGCACCGGCATCGCGGTGTTCGATCTGCTCTCAAAACACCTTAAAACCGGCATCGCCTCGAAACGCCTGCGGCCGACGCTCGCGCTGGTCGATCCGTCCACGACGTACTCGCTGCCGAAGAACGTGGTCGCGGCGAGCGGCTTCGACGTGCTCTCGCACGCGCTCGAGTCGTACACCGCGCGCCCCTACACGATGCGCGCCAAGACCGCCGCGCGGCCGATGAGCCAGGGCGCGAATCCCTGGAGCGACGTCGGCTGCGAGGCGGCGCTGAAGAAGCTCGGAATCTATCTGGTGCGCGCGGTGAACGACGCTTCGGACCACGAGGCGCGCGACGCCATGATGATCGCGGCGACGCTCGCCGGCATCGCCTTCGGCAACTCCGGCGTGCACGTGCCGCACGGGATGTCGTACTCGGTAGCGGGCCTGGTGCGCGATTTCCGCCCCGACGGCTACCCGAAGGAGGAGCCGATGGTGCCGCACGGCATGTCGGTGATCGTGAATGCGCCGTCCGTTTTCCGCTTCACCGCCGAAGCCTGCCCCGAGCGCCATCTCGCCGGCGCAGAGTGGCTCGGCGCGGACGTGCGCGGCGCGGCGCCCGAAGACGCAGGCGAGATCGTGGCGAAGCATCTGATCAAGCTGATGCAGGCGACCGCGATCCCGAACGGGATTTCAGGCGTGGGCTACGGCGAGGGCGACGTTGGCGCGCTCGCCGAGGGCGCGTTCGCGCAGCAGCGTCTGCTCGTCAACGCGCCGCGCGCCGTGAGCCGGGACGATCTCGGCCGGTTGTTCCGCGGCGCGATGCGCTACTGGTAGCCGGGAGACCGGCGCCCGCCGCACGCCGGTTTGCGCTTCCATCCACGCCACGCTAAGATAGCTATCCAGATAGCTATTCAAGGGCGGCCGTGGAAAAGAAGTATTCGATCGCCGAAGCGCGGCAGCAACTGCCCGCGATCGTGCACGAGGCGGAGCGCGCCGGCGCGGTGCGCATCACGCGCCGCGGGCAGGTGGTCGCGCGCCTGGTCTCGGAGCACGAATTCCAGCGCCTCGCGCGCCGCAAGCACCGCATCGACTGGGGCGCTACACTGATCGACACGCGCGGCTTCAAGTTCGACCGCGAGGAAGCGAATGCCCGCTGAGCGCCGCGCATCCGCGCCGGCGTTCTTCCTCGATACCAACGTCCTCGTCTATTCGTTCTCCGAGACCGACGTCGCCAAGCGCGAAACCGCCCGTGCTCTCGCCGAGGCCGATGGCGCGTGGGTGAGCACCCAGGTGCTCTCGGAGCTTGCCAACGTGCTCACGCGCCGGTTCCGCATCCCGGTGCCGGAGGCAAAGCACCGCGTGATGAGCATCGCCGCCGGCTGCGAAGTGGTGGTGGTATCGCCGCCGATCGTGCTCGATGCCTTGCGCGTCATGGAAAGATTCGGCTACGGATTCTTCGACAGCCAGATCATCGCGGCGGCGCTGGCCTGCGGGGCGTCGGTACTCTATTCCAAAGACCTGCACGATGGTCAGACGGTGGACGGGAAACTCTCGATCCGTTCGCCGTTTCGCCTGCGCGCCGAGCAGCGCGCGAAACCTTACCGGGTCGGGAAGCGCCGGAGGCCCGCGCGGGCGTAAATGCTTCTTTTATGCTGCGAGCGGCGACGCAATCGCAAACTGCCCGCGACCAATCCGCAGTACAATCCGCCCGCCGATTTCTCCCGATTCGCGATGATCGGCGGCACACGCCACGGGAGACCGGGGCCCGGCCATGACGGCACGGCAGCGACAATGTTCAACGACGGTTGAATGACCATGGGACACAAAGTTTCCTCACGCGAGCTCGGACTGATCCTGGGCGCGCGGCTGCTGAAAACGGAAGACCTGCACTACGGCTATTGGACGGACGGGCTGAAGGTGTCCTTCGCCAACCTGCCCGCGGCCCAGGCCGCCTACTGCGACTACCTGCTGGGCAAGATTCCGCCGGACGTGAAAACCATCCTCGACGTGGGCTGCGGGACGGGTCATGTGGCGCAATTGCTGCTGCAGCGGGGCTACCGCGTGGAATGCGTTTCTCCCGCGCCGCTGCTGACGGAGGCGGCCAGGAAGCGCCTCGGCCCCGACGTGACCATCTATCCCACCACCCTGGAAGCGTTGAGCACGCCGAACACCTACGACCTGCTGCTGTTCAGCGAAAGCTTCCAATACATCTCCCCGCGGGAGAGCCTGCCGCGGGCGAACCGGCTGCTGCGCGCGGGCGGCTACGTGCTGTTGAGCGATTTTTTCAGCGTCGAGGGCAGCGGCCCCAGCGCCCTCGGGGGCGGTCATCCGCTCAAAGCGTTTTATGCCACGCTCGCCCAGCAGCCGTTCAGAGTGCTGCTCGACGAGGACATTACCGCCCGCACCGCCCCGAACCTGAAGCTGATCGACGACATGCTGCAGGACTATGTCATGCCGGTGTGGGATGCCCTGGGCTACTACTTCCGCAGCAACCGCCCCTGGCTGACGCGCCTCGCGCGGCCGTTCCTGCGCCGCCGCCTGAAGAAGCTCGAGTTCAAGTACTTCTCCCGCCAGCGCACCGCGGAAGAATTCGTGAAACACAAGTCCTACCACTGCATGCTGCTGCAGAAAACCGGCGAGACGGGAAGCGCGGCGGAATAGTGTTTCAGAGTCGCCGGTTCAGGCGACGGCCGGGGCCGCGGCCGCAAGTCCCGGCATGTCAAAACCGCGCGCTTCGAGCTCGGCGACGAGCGACTTGTTCTGCTCCGGCGTGAGCTCCACCAGCGGCGGTCGCAGCGTGGCCCATTGCGGGTCGCGCGCCCAGTGCGCGATGATGCCTTTCAGCGCCGCCATCATCGGATACTTCTGCACCAGCTGGCGCGTCGCGGTGATGCCCTGCTGCAGCTCGTCGGCGTTGGCCGCGCGCCAGTTCTCGAATACGCGGTTGATCGCCGCGGGATTGACGTTGCCGGTGGCGGTGATGCAGCCCTTGCCGCCGCCGCGCATGTTGTCGAGCAGGAACACTTCGCTGCCGGCGAACACGTCGAATCCCGATTGGGCGAAGGCCTCGAGCATGGCCTGGGTGTTGCTCCAGTCGCCCGATGAATCCTTCACTCCGGCGACGTTGCCCGGATATTTCTTCAGCAGCCGCTCGATCAACGCGAGCGTGATCGGCACCTGCGACACCGGCGGGATGTGGTAGAGGTAGAGCTGCAGGCGCGCATCGCCCGCCTGTTCCCCGACGCGCTCGATCACTTCGGCAAAGTTGCGGTACAGGCCCTCGTCGGACACGCCCTTGTAGTAGAACGGCGGCAGCATCAGCACGCCCGAGCAGCCGAGAGCGACCGCGTGCGCCGTGAGCCGCACCGAATCGGTGAGCGCGCAGCAGCCGGTGCCGGGCATGAGCGCCGCGGCCGGAACGCCCTCCTGGATCAGCGTCTCGAGCAGCAGCATGCGCTCGTCCACGGAAAGCGAATTCGCCTCGCTGTTGGTGCCGAACACCGCCAGGCCGCGGCAGCCGTTGGCGAGCAGCCACTTGCAGTGGCGGACGAAACGTTGCGGGTCGGGAGTGAGATCGCGCTTGAACGGCGTGACCACGGGAGCGAGCACGCCTGAGAGTCGTTTGGGGGCGGTCATGGCGGGTGAAATGATGAAAAAGGTAGCGTCATTATGGCATCGAATCGCCGCTGCGGCGGCAAGCCGCCGTTGCCCGGCGACCAGCCCAGGCGGCGCCTGCGTCAATTTGACAAATACAGGGGCGTCGCCTACCCTCGCTGCACTCCAAATTTATTGAGTTTTACCTAACTGGACGACAACAACATTCGCATTGGTTCGTCATTCCGGACGCGCGGGCCCTGCCCCCGCGAAAGCGGGGGGCGAGCCCGAATCCAGGGTCTTTCGGAGTAAAAAGACGCTGGATTCCCGCTTTCGCGGGAATGACGATCCAAAGGTAGATGTGTCACGTGTAGTAATTCTCAATGAGCATATCCCGCATAGCTCCAGAGAGGAGAGTCACATGATCCGCATCGCCCCGAAATTCGCATCCGCCGTGCTCGGCGCGGCGCTCGCCGCGTCGGCGTGCATCGCCGGCGCGCAGGAAGTCACGCTGCGCGTGGTGAGCGCCTTCCCCGAGAACCTCTACTACGTCAAGCGCCTCACCGACTGGATCCAGAAGGTCAACGCCGAGGGCAAGGGCACGCTGCAGCTGAACTTCATCGGCGGGCCGAAGGCGATCCCGACCTTCGAGGTCGGCAATGCGGTCAAGACCGGCGTCGTCGACATGGCCCTGACCACGGGAGCCTTCTACACCAACCTCATGCCCGAGGCCGACGCGCTGAAGCTCACCCAGCTTCCCGCGACCGAGCTGCGCAAGAACGGCGCCTTCGACTACATCAACCGGATCTGGGCGGAGAAGGCCAACATGTATTACCTCGCCCGGGTGGTCGATTACTCGCCGTTCCATCTGTACATCAACAAGAAGATCGACAAGCCGGATCTCACCGGCATGAAAATCCGCATCACGCCGGTGTATCGCGATTTCTTCCAGGCGCTCGGCGCCGCCGTCGTCACCACCGCGCCCGGCGAGGTCTACACGGCGCTCGAGCGCGGCGTCGTCGACGGCTACGGCTGGCCGATCCACGGCATCTTCGACCTCAACTGGCAGGAGAAAACCAAGTACCGCGTCGACCCCGGCTTCTACAACGCCGAAGTCTCGCTGGTGCTGAACCTCGACGCCTGGAACAAGCTCGCGCCCAGGCAGCGTGATTTCCTCTCGCAGCAGGCGATTGCGTTCGAAGCGAGAAACGAGGAGTGGAAGCAATACAACGACAACGAAACGAAGCGCCAGGCGGCCGCCGGCATCGAGACCATCCGCTTCGATGCCGCTGCCTCCAAGCAATACCTGGACAAGGCCTACGAAGTGGGCTGGGCGGCGATGATCAAGGCGAGCCCCGAGCATGGACCGAAGCTGAAGGCGCTGTTCTCGAAGTGATCCGCGAAGCGAAAGGGTGGTCGTTCCGGACGCGCGGGCCCTGCCCCCGCGAAAGCGGGGGGCGACCCGGAATCCGGTGTCGTTTGCCGCGAGACGCCGCTGGATTCCCGCTTTCGCGGGAATGACGGCGCCCAGGACATGGGGGCGCTCTCACAGTGGTACGGAAAGCTCCTGGCCGGCCTGGCGCTCGTCGCCTGCGCGCTGCTGTTCCTGATGACGCTGATGATCTGCGCCGACGTGCTGCTGCGAAACGTGCCGCTCGTTCCCGGCGTGCAGGGGCTCCCCTGGAGCAACGAAGTGTCCGAAGCCATGCTGTTTCTCATCACCATGCTCACCGCGCCGTGGCTGCTGCGGCGCGGCCAGCACATCCGCATCGACATCCTGCTGCGCGCCCTCCCCAGGCGAGCCGGCTGGCTTTGCGAGTGGGTCTCCGACGCCTTCGCTCTGGGCTGCTGCCTGGTGATGATGGTCTTCGGGGGGAAGGCCGCGTGGGCGAGCTTCCAGGCCGGATCGATGTCGATCAAGACGCTGGTGACGCCCGAGTGGTGGCTGCTCGCCCCGCTGCCGGTCGCTTTCGCGCTGCTCGCGGGCGAGCTGGTGTTCCGCATGCAGCGCCTCCACGCCGGCGAGCGCGCACCGCGGGACGACGCGGTTTCCGCGGGATAGGAAGGCAAGCGACGTGTCCTGGCAGGCCGCAGCCTGGCTGATGCTCGGAGGCTCGACGGTGCTTCTGTTCCTCGGGCTCCCGGTCGCGTTCTCCTTTCTCGTGATCAACCTCGTCGGCGCGGTGCTGTTCCTCGGCGGCGAGGCCGGGCTGGTGCAGCTGGCGCGCAACAGCGTCCTCTCGGTCGCGAGTTTCCCGCTGACGCCGATTCCGCTGTTCATCCTCATGGGCGAGGTGCTGTTCCACACCGGCCTCGCGGTCAAGGTGATCGACGGCATCGAGCGGCTGATCAGGCAGGTGCCGGGCCGGCTCGCCGTCGTTGCCGTGGTGGCGGGCACGGTGTTCTCCGCGATCTCCGGCTCGACCATCGCCACCACCGCGATGCTGGGAAGCCTGATGCTGCCGGTGATGCTCGCGCGCGGCTATCACCCGACCATGGCCACCGGCCCGCTGATGGCGATCGGCGCGGTCGACATGCTGATTCCGCCCTCGGCGCTCACGGTGCTGCTCGGCAGCCTCTCGGGCATCTCGATCTCGAAGCTGCTCATCGGCGGCGTCGTGCCGGGGCTGATTCTCAGCGCCGCCTTCATCGTCTACATCATCGTGCGCGTCAAAATGGATCCGTCGCTCGCGCCGGCGACGCAGTTCACCGAATACCGCGGCTGGGCGAAGCTGCGGCCGCTCATCCAGTACGTGCTGCCGCTGGTGTCGATTTTCGTCGTCGTGGTCGCATCGATGTCGGCGGGCTGGGCGACGCCAACGGAATCGGCGGCGATCGGCGCGCTGTTCACCATGGGGCTCGCGCTCGCCTACCGGGCGCTCACGCTCGAGAACCTCCTGCAGGCGCTGCGCGGCACGGCCGGCGTCTCCGGCATGATCCTGTTCATCATCGTCGGGGCGACGACGTTTGCGCAGATCCTGTCGTTCTCCGGGGCGAGCAACGGCCTGGTGGAGATCATCTCCGGCCAGGGCCTGCCGCCGCACGCGGTGATCGCCGGCATGATGCTGATGCTGGTGTTCCTGGGGCTGTTCGTCGACCAGGTCAGCATGATGCTGATCACGCTGCCGATCTTCATGCCGCTGGTGCAGAAATTCGGCGTCGATCCGGTCTGGTTCGGCGTGATGTTCCTGATCTGCATGCAGCTCGGGCTGCTGCTGCCGCCGCACGGCCTGCTGCTCATGACCATGAAGGGCGTCTCGCCGCCCGAGGTGACGATGGCGCATATCTTCCGTGCGGTGATACCCTACGTGATGATGAGCCTGCTGATGCTCGCGCTGGTATTCTTCGTGCCGGCCATCGCCGTCTGGCTGCCGAAGGTGCTGGTCTAGTCCGGCCGGAGAAACATCCATGGAGCGTTCATTCGAGAAGGAAGTCGAGCTGCTGAAGCTCGGCAACGGTCAAACCTTTCATGGCGAGGGCATCCTCGCCGTGACCAAGGCGCTGCTGCAGTCGGGCGTGTCCTACGTCGGCGGCTACCAGGGCGCGCCGGTGTCGCACATGATGGACGTGCTGAACGACGCCAGGGACATCATGGAAGGCCTCGGCATCCACATCGAGACCAATGCCTCGGAGGCGGGCGCGGCGGCGATGCTGGGCGCCTCGATCAACTATCCTCTTCGCGGGGCGGTGACCTGGAAATCGACGGTGGGCACCAACGTGGCGTCGGACGCGCTCTCCAACCTCGCTTCCGCCGGGGTGCGCGGCGGCGCGCTGATCGTGATCGGCGAGGACTACGGCGAGGGCTCCTCGATCATCCAGGAGCGCAGCCACGCGTTCGCGATGAAGTCGCAGATCTGGCTGCTCGATCCGCGCCCCAACCTGCCCACCATCGTCGACATGGTGGAAAAAGGCTTCGAGCTCTCGGAGGCCTCGAACACGCCGGTGATGCTCGAGCTTCGCATCCGCGCCTGCCACGTGCACGGCGCGTTCGCAGCCCGGGACAACCGCGCGCCGCAGTTCTCGCGCAAGCACACCCTCGAGAACCCCGACTTCGACTACGGGCGCATCTGCCTGCCGCCTTCGACCTACGCGCAGGAGAAGCACAAGATCGAGGTGCGCTGGCCCGCGGCGGTGCAATTCATCCGCGACAACAGGCTGAACGAAGTCTTCGAAGGCTCGATCGGCGAGATCGGCATGGTCACGCAAGGCGGCATGTACAACGTCGTCGTGCGCGCGCTGCAGCAGCTCGGGCTTGCCGATGCTTTCGGCGCGTCGCAGATTCCGATCTACGTGCTAAACGTCACCTATCCGCTGATCCCCGAGGAAGTTACCGCGTTCTGCGCCGGCAAGCGCGCCGTGCTCATGGTCGAGGAAGGCCAGCCGGCGTACATCGAGGACGCGCTGCACGCGATCCTTCACCGCGCCGATCTGCAGACGGAGGTGCACGGCAAGGACTTTCTGCCGATGGCCGGCGAGTACACGGGCGAAGTTGTGCTCACGGGCGTGGCAAAATGGCTTCAGGCGATGGCGCCCCATCTCGAAAAAGCGGGCGTCGATACCGCAAAACTTCATCAGGTATTCGAATCGCTTACCGCACCGAGGCGCCGCGCCGCCGAACTGCTGGGCGCGCCGGTGCCGGCGCGGCCGCCGGGCTTCTGCGTCGGCTGCCCCGAGCGTCCGGTGTTCTCGGCGATGAAGCTGGTGGAACGCGAGAGCGGCGCCTTCCACATCTCGGCCGATATCGGCTGCCATACTTTCTCCACGCTGCCGCCGTTCAACATCGGCAACACGGTGCTCGGTTACGGCCTCGGCCTCGCCTCCAATTCCGGCATCGAGCCGATGTTCGGCAAGCGCACGGTCACCGTCATGGGCGACGGCGGCTTCTGGCACAACGGCCTCACCTCCGGCATCGCCAACGCCGTGTTCAACCGGGACGACGGCATCCTCGTCATCATGAAGAACGGCTACACCTCGGCCACGGGGACGCAGAACATTCCTTCCTCGCTGCGCCAGACCGGGCGCAAGTCCGCCGACATGAGCATCGAGCGCGCGCTGAAGGGCGTCGGCGTGCGGTGGCTGAAGTCGGTGTACACCTATCGCGTCGGCGCGGTGGCGAAGATCCTGCGCGAGGCGATGACCAGCCCGTACCAGGGACTGAAGGTGATCATCGCCGACGCCGAATGCCAGCTCGAGATCCAGCGGCGGCTGCGGCCGCAGATCGCCGGAATGCTCAAGCGCGGCGAGCGCGTGGTGAGGGAGCGCTTCGGGGTGGACGAGGACGTGTGCTCGGGCGACCATTCCTGCATCCGGCTCTCGGGTTGCCCTTCGCTCACGGTGAAAGATTCCTCCGATCCGCTCAAGGTCGATCCGGTTGCGCACGTCAACAACGCCTGCGTCGGCTGCGGCCTGTGCGGGGAAGTGGCGCACGCCGCGGTGCTGTGCCCGAGTTTCTTTCGCGCCGAGATCGTGCACAACCCGGGCGCCGGGGATCGGCTGCTTGCCGGAATCCGCAACACCGTCATCGGCTGGCTGCAGCCGGCATAACGTAAAATGTCCGCATGAATTCTCTCCCCCAACGTCCCATCACTCTGCTGGTCGCCGCGCTCGGCGGCGAAGGTGGCGGTGTGCTCGCCGACTGGATCGTGGCCGCCGCGAACGCCGAGGATTTTCCGGTGCAGAGCACTTCCATCCCCGGCGTGGCGCAGCGCACGGGCGCGACCACGTACTATCTGGAAATCTACCCGGCGCGCCGCAACGCGTTGGGGGGCCGCGAGCCGGTGCTCGCACTCACGCCCGCGCCGGGCAACGTCGATGTGATGATCGCCTCCGAGCTGGTCGAGGCCGGGCGCGCCATGCAAAACGGCTTCATCAGCCCGGAGCGCACCGCGCTGATCGCCTCGACCAGCCGCGTGTATACGACCGCGGAAAAAATGGCGATGGGCGACGGCCGCGCCGACAGCGAGCGTATCGTTGCGGCGGCGCGCGAGCTGGCCAAGCGCGCGATTCTGTTCGACATGGCGGAAGCCACCGCGAGCGCGGGCACCGTCATCAGCGCGGTGATGTTCGGCGCGCTTGCCGGATGCGGCGCGCTGCCGCTCGCGCGCGCCGCCTGCGAAACGGCGATCCGCGGCTCGGGCAAGGGCATCGAAGCGAGCCTGCGGGGGTTCGAAGCCGGCTATCGGCACGCAAGCGGCGAAACGCAGACGGCGCCTGGCGCCGAAGCAAAGCGCTGGCGCAACGCGCCCGCCGAGCTTGCCGAGCGCATACGCAGGGAGTTTCCGGCGGCGGCGCAGCGCATCGTCGAGGAAGGCGCGGCGCGGCTGGCCGAATACCAGGACGCCGCCTACGCGACGCTCTATCTCGACCGGCTCAAGCCGATCGCGGCGCTCGGGCACGAACGGCTCGTCAGTGAGACGGCGCGCTTTCTCGCCCTGTGGATGTGCTACGAGGACATCATCCGCGTCGCCGACGTGAAAACGCGCCGCAGCCGCTTCGAGCGCGTGCGCGCGGAAGTTCAGGCGAAGCCGGGGGAGCCGGTGCACATCGTCGAATTCCTCAAGCCCGGCGTCGAGGAGGCGGCAGCGCTGCTGCCGCGCGGGCTTTCCCGGCTGCTATTGCGATTGGCCAACGGCCGATCGTTCAACTTCGGCATGCGCGTGAAGACGAGCAGCGTGTCCGGCTTCCTGCTGATGCGCTCGCTCGCCTGGCTGCGCCCGCTGCGGCGCCTGACCTCGCGCTACGGCGAGGAGCAGGCGCTGATCGGGCGCTGGCTGGCGGCGATTGCACATGCCGGCAAAACCGACCCGGGGCTCGCGCTGGAGATCGCGCAGCTCGGGCGCCTCAACAAGGGCTACGGCGAAACGCACCGGCGCGGCCGGGACAATTTCCTGCGCATCATGGACACGCTGGTGGAAGCCGGCACGGTGCGCGATGCGCAGGTGCTGAAGCTCACCGTGCGGGCAGCGCGCGAGGCAGCCCTTGCCGATCCCGAGGGCAAGACGCTCGACGGTTCCCTGCAGAAAATCGGCGTGACGCCGCGGCCGGTCAAACCACAACCCATCCGGTTCACGCGCCGCAAACCCGGCGAGCGGCCCGTGGCCTGAGGGAAAAGCAATCATGGAAATTTCTTTCAAAGAAGAAATCGAGCACCTCAAGCTCGGCGATGGCGCCACGTTTCACGGCGAGGGAATCCTCGCGGTCACCAAGGCGCTGCTGCAATCGGGCGTCGCCTACGTCGGCGGCTATCAGGGCGCGCCGGTATCGCATCTGCTCGACGTCATGGTGCAGGCCAAGGACTACATGAGCGAGCTGGGCGTGCACGTGGAGGCCTGCACCAACGAGGCTTCCGCCGCGGCGATGCTCGGCGCCTCGATCATGTATCCGGTGCGCGGCGCGGTGACGTGGAAATCGATCGTCGGCACCAATGTCGCTTCCGATGCGCTTTCCTATCTCTCCAGCGCCGGCGTCATGGGCGGCGCGCTGATCGTGCTCGGCGAGGATTACGGCGAGGGCGGCGTGGTGGCGCAGGAGCGCAGCCACGCCTTCGCGCTCAAGTCCTCGATGTGGCTGCTCGATCCGCGGCCGAATCTCGCGACCATCGCGCACCTGGTGGAAAAAGGCTTCGAGCTGTCGGAAGCGTCGAACTCGCCGGTGATGATGGAGTTGCGCATCCGCGCCTGCCACGTGCGCGGCAGCTTCAGGACAAAAGATAATCGCGCGCCGGCGATCTCCACGCGCCATCTGATGGAGAAGCCCGCCGATTTCATCTATGACCGCCTGGCGCATCCGCCGGCGACCTTCCGCCAGGAAAAACTCAAGGCCGAGGTGCGGCTGCCGGCCGCGCGCCGATTCGTCGCCGAGCACAAGCTGAACGAAGTGTTCGAGGGCAGCGAATCGAATCTCGGCATCATCATCCAGGGCGGGCTGTATAACAATCTTCTGCGCGCGCTGAATTTTCTTGGCCTCGCCGACGATTTCGGCAACTCCAGAATTCCGATCCTCGCGCTCAATGTCGTTTATCCGCTGGTGCCGGGTGAAATCACGACGTTCTGCGCCGGCAAGTCCGCGGTGCTGGTGATCGAGGAAGGCCAGCCGGAATTCATCGAGCAGGAAGTGGCGACAATTCTGCGCCGCGCTGATCTTCAGGCGAAGCTGAACGGCAAGGACATGCTGCCGATGGTGGGCGAGTACACCGCCGAGATCCTGTCGCGCGGCCTGCGCGACTTTCTATTCAAACATGCGCCGCAGCTCGATACTTCCAGCGGCTCGAGCTGGCTGGAGCACATCGATGCGAACCGCGCGCAAGCGGCGAAACTGCTCGGCGCGGTTCCCCCGCGACCACCGGGCTTTTGCATCGGCTGTCCCGAGCGACCGGTATTCTCGGCGATGAAGCTGGTCGAGCGCGAGACCGGCCGGCCGCATGTGTCGGTCGATGTCGGCTGCCACGCCTTCGGCACCTTCGAACCGTTCTCGCAGGGGAACTCGCTGCTCGGCTACGGCATGAGCCTCGCCAGCGCCGCGGGCGTGGCGCCGATGTCCGCGCGCCGGCCGGTGGCGATCATGGGCGACGGCGGCTTCTGGCACAACGGCCTGCTCTCGGGCGTGGCCTCGAACCTGCTCAACCGCGGCGAAGGCGTGCTGGTCATCATGAAAAACGGCTACGCCTCGGCCACCGGCGCGCAGGAGCTGATTTCAACGCCGCCCGAGGAAGCGCGCGCGGAAGCGGCGGGACAAAGCGCCGTGCACGCGGACAGGACCATCGAGAACACGCTCACCGGCCTCGGCGTGAAATGGCTGCGCACGATTCACAATTACCGCGTCTCCGAGATGGCGCGCACGCTCGCCGAAGCCTACACCTCGCCCGAGCCGGGCCTGAAGGTGATCGTCGCCGAAGGCGAGTGCCAGCTCGAACGCCAGCGGCGCCTGCGCCCGCAGGTGGCGGGAATGATGAAGCGTGGCGAGCGCGTGGTGAGAGAGCGTTTCGGCGTCGATGAGGATGTGTGTTCGGGCGATCACTCCTGCATTCGGCTCTCGGGCTGTCCTTCGCTCACGGTAAAGGATTCCTCCGATCCGCTCAAGGTCGACCCGGTTGCGCACGTCAACAACGCCTGCGTCGGCTGCGGCCTGTGCGGGGAAGTGGCGCACGCCGCGGTGCTGTGCCCGAGTTTCTTTCGCGCCGAGATCGTGCAGAATCCGAACAGCTGGGATCGCTCCCTCGCTCGCTTGCGCAATGCGGTTATCGGCATGTTTCAGCCGGCGTGACCTGCTGGATGGCCGAGACCGGCAGGAAAAAGCGGCGCCGGAATTCCATTCTCCCCGGTCGGAACGCCGGACTGCCACGCCCCGGCCCGCGCACTTGCGCCCACGGATACGGTGGGCGAAAATCGCCGCTTCGCCCGGCGCCCGGCCGGGTCTTTTCGATCTCGAGATGAAAGACACTGTGCACGGCAACGAAGTCCACGGCACGCCGCTGGTCGGCACGATCTTCCGGGATGTCACCTGGGGAGATTGCGACCCGGCGGGGATCATCTATTACCCGAACTATTACCGCTGGATCGACTCCGGCACGTGGAACCTGATTTTCATGACGGGCCTGACGCCGGCGAGCCTGCGCGCCGAATATCCCGGCATGGACACGCCGACGGTGGCGTGCAATCTCGAATTCCACAATCCGGCGCCCTTCGGCGCCAGGGCCGAAGTGCGCAGTTTCGTCGAGCACTGGAGCGGCAAGTCGTTCAAGGTGCATCACGAGATCATCCGCGGGGACGGCGTGCGGCTCGCCCGCGGCAGCGAAATACGCGTCTGGGTCGAGAATACTCCCGGGGCCGGCATGCGCGCGCACAAGATTCCGGACTCGTTCAGGAACCGCTTCTTCACCCCGCGCTGAGCGGCGCGCCCGCCGCCGGGATTGACGCTCCCGGCTGAATGAATCATCATTCGTTTCAGGGATGAACAACAAACGGACGCACGCTGCATTGCGCGACGCGCGCGGAATCGGGCCGACATGGCGGTGAAATCGGCCGCCCGGGCGCCGACAGGCGCCGGCGTGAAGAGCAAGGTCGAGGACCGCGCCCTGGTCGACCGGCGGCGACGGCAGATCGTGAACGCGGCGATCGAGCTGTTCGGCAGGCAGGGCTATCACGCGACCACCATCAGCGACATCGCCGGGCGCGCCGGCATCAGCGTCGGCCTCATCTACCAGTACTTCGGCGACAAGGAGGACGTGCTTTTCCTCGCCGTGCTCGAGGTGCTCGAGTCCTACTTCGAACGCATCCCGCGCGCCGCGGCCGGCGGCCGCGATCCGCTGCAGCGTTTCCGCGCCGCGGTGCATGCCTACTGCCGCGTGATCGACGCCAACGTCGACGCCACCGTGCTCGCGTACCGGGCGACGAAATCGCTGCGCAAGGCGCGCCGCAACCTCATCAAGCAGAAAGAAGTCGAGACCAACGCGCTGATCGCAGGGTACGTCAGGGAGTGCATCCGCGCCGGGCTGTTCGAGAAGGTCGACGTCGAGCTGCTGACCTACCAGATCGTCATGTTCGCGCATGCCTGGGCGCTCAAGGCCTGGCATTTCCGCGGCAGGATGAGCGTCGACGCCTATGTCGATCGGGGGCTGGAGCTCATGCTGAACCAGGTTCTCACTCCGCGCGGGCGGAGGCACGGCGCGCGGCCCGCGGGCAAGGCGCGCTGAGCGGCGCCGCTCAATCGCCCTCGAACACGGGTTTCTGCTTCGCCACGAAGGCGCGATAGGCGCGTCCGTAATCCCGGGTCTGCATGCAGATCGCCTGCGCCTCGGCCTCGGCCTCGATCGCGTCGTCGATCCCCATGCTCCACTCCTGATGGATGCAGCGCTTGGTCATGGCGTGCGCGAACGTCGGTCCGTCGGCGATCGACCTGGCCTGGCCCTGCGCGTCCGCGAGCAGCTGCTCCGGCGCGCAC
>JBARMB010000042.1:0-3854 GCA_049802235.1 Burkholderiales bacterium | reverse complement strand
ACCGCGGACTACCGCCGGCACCTTGCGCGCGTGCTCGCCGCGCGGGCGCTGCGCGCGGCGCACGAGAAGGCAAAGGCAGCGCGGTGAGCGACGCGCTCCACGCCATCAGCGTCGAAGTGAACGGCGTGCGGCGCTCGGGCGCGGTGCCGGCGCGGCTGTCGCTGGTGGATTGGCTGCGCGACGAGCTGCGCCTCACCGGCACCCACGCCGGCTGCGAACACGGCATCTGCGGCGCCTGTTCCGTCATGCTCGACAGCGAGCCGGTGCGCGCCTGCCTCATGTACGCGGTGCAGGCCAACGGCCACCGCGTCACCACGGTCGAGGGCCTGGCGCGGCCCGACGGCTCGATGAGCGTGCTGCAGGACAGTTTCTGCGAGACCCACGGCCTGCAGTGCGGCTACTGCACGCCGGGAATGCTGATCGCGGCGCAGGCGCTGCTCTACGCCAATCCGGATCCGACCGAAGCGCAGATCCGCGACGCCATCGGCGGCAACCTGTGCCGCTGCACCGGCTACCAGCAGATCGTCGAGGCGGTGCAGCTTGCCGCGAAACGTCTGACGAAGCAGGCATAGAGCATGTTGCGAACTCGCTCCGACATGGGGAAATTCGAAGAGACCGTCATTCCGGACGCGCAAAGCGCGCGCCGGAATCCAGTGTCGTTCGGCGTCAAGAGAACCTGGATTCCCGCTCCCCGACTAAAACATTCGGGGACAGGTTTCGCGGGAATGACGGTAGGGGTCGGAATGGAATCCCGATGAGCCAGGTCGCCAGCCCCTACGGCTACCGCTATATCGGCGCCAAGCGGCGAACGAAGGAAGACCCGCGCTTTGTCACCGGCCGCGGGCGTTATGTGGCCGATATCGCGTTGCCCGGCATGAAGCACGTGGCGCTGGTCGCCTCGCCGCATCCGAGCGCGCGCATCGTCTCGATCAGGACCGATGCGGCGCTGGCGAAGCCCGGCGTGCTGTACGTGTTGACGGGCGACGAGTTCTGCGCCTACACCGATTCGCTCGCCATCGGCGTGGATGCGCCGAAGGTGACGCGCTGGGCGCTGGCGAGGGGCGTGGTGCGCTACGCCGGCGAATGGGTCGCGGCGGTGGTCGCCGACTCGCGCGCGCTCGCCGAGGACGCCGCCGAGCTGGTCGAAGTCGAGTACCAGCCGCTGCCCTTCGTGATCGATCCCGAAGCCGCGCTCGCGCCGGAGGCGCCGCTCGTCCATCCGGCGCACGGCTCGAACGTGATCTTCCAGCGCAAGTTCGTCTGGGGCCCGGTCGAGGAAGCGTTCGCGCAGGCCGAGCACAAGATTGCCTTCCGCGCCACCTGGGGCCGGAGCAGCACGGTGCCGATCGAGACTTTCGGCGTCGCCGCGCAGTGGGAACCCGGGACGCAGATCCTCGACATCTGGGCGTCGATCCAGATGCCGAAGTTCCCCGACCAGACGGCGCGCGCGCTGCGGCTGCCGGGCAATGCTGTCCGCGTGCACTACGACGTCGATGTCGGCGGCAGCTACGGCGTCAAGCGCGGCATCAAGCACACGGTGCTGGTCGGCTATCTCGCAAAAAAGCTCGGCGTGCCGGTGCGCCTCATCGAGGACCGGCTGGAGAACATGCGCGGCGGCGACATGCAGGGGCCGGACCGCTTCTTCGACATGCAGGTGGCGTTCGAGGGCGACGGCACCGTTCGCGCGATGAAAATCCGCGCCGTGGACGACGTCGGCGCCTACGCCGGCCGCGCGCCCTTCCAGCTCGGCAAGCCGGTATCCGCGATCTGCGGGCCGTATCAGATCCACGCGGTCGAGTACGAGCCGACCTCGGTGATGACGAACAAGACGCCGCAGGAAGCGGTGCGCGGCTTCGGCCAGTCGCCGACCAATTTCGCCATCGAGCGCGCCATCGACCGCGTCGCGCGGCACCTCGGCATGGACCGGATCGAATTGCGCCGGAAAAACCTGATCCGCAAGGACCAGTTTCCCTACCTCATCCCGAGCGGCTCGACCTACGACTCGGGCGACTACCACACGGTGCTCGACAAGGCGCTCGCCGCGATCGACTACCCGGCGCTGGTGCGCGCGCGCGACGACGCGCGCCGCTCAGGGAAACTTGCCGGCATCGGCATCTCGACCTGCCTCGAGCCGAGCGGCGGCAATTCGGCGTTCGAGGTGCTGTTCAACCCGAAGAACGAAACCACGACGTGGATGGATTCGTGCCTGGTGCGCATCGATCTCTCGGGCAGCATCACCGGCGTGATGAACACCTCGAGCTCGGGCCAGGGCCACGAGTCGCTGGTCGCGACCGTGATCGGCGAGATCCTCGAGCGCGATCCGGCGACGATCCGCGTCGCGCGCGCGGATTCGCTCACCGCCCTGCCCTCGAACAGCCCGGTCGGCAGCCGCATGGCGATCATGCTCGGTGGTGCAGCCGCTGGCGCGGCGAAGAAGATCCGCGAGACGCTCATCGCCATCGCCGCGCACAACTTCGAGTGCTCGCCCGACGATCTCGAGTATTCGGGCGGCGACGTGAGCCTGAAAGGCGCGCCGGGGAAGAAATTCACCTGGGACCAGCTGGTCGAGATCGCGCACCGCAAGTTCCACCAGATGCCGCCGGGGATCGAGCCGGGGCTGCAGGCGAAGTTCGTCTGGGAAGTGCCGACCGGCGGCGGGCTGCCGACGGCGGACGGGCGCATCCAGATCTATCCCTGCTACTCGTTCGAGGCGCACGTCGTGCTGGTCGAGATCGACCCGGATACCGGCAAGCCCTCGCTCGGGAAATACGTCTGCGGCCACGATTGCGGCGTGATGATCAACCCGGACATCGTGCACGGCATGACCTACGGCGGCATCGCGCACGGCATCGGCGCGGCGCTCTACGAAAAATTCGCCTACACCGAGGACGGCCAGCTCGCGGCGGGAACCTTCATGGACTACCTGATCCCGAGCGCGATGGAAGTGCCGGCCTTGAGCGTCGTCGATCACTGCACACCCTCCCCGCTCACCACCTTCGGCCAGAAGGGATCGGGCGAGGCCGGCTATCTCGGCGCGCCGGCG
Source organism: Burkholderiales bacterium (assembly GCA_049802235.1). Classification (GTDB taxonomy): domain Bacteria; phylum Pseudomonadota; class Gammaproteobacteria; order Burkholderiales; family SG8-39; genus VBDM01. The sequence goes on along the minus strand of JBARMB010000042.1, from coordinate 811 downwards.
GCGATCGCGAATGCCGTCAACGACGCGCTCGATCCCCTGGGCGCCGCGATCGACACGCTGCCGATGTCGCATCTCGCCATCTGGATGGCGATCGACGGAGCACGGAGGCAATGATCACCGGTATCCGTCGTCCCCGCGAAAACGAGCGAAAGCGAGTTTCGAGGAACGGCCAAGCGGGGACCCAGCGACTTCCCCGCAACGACACTGGATTCCCGCTTGCGCGGGAATGACGGCACAATCGCCAATATGAAAAACATAGTCATCGACATCCACGCCCACTTCATCCCGAAGCTGCTCTACGGGCGCTTCGACGCGAACCAGGCGAAATTTCCCGGGGTGAAGCTGCTGCGCGACGACAAAAGCAATCGCCTGCAATTCCCGGGCGGCGAGCCGACGCGGCCGATCTCGCCGAAACTCTCCGACCTCGCCGACCGGCGTGCGTGGATGGACAAGAACGGCATCGACCACCAGCTGGTCGGCGGCTGGCTCGACAGCTTCGGCTACGAGCTGCCGGCGGATGAAGGCCTGGCGTGGAGCCGCTTCTACAACGACTGCATGCAGGAAGAGCTGCGCGGCGAGCCGCGCTTCACGCCGCTCGCCACCGTGCCACTGCAGGACGGCAGGCTCGCCGCCCAAGTGCTGGGCGAAGCGCTCGACCAAGGCTTCGGCGGCGTCATGATCGGCACGCTGCCGAAAGGCATGAGCGGCAATCTGGACGACCCGTCGCTCGATCCCTTCTGGGAAGCGGCGTCGAAATCGGGCGCCGCGGTGTTCATGCACCCGATGTTCCTCTGCGGCGAGCCGCGGCTCG
>JBARMB010000041.1:0-1977 GCA_049802235.1 Burkholderiales bacterium | reverse complement strand
GAAGCGAAGGACCTGCTGTCTTGTACAGCGCAAGAGACAGCAGGTCCTTCGCTTCGCTCAGGATGACAACATAAATTTCACGCTCCGCGTTCTCGGCGTCTCGGCGGTGAATGGTCTATCATCAGCGTTCGTCCGGGTATTAATTTTCATGTTCGCCAAGATTCAACGCATACATTTCGTGGGTATCGGCGGCATCGGCATGAGCGGGATTGCCGAGGTGTTGCTAAATCTCGGCTACCGGATTTCCGGCTCCGACCTGAAGAATTCCGCGGTCACGCAGCGTCTCGCCGCTTTGGGCGCGACCACTTTTGAAGGGCACGCTGCCGCCAATATTGCCGGCGCGGACGTTGTCGTGACCAGTTCCGCGATCTCGGTCGACAATCCTGAGGTTGCCGAAGCGCGTCGGTTGCATGTTCCGGTAATCCGGCGCGCCGAGATGCTGGCCGAACTGATGCGGCTGAAGTACGGCATCGCGATCGCCGGCATGCATGGGAAGACCACGACAACTTCGATGGTCGCGGCGGTGCTGGCTGCTGGCGGCCTCGATCCCACGGTTGTGGTCGGAGGGCGCGTGGACGCGATGGGCTCAAACGCGCGCCTCGGCAAGTCGCAATATCTGGTCGCCGAGGCGGACGAGAGTGACCGGTCGTTTCTGAAGCTTTCGCCGATTCTCTCGGTGGTCACGAACATTGACCGCGAGCACATGGACTGCTACCGCGACATGCGCGATGTTCGCCGGACGTTTCTGGAATTTATGGAGCGTGTGCCGTTTTACGGCATAGTCTTCGGCTGCAATGACGACATGGCGCTTCGGCGCTTGCTGCCGCGCGTCCATCGCCGGGTGACGACGTACGGAACCAGCCAGGGCTCGGATTTCCTGATCCGCATGGGAGCGTCGCAGGCTGAATCATCGCAGGTTCAATCGGTGCTGGCTGCCGGAGAGCACGGCCCGCTCGTTCGCTTCCAAGTGACTTATAAAGAGAAAGATCTCGGGGAATTCACGCTGCATGTGCCGGGCACACACAATGTGCTGAACGCGACGGCAGCGATTGCGGTGGGCACAGCGCTCGACATTTCGGCGGAGCAGATCCGTTCCGCGCTTGACGGTTTTCGCGGCGTGGACCGCCGCTTCCAGCTCAAGGGCAAGGCCGCGGGCGTCAGCGTGATTGACGATTACGGGCATCATCCGACGGAAATACGGGCCACGCTGGCCGCCGCTCGTCAGTGCGGATTTCGCCGCGTGCATGTGATCTTCCAACCACACCGTTTTACCCGCACTCGCGATCTGATGGATGAGTTCACGACCGCCTTCGCCGATGCCGACACGCTTTGCCTCCTCGACATTTACCCAGCCAGCGAGAAGCCGATCGAAGGCATCACGGCGGAAGTTCTCACCAGCCGCATTATCGGGGCGGGGAAGCGGAGCGTAGCCTACGCTCCCTCTTTTTCAGACGCCGTGTCCACGGTTGCAGCCCTCGCTCAACCGGGCGACATGGTTCTGACCCTGGGCGCGGGGAGCGTTTCGCAATTGGGAGCGATGATTCTGGAGAAGCTGGAGACTGCAGCAACCCCAAAGTTGCGGTGACTGAGGCTGGTGCCGGGCTGCGCTCGGCTTGGACGGACGAATGCGTTCGTCCCTACACGACCAAGCGCGCCCCACAAGACACTTTTTCCTGGTTGACCTTCTTTTCGGATGCTCGTCCAAACGCTAGACAGTGAGGACTACCCCCAATGGACACGAATAAGGCCGCATATTGGATTGCACTGGGTGTATTAGCGCTGGGGCTGAATAGCGAATATCGTCATGGAAGCCTTGTCGCCGTGCATCGGGTTGCCGAACGCGCCGGTTCGGTGTTGTGCCGGATTTCGACACGGGCAGAGCAATCGCTGGCAGTTGCACTCGGGATGACAAATCGCGAGACCTTTCGGGCGGGCGATCTGCTCGCGGCGAATGAAGGAACGGAAATGGCGCGGGCG
>JBARMB010000040.1:0-4673 GCA_049802235.1 Burkholderiales bacterium | reverse complement strand
CTCCCGGGCGTCAGCGCAAGAAAAATCAACGGCCTTGACGCCTACTTCGTCAGCGACAAGATGTTCGCCTGCATCAGCGGCGACGGCGTCGGGCTGCGCCTGCCCGCTGCCACCGCGACCGAATTGCAGTTCTCGAGGGACAACATCGTTCCGTTTCAGCCTGGCGGCATGGCAAGTTCGAGGGAATGGATACAGATCAACCGCGCCGAGGCCACCGGGTACGAGAAGGATCTTGAGCTGTTTCAGACCTCGCTCGAGTTCGTGAAAGCCGCCCGGACCCGCTAGGTTGGGAGCGACGCAGATCACCAGGTCCGGCCAAGACCTGAGCGTTACGTGACTCGCGGTATTCTTCAGGCCCCGGTTTGCACCGGAGGATTTGCAGCCAGCCGGGCAATGAGTTCCTTGCGAAAACGGTTCAGGTCGGTGCCGCTCTTGAAGGTGCGGTCGAACAGGGTGGACATCTGTTTCAGGATGCCGTTTATGACACGGTGTTCCCACACCTTGTCGAAGCGAATCTGCACATCGAGCCAGCGCTCCAGCCATTCCGGGTCGGGCAGCCTGCTCTGCACCGTGTCGCATGGATAGAGTGTCTTGTTGACGTGGAGGTTGGTGGGGTGAAGCGGCTTGCCGCTGCGCCCGGCGCTGGCCATCAGCACGCCGATCTTGGCGAAGGCGAGCATCGCCTCCAGACCGTGTTTCTCGACTGCGCGTCGCATGTAGCGCATATAGGCGCCGGCATGCCGGGCTTCGTCTTTCGAGATGGTTTCGTAGATTTTCTTGATGACCGGTTCGGTGTGCCATTGCGCGGCGCGCCGATACCACTGCGTAAGACGGATTTCGCCGCAGAAATGCAGCATCAGCGTTTCCAGCGGCGGGGCAGGGTCAAAGGGAAAACGGACGGCGTGCAATTCCTGCTCGGTTGGCACCAATTCAGGGCGGAAACGCCTCAGGTAATCGATCAGTACCAGCGCATGCTTCTGTTCTTCAAAAAACCAGATCGACATGAAAGCGGAAAAATCGCTGTCGCCCTGGTTGTCGCGCAAGAACATTTCCGTCGCCGGCAGTGCAGACCATTCCGTGATGGCGTTCATCTTGATCGTGGTTGCCTGTTCATCCGTCAATCGGGAGGCATCGAACTCCCGCCACGGGATGTCATCGGCCAGGTTCCATCGGGCGCGCTCGAGTTCACGAAAAAGTTCTGGATAAATCATGGGATTGTTGCCGATAATCGAACGCTCAGAATAGCAAGAAGGAATAGCACAATCAATTTGCGCTTTGCCGATGAGCCGCGCCGACCCCGCTTCGCCGGCGCGCCTGACTTGTTGTGTTGTGCTCTGCGAAGGCCGCAGATTCTTCGGTTATGTGCCGAGGGCGAACCCGCCCGCCGGGCCGCACCCTCAAGCGGTAACCCGTGCCGACCTGCGCGCGGTCTTCAGCACCAGCACGTTGCCGCCAATGCATAGCGCAAGACCGGCGACCGTCGCCAGGTGCCACTGGAACGACTCGAATACGGGTGAAATGATCAACGCGACGATCGGGATCACCACCGAGGTGTAGCCCGCGCGCTCCGGTCCGATTCGCCGCACCAGGGTCATGTAAGCGCCGAACGCCAGGACCGACCCGAACACCGAGAGATACAGCAGCGACAGCGTGTATTTCAGCGTCGGCTCGAACACCAGCGTTCTGCCGGCGACCGCGGCGCAGGCGAACACGCAGATCGCGCCGTAGAACATGCCCCATGCGTTCGCCTGCACCACGGGAATGCCGCTCGTCTGGTTCCTCACCATCACCATGTTGCCGAGCGAGGCCGACAGGGTCGCGAGCAGGCCGAGTACGAGGCCGGTCAGCGCACCGCCCGCATGCGAGAACTTCGCGACTTCGGGCCAGAACACCAGCAGAATACCGAGGAAGCCGAGCACCGCGCCGCCGACCACCTCGGGGCGCATGGGGTTGCCGAAGAAGATCCGGGCCCCGAACAGGTTCGTGAAAACAAAGGTCGAGAAAAGGACCGCGACCAGGCCCGAGCTGATCTGCATCTCGCTGTAATAAACCAGCACGTAATTGATCCCGAACATCAGCACGCCGGTCAGCGCCAGCAGGAGATGGTCGCGAAGGGCGTAGCGCAGCGGCAACCCCTTCACCCGGCACCAGCAGAACAGCATCGTTGCGGCCAAGCCGAACCGGTAGGCGACCGACAGCTCGGCCGGCACCGCGCCTAACTGGAAGGTGATCGCGATCCACGTTGAGCCCCAGATCAGAACGCAGGCGAGATACAGCGACAGATTACTCATGAAAGTCCGTTTCCATCCGACCGTTCGCGCCGAGCTTGCCGAAATCGGACGCTCGCCAATGGCTGCTTTCAGCCCAATGCGGTCATGCGCCGACTTTGCCCTCATTCAGTCGGCATCAGGAGGGTCGTCCGACCACCGTCGGCGAGGTCCCAGGTAGTCGTAGTCTCTTGGATCGGCACTCGCCGCGTCATCCCCGTCGTCAAACTTTTCCGTTTCCCGGAGCAACGCCTGCAGGCGCAGCTCGGCGGCAGCGTCCCGGCGGGTTTGACCGGTCAATTGCTTGACCGCGACCGACGCGCCTTCGTAATCGCGCCGGGTCGTAATCGGCCGCGCGGGCGCGTTGCCCGCTCCTTTGCCGTGCTTGTTCATCGCAGCAACTCCCTTTCCGGACGAGAGATATTGTGACCTACTCCGCGACAGCCCGCAGTAACGCGCCCCGGCCGTCTATAGCGGATTCGTGAGCGGGCTGGCGGGCCGCGCCTCATTCGGGAGCCGCTTCGGCTGCAGCCGCGCGGTCAATACTGCCTGGTGCTGCTGCCGACAAGGGTGGTAGTCTTGGCTGCGTGCGTCGGACCTTGCCAGGAGGTTTCGGATGACAGCGGATGTTAACATCCCGATTGCCGGATTCATGGATGTTTATGACGTCGGCGCAGTCGATCGCGCATTGCAGAAATTGCCGGCGAGCGCCAGCGACGCCCTCAAGTCCACGTACGAGAAAATGCTCAAGGCGGGCGGCACGCGCCTGGCCGTCAAGCTCTCGGGCGTCCCGGAGATGGAGGCGCTCTACGCCGAGATGCCCAACTTCAACGCGGTCCTCGACGACATCAAGAAGCACATCGCGCTGTGCGCCTCGTCGAACGACCCGATGGAACTGCCGCCCATGCTGCTGCTGGGCGAGCCCGGCATCGGCAAGACCCATTTCGGCGGACGCATCGCGCAGCTGCTCGCGACCGGTTGCGGCTTCGTATCCATGAGCTCGATGACTGCCGGGTGGATCCTTTCGGGCGCTTCGTCGCAGTGGAAGAACGCCAAGCCGGGCAAGGTGTTCGACACCTTCCTGCACGGCACCTATGCCAATCCGGTCATGGTGGTCGACGAAGTCGACAAGGCGGGCGGCGACACCCAGTACGATCCCCTGGGGGCGCTGTATTCGCTGCTCGAGCACGACACCGCGTCGCGGTTCGTCGACGAGTTCATCGAGATCCCGATCGATGCCTCGAGCGTCGTCTGGATCGCCACCGCCAACGACGCATCGCGCATTCCCGAGCCCATCCTCAATCGCATGAACGTCTACGAGGTCGAACCTCCCGACGAGGACGGCGCCCGCAGGATCGCGCAGTCGATCTACGCCGAGATCCGCGCGAGCCACGACTGGGGGAAAGCCTTTCCTGAAATCCCTGCTGCCGCCGTGCTCGAGCGGCTTGCCGAACTCGGGCCGCGCGAGATGCGCCGCACGATCATGAGCGGTTTCGGCAACGCCAAGCTTTCGGGTCGCGACGAAATCCAGATCGGCGACATCGCCGACAACCGCGGCGCCAGGAAGCAGCGCATCGGGTTCTAGCGCCGCCGGCGTGGAACAGGGATCCGACCGCGTTGGATCCTAAGCCGCCGCCTCGGCCGCGAGCTCGTAGGAGCGCAGCCGCGCGGCGTGGTCAAAAATCTGCGCGGCGACGATCAGCTCGTCCGCGCCCGTTTTCGCGACGAACTCCGCCAGCCACGCGCGCACCTGCTCGCGCGTGCCGGCCACCGTGCCCGCCGCCATCTGCTCAAGAATCGATCGTTCCGCCGGCCCCAGGCCGCTCTCGAAATCCGCCACCGGCGGCGGCAGCGGGCCCGGGCGCCCCAGGCGCAGCGCGAGCGTCGCCTGCAGCCGCGAGCTGAGCAGCAGGCGCGCTTCTTTCTCGCTCCCGGCGGCGAACACGTTCACCCCGAGCATCACGTAGGGGCGCTCGAGCGCCGCCGAAGGACGGAAGCGCTCGCGGTATATGTCGATCGCCTGCATCATCAGGGCCGGCGCGAAATGCGAAGCGAAGGCGTAGGGCCGGCCGAGCGCCGCGGCAAGCTGCGCGCCGTAGAGGCTGGAACCGAGGATCCAGATCGGCACCTCGAGCCCCGCGCCCGGCACCGCGCGCACGCGCTGCCCCGGCTCGGGTGCCCGGAAATAGCCCATCAGCTCGACCACCTCGTCGGGGAAATTGTCCGCCGCCTTTGGATCGTAGCGCAGCGCGCGCGCCGTGAGCGGGTCGGTGCCCGGCGCGCGCCCGAGCGCGAGATCGATGCGCCCGGGGAAGAGCGAGGCGAGCGTGCCGAACTGCTCGGCGATCACCAGCGGCGCGTGGTTGGGCAGCATGATGCCGCCCGCGCCGACGCGGATCGTCTGCG
>JBARMB010000039.1:0-15675 GCA_049802235.1 Burkholderiales bacterium | reverse complement strand
CACCGAGATGGTGATGCCGGGGGACAACGTGAAGATGGTGGTGACCCTCATTGCCCCGATCGCGATGGAGCAGGGCTTGCGCTTTGCCATCCGCGAGGGCGGCAAAACCGTCGGCGCCGGCGTGGTGTCGAAGGTCATCGAATAGGACAAGGCGTGAATCGGGAATCGGAAATCGGAACCGCGCGCCCACGATTCACCATTTACGATTCGCGGATTTTTAGGCCAATAGCTCAACTGGCAGAGCGTCGGTCTCCAAAACCGAAGGTTGGGGGTTCGATTCCCTCTTGGCCTGCCATGAACCAGGGGGCTGTCCCAAAACTTTTGGGGGACAGCCCTGATTTAGGGGGGGCACGAGGGGAGGTTTCCCTCGAAGCGCAACAACGGAACATGCGGACGACGGGGCAGCGGCCTCGTCAATAGGCGGAGTGTGGACAAAATAAAAGTAGCGATAGCGGTGCTGCTTCTGATCGCGGGCATCGCGGGGTTTTATTACCTCTCGGACAGCGCGATGGTTCTGCGCGTGGCGAGCGTGCTCGCCGGCATCGTCGCGGCGGCGGCCGTGGGCTGGACTACCGGGCCAGGGAAGCAATTCTTCGTGTTCGCGCAGGAAGCGGTCGTCGAGACAAAGAAGGTGGTATGGCCGACACGCAAGGAGTCGCTCCAGACCGCGGGCGCGGTGTTCGCTTTCGTGGCGGCCATGGCGGTGTTCCTGTGGATCACCGACAAGAGTCTCGAATATGCGATGTATGACCTCATTCTCGGCTGGAAGAAATAGACATGACCGTCGACGCAACCAAGCGCTGGTACGTGGTTCACGCCTACTCCGGTTTCGAGAAATCGGTGCAACGCGCACTGCTGGATCGCATCCAGCGCGCCGGCATGCAGGAAAAATTCGGCAAGATCCTGGTGCCCACGGAAGAAGTCGTCGAGATGAAGAGCGGGCAGAAGAATATTTCCGAGCGCAAGTTCTTCCCCGGCTACGTGCTCGTCGAAATGGACATGACCGACGAGGCCTGGCACCTGGTGAAGAACACGCCCAAGGTCACCGGATTCGTCGGCGGGGCGCACGGCAGGAAGCCGCCGCCCATCAGCGAGAAGGAAGTACAGAGCATCCTGCAGCAGATGCAGGAAGGCGTGGAGAAGCCCAAGCCGAAGGTGCTGTTCGAGATCGGCGAAGCGGTGCGCGTCAAGGAAGGCCCGTTTACCGATTTTCACGGCATGGTCGAAGACGTCAACTACGACAAGTCGAAGCTGCGCGTGTCGGTGACGATCTTCGGACGGGCAACGCCGGTCGAGCTCGAATTCGGCCAGGTCGAGAAGGCTTGAGCAGGTTTGTGATGTGCAACCGGGGAGGGCGCGCATAGCGCCCGCTTGGACCCACAAGGAGAGCCAACATGGCGAAGAAAATCGTCGGTTTCATCAAGCTGCAGGTTCCGGCAGGGAAGGCCAATCCCAGCCCGCCGGTCGGCCCGGCGCTCGGGCAGCGCGGCCTGAACATCATGGAATTCTGCAAGGCGTTCAATGCCCAGACGCAGAAAGTTGAGCCCGGCCTGATGCTGCCGGTGGTGATCACCGCTTATCAGGACAAGAGCTTCACCTTCATCATCAAGACGCCGCCCGCGACGGTGCTGATCAAGAAGGCTGCGGGCATCGAGAAGGGCAGCAAGATTCCGCACACCGACAAGGTGGGCAAGATTACGCGCGCCCAGGCCGAGGAAATCGCCAAGGCGAAGATGCCCGACCTCACGGCTGCCGATCTCGATGCGGCGGTGCGCACCATTGCCGGCAGCGCCCGTTCGATGGGCGTGACCGTGGAGGGGGTGAAATGACCAAGCTCCCGAAACGCAAGCAGGCGTGGGCGAAGCTGGTCGAGCTGAACAGGAACTATCCGGTGCTCGACGCGCTCAACATCGTCAAGCAGGCGGCCACGGCCAAATTCGACGAAGCCGTCGACGTCGCGATCAACCTCGGCATCGACGCGAAGAAATCCGACCAGACGGTGCGCGGCTCGGTGGTGTTGCCGGCGGGTACCGGCAAGAAGGTGCGCGTCGCGGTGTTCGCCCAAGGCGACAAGGCCAAGGCGGCGAAGGAAGCCGGCGCCGACATCGTCGGACTGGACGACCTCGCCGAGCAGGTCAAGGCGGGGAAAATCGATTTCGACGTTGTCATCGCCAGCCCCGACACCATGCGCGTCGTGGGGCAGCTCGGCCAGATCCTTGGCCCGCGCGGGCTGATGCCGAACCCGAAGGTGGGCACGGTGACGCTCGATGTGGCCGCGGCGGTGAGGAACGCCAGAGCGGGCCAGGTACAGTACCGCGCCGACAAGTCCGGCATCGTGCAGTGCTCGATCGGTCGCGCTTCTTTCTCGCCCGAGCAGTTGCGCGACAATCTCGTGGCGCTGGTCGATGCGGTCAACAAGTCGAGACCGTCGAACACCAAGGGCGTGTACCTGCGCAAGGTATCGGTGTCCTCCACCATGGGGCCCGGCGTGCGCGTGGATGTGGCCGGCTTCGGTGGCGGCGCGGCACAGCGCTGAGATGGATTTAGACCCCCGCGCGCGTGCGCGCGGGGCAGAACTTTGGGCCGGCGCACGGCCTGCAAGGCGTGCGCCGGGTTATCAAAGACCGTAGGAACCGCGAGGTTTAATCGGACGGAACGGGTGAAAGGCTTCAAGAGGTGGCGGTGTTCTTGCCGCACTGAATTCCTGAACCCTGATCATTTCATCCTACGCAGATGGCGAACCCCAGATACAGGATTTTCCTGAATGCAAGGTCGCCGTGGTTGCCGCAGGCACTCGTGGCGTGCGGCTTTGACAAATGGAGGTAGACCGTGGGTCTCGATCTTGACAAGAAGAAGGCGGTAGTCGCCGAAGTCTCCGCGCAGGTGGCGAAGGCCAAAGCGATCGTCGTCGCCGAGTACCGTGGTCTGGAAGTGGGCCACATGACCGATCTGCGTGCGAAAGCGCGCAAGGCGGGCGTGTACCTGCGCGTTCTCAAGAACACTCTTGCGCGCCGCGCCGTCGAAGGCACGCCGTTCGCCGGGCTGTCCCAGCACATGAAGGGGCCGCTCGTCTACGGCATTTCGCCCGACCCGGTGGCGACCGCCAAGGTGCTGAACGAGTTCGCAAGAACGAACGAGAAGCTCGTCATCCGCGCCGGCGCCATGCCGAACGCCGTGATTTCCTCCAAAGAGGTCACCGCGCTCGCGACGATGCCGTCGCGCGAGGAGCTGCTTGCGATGCTCTTGGGCACGATGCAGGCCCCGATCGCGCAGTTTGCGCGGACGCTGAACGAGGTTCCCGCACGCTTCGTGCGCACTCTCGCCGCGGTCCGCGACAAGAGGCAAGCGGCGGGCATGCAATAACGCTCACTTCCTTACCGCGAATTTACCGATTAGCAAACGAACACTGATTCAGGAGAAACGAAATGGTAGTGGCAAAAGCTGAAATCCTCGACGCAATTTCCAACATGACGGTGCTGGAGCTGTCGCATCTGATCAAGGACCTCGAAGAGAAGTTCGGCGTGTCCGCCGCCGCCGCGACGGTGGCTATGGCCGCTCCCGCAGCCGGTGGCGCAGCCGCTGCGGTCGAAGTGCAGACCGAGTTCACGGTCATGCTCACCGCGATTGGCGACAACAAGGTCAACGTGATCAAGGCGGTCCGCGAAGTCACCAGCCTCGGCCTCAAGGAGGCCAAGGATCTGGTGGATGCCGCGCCGAAGCCCGTAAAGGAAGGCGTGTCGAAGGCCGACGCCGAGGCGGTTCTGAAGAAGCTGATCGACGCCGGCGCCAAAGCCGAGATCAAGTAAGCGATTCGGGCAAGAAGGAAGCGATTCAGGCAGGAAAGCCGGCGGTGCGCTGTTTCGACCGGGCGCCGCCGGCCGTTTTGCCTTTTAAGGAAATGAGTTTCAGAGTGCAGGTGAGAGCGGACGGAACTTTCGGCATCGTCCCCTGTCCCCTGTCCTCTGGCTTCGACGTGGAGCGCCTATGACTACCGCCGTGATCTATTCCTCGACCGAGAAGAAGCGTATCCGCAAGAGCTTTGCCAAGCGTGCAAGCGTGCTGAACGTCCCGTTCCTGCTGGCGACGCAGCTCGAGTCGTACATGGCTTTCCTGCAGGCGGCGGTGCCGCCGGAGCAACGCCGCAACGAAGGTCTGCAGGCGGCGTTCACCTCGATCTTCCCCATCAGCAGCCATTCGGGAAACGCGCGGCTCGAGTTCGTCAGCTTTGCGCTGGGCGAGCCGCCTTTCGACGTCAAGGAATGCCAGCAGCGCGGTCTGACCTACGCCAGCCCGTTGCGCGCCAAGGTGCGCCTTACCATCATGGACAAGGAAGCCTCCAAGCCGACGGTCAAGGAAGTGAAGGAGCAGGAGGTCTACATGGGCGAGATTCCGCTCATGACCACCACCGGCTCATTCGTCATCAACGGCACCGAGCGCGTCATCGTCAGCCAGTTGCACCGCTCCCCGGGCGTGTTTTTCGAGCACGACCGCGGCAAGACCCACAGCTCCGGCAAGCTCCTGTTCTCGGCGCGCATCATTCCCTATCGCGGCTCCTGGCTAGACCTGGAGTACGACCCGAAGGACTACCTCTACTTCCGCGTCGACCGCCGCCGCAAAATGCCGGTGACGATCCTGCTGAAGGCGATCGGCATGACGCCGGAGGCCATCCTCGCGGCGTTCTACGACTTCGACACATTCCATCTGTCGAAGAGCGGCAACCAGTTCGAGCTCGTGCCCGAGCGCCTGCGCGGCGATATGGCACGCTTCGATTTTGTCGACAAGGCCGGCAAGGTCATTGTCCCCAAGGACAAGCGCATCACCGTCAAACACATCCGCGACATGGAAGCCGCGGGCATGAAGCGGCTTGCGGTGCCCGACGAGTTCCTGCTCGGGCGCGCGCTTGCGCACAACGTCGTCAACAAGGAGACCGGCGAGATCCTCGCCAACGCCAACGACGAGATCACCGACGAGCTGCTCGCCAAGCTGCGCGAAACCGGCGTAGAGGCGATCAAGACCATCTACACCAACGACCTTGACCAGGGCGAGTACATTTCGCAGACACTCCGGATCGACGAGACCGCCGACCAGACCGCTGCGCGCGTCGCGATCTACCGCATGATGCGGCCCGGCGAGCCGCCGACGGAAGACTCGGTCGAGACGCTGTTCAAAGGGCTGTTCTATTCGGCGGAGCGCTACGATCTTTCCGCCGTCGGCCGCATGAAGTTCAATCGCCGCGCCTATCCCGGCAAGATCGAGGAGAAAGCGCCGAGTTGGCTGCGCCGCTTCTACGAACGCGTCGGTGCGAAGGGTGCCGAAGGCGAGGGAACGCTGTCGAACGAAGACATCCTTGCGGTGATCGGGATTCTGGTCGAGCTCCGCAACGGCCGCGGGGAGATCGACGACATCGACCATCTCGGCAACCGCCGCGTGCGCTCGGTGGGTGAGCTCGCGGAAAACCAGTTTCGCGCCGGCCTCGTGCGCGTCGAGCGCGCCGTCAAGGAGCGCCTGTCGCAGGCCGAATCCGACAACCTGATGCCGCACGACCTGATCAACGCCAAGCCCATTTCCGCGGCGATCAAGGAGTTCTTCGGCTCCTCGCAGCTGTCGCAGTTCATGGATCAGACCAATCCGCTCTCGGAAATCACCCACAAACGCCGCGTCTCGGCGCTGGGACCGGGCGGCCTCACGCGCGAGCGCGCCGGATTCGAAGTGCGCGACGTGCATCCGACCCACTACGGCCGGGTATGTCCGATCGAGACGCCCGAGGGCCCCAACATCGGGCTGATCAATTCGCTCGCGCTCTACGCCCACACCAACCGCTACGGGTTCCTCGAGACTCCGTACCGCAAGGTGGCGAACGGCAAGGTCACCAACGAGATCGATTTCCTCTCGGCGATCGAGGAAGGCAATTTCGTCATCGCGCAAGCGAACGCCCAGATCGACAAATACGGCAAACTCGTCGATGGCCTGGTGTCCTGCCGCAACAAGAACGAGTTCGCGCTCGCGACCGCGGACCGCGTGCAGTACATGGACGTGGCGCCGGCGCAGATCGTGTCGGTGGCGGCCTCTCTTATCCCGTTTCTCGAGCACGACGACGCCAACCGCGCGCTGATGGGCTCCAATATGCAGCGCCAGGCGGTGCCGTGCCTGCGTCCCGAGAAGGCCCTTGTCGGCACCGGCATCGAACGCACCGTCGCGGTCGACTCCGGCACCGCAGTGCAGACGCTGCGCGGCGGCGCGGTCGATTACGTCGATGCCAGCCGCATCGTGGTGCGCGTGAACGACGACGAAACCGTCCCCGGCGAAGTCGGCGTGGACATCTACAACCTGGTGAAGTACACCCGCTCCAACCAGAATACCAACATCAACCAGCGGCCGCTGGTGAAACCGGGCGAGCGCATTGCCAAGGGCGACGTGGTGGCCGACGGCGCCTCCACCGACATGGGCGAGCTCGCGCTCGGACAGAACATGCTGGTCGCGTTCATGCCCTGGAACGGCTACAACTTCGAGGACTCGATCCTCATCTCCGAGCGCGTCGTGGCGGAGGACCGCTATACCTCGATCCACATCGAGGAGTTGACGGTGGTCGCGCGCGACACCAAGCTCGGGCCGGAGGAAATCACCCGCGACATCTCCAACCTGTCGGAGGGGCAACTCGCGCGCCTGGACGAGTCGGGCATCGTCTACATCGGGGCCGAAGTCGAGGCTGGCGACGTGCTCGTGGGCAAAGTGACGCCGAAGGGCGAGACCCAGTTGACGCCGGAGGAAAAGCTCCTGCGCGCGATCTTCGGCGAGAAGGCTTCCGACGTGAAGGATACGTCGCTGCGCGTGCCTTCGGGAATCTCCGGCACGGTCATCGACGTTCAAGTGTTCACCCGCGAAGGCATCGAGCGTGACAAGCGCGCCCAGCAGATCATCGACGAGGAATTGAAGCGCTACAAGAAAGACCTTGCGGACCAGATGCGCATCGTCGAGGCCGACACTTTCGAGCGCATTGATCGCCTGCTGGTGGGCAAGACCGCGAGCAAGGGCCCGAAGAAGCTCGCCAAGGGCACGAAAATCACGAAATCCTACCTGGAAAGCGTCGAACGCCATGACTGGTTCGACATCAGCCTCGCCAACGAGGACGCGGCGCTGCAACTCGAAAGCCTGAAGGACAGCCTGTCGCAGAAGCGGGTCGAGTTCGACGCGGCGTTCGAGGCGAAAAAGAAAAAACTCACCCAGGGCGACGAGCTGCCGCCCGGCGTGCAGAAGATGGTCAAGGTGTATGTCGCGGTGAAGCGGCGCCTTCAGCCCGGCGACAAGATGGCGGGCCGCCACGGCAACAAGGGCGTGATCTCCAAGATCGTCCCGGTCGAGGACATGCCTTACATGGCTGACGGCACGCCGGTGGACGTGGTGCTGAACCCGCTCGGGGTGCCTTCGCGGATGAACGTCGGCCAGATCCTCGAGACCCATCTCGGCTGGGCGGCCAAGGGCCTCGGCGTGAAGATAGGCGAGATGCTGAAGGCGCAGACCAAGGTGGTCGAGGTGCGCAAGCTCCTCAACCGCATCTATAACCAAAGCGGCAAACCCGAGGATATCAACTCGCTCTCCGACGAAGAGGTGATACAGCTCGCAGGCAACCTCAAGGACGGCGTACCCTTTGCGACGCCGGTGTTTGACGGTGCCTCGGAGGACGAGATCAAGCAAATGCTCGATATCGCGGGGCTGCCGCGATCGGGGCAGGTGACGCTGCACGATGGCCGCACCGGCGACGCGTTCGACCGGCAGGTGACCGTGGGTTACATGCACGTTCTAAAGCTGCACCACCTGGTCGACGACAAGATGCACGCGCGCTCGACGGGGCCGTACAGCCTGGTCACGCAACAACCGCTCGGCGGCAAGGCGCAGTTCGGCGGCCAGCGCTTCGGCGAGATGGAAGTATGGGCGCTCGAGGCCTACGGCGCGGCGTACACGCTGCAGGAGATGCTCACGGTCAAGTCCGACGACATCAACGGTCGCACCAAGGTCTACGAGAGCATCGTCAAGGGCGATCACAAGATCGACGCCGGCATGCCGGAGTCGTTCAACGTGCTGGTGAAGGAAATCCGCTCGCTCGGCATCGACATCGACCTGGAACGCTTCTAGGCCGCAGCGGGTAAACGGATCATCGAAGAAACGCATGCCATACCGGAGTGACACATGAAAGCACTGCTCGATTTGTTCAAGCAGGTCACGCAGGAAGAAGAGTTCGACGCGATCAAGATCGGCATCGCCTCGCCGGAGAAGATCCGCGCCTGGTCCTACGGCGAAGTGAAGAAGCCGGAGACCATCAACTACCGCACCTTCAAGCCGGAGCGGGACGGCCTGTTTTGCGCCAAGATCTTCGGGCCGATCAAGGATTACGAATGCCTGTGCGGCAAGTACAAGCGCCTGAAGCACCGCGGAGTGACCTGCGAGAAGTGCGGCGTCGAAGTGACCCTTGCCAAGGTCCGCCGCGAGCGCATGGGCCACATCGAGCTCGCCAGCCCGGTCGCGCACATCTGGTTCCTGAAGAGCCTGCCCAGCCGCCTGGGCCTCGTGCTCGACATGACCCTCCGGGACATCGAGCGCGTGCTCTACTTCGAGGCCTTTGTCGTCACGGATGCCGGCATGGTGAACGACGAGCGCATTAAGCGCGCCAAGCTGCTGTCGGAGGACGAGTACCTCGCCAAGGTCGAGGAGCACGGCGACGATTTCTCGGCCAGCATGGGGGCCGAGGGCATTCGCGAGCTGCTGCGCGCGATCAACCTCAACGAGCAGATCGAGTCGTTGAGGAAGGAGCTCGAAACCACCGGCTCGGACACGAAGATCAAGAAGATCGCCAAGCGCCTCAAGGTGCTCGAGGGATTCCAGAAGTCCGGCATCAAGCCCGACTGGATGGTCCTGGAAGTCCTGCCGGTGCTGCCGCCGGAGCTGAGGCCGCTGGTGCCGCTCGACGGCGGGCGCTTTGCCACCTCGGATCTGAACGATCTCTACCGCCGCGTGATCAACCGCAACAACCGCCTCAAGCGGCTGCTCGAGCTCAAGGCGCCCGAGATCATCGTGCGCAACGAGAAGCGCATGCTGCAGGAAGCGGTCGATTCGCTGCTCGACAACGGCCGCCGCGGCAAGGCGATGACCGGCGCCAACAAGCGGCCGCTGAAATCGCTTGCGGACATGATCAAGGGCAAGGGCGGCCGTTTCCGCCAGAACCTGCTCGGCAAGCGCGTCGACTACTCCGGCCGCTCGGTGATCGTGGTCGGCCCGCAGTTGAAGCTGCACCAGTGCGGCCTGCCGAAGAAGATGGCGCTGGAACTGTTCAAGCCGTTCATCTTCCACAAGCTGGAGATGCAGGGCATCGCCACGACCATCAAGGCCGCCAAGCGCGAAGTCGAGGCCGAGACGCCGGTGGTGTGGGACATCCTCGAAGAAGTCATCCGCGAGCACCCGGTGATGCTGAACCGCGCCCCGACTCTGCACCGCCTGGGCATCCAGGCGTTCGAGCCGGTGCTGATCGAAGGCAAGGCGATCCAGCTGCACCCGCTGGTGTGCGCGGCGTTCAACGCCGACTTCGACGGCGACCAGATGGCGGTGCACATACCGCTGTCGCTGGAAGCGCAGATGGAAGCGCGCACGCTGATGCTCGCCTCCAATAATATCCTTTCGCCGGCGAACGGCGACCCGATCATCGTGCCGTCGCAGGACATCGTGCTCGGGCTCTACTACGCCACGCGCGAGCGCATCAACGCGCGGGGTGAGGCCATGGTTTTCGCCGACGTGGCGGAAATCGCGCGCGCGTACGATTCCGGCCAGGTCGAGCTGCACGCCTCGATCACGGTGCGCATCCGCGAAGCGGAATACGGCCCGAACGGCGAGAAAGTCGAGAAACTCACGCGCTACCGGACCACGGTCGGTCGCGCGCTGCTTTCGGAAATTCTGCCCGTGGGGCTGCCGTTCGAACTCCTCAACAAGGCGCTGAAGAAAAAGGAAATCTCGAAGCTCATCAACGGCGCGTTCCGCCGCTGCGGCCTGCGCGAGACGGTGATCTTCGCCGACAGGCTGATGCAGGCGGGCTTCACCTTCGCCACCCGCGCCGGCATCTCGATCTGCGTCGATGACATGCTGGTGCCGACGCAGAAGCACGATCTCATCGCCGCGGCGGAAACCGAGGTGAAGGAAATCGAATCGCAGTACACCTCCGGCCTCGTCACCGTCGGCGAGCGCTACAACAAGGTGGTGGACATCTGGGGCCGCGCGGGCGATCAGGTCGGCAAGGCGATGATGGACCAGTTGTCCTCGCAGGAAGTGATCGACCGCAAGGGCAAGCACGCCAAGCAGGAGTCGTTCAACTCCATCTACATGATGGCCGATTCCGGCGCGCGCGGGTCCGCGGCGCAGATACGGCAGCTCGCCGGCATGCGCGGCCTCATGGCCAAGCCCGACGGCTCGATCATCGAGACGCCGATCACGGCCAACTTCCGCGAAGGCCTGAACGTGCTGCAGTACTTCATCTCGACCCACGGCGCACGCAAGGGCCTGGCCGACACGGCGCTGAAGACCGCCAACTCCGGCTACCTGACGCGGCGGCTGGTCGACGTGACCCAGGATCTGGTGGTCATCGAGGACAATTGCGGCACCACCAACGGCGTTGCCATGAAGTCGCTGGTCGAGGGTGGCGAAGTGGTCGAGGCGCTGAGGGAGCGCATTCTCGGCCGCGTCACGGCCGCCGACGTGCTGCATCCGGAAACGCAGGAGGTGCTGTACAACGCCGGCACGCTGCTGAACGAGGACGAAGTCGAAACTGTCGAGTCCCTCGGCATCGACGAGGTGCGGGTGCGTACGCCCCTCACCTGCGATACGCGCCGGGGCCTGTGCGCCAAGTGCTACGGGCGCGACCTGGCGCGCGGGTCACTCGTGAATATCGGCGAGGCGATCGGTGTGATCGCGGCGCAGTCTATCGGCGAGCCGGGCACGCAGCTCACCATGCGCACCTTCCACATCGGCGGCGCAGCTTCGCGCGCCGCGGTGACGAGCCAGGTCGAGGCGAAATCGAACGGCGTCGTCCGCTTCACGCCGCAGATGCGCTACGTCACCAACGCCAAGGGCGAAAAGGTGGTCATCTCCCGCACCGGCGAGGTGCTCGTTACCGACGACAACGGACGCGAGCGCGAGCGCCACAAGGTGCCCTACGGCGCAACCCTGCTCGCGGCGGACGGCCAGCCGGGGAAGGCGGGGCAGACGCTTGCTTCGTGGGATCCGCACACCCGGCCGATCATTACCGAGTATGGCGGCCTTATCCGTTTCGAGCACGTCGAGGAAGGCGTGACCGTGGCGAAGCAGATCGACGAAGTCACGGGGCTGTCCACGCTCGTGGTCATCGATCCCAAGCGCCGCGCCGCCGCCGGCAAGGGCCTGCGGCCGCAGGTCAAGTTGCTGAACGAATCCGGCGAGGAAATCAAGATTGCCGGCACCGACCATCCGATCACCATCACCTTCCAGGTGGGCTCGCTCATCACGGTGAAGGATGGCCAGCAGGTGGCGGTGGGCGAAGTGCTCGCGCGCATTCCGCAGGAGACCTCCAAGACCCGCGATATCACCGGCGGCTTGCCGCGGGTGGCGGAGCTGTTCGAGGCGCGCTCGCCCAAGGACGCGGGGCTGCTAGCCGAGATCACCGGCACGGTATCGTTCGGCAAGGACACCAAGGGCAAGCAGCGCCTGGTGATCACCGATCTGGAGGGTGTCGCGCACGAATACCTGATCCCGAAGGAAAAGCACGTCATGGCGCACGACGGCCAGGTGGTCAACAAGGGCGAGTTCATCGTCGATGGCCCGGCCGAACCGCACGATATCCTGCGCCTGCAGGGCGTCGAGGCGCTGGCGCGCTATATCACCGACGAAGTACAGGACGTGTACCGCCTGCAGGGCGTGCGCATCAACGACAAGCACATCGAGGTGATCGTGCGGCAGATGCTGCGTCGCGTGCAGGTCGAGGAACCGGGCAATACGCGATTCATCGTGGGTGAACAGGTGGAGCGCGCCGATGTACTGGAGGAAAACGAAAAGGTTCAGGCCGAAGGCAAGAAGCCGGCGACCTACAGCTACATGCTGCTCGGCATCACCAAGGCGTCGCTGTCGACCGACTCGTTCATCTCCGCGGCTTCCTTCCAGGAGACCACGCGCGTGCTCACCGAGGCCGCGATCATGGGCAAGCGCGACGAGCTGCGCGGCTTGAAGGAGAACGTCATCGTCGGCCGGCTGATTCCGGCGGGCACGGGCATGGCGTATCACAACGCCCGCAAGATCGCGCCGCCGGCGCAGTTGTTCGAGGAAGGAACGCCGGCAGCGGAAGCAGAGGCCACCACCCAGCCAGAGAACGTCTGACGCCCGTTTGCTTCGGCGACAAAGGGCCCTCAACCCTCACCCAGTCCCCTCTCCAGCTTTTACGGGGGAGGGGACGGGGGTGAGGAGGATAGCGGCCCTTTGTATTTCACTATCGGGCCGGGAACTGCTTTAACGCTGGCCGGTTTTGGTCTCGCCAAATATCGCCTGCACACCGCGCGGCTGCGAGCGCCAGTACTGCCTCGGGGCGCGGACCTGCCCGCCCAGCTCGGCAGCGGCATGCCAGGCCCAGCGCGGATCGTAGAGCATGCCGCGCGCCAGCGCGACCATGTCGGCCTTGCCGCCGGCGATGATTTCCTCGGCCTGCCGCGGTTCGGTGATCAGGCCCACGGCGATGGTCGTGATCCCGGTTTCCCTGCGGATGGCTTCGGCGAACGGCACCTGGTAGCCGGGTCCGAGCGCGATCTTCTGCCGCGGTGAAATGCCGCCGCTGGAGGCGTCGATCCAGTCGCAGCCGAGTCTTTTCAGCTCCACTGCGAAAGCGATGGTCTGCGGGAGATCCCAGCCGCCCTCGACCCAATCGGTGGCCGAGACGCGCACTCCCAGGGGTTTCTCCCCGGGCCATTCGGCGCGCACCGCGGTGAAAACCTCCAGCGGCAGACGCATGCGGTTTTGCAGGCGGCCGCCGTATTCGTCCTGCCGCAAGTTGGCAAGGGGCGAAAGGAACTGGTGCAGCAAATAGCCGTGCGCTGCGTGTATTTCGAGGGCGTCGAAGCCGAGGCGCCGGGCGCGTCGTGTCGCTGCGGCAAAATTGTCTTTGATTTCGCCGAGGTCCTGTCCGGTGAGAGCGCGCGGTGCCGGCTCTTTCTCCGAATGCGGCACGGCCGAGGGTGCGACCGGAACCCAGCCACCCTCGCGCGGCGGCAGCAGCGCTCCACCGTTCCAGGGCACATGGCTCGATCCCTTTCGCCCGGCGTGGGAGAGTTGGATGCCGAGGCGGATGCCGGAATGCGCGCGCACCGCTTCGACCGTGCGCCTCAGCGCGGCTTCGTTCGCGTCCGAGTAAAGTCCCAGGCATCCGGGCGTAATGCGCCCCAGCGGATTGACCGCAGTCGCCTCGACGAACAGGATGCCGGCGCCGCCGAGCGCGAGGTGGCCGAGATGGATAATGTGCCAGTCGTCGGCCGAGCCGTCCACGGCCGAGTACTGGCACATCGGCGAGATCATGATGCGGTTTTCGAGCGTGAGGGAGCGCAGTTGAATGGGCTGGAACAAGGCGCTGGCCATCGAATTTTCCGTCAGAGATTATCGCGAGCGCCAATGCTACCCGGAATCGGCTGCATAATGGGCTGCAGCGGAAGCCGCGCACAATGGCCGGGCCGGAAACAGGGCGCCAATCCACGGCGCAGCGCTATTCGGCCGGGTTCAAAAGCCAGAATTCACCGAAGAAAAGGCAAACCTCCTTACCACCAAGGGCCTGGTAGTGGTCCTTTTTGGAGTGATTATTAACTTGACAATCTTTGGAGCCCCAGCTTGAAGTTAGTAGTCAACATTAAAAATGGGGGTTCCTGCGGGCAATACCGGGAATGCGATTTCTTGGACGATCCCTTTAGCTTTGGCAAAAGCTGCGTCCTTGACCAAGGGCTCCTCCAAGAACTTCAATGTCTCGAAATCCGCCTCCGTGAGTTTCGTATGCGCCTTGAACAAGGCTTTCTTATTAACTCTGGCAATATCGATTAGTTGAGTGTGGTCAGTAAATTGCTGACGAGTAAGGGTATGAGCACTTGGGTAGTTCCAATCAAAATTGTGGAAATGAAAATACGAATGAGGACAGGCAATTCTATGACTGCCTGCTAGAAACGGTACATTTGCAATCGACGCAATTTGACCCATATTAACCGTCACGACCTCGGTTTGTATGGTGCGTAACAGGTTATAAAGAGAAAATCCGTCATCAAGAGACCCACCAGAGCTATTCATTAGTAGAAACAATTTTTCGCATTTTTGATTGTTTTGCCCAGCAAAAACTCCATTCACGGCCCCGCAGATTGCATTTCGCAATTTCGTTGTAGCGGGATGAGTAATCGGCCCGGAGAAAACTAATCCATTAGCAGTCATCTTTTTGTCTCCTATCTCCAATGCTTGAACAGACCAAGTATGTTATGCTTCGGGGTATGGCAAAGCCTACTCCCAAAAAACGCCTTCCGCGTCCGACTGACCCCTTTGCGCTCGCCAAGGTGATTGGCGACATTGCCACAGGCCGGGTAGAGGATCGTCAAGCTGAGACACTACCGGCACCACCCACGCCGGATGAGGTTCGGCGCGTCATGAGCGCTCTAGGCAAGCGGGGAGGCCCGAAAGGAGGGAAGGCTAGAGCAGCGATCCTTAGTCCTTCTAAACGCTCCAAGATCGCCAGGAAAGCAGCCAAGGCAAGGTGGCAAAAGCCCCAAAAGACGTAGGGTAAGTTCCCTTGACAAATCCCGAGGGAACTATCAATATGATAGGCATGTCAGAGGATAAGAAGAACGTCATGGCGATGAGGCTGACGGCTGCTGTCGCCCAAAAGCGTATTCGCGAGATCGCACAAATAACCGAAAACGTGATTTGGGGAACGCATGCTCGTGAGCGAATGCATGAGCGAGAGATTTTCGACATTGATGTCCTTCGAGTATTACGAGAGGGTTACGTCGATGATGCACCGGAGTTAACAGAGAGTAATGAATGGAAATGCAAGGTCACACTGAAAATTCGAGGAGGAAGGACGGCAGGAGTCATCACGATTATTCTGCACAACGGGAAATTGTTCGTGAAAACTGTGGAATGGGAGAACTTGTCATGAAACAGCCAGCTGCGTGGAGACACCATGGGGAGAGGGATAAAACGCCGCTGCACTACCCAGATTGCGGGTTGGATAACGTATATCTGGTAAGCGGATATGAGATTGAGAGCACCCCATACGGAGAGGGTCTGTCAATCAAGAATCTTGACCAATTACACAAGGCGATTGGCTGCAATTTGGCTAATCAAAAAAAGGTTCTTTCTGGTAAGGAGCTACGATTCTTGCGTAAGCAAATGAACCTAACGCAATCCGACCTGGGGAAATTGCTTGGTCTCAGTTCACAACAAGTTGCGCGGTGGGAGAAAGGTGAGAGCGAAATCTCCGGCCCAGCTGATCTGCTTGTGCGTGCGTTTTTCATTCAATACGCGGGAGGCAAGCTTGATCTTCAAGAGCTCGCCAATTCCCTTGAAGAAACTGACGCGCCTATGAACGAGAATAGTTTCTTTGAAAACACACTTCAAGGCTGGAGAGCTAAGAAAGCGGCTTAACGAACT
>JBARMB010000038.1:0-27413 GCA_049802235.1 Burkholderiales bacterium | reverse complement strand
GACCAGGTCCTCGGCCTTGCGCCGGCTGGCGATCAGCAGCACGTGCTGCGCGCTGCTGTCGAGCGCCGTCTGCAACGCCGCCTGGTCGCCCTCCCCTTGGGTTGCGACGAGCGCGTACTGCGGCGATTCGCCGGCGTCGGCGGTGACGCGAAACCCCATGCGTTGCGCCAGCTCGCGCGCCTCGCGCGCGGCCGGCGTATCGCCGAGCACCAGCACCCGCGCCGGCAGGCTCGGCTGGATGAAGAGTTCGAGGGTGCCGTTGCTGGCGCAGGGCATGGCGTGGTGCTCGGTGCCGGGATCCGCGAGCTCGCCGTCGTTGGAGATGCGCACCAGCTTCGGCGCGCCGCTCGCCATCGCTTCCTGCGCGGCGCGGATGACGACCGACTTGGCGCAGCCGCCGCCGATCCAGCCGTGCAGCGCGCCGCCGTCCTCGACGATCGCCTGCGCGCCGACGTAAGCCGAGGTCGGCGCCACCGCGCGCACCACGGTCACCAGCGCATGCGAGCGGCCGCGCTCGGTGAGCTCGGCGGCGGCGCGCAATAGTTCGCTCGTATTCATCGCAGGCTGTGCAGGATGGCCGGCAACGCGCGCTCGATCGCCGCCAGGTCCGCGCCGGGCGCGTGCAGATCGAGATGCGGCAGCGCCGCCTGCATGCCGATGCTCGCGGGCGTGTAGTCCGCCCGGCTGGCGATCGGATTGAGCCAGATCAGGCGCTTCGCGCGCCGCTTCAGCTGCGCCAGCGCCGCGGAGAGCAGCTCGGGCGCGCCCGTGTCGTAGCCGTCGCTGACGATGATCACCCCGGTGCGCGAATGCACCAGGCGCGAGCCGTGGTCGCGGTTGAAATCGCGCAGGCATTCGCCGATGCGGGTGCCGCCCGCCCACCCGGCGGCGAGGAGGTGCAGGCGTTCCTGCGACTGCCACGGGTCCGGGTCGCGCAGCGCCTCCGCCACGCCGGTGATGCGGGTGTGGAAAATATAGCAATGCACGTCCGCCAGCTCGGCGCACAGCGCGCGCGCGAGGCGCAGGTAGAAGAAGCTGTAGAGACTCATCGAGCGGCTCACGTCCAGCAGCAGCAGCAGCCGCGGGCGCACGCGCCGGCGCTCCTTCCATGCGAGCCGCAACGGCGTGCCGCCGCAGGCCACGCTCAGCCGGATGGTGCCCGGCAGGTCGAGCCGGCGGCCGTGATGAAAGCGCGCTTCGCGGCGCAGCCGCAGGAGTTTCATGCGCCGGGCGAAGCGCCGCATCAGCGCCTCGATGTCGCGCACGTCATCGGCATGATTGAGCTCGCGGAAATCCGTGGCAGCGAGCGATTCTTCGCGGCTCGCCCCATGGCGGGCGGTGCTACCGTCATCCTCGCCCGCGGCCCCCTGGCCGGCGCCGGCAACGGGCTCGCTGTCGCCGCCGCCATCGGGCAAACCGCCGGCCGACTCACGCGGCGCGGCGGCCATGGCGATTTCCGAAAATATTTTCCTGTTCGGCGGCAGGAAGTAGGCGTCGAACAGCTCGTCGAAGCGGTTCCATTCGTCGCCGCGGCCGCAGAGCAGCGCCTTGAGGCTCCAGCGCAGGATTTGCGGGTCGAGAATCCCCACCCGCCCCGCGGTCTCGAGCACTTCGGTCGAATCGCCGCTGCCCACGCCGAAGCCGTTGACACGCAGGAACCCGGCAAAACCGGTCAGGCGCGCCCGCAAGGCGAGTCCCGGATGAGCGGCGGGAGAATGCGAAACGGTCAGCATGCCGCCGCGATGCGCGCCACGACCTCGCGGGTAAACCCGGCGCGGTCGTCACGCGTCTTGATGAGAGCGCCCAGCGTTTCGAGGATGCGCTCCGCCCCGTCATCGTCGATCGTGGAGATCCCCAGCCGCAGCAGCGCCGCCGTCCAGTCGAGCGTCTCGGCGATGCCCGGCTTTTTCTGCAGGTCCATGCGGCGCACGCTCTGCACGAACTCGACCACCTGGCGGGCGAGTTCTCCCGCCGCCTGCGGCGCCCTGATCTCGACGATCGCCAGCTCCTTCTCGAAGGCGGGATAGCCGATGTACTGGTACAGGCAGCGGCGGCGCAGCGCATCCGAAAGTTCCCGCGTGCCGTTGGAGGTGATGACCACCAGCGGCCGCGAAACCGCGTGCACCGTGCCCAGTTCGGGGATCGACATCTGGAAGTCCGACAGCAGCTCGAGCAGATAGGCCTCGAACGCCTCGTCGGCACGGTCGACTTCGTCGATCAGCAGCACCGGCGGCGTCTCGCAGCTGATGGCCTCGAGCAGCGGACGCTTGAGCAGATAGCGCTCGGAGAAGATGTCCTGCTCTTTCAGGGCCACCGAACGCTCGTCGTGCTCGAGCAGCTTGATCGCCAGCAACTGCCGCTGGTAGTTCCATTCGTACATCGCGGCGTGCACATCCAGCCCTTCATAGCACTGCAGGCGGATGAGCTTGGTGCCGCGCACCGCGGCGAGCGCCTTGGCGACTTCGGTCTTGCCGACGCCGGCGTCGCCCTCGAGCAGCAGCGGGCGACCGAGATCGAGCATCAGCAGCAGCGCGGCCGCGAGGGAGCGCTCGGCGATGTAGCCCGCGCCCTGCAGCTCGCGCTGCAAGGTCGCGACCTCGTGCGTGCGTTGCGCCGGAGAATTCACGCCTTCTTCCCGGAAAAGAGGCCGCGCAGCCAGTCCATGAAAACCCCCCACACCAGAGCGAGGCCGTTCAGTTCCCGGGGTGGCGATGCGGCCGGCGCGCTGCCCGCTGCCGCGGGAGCCGTGCGCTGCGCCTCGAGCGCACTGATCTCGGCCGCGAAGTTGTCCGCGAACTGTTTCAGGATCTGGTCGGCGACCGAATTCATCATGCGTCCGCCGAAGGCTGCGGCCTTGCCGCTCATCGACACTTCGCTCGTGCCCACGAGGTTGCAGCGGCCGCCTGCGGCCGCCTCGATACGCGCAGTGAGATCCATGGAAGCGCCGGAACTCCCGGTGGTGTCGGTACCCTTGGCCAGCAGGCGCAGCGTCCGGGCGGCGGGATCGACGTCCTTCATCTCGACCTCGCCCCTGAAGGACATGGTCACCGGCCCCACCTTGACCGCCACTGTTCCCTTGTAGCGGCCCGCCTCGAGGTGTTCGGTGATCTTCGCCCCGGGCATGCAGCCGGCGACCGCCTCGATGTTCTGCAGGAAGCCCCAGGCGACTTCCGCCGAGCCCGGCATGGGAAAGGTTTTCTCGAGCTGGACCTTCATGCAGGGGTTCTATTTCCTCGTGTTGATGCCGAGCGCCTTGCACTGCTGCCACACCCGGAACGCGTTGTGCGGCATGTCCATGTGCGTCACGCCGAGATGCGCAAAGGCGTCCACGACCGCATTGGTGAAACAGGGAATGCCGCCGACGTGCGGGGATTCCGCCACGCCCTTGGCGCCGATCGGATGGTGCGGCGAAGGCGTGACGGTGTGATCGGTTTCCCAGTGCGGTGTTTCCACCGAGGTCGGCAGGAAGTAGTCCATCAGGCTGTTGCCGAGGTGGTTGCCGTTTTCGTCGAACGGCATCGCCTGGCCCATGGCCACGGCAAAGGCTTCCGTCAGGCCCCCGTGGATCTGGCCTTCGATGATCATCGGGTTGATGCGCGTGCCGCAATCGTCGAGCGCGTAGAAGCGCCGCACCTTGGTCTCGCCGGTGAAGCGGTCGATGTCCACCACGCAGACATAGGCGCCGAAGGGGAACGTCATGTTGGGCGGATCGTAGTACTCGGTCGCGTCCAGCCCCTTCTCCATGCCGTCCGGTATGTTGCTGGTGTGCGCCGCCATGGCGATCTCTTTCATGGTCTTGGCCTGGCTCGGATTGCCTTTGACCTTGAAGCGGTCGACCTCCCATTCCAGATCGCCTTCGCCCACTTCCAGCAGGTGCGCCGCGATCTTTTGCGCCTTCGCCTTGATCTTGCGCGCCGCCATCGAGGCGGCGGCGCCGCCGACCGGGGTCGAGCGCGAGCCCCAGGTCCCGGCGCCGTAGGGCGCCTTGTCGGTGTCGCCCTCTTCGATCTGGATTTCATCGGACGACAGTCCCAGCTCGGTGGCGATGATCTGGGCATAGGTGGTCGCGTGGCCCTGGCCCTGGCTCATCGTGCCCAGGCGCGCAATGGCGCTGCCGGTGGGATTGACGCGGATGTCGCAGCTGTC
The DNA here is from genome assembly GCA_049802235.1 of Burkholderiales bacterium. Taxonomy (GTDB): domain Bacteria; phylum Pseudomonadota; class Gammaproteobacteria; order Burkholderiales; family SG8-39; genus VBDM01. Next base: position 23,267 of record JBARMB010000038.1, on the reverse strand, counting down.
GAACAGCGCGATGCCGAGGATGTCGCACACCTTGTTGGGTCCGGCGCCGACGATCTCGGTGAAGGTGCAGATGCCGATTCCCATCAGTTCGCCCTTGGCGCGCTTTGCGATCTGTTCCTTGCGCAGGCCTTCGTAATCCACCGCCTTCAGCACCTTGTCGAGCGCGGCGTGGTAATTGCCGCTATCGAGCGTCCAGCCGAGCGAGGTGGTATACGGAAACTGCTCCTTCCTGACGAAATTGCGCCGGCGGATCTCGGCCTTGTCCAGCCCGAGCTTCTGCGCCAGCACGTCGATCATGCGCTCGATCAGGTAGACCGCCTCGGTGACCCGCAGCGAGCAGCGATAGGCGACGCCGCCGGGCGCCTTGTTGGTATAGACCGCATCGACCCGGCAATAGGCCTTGGGAATGTCATAGGACCCGGTGCAGATGCTGAACAGGCCGGCCGGGAACTTGGTCGCCGAGACATGCGAATTGAACGCGCCGTGATCGGCCAGAGCCGTAAAGCGCAGCGCCTTGATGCGGCCGTCCTTGTCCGCCGCCAGCTCGCCGATGCCGTGATAGTCGCGCGCGAATCCGGTGGTGGAGATGTTCTCGATGCGGGAATCGATCCACTTGATCGGCACCCCGGTGACGATGGAGGCCACGATGGCGATCACGTAGCCCGGATAGACCGGGACCTTGTTGCCGAACCCGCCGCCGATGTCGCCGCCGATGATGCGGATCTTGCTCTCGGGTATGCCGGAGAGCATGCCGACGACGGTGCGCACCAGGTGCGGCGCCTGCGAAGTCATGTAGACGGTCAACTGGCCCGTGACCTTGTCGAACGAGGCCACGCAACCGCAGGTCTCCAGCGGACAGGGGTGCACGCGCGGGTTCAGGATCGCTTCCTTGACGGTCACCGCGGCGCCGGCAAAGGCCGCGTCCGTCGCGGCCTTGTCGCCCGCTTCCCAGGTAAAGATGTGGTTGGGATGCGTGCGCGGGCCGTGGCCGACTTCCTTCTTGTCGGCGATATCTTCGCGAATGATCGGAGCGTTCTTGTCCATGGACTTGTGCGGATCGACGATGGCGGGCAACTCCTCGTAATCGACTTCCACCATTTCCGCCCCGTCCGCGGCGGCATAGCGGTCGCTGGCGATCACCATCGCGACTTCCTGCATCTGGAAGCAGACTTTCTTGTCCGCCAGCACCGCCTGCACGTCGCCGCCGAGTGTCGGCATCCAGGCCAGGTTGACCGGTTTCAGGTCGTCCGCGACCAGCACCGCGACCACGCCGGGCACGGCCAGGGCCTTGGCCTTGTTGATCGATTTGATGCGCGCATGGGCGTACGGGCTGCGCACCATGGCGCCGTACAGCATGCCCGGCAGCTTGATGTCATCGACGTAGCTTCCCTTGCCGCGGATGAAGCGCGCGTCCTCCTTGCGCTTCCTGGAGCAGCCCATTCCCTGAAGTTTTGCCTCGCGCTCGAGCGTGTCGGTTGATGCAGCCATGTCGAATTCTCCGGTTAAGCAAGTATTAGTTGATCAGGCGGCCTTCGGCGAAGACATCTTCTTCGCCGCGTACTGCACTGCCTTGACGATGTTCTGGTAGCCGGTGCAGCGGCACAGGTTGCCCGCCATCCAGTAGCGGATTTCCTCCTCCGTCGGGCTCGGGTTTTCCTTCAGCAGCCGGTAGGCGCGGGTGATCATGCCGGGAGTGCAGAAGCCGCATTGCAGGCCGTGCTCCTCGGTGAAGCCTTGCTGCAGCGCGTGCAGCGCGCCGCCCTGCTCGAAGCCCTCGATGGTGAGCATCTCGGCGTCCTGGCATTGCACCGTGAGCACGGTGCAGGACTTGACCGACATGCCGTTCAAATCGACCGTGCACGCGCCGCAGTGCGAGGTCTCGCAGCCGATGTGCGGACCGGTGTGCTGCAGCCGCTCGCGCAGGGTGTGGATGAGCAGCTCGCGCGGCTCGACCACGACATCGACTTCCTTGCCGTTCAGCTTGAACGACACCGTTTGCTTCTTCGCCATGTTCATCTTCTCCCGGTCGAATCTGGTTTTATGCGACGGCGCGCGAGCGAGTCTTACGCGGCGGCACGCGAGCGTGCCGTGCGCAACGCGCGCTGGGTCATCTCGCCCGTCATCGCCGTCTTGTACTCGACGTCGCCGCGCAGGTCCGCGGCAGGCTCGCAGATCGACATCGCCAGCCGCGCCGCCTCGGCGATCGAGGCGTCGTTCAGCGCCTTGCCGCGCAGCGAATCCTCGGCCTTGCGCGCCTTCAGCGCGGTGGCGCCGGCGTTGGTGAGCGCGATCGAGACTTCCTGGACGGTCTCGCCCTTCATCTTCAGCAGCACCGCCGCCGCCGCGGTGGCGAAGTCGCCGGTCTTGCGCTTCAGCTTGGAATAGCACCACCCCGATCCCGCCGCCGGCACCGGGATGCGGATCTCGGTGAGGATTTCCCCCGGCTTGAGGGCGGTGCTGTAGGTGCCGAGAAAGAATCCCTCCGCCGGCACCACGCGTTCGCCGCCGCTCCCCTTCAGCACGAACGAAGCCCCGAGCGCGAGCATCAGCGCGGGATGATCGTTGCCGGGATCGCCGTGAGAAATGTCGCCGCCGATGGTGCCCTTGTAGCGCACCTGCGGGTCGCCGATCGAGCGCGCTGCTTCGACCAGCAGCGGGATTTTCTGCTGCACCAGCGCCGACCAGATCAGCTCGTTCTCGGTCGTCATCGCGCCGATATGGACCGCGCTGCCGACCTGGCGGATGCCCTTCAACTCGGCGACGCGGCCGAGATCGACCAGATGCCCCGGTTCGGCGAAGCGCATCTTCATCATCGGCAGCAGGCTGTGGCCGCCGGCGAGCAGTTTCGCCTCGTCTCCGTACTGTTTGAGCAATGCGATCGCCTCAGGCAACGATCGCGGCGCGTGATATTCGAAATTGCGCGGAATCACGGTGTTTTCTCCTCCTGGATTTTCTTGCGGTGCGGCCTGCGGCCGGCTCTTCTCGCGGTGCGGCCAGCGGCCGCCTCGGCCGGCGATATTCTCATAATGCGGTGCAGCAAAGCAATCCTGATTTCTAGGACGGCGGGGTTCGGCGCGCCGGTGGCTGGAGGCGCGGCATCAGACGCCCTGACACGGTCCGGATTCGCCGTGCCCGACGCCAGACCAATACCCATTTTTATGGAAGGGGATTCGACAAGAGTCAGGTTTTGTCACGGAGCTCGGTCTCCGCAAGGAGGGCGGCACGCACCCGTGGGTCCTGCCTGGGGTCTGCAGTTAGGCTGCCTGCCCGGGGCGTCTCATGCGACCGCCCACATCTCGGACAGCACTTCCGCCTGCTCCAGCACTGTCTGCGTCGCCTTCTCCTGCTTGTCCGGCGGGTAGCCGTACTTGCGCAGAATGCGCTTCACGATCACGCGCAGTTGCGCGCGGACGTTCTCGCGAACAGTCCAGTCGATGGTGACGTTCTTCTTCACTATTTCCACCAACTCGCGGGCGATCTTGACCAGCGTCGGCTCGCCCAGCACCTTGACCGCGCTGTCGTTGACTTCCAGCGCATCGTAGAAGGCCAGTTCGTCTTCGCTCAGGTGTAACTCCTCACCGCGTGCGTTCGCGGCGCGCATGTCCCTTGCGAGACGGATCAGTTCCTCGATCACCTGTGCCGTCTCGATGGCCCGATTCTGATACTTGCGCACGGCCTGCTCCAGCAGCTCAGCGAAGGAACGCGCCTGCACCACGTTGCGCTTCGCGCGCGCCTTGATCTCACCTTTGAGCAATTTCTGCAGCAGCTCCACCGCGAGATTGCGCTGCGGCATGCCTTGCACCTCGGCGAGGAACTCATCCGAAAGGATCGAGATGTCCGGCTTCTTGAGCCCGGCCGCAGCGAAAATGTCGATCACCCCATCGGAGATAACCGCCTTCGAAATGATCTGCCGGATGGCGTGTTCCAGCTCTTCGTCCGTCTTCTGTTCGCCGGGCACGCCCTTCGCCAGCACCGCGCGCACGGCCTGGAAGAACCCCACATCGTCGCGGATTTTCAGCGCCGCCTCGTGCGGCACCGCGAGCGCAAAGGCCTGGCCCAACTCTGTCACTGCGCGCAGCAGCCGTGCCTTGCCATCGCTCTGGCCGAGGATGTGTTCCTGCGCAGCGGGAAGCAGCGAGAGGCGGTTCTGCGGCGTACCGGACGTCCAATGCTTCCAGTCGAAACCGTGGAAGAGGCCACGGCAGATTTCGTATTTCTCCAGCATCACTGCCACGGCCTCGGCTTGGTCGATCGCCGTCTTGCCCGTGCCGCCGCTCTCGGTGTAGGTTGCCAGCGCCTTTTTCAACTCGTCGGCGAGGCCGAGGTAGTCCACCACCAGCCCGCCCGGCTTGTCCTTGAACACGCGATTCACGCGAGCGATGGCCTGCATCAGCCCGTGCCCGCGCATCGGCTTGTCCACGTACATGGTATGGAGCGATGGCGCGTCGAAGCCGGTGAGCCACATGTCACGCACGATGACTATCTGAAATCTGTCCTTGGGATCGCGAAAGCGTGCGGCAAGCACCTCACGGCGGGGTTTGTTGCGGATGTGCGTCTGCCACTCCATCGGGTCGGACGCCGAACCTGTCATCACGACCTTCATCGCACCCTGCTCGTCGTCCTCGCGATGCCATTCAGGCCGCAGCGCCGCGATCTCGCGGTACAGTTCGACGCAGATGCGCCGGCTCATGCACACCACCATCGCCTTGCCATCCATGGTCGCGAGGCGATTCTCAAAATGGTCCACCAGGTCGCGCGCAACAAGTTTGAGCCGGTTCTCCGATCCCACCACGGCTTCGAGCTGTGCCCAGCGGCTCTTCAGCTTCTCCTTGCGCTCGACCTCCTCGCCTTCGGTCGCCTCCTCGAAATTAGGATCGATCTTCGGCCGTTCCGATTGCTTCAGTTCCAGTTTGGCGAGCCGGCTCTCGTAATAGATCGGCACAGTGGCGCCATCAACAACGGCGCGCTGGATGTCGTACACGCTGATGTAGTCGCCGAACACGGCACGCGTGTTGGCGTCGGTCTTCTCGATTGGCGTCCCGGTGAAGCCGACGAACGAGGCATGCGGCAGCGCGTCGCGCATGTGCCGTGCGAAGCCGTCGATGAAGTCGTACTGGCTGCGGTGCGCTTCGTCGGCAATGACGACGATGTTGCGCCGCTCCGAGAGCACCGGATGACGGTCGCCCTTTTCCTCGGGGAAGAACTTCTGAATGGTGGTGAACACCACGCCGCCTGAAGCCACCTTTAACTTCTCGCGCAAGTCGGCACGGTCAGCCGCCTGCACCGGCGGCTGGCGCAGCAACTCGCGGCAGCGGGCGAAAGTCCCGAACAACTGATCATCCAGGTCGTTGCGGTCGGTGAGCACCACGATCGTCGGGTTGGCCATCGTCGGGTGCAGGATCACCCGCCCGGCATAGAAGGCCATCGTCAGGCTCTTGCCCGAACCCTGCGTGTGCCAGACCACACCCACGCGCCGGTCGCCCGCTTCGCCTCCCGGCTGATGGCCGGCCGCGTAGCGCCCGAGCGGCTGCGCCGCGACCTTCGCGGCCCTGAGCGTTTCCTCCACTGCCACGTTCACGGCATGGAACTGGTGATAGCCCGCAATCTTTTTGACTAGCATACCTGCGCCACCGTCCGCAGCGGAATCCTCGAACACGATGAAATAGCGCAGCAGCTCAAGAAAGCGGCGCTTCTCGAACACCCCTTCCAGCACGACCTGCAACTCCGGCAGTCGCGCCGAGGCATCCTCACGCCCGCTGATCGTGCGCCAAGGCTTGAACCATTCCCTGCCCGCGCCAAGCGCGCCGATGCGCGCCTGCACGCCATCGGAAACAACCAGCGCAGCGTTGGTCGCGAACAGTGCCGGGACCTGTGACTGGTAAGTCTGAAGCTGCTGAAACCCGGACCACACCGTGGCATTCTCATCCGCGGGATTCTTCAATTCGATAACGGCGAGCGGCAGACCGTTCACGAACAGCACAACGTCCGGCCGGCGGTTATGCTGGCCCTCGCATACGGTGAACTGGTTGACCGCCAGCCAGTCGTTCTTATCCGCAGTATCGAAGTCGATCACCTGCGCCTGCGCCCCGCCGATGGAACCATCCTTGCGGCGGAACTCCACCGTCACGCCATCGACAAGCATCCTGTGGACGGTGCGGTTGCGTTCCACCAGCGTCGGCGCGTCGATGCGTGTCAGTTTGCGGAATGCATCCTCCAGCGCCTCGGGCGGCAGATTCGGGTTGAGGCGCGCGAGCGCCTGGCGCAAGCGGCCTTCCAGCACCACGTCCCGGTAGTTCGGGTCGCTGCGCTCAGCCGCAGGCTCGCCGACGGCGATGTCGGGGCCGTGCAGGACGGCGTAGCCGAGTGATTCCAGCCAGGCGAGCGCGGCGTCCTCTACGATAGATTCCGTAAAGGCAGAACCACTCACGCCGCCAGTTCCTCCAGCACATCCTCTCGCCTGCTCCAAGGAATTGGACGCACGTCGTAGTTTTGCAATGCATCAAGTACGGCGGACGAGATTGCGGCTTCGGAGTCGTTCAGCAACGCAAAGGCGCGGGAATCGGGCGGCCGCACCTCTTTGGTATCGATCCACGAGAAGGCCACCACCTGGGCCGTATCCCTGTTCGGACGATTGATCGTCTGAAGAATGCGCTCCGGTTGCTTGCGCGACTTCGGAATGACGAAATCGAACAGATGGTCGTATCCTGTCTTGCCCGTGAATTTCACCTTCGGCGTGTAGCGGATGTCATGGAGATCGAGCCACGTCACGACATCCTCGTAAAACAGGCTCGCCACCATCGGGACGGCCAGGTAGAACATGTCGTTCACGGCCAACATCGCCTGCACAAGGTTGTGCTTGCGCAGCGGGAAGTTGTCGGGCGTAGCGTGTACCTCAAGCGAGTTTCCATGGAGCTGCACGCCAAAACCGTTGAGCGTCATCTTGAGCAGTTCTTGGCGCTTCGGACTGTTGAGCTTGCAACCGCTTTGCTCCAGATCGTCGATGGTGTAACCATCGTCGGTCAGGACGAACGCGCCGTTAGCCCTCTTAGCATAGATTTGAACGTAGTCGTTGTGCCGATCCAGGTAGGGTGTGGTGATCTCAACCCAGTTGTCGATCTGGCGTAGCAACGTCTTGTCCCGCAGCCAGGCAGCGTAATCGTCAAGAAGTTTCTGGATGTCCTGAATCATGAGAACAACCCACGTTCGATGTGCGGCGGCCGCGTGATGTGGCAGAAACGCATGAAGTCTTCCAGCGTACCCCAGAGGTCGGTCATCCTGGGAAATTGCTCGATCGGAACCGGCACCGCCCATTTGTCACCATATCCCTCGCGGTAGACATGAAAATGGGGGGAACCGATCTCTTCATCGTCCGGATTCCGATGTGGCGCACTACCAAAGTCCAAACGCACCAGCACAATGACCTGACGCGCCCGGTTTTGATATTTGCCCTTGAGCAGGTCGATTCGCGCCCGATGGATATCCAAAAGAAACTGCTCCCGCTTGTCAGGCGACTCCACAGGAATTATCACCGACCCAGCCAGCGGGTACGAGTAACGATCTTCATTGGCCCGATGCTTCTCCATCGCGATCAGCGCGTCGGCCTCTGATTGGGTGAGGTGGATATCGGCCATTGGCTCTTCCTCCCTTTCATGTCGACAGCGCAGACATCTTCACTCGCAGCCCGCAGGCGATGGGCTTGGGTAGCATCGCGTCGCGGCATGTCTGGTTACTGCGCTCCGCTTGGGGTTCGCTGGCCCCACTGGCCGGGCATGATACGACGTAGCGAAGTATCACCCGCCCGGCGAGGGCCGCGCCTTCGACGATGAATTTGGTGAACGCGGTCATCTCACCGCGCCGAGCGCACCGACGACCGCAAGCAACACATAGAGGGCCACGAAAACGATCGGGACCCAGCGCTCCAGATGCGACAGGGGGTGGTACGCCTTGCCTCGCCCCGCTTCTGCCTTCTGCCACTCGTACTCATAGAGCGCAGCCGGCATATGCCGCTCAAGCTCGTGAATGACCTTGAACTTCACGGTGTTCAGGTCGCGGTACGAGGTAATCATGCGGTGCCACGTCAACGAGACGAGAACGCCTGCGACAGGCACAAGGATCGTCCAGTAGTTCTTGTATTGGCTCGCGGCCAACAAGCTGTACAGTGTGACGAGAAAAGCATTTACCGTAAGCAGGTAGTTGTTGGCCGAGATCCGCCGCTCGCTGATCTTTTCTGCGGACGCAACGTAGAGCTTGTACTGCTCGAATAGATCGGCCTTGAAAGAGCCGCCGTATGACTCTTTCGTGTGATGGATCAACTGGGGAGGAGTCTGCTTAGACATGCGTCACCTCGCTCCTCCAATCAACGTCTTCAGGTTGTCCCATGTCCACTTGTACACCTTGTCCGATGCGAAGGCAGCGGTCGGTTTGGTGCAGTTCTTGTCCGCGTAGCCCGCAAGGAGGAAGTAGGACTTGTTCTTCTCACGGGCGATGATCAACTCGTCCGCGACGCCTTTGGCTGTGTGCGTCGATTCGCCGCAGAGCACAATCACCACGTCGATGTTGTCCATGCGACGCCGCACCTTGTCCTTCCAGTCGCCGGTGAGGTGGTCCTTCACCGAGGCGTCCGTGAAGTCGAACGGACTGTCTGGGTGCTTGGCCTGTCCGGCGAGGAGCACCTTGATGCCCTCATCGTGATCGTAGTCGAAGCTGATGAACACGCGTTTCTTGGCCATGATTCGTTCTCCGTTCTCCGTTCTCAGGGCGCGTTGCGTCGGATTGCGCTAACGATGCTGTCGGTATTCCAGCCGACGATCTCGATAGCGTTGTTTTGAACGACTATCGGAAGTTGCACATTGCCCCAAGGTTTAACGCCGACGATCGACTTGCCTATCCGTCGCGCGAATTCCATTTCCCAGTCCATCCAACCACTGCGGGCCGAATACATGCCGGCCATGACCAGCGTCACGTCCGCCGGGCGGATCTGGTCTCGAAGGTTTTTCTCAAGCATGTCATTTGTGTCGAGCGGATCGTGCTCTGGAACGCTCAGATTGATCCATGAAAAGTTGGGGGCATCGTCCAGGAAATCGCATATACGGTAGTACTCGTCGCTATATTCCCAATCGTGGCAGATGAACACGGAGTAGGTTCGTAGCGCCGGCATGGTTTCCTCGCTAATGGCTCGCGGCTGGCTTTGATCGCTAGCGGCCGTTCGTGGATTCAGTATCCGACGCGGCAATACGCTCGGTGTTCCTCACTCGCAGTTCGCCGGAGATGAACTTGGGCAGCAGGATGTCGCGCAGTGCGGCGAGGGTCCAGGAGTAAAGTAGGTTCGCACGGATACGCTCTCCCAGCGACGGCGCGTCGCTGCGCATGAGCTTGCGGCGGGCATTCTCGAGCACTTCATGCAGCAAGTCCGGATTCAGTCGCACGAATGCTTGGTGAAGTCGCCGATCTAGCACCACGTCAGGGTAATTCGGATCGCTCCGTTCTGCTGCGAGTTCACCGGCTGCAATGGCTGCAATGTTAGGACCGTGCAACACCGAGTAGCCGAGTGCGCCCAGCCAGCCGAGAGCGGAATCTACGAAAATGGATTTGGTGAAGCTACCTATCATTTCCGCTCCGGAATCCCTTCAGATCTCGGCACAGGAACAGAGGAAGGCCCGGATCGGGAACTAGATGAAGCACTTGGTTCCTGGTCAATTTGCTTCTGGATCCAATTGGCGTAGAGGTTGCCGCAAACTCCGACCACGAATCCAATAATCACCAACCCCCATAACCACACTCGAAATCTCCGGACCTGCTCAAAGGGCCAAAGCCGTTTCATCCGCTCAATTCCACTGGTGCCCAACTCCAGGAGTAGATGTCCAACTACGAAAAATACAATAGCGGCCAGTGCCTTCATGGGCATCGACCCAACCATCCTGGCCCAATCCGGAAGAAGTCGGTCTGCTTGCCAAGCGGCAACGCCTGCGACCAGGATCACAAAGGTGAGCAGTCCAAAGTAGCCGAACAAAGCGAGGCGCTGTTTCTTGCCCTCCTCAATCCGCTCCAGGGCGACTTTCAGTTGAACGACTTCTAAACCTTGTGCAGTCAGTCTCTGATCTGCTGCCTTTGCTCGAGACTCTTCCTCGGCAACCCTTGCACTCAATCTCTTGACTTCCTCATCCTTTGACCGCTCACGGGCATCCAGTTCGCTGAGAGCCGCTTCCTTTTGCTTCACTGTGGCCTGCAATTGTTGCGCCTTATCGGCCTCAGCGGCAGCGCGTGCCTTCATCTCTTCGAGGAGGGCATCGCGTATTAAAGCAATCTCTGTCTCTCCGTTCCCCGCATTCTCGGATTGAAGGCGAGCACGTAACCCGTCATTGAGGACTACACTAGTTATAGTCTCCGCCGAAATATCATCACGCCCTTCGAATCGCCCCAGGCCCTTGAGGATCCTTAAGCTGGTGCGCTCTGACTCGACATCAAATTCTTGAAATAGAAATGGGAGGCGCAAGCTGCCAAGCATGGCTTCTTCAAATTCTTTAGTGCGGGGCACCCAAAACTGTAGAAGCTGAATTAGCGAGGTTGGATGAAGGCAAAGAGGGATCTTCGATCCGGCTTTCCGCTGTTGGTATTGGTCAAAACCAATGAGTCTGAAGTCCACGGTAAGTATCCAATCCCGAGCATCGATCGGCGACTCGACGTACGCAGGGCGCTGGTCTTTGACAAAGTGCCACAGGATCATGTCATGCGCCACCTTCTGGTACGACTTTCGCTTACCTTCGTCAAATCGCTGCTCAAAGTCCAAGACGTAAAGAATGTCGTCGACGACATCCTGTCGCTGTGCATATGAGTCTAGGCTTTCATTAAAAAATTCCACCCCTTTTCCACGAGTGACCGCTACGAAGTCACTGAGATATGGATCGAACCAGTCCTCGGGCGTCAGCGTTCCACCACGACGCAGACGTTCAGACAGGAATTTTTCTGCCATCCCAGAGAACCTCGCGTTCAAGGCAGCCTGCGTGAAGTTGCCGCCTGCGGGAATCCCCGACAGGCGTTGCTTGGCCGAGGCAATCGAGGTCTTCGCCTCCTCGATCGTCCTTGGTACGATGAACAACTTCACCTTCGGATTGGATTTCAGTTGTGAGATCAAATCCAGAAGCTCACGCGCGGCGGCATTCGAAGGGTTTTCGTGCAATTCAAGCAGAGAAAACAAGAAGTTCGTGTCTACGAATACCCGAAACTGAACTTGCTTACCGACGCTCGAATTCAGTTTCTGAATTGCATCCTCTGGTAGCCCGCCGGCCTCCACGCAAAAGCGTGCATGTAGCATCCGGCTGACATGCGCGCGCACTTCGTCCTTCTTCGGATCTAGAAAATTGGTTACAAGTTCTCTCAAGCCGGAATGAAATGCCGGATCAAAACCCTTCAAGAAATGATCAACCAAATTTTCGTCTGCGCGTAGGCCGTCGCCAGCAATAAGGCGGTAGGCGTTGGCACCGGCTTCTTTAATGAGTGGGGTCAGCAACTCCGTCTGAAAGGCGCTCCAGACACTGACTGCGTCGATATCCGCGCCAAGCCCTTTCGCAAGTGTGCAGAAGAACTCGCGTGCATCGGATTCGACCTTCTCAGCCGCAGCGATATCCTGCTCAAACGCTAGACGTTGTGCATCCGGAATACGGTATTGTTCTTCGGGCAGCACGACCAGGAGATCTTGCTTTTCCAAAGCGCTGAGCACTGCACGCAATTTGTCATGGCTCAACGACAGCTTGAACTCCCGCGACAGCGTTTGCTTGATCTCATCAACGCTGGGTGGATGATCGGACCACCACACAGCGGCTAACGCGAGCCGTTGAATCACTTTGTCCCACCACCCCGAGCGATTCAGCTCGATGTGATGAACCAATGCTGCTACCTCTTTCGGCAAGAGTGAGGGATCGGCGGTCATGAAGACATCTCCTGTGCACACGCGCCTAAACACCCCGAGCGCAATTCACCCGAGATCAGCCTGGGCAGCAGAGTGTCGCGGATGGCTGCGAGGGCGCGCGCCTCCTTTACCGCCGCACTGGCGCGCGCGAAGAGCGGCTTAATCAAACGTCCGAACACCTCTGCGATGGACTTAGGCGCGGCCACCATGAGGAAGTGAGAGAGCGACTCCGCAGGCACTCGCTGCCGCCCACTGGACCCGGTCATGCTCTGGATTGCGAAGTCACGAAACTCTGCGCTACGTGCAAGACAGTACGCGAACTCTTCCGGGAGAGGGGGTTTCGGGCGCAAGACGATGTACTCGGTCGATCCCCATCCAACTTCTGTCGGTTTCAGAAAATCCACGAAGGCAGTCTTGCCGTTCTCCAAGCACGGGGTGATGCGTGCGACGAGCGTGTCGCCATTCATGAAGCGCATCCCCGATCTGAATGCGCGGTCGACCACATCGTCGGGCGAGTGCCCTCGCGTTGGCATGTTGGCCATGTCGAGGTAGGGGGCCTCGACGCCCTTCCGGAGTGCTCGGGTCGGGTTGACATCAATGAGGTCGGGCAGTGGCGCAAGTCTCCACCCCTTCGGAATCCCCCCAAGTACCGAGTTCTCGAAGGAATCTGGGAACAGGCCAGCGATGGGCTTGGGCAGGCTGGGGTCACGGCCTTCGGCCTTGGCGCGGACGGGGTCGAAGTCCACGAACCACGATTTGAAGAGCGCCCGCGCCATCGCCTCCAGCGTCTCGTTCATCCGCCGGTTCAGCTCGATCTTATCGTCCAGCGTGCCGAGGATGTGGGCGATGGCGTGCTGTTCGGGGAGCGGCGGAAGCGGAAGCCGAAACGACTCGATGTGGCCCTTCGTAACCGCGCGCCGAGAACCTCCGGCATTGAAAGACTCAATGTACGACTTAACGTCTCGGTGCGTCAGGAACGCCAGTACGTAGCCAGCATCCGCGCGCTGAGGGTCGAGGCGAATGATAGAGACGTGCTGGTTGACACACGCAGGAAGAACGTCCGTCGGGACCATGCAAGCACGCCCGAATGTGATGCCATCCCCGGTGATGTTAAGAAGGATGTCATCGGGCTGGAGAACAACGCCACGAAGTCCGTCCGCCTGTTCGTCTGAAATGAACGCAAGTCCATCGTGGTCGAAGCGGCGGTCGAAAACGTTCTGGCTTCGCACAAGAGCGAAGCGTGCGCGACTCGGCAGATAAGCATCTGCTCCGCCCTTTGGTGTTGCACCCGAGCCGATCTTGGTAGCGATCTCGGCGAGCGAAACAACCGGCCAACGAGGGTCGTGCTCGATGGGCGCCTCAGCTCCCATACCCAAGTTCCTTGAGGTTGGCGGCAATGGCAGTATCCATCTGCGCTGCTTCCTTCTGTTGCTCGCGCAACGTCGCGGCGAGCCGCTTCATCTTTTCCTCGAACGCTTCGGCGTCGTCCTCGACAGCCTCGGCACCAACGTAGCGGCCGGGCGTGAGCACATGGCCATGCTTGCGGATGTCATCGAGCTTCGCGACCTTGCAGAAGCCGGACACGTCGTCGTACTTGCCCGCTTCCTTATCGCCGCGCCATGCGTGGTAAGTGCCAGCGATCTTGGCAAGATCGTCGTCGGTCAGCTCTCGGTGGGTGCGGTCCACCATCGAGCCGAGCTTGCGCGCGTCGATGAAGAGCGTCTCACCGCGCCGGTCGCGAAAGCGGCCGTTCCTCTTGTTGCGCGCGAGAAACCACAGGCAGACCGGAATCTGCGTCGAGTAGAAGAGCTGACCCGGCAGCGCCACCATGCAGTCCACCAGGTCAGCCTCGATGATGGCCTTGCGGATCTCGCCCTCGCCCGACTGGTTGGAGGACATCGAGCCGTTGGCGAGCACGAAGCCCGCGAGCCCGGTGGGCGCGAGGTGATAAATGAAGTGCTGCACCCAGGCGTAGTTGGCGTTGGCCGCGGGCGGTACGCCATACACCCAGCGCTTGTCGTCCTTCAACAATTCACCGCGCCAGTCGCTGTCGTTGAAGGGCGGGTTGGCGAGCACGTAGTCGGCCTTGAGGTCGGGGTGGCCGTGGTTGTGGAAGGTATCGCCATGGGCGATCTGCGCGTCGATGCCGCGGATGGCGAGGTTCATCTTGGCGAGGCGCCAGGTGGTGTAGTTGGACTCCTGACCGTAGATGGAGATGTCGCCGAGCTTGCCCTGGTGAGCTTCGATGAATTTCTCGCTTTGCACGAACATGCCGCCCGAGCCGCAGCAGGGGTCGTAGACGCGGCCCTTGTACGGCGCGAGCATCTCCACCAGCACGCGCACCACGCGCGAGGGCGTGTAGAACTGCCCGCCGCTCTTGCCCTCGGCGCTGGCGAAGCGCGCGAGAAAATATTCGTACACGCGGCCGAGCGTGTCCTTGGCGCGATCGGCGGCGCTTCCCAGCGCAATGTCACTCACCAGGTTGATGATCTGCCCGAGTCGCTGCTTGTCGAGGCCGGGGCGGGCGTAGTCCTTGGGCAGCACGCCCTTGAGCGAAGAGTTGTCGCGCTCGACCGCGGTCATCGCGTCATCGACCAATTGACCGATGGTCGGCTGCGGCGCCATCGACTTCAGATACTTCCAGCGCGCCTCGGGCGGCACCCAGAAAATGCGCACAGCGCGGTATTCGTCCGGGTCCTCTGGATCGGCGCCCTGCTTCTTTTGCGCTACGAGTTCCGCGTGCTTGGCCTCGAAGGCGTCGGAAACGTACTTGAGGAAGATCAGTCCAAGGACAACGTGCTTGTATTCGGCCGCGTCCATGTTGTTCCGCAGAGCGTCGGCGGTAGCCCACAGCTTCGCTTCGAAACCGAGGTTGGCGCCGGTGTCGTTCTTCTTGGCCTTGCTCGTTGCCATGTAATCCCTAATCGCGTGATGCAACGGATCGGTGGGTGGTGCGGGTGCCTAACTTGCAATTAGTTGACACAACGAATTCTATTTCCCACTTCGACGTCTTCGTCACGAATCCTGCAGGTTTCATTTCGTCTTTCCCCTATTTTCGCGCCGCCCGCTTCTCCGCAGCGATGCTATTCGGTTCCAAGGGTAACCCATCCCACCTCAGGCATGCGCCAGCGGACGCATCGCGCGCAGCCGGCCGCGGATTTCCTGCTCGGCGGTTTTCAGATCGCAAGCCGCCTGCAGGTTGAGCCAGTATTGCGGCGACTGTCCGAAGGCACGGCCGAAGAGAAGCGCAAGCTCCGCCGTGACCGGCCGCGTGCCGTTGACGATATGGGAAATCCGCATGGGCGAAACCCCGATGACGCGGGCGAATTCGGCCTGGGAGGTGCCCGATTCTTGCAGCGCTTCCTTGAGAAACTCCCCCGGATGAATCGGGGGCCGGCGGTTCCTGATGGTCATGTCGCTCTATCCTCGGCGGTCATCGGTGATGTCCACGTCAAAGGCGTCGCCGCGCCCGAAGCGAAAGCACACGCGCCAGCGATCGTCGATGCGGATGCTCCACTGCCCTCGTGCTGCCTTCAGGCGGTTGCAAGGCGGAGGGCGCAGGTCATTTGTCATCCGGGACAAAGCCGATACGCCGCCTCGGCGGATCCGGGGGGCGGCTGCAGCAGCGGCAGCAGCTTGTGATAGATGTCGCGCAACGCGGCGTCGTGCTGCAGGAGCGTCTTGTCGATCTCGGCCAGGCGCTTCAGGATGGCCGCGTTGACCACCAGCTGTTCGCGCACGCGAATGAAGGCCCGAACCACGTAGACGCTCATCGCGACCGCCTCGCGGCTGTTCAGAACGGAGGCAGCCATGATCGCGCCGTGCTCGGTAAAGGCAAAGGGCAGACTTTTTGCAAACTTCAGGCGCGCAAGGTGATCACAACTTGTGATCACCTCGGATTTCTCCGCCGCGCTGAGTTGGAAGATGAAATCCTCCGGGAACCGCTCTGCATTGCGCTTCACCGCCTGGTTGAGGGTCCGGGTCTCAACCCCATAGATGGCCGCCAAGTCGGCATCGATCAAAACCTTGCACCTGCGGATATTCAGTATGAGCGATCCGAGAGGTTTGGCGCGTTTCATGGCGTGAGCCTCCCGAGGCGCGGTATCTCCCGGCACTCCCGCTCCGCCTCCAGCCAATCGAGATAGTCGAGAGTCTCCTCCGGCAGCGAAGAGTCCGGGCGGAGCAGATGACGCAGCTCACGTTTGCGCCCGTAGTTGCGCCACGCCGCCTCGTCCTCGTTGAACCGTCGGACCTGGTCCTCGGGTCGATGAATGGCTATTGGGAGGGACTCGTCAAGCAGGATGCGCATCGGGGACCAGCGCCTCCCGGGCTAGTTCCAGCGCGGCAACGGCTTGCTCCCTTGCCACCGAGGCGAACGAGTGCAGGAACTGATCGAGGGAGTCGCCGGCTTCGAGGTAGTCGAACAGGTTCTTTACGGGAACCCGGGCGCCGTAGAACACCGGCACGCCACCCTGGATCTCGGGGTCACAGTGAATGATCGGTTGCGCCATGAGCGATTCCTCCCGCCAGCTTTCCCGATAATACCCCGGACGCTGATCCTGGTACCCGGCGTTGCGGTCAAGCGGCGCGCTTATGGCGCGTCCGTTTTGAACCGGCGGTCAGACCTCGCTTGGATGATGAAGCAGAAAGTTCTTCTTTAACTACCTGGCGCACGGCATCCAGCATTGACTGTCGATGGATATGAGCAAGCAGTGCGTCATTGATCTGGGACTGATAGTTGCCGCCGCCAGCTTGTTCCACCAACGTTCGGAAGTAGTCCAGAACGGCGTTATCCAGGCGTATGGAAATCTTCGTTTTCCCTGGTTCCGGCTTGACCACGGGTCCACGCTTCGCCCGCGAGAAGTCGATGTTGCGATAGGGTTCAGCTGCGGTATTTTTCATAAACTGCGCGTCGGCGCGCCTGGTGACCCGAATTCGCACCGCCTATTTCTGAGCGAGCACTTTCCTCATAAATTGCTTCAGTTCGCACGACGTCTCGCACAGCCTGTCGTTCCTTTTTCCAGAAAACCCGGCGAAGGTACGGCCGCAGATGCTTGGCCCATTCTCCCGACACGGCTAGTTGACCTTGGCGTTTGTGTGACATGTGAATCGCCGTCTTGTTCTGCGTCCGCGTGGGGCGCCAGGTTATGTGGCTTCGCTCAAGTCCTGCCTGGCTGCCGCCTCTTTCCGCAGCTTTCCGAATCCTCGGTGACCCAGTTTCGTCTCCATGCCCTTCCCGAGCTTGTTCGGCTTGCAAAGGAGACACCCGGCCCGTCGTTGCTTGGGGCGTTTGCGCTTGTGGTTCATGTCACAGTCCCTTCTCGTTCCGCATAACGCCGAGTTAAGCCACGCGGCGCTTTTGGCCGCGCCCGCTTGAGCGCGAAGTCAGAGGTTGCGCATAGTTCTCGGCGTAAGCATCGAGAAGACGCCGGATCATTCGTTGATA
This sequence comes from Burkholderiales bacterium, assembly GCA_049802235.1. Classification (GTDB taxonomy): domain Bacteria; phylum Pseudomonadota; class Gammaproteobacteria; order Burkholderiales; family SG8-39; genus VBDM01. Next base: position 5,916 of record JBARMB010000038.1, on the reverse strand, counting down.
CTGGGTGTTGTGCTTCTGTGCCTGGGTCTTGAAGAACTCGACGCTACGCTTGCTCAGAGAAAGCGTGACTTTGACTCCATCATCCCGAAAGACCAGATCCTCCGGACGAGGCAGGAAGTCTGAAACAACTTCAAGCTTTCCGAGGGGCTCGTTTGTGTATTTGATTTTCGCGCTCATAGATTTGCTTTCCTTTCCGCCAATAACCGGCTCCGAAAATGCGAATGACGTCCTCCCGGTACGTAAACCGAACAGTAAGAACGCCACTTTCGACAAGTCCGATGCAGTAGTACCTCTTCTCATTCGAACTATGTGAATGGTCTTCGGCTATTACGCGGTTCGAATCGCCGAAAGCGAACTGTGCAATCGCAAACGACACCCCATGCTTCTCTTGGTTTTCCCCGTCCTTTTTCGCGTCCCATTCGAACCGGGTTTTTGCCATAACGAAAGATTAGCATGGATATGGCGCTATAGCCATACATGTATATGGCTATTCGAGATGCCTGCCTGCGACCTCCAGCGCCTGCTTCACCGGCGACCCGAGGCCGTCCGGTGTTCGATCAGAGGGTCGCGAGCCGGCGCACCGTGTCCGGATACTGCTTGACGAGATTGATCAGCAGCGCGGCTTGCGCATTCGGCCTGGCGCGCCCCTGCTCCCAGTTCTCCAGCGTCCGGACATTGGTCCGAAGATAGACGGCGAACAAAGCGCGCGATATCTTCAGGCCTTCGCGCACGCGAATCAGTTCCTTCGGCGTGACCTTCGGCGCCGGCTTGTACTCCGCCGCATGGGTACGCAGCGTGCGCTTGCCCTGCCGCGCTTCGGCGAGCGCCGCCACGCCCTCGCTCAATTCGGCGAAAAGCTCACGCTTGGCGGTGCTTGTCGTTTTGGCCTTGACGGGTGTCTTCATCAATTTCTCCCTGCATCCAGTTCGGTCTTGATCATTTCCTTGAGCGCCTTGCGCTGCTGCGGCGTCAGGTCGGTCATCTCATCCTCGTCGTACAGCGTGAAGAGCCAAAACTGAAACCCCGCATCCCACCAGTAATAGATCACCCTCAGGCCGCCACGTTTGCCTTTGCCGCGCCGGGCGTCGGCAAACCGCAACTTGCGCAGTCCACCGGCGCCCGGAATCGGGGGCAAGCCGTTCAGCTAAAGGTCATGCCGCGGTGAGCACGGCCTTTCGAACCGATTGAGGCAACGTAACTGAAACGAAAAAGCCCTTTGGATAGAGATAATCCTCGCCAGACTCGTCGATCACTCGTATTTGATTGTGCTTCCCGGCAACGGCGTCGGGGAGAGAAACATAAAGTTTGCGTTTCTCGATCGACGCGGCATAGCCTTCGTTCTTGACGCACACAACCAGTCTCCGCGTTGTGGAAATTGTCATAGCCGTAGCCTCACAATAGGTACTTGATTTTGAATTCCCTCTTACCGATTCCAGTGGCTTCGTACCAATGTATCTCGGCCACGTGAATCGAACCGTCCGTCAATCTGACGCGTGCGATACCTTTCCGCTTGCGCCATCGTCCCTTGCCGTAGAATTTTCTCAGCCGTGCAACCTCACGAATGCTGGAGCCCGCGGCAAATGTTTCGATCCGCGTGATTTCGCCCAGAATCTCAAAATACATCCGGACATCGTCTCAGGGTCCAGATCGGTCGTCAAATTCGCGGCATAACATCCGTGGTGAAGCGCGCGCGGGCGCTCTTTCCGCGCGTCGCTTTCGACCGCGCGGCTAGAGCGCAGCGTCACTTTACGTCGTCCAGCTTTACGCCTCGGCCGGCACGGAGGCTTTGGCGTGCCTGCTGCACACGCTGCAAGAACCGCGGGTCGTTTTCGAGCCGATAATCAAACCAGTCGTCGTCCGTCTTGAATCCAATTAGCACTCCCGCTGGTTTGCCGTGACGCGTAATGATGACCTCCTGCGTCTCAGCTTCACGCAAAAAGCGAGACAGGTCGTCCTTTACCTCGGAGAGGGGGACTTCTTTCATTTTGGACTTCCGAACTGCGCCAGCCATGACTGTGCCTCCGATTTAGCGATGATCGCCAATACCTCGACGGTCGAGGCTGAAACATCGTAGAACACACGGACCTCTTCGACCCTAAGCCGATACTGCGGTCGCGCCATGCCGCGTAACCTCTTAATTCACGCTGGAATCAGGCGGGCGCCAATGCGCTGAGCGTCTGCCGCGCGATGCGCAGGCGCGTGGCGCTCATGTCGTCGCCGCGGAGCTCGCGCAGCGCGTAGCCGACGAACTCGGCGACGACCTGCTTGCGCCAGTAGATGTCGAGATCGGTGTTGTCCATCGGCTTGGCGCGCGAGGCGGCCTTCTCGCCCGCTGCGGCGATGACTTCGTCGGTGAGTTTCCTGCCGGCGAGGAACTCGCCCGCGCCGGCGACGAGAAACGGGCGCGAGGAGACGGCGCCGAGCGCGAGGCGCGCCTCTTCGACGGTGCCGTCCGGCGCGGTCTTCACCGCCGCGGCGACGCCGAGCACGGGGAAGTCGAACGCGCCGCGCCGGCGCAGCTTCCAGTACGTGCTCCTCCAGCCCGCCGCTGCCGGCAGCTTCACTTCGGTGAGGATTTCATCCGGCCGGCGCGTGAGGTAGTCGATGCCGTCGTTGCGGTACAGGTCGGCCAGCGCCACCTCGCGCTCGCCCTGCGACGACACCAGCCGCACGCTCGCGCCGAGCGCGATCAGCGCCGGAGCGGTGTCGGTCGACGAGGTCGCGACGCAGCGCTTGCTCGCGGTGGCGACCCAGCAGGTCTCGCCGTCCTTCTTCATGCAGAAGTCGATCGCCTTGCGCCACTCGTAGTTCTGGTTGTAGTAGTTGCAGCGCGTGTCGAGGCACAGGTTGCCGCCGAGCGTGCCCATGTTGCGCAGGTGGGTCGTGGCGACCTGCGCCGCCGCCTGCCACAGCCCGGCGTATTGCCCGCGCACTCCGGGATCGGCGACGACTTCGTTCAGCGTCAGCCCGGCGCCGAGCGTGAGGTCGGCTGTCTTCGTTCCCCTGCCGTTGGCGATTTTCTTCAGCCCTTCGACCTGGCGCAACGAAATGAGCGTCGCCGGCACCTGGTGGCGGCGCTTCATGTTCGGCAGCAGGTCGGTGCCGCCGGCGATCAGCATCGCCCGCGGCCCTTCGGCGGCGAGGATCTTCGCCGCCTCGGCGAGGCTCTTCGGTGCGCGAAAATCGAACCACGGCAAGCGCATCATGATGCCGCTCCAACGTCATTCCGGCCAAGCGAGCTGGCGAGCGCGAGCCGGAATCCAGCGACTTTTCCAGACACTGGATTCCCGCTTTCGCGGGAATGACGGTTCATTTCGCGGGAATGACGGTACAGAAACGTCGCTTGCGGGACGGATCGGAAAGCGGCTCGGGCACTCATGCGCTTACGCCCTCCTTCCTACGCGCTGGACTCTTCCCGTCGTTGACCGCGTTGCCGTCGCCGCCTTCCCAGGGCGGCGCCACCCGTATCGGCTCCGGGTAGGGCACGTCCGGAAAATGCTCCGGGCCGAAGCGCGGGTTCTCGCCCTTGGCTTTTTTCTCCAGCGCCGCGAGCACCTTGTCCGGCGTGATCGGCACTTCGTCGATGCGCACGCCGACCGCGGCGTACACCGCGTTCGCCACCGCCGGCATCACCGGCAGCAGCGGCCCCTGCCCCACTTCCTTGGCGCCAAAGGGGCAGTTCGGATCCGGGTCCTCGATCAGCTCGGTCACCACCTCGGGCATGTCGAGCGAGGTGAGGCTCTTGTATTCCAGGAGAGACGGAATCTTGTGCACCAGCGCGTTCGACAGTTTCGGCGGCAGGCGCCGGAACACCTGCTCCTCCATCAACGCCTCGCCCAGGCCCATGTACACGCTGCCTTCGACCTGGCCGCGCACGCTCACCGGGTTGATGGCGCGGCCGATGTCGTGCGCGATCCACACCTTGGGGACGGTGATCCAGCCGGTTTTCCGGTCCACTTCGACTTCGACCACGCACGCGGTATACGAATACGCCGGCGACGGGCCGACGCCCGCGCCCTTGTAGCGTCCCGGCGGTTTCGGCGGCGAGTACGAGCCGACTGCGCCGAGCGTGCCGAATTTCTCCTCGGCGAGCACCACCGCCTCGCGGAAGCTCATCAGCTTGCCGGGATCGTCGGCGCGGAACACGCGGCCCTGGGCGAAGGCGATGCGCTCGGGAATCGTCTCCATGTGCTCGGCGGCGGCCTGCGCGATCAGGTCCCTGACGCGCTCGGCGGCCTGGATCGCGGCGTTGCCCATCATCACCGTGACGCGGCTGGAATACGAGCCGAGATCGATCGGCGTGAGCCCGGTGTCGCCGGTCACGCAGCGCACGTCGAAGGCTTCGATGCCGAGGACCTCGGCGACGATCGCCACGAGCACGTCATCCGAGCCTTGCCCGATTTCGGTGGCGCCGCAGAACACCGTCACCTGGCCGCTGCGATCGAGCAGCAGCTGCACGCCCGAGTGCGGCATCTTGTTCCAGTAGATCGGCAGGCCGGCGCCGCTCATGTAGGCGCCGCAGGCGATGCCGACGCCGCGGCCTGCGGGGAGCTTGCGGTACTTGTTCTTCCAGTCGGAGATCTCGACCACCTTGCGGATGCATTCGGCGAGGCCGATGGTGCCGATCTTCAGCCAGTTGGCGGTGAGCGAGTTCGGCTTGGCGACGATGTTCAAACGGAATTCGGCCGGGTCCATGCCGAGCCGCTCGGCGATCTTGTCGAGCTGCACTTCCTGGCCGAAGCGCGGCTGCGGCGTGCCGTGGCCGCGCTTGGGGCCGCAGGGCGGCTTGTTGGTGAAGGTGCGGCAGGCATCGAAGCGATAGCGCGGCAACTCGTAGGTCAGCGGCTGCAGCACGCCGGTGTAGAAGGTGCTCGCCGCGCCGTAGCTGCCGTAGGCGCCGCCGTCGAGCAGCGTCTGCAGGTGCATGCCGGTGAGCTTGCCGTCCTTCATCACGCCGGTGCGCATTTTCATCAGCACCGGGTGACGGCCGCGGTGCATATAGAAAACTTCCTCGCGCGTGAGGCAGATTTTCACCGGGCGGCCGAGCAGGAGCGCCGCCCTCGAGACGACGATCTCGTGGTTATGCAGGTCGCACTTGCCGCCGAAGCCGCCGCCGTTCGGGCAGGCGATGACGCGCACGTGCGCCGGCGCAATCTGCAATGCCTTGGCCAGGGCGCGGTGGATGTAGTGCGGCACCTGAGTCGAGGACCACAGCGTGAGCTTGCCTTCGCCGTCCACGGCGGCGACCGAGGCGTGCTGCTCGATCGGCATGTGGGTATTGCCCTGGAAGAAGAACAGGTCCTCGAACACATGGTCGGATTTCGCCAGCGCCTCTTCCACGTCGCCGAATTCATACGCCTGCAGGCGGTGGATATTGCCGCGGTCGCCGTAATCGTGGATGCGCGGCTCCGGGTTGGCGAGCGCCTCCCCGGGATCGGAGATGGTCTTCAGCGGCCGGTATTTCACCTCGATCAGATCGAGCGCCTCGGATGCGGTCTGCTCGTCCTTCGCGATCACCGCGGCCACCGGGTCGCCGACGTAGCGCACGCGCTCGGGCGCGAGCGGATACTCGTCCTGCGAGACCGGCATGATGCCGAAGGGGATCGGGAAGTCCTTGCCGGTGAGCACGAGATGCACGCCCGGATGCGCCTGCGCGCGCGCGACGTCGATGGCTTCGATGACCGCGTGCGGATGCGGCGAGCGCAGCAGCTTGCAGTGCAGCATGCGCGGCAGCACCACGTCGTCGGCAAAGCGCGTCAGGCCCGTGACCTTGGCGCGGCCGTCGACGCGGCGGCGCGGCTTGCCGATGACGTCGAATCTTTTTTTCATGCTCATGATCCGTTCCTGTTCGTTAAGAGTGGCACGCTCGCGAACAATTGCCGTCATCCCCGCGCAAGCGGGGATCCAGTGTCGTCC
>JBARMB010000037.1:0-121168 GCA_049802235.1 Burkholderiales bacterium | reverse complement strand
CGCCATGCTCCAGGCTCGCCGCATGCAGGGCGCGAATGAGGTCGCCCGCGGTTTCGGCGTCCCCCAGCGTGCCGTCGGGAAGATGCAATCCGAAATGCTGCTCGATGCGCGTCAGCAGTTCCACCCGCGCCAGGCTGTCGAAGCGCAGATCGCGCTCCAGCGAACTGTCCGTCGTCGCACGCGGAGTGAATCCGGGATGCGACTCCGCCGCCAGCTGATCGACGATCGCGAGCAATTCCAGCGTCAAGTTCTTGTGCGGATCCATCGTGGCCGTGTATGCCTGTCGATCGCTTCAGCAGGGCTGCATGGAAGCCGGACGGGCCGGGATCGAGATTGAGGGAACTGCAATGTACTGCGCTGGGTGGCAATCGTAAAGGCGTTCAGCGTACCGTAGACTTCGCATTGGGAAAACCGATACGATCGGCCATGACCGAAACACTGCTTACCCTGGGCAAATTGGCGCTGGCCGGATGCGTTGCATTCGCATTCCTGGCCTACTTCATGCAAGACCGATTGCTGTTCCTTTCGCAGCCGCTCGCAGCGGACGAACTGGGGGCGATTGCGGCGCGTAATCCGCGTGCGCAGGAAGTGCGGCTGCTGGCGGACAACGGCGTCACGCTGCATGGCTGGTTCCTCAAGGCAGCGAAGCAGGTAACCGCCCGGGCGCCGCTGCTGATCTACTTCGGCGGCAATGCCGAGGAGGTGTCCTGGCTGCTGGGCGAAGCGCCCCGCTTCGCCGGCTGGTCGCTGCTGCTGATGAACTACCGCGGTTACGGCGGCAGCGGCGGGAGACCGGGCGAAACGGCTCTGTATGGCGATGCGTTGCGCGCCTACGACTATGCGCTGGCCCGCGAGGATGTGGATGCGGCGCGCATCATCCTGATGGGACGCAGCCTCGGGACCGCCATCGCGGTGCATGTCGCGGCGCGGCGGAGCGTGCGGGCGGTGCTGCTTGTTTCGCCTTTCGACAGCATGACTGAGCTGGCACGCCACCACTACCGGTTCCTGCCGGTGTCGTGGCTGCTGCGACATCGCTTCGAATCGCTGGCCGACGCTTCGCAAATCGACGCGCCGCTGCTTGCACTGGTGGCAGAGCGCGACAGCGTTGTTCCCGTGCCCCGCTCGCAGCGTCTCTACGAAGCGTGGCGCGGCCCCAGGACCTGGCGGCAGATCAAAGGCGCGGACCATAACGACATGTCGGATAGGCCCGAGTACTGGAAGGTGATCGGCGAATTTCTCGCCGCAGCGCGCCTCCCATGAGTCCCGTTTAGCACTGCACGGGCCGTTCCGCGAGATCGGGGGCGATGCCGAAAGGCGTCTGTCTGAAGCCGGGGATGCCGGTGACGCCGGCGCCGGGGCGTATCTCTGTGATCGGCATGGCGGCAAGGCGCCGAACGCCCGGCCCGGAGAACTTGTGCAGCTCAGGTTCAGTGCGTCCCGGCGTGTCCGTCCGGCGCCGGTTCGCCGGCGGGCTGCTTCGAGTGGTCCGCGGCAAGGAGCACGTACATCGCCGGAACGACGAACAGCGTAAACAGCGTCCCGATCGCGATCCCGGTCGCGATCACCAGTCCCATGTTGAAGCGGCTGACCGCGCCTGCGCCGCTCGCCGTGATGAGCGGAACGACGCCGAGCACCATCGCCGCGGTGGTCATCAGGATGGGACGCAGCCGGATGCCGGCGGCCTTCTCGACCGCATCGCGCTTTGCCAGGCCCTGCCGCTGCAGGTTGTTGGCGAATTCCACGATCAGGATGCCGTGCTTGCTGATCAGCCCGATCAGCGTCACCAGCCCCACTTCGGTGTAGATGTTGAGGCTCGCCCCGCCGATGCCGAGGCTGACGAAGATCAGCGCGCCGCAGATCGACATCGGCACCGAGACCAGAATGATGACCGGGTCGCGGAAGCTCTCGAACTGCGCCGCGAGCGCGAGGAAGATGATGATCAGCGCGAAGAAAAACGTCACCAGCAGCGCGCTCGACTCCTGCACGAACTGCCGCGAAGGGCCGGCGTAGTCCACCGAGTAGCCCTGCGGCAGCGTCCGCGCGGCGAGGTCCTGCAGGTACGCGATCGCGTCACCCTGGGTCACGCCCGGGAACGGCACGCCGGCGATGGTCGCCGCGTTCTGCTGCTGGAAGCGGTTGAGCGACTCCGGCACCGTCTTGGTCGTGATGTGAGCGACGGTGGAGAGCGGCACGACATCGCCGCTCGCGGTGCGCAGGTAGGTGCTTTTCAGCTGATCGGCGTTGAGCCGGTCGCGCTGCTGCACCTGCGGGATGACCTTGTAGGCGCGGTCATACAGGCTGAAATAGTTGACGTAGCCGCCGCCGAGCAGCGAGGACAGCGCGCCGCCGACGTCCTTCATGGTGAGCCCGAGCTGGGCCGTCATTTCCCGGTCGATCACGATCGTCGATTGCGGCAGGTCATACTTCAGGTCGTTGTCCAGGAATATGAACATGCCGCTTTTCTGCGCTTCCTGGAGAAAGCCGCCGGCGATGTCGTTCAGCCGCTCGAACGGTTCGGTGGTCTGGATGACGAACTGCACCGGCAGGCCGAAGGCCCCGGGAAGCGGGGGCGGCTGGAACGCCACGACGCGCGCGCCGGTGATGCGGCCCAGCTCCTGCTGCACCGCGGGCTGAAGCGCAGCCGCAGTCTTGTCGCGCCGGTTCCAGGGCTTGAGCACCATGCCCGCGATCGATTGTCCCGGAAAATCGATCTGGAACACGTGGTCGGTTTCGGCGTGCGTCGCGAACGCAGCGTACGTCGCGCGCGAATACAGCAGGCGCTGCTGCAGCGTCGCGTTGGGCGCCGACGACGACGAGGTAATGATGATGCCCTGGTCTTCCGGCGGCGCGAGTTCGGTCTTCGACGCCGCGTACAGGAAATAGATGCTCCCGAGGACGATCACGGAAAACACCGCGGTGACCGCCACGTAGTCGAGCGTTCCGTGCAGCAGGCGCTCGTAGCGCCGGTGCAGCCGATCGAAGGCCCGGTCGAGCAGGAGCACGAGCTTTGCGTCCCCGCTCGTCAGGTTCGGGTCGTGGGGCTTGAGCAGCCGTGCGCACATCATGGGCGAAAGCGTCAGCGCGACGATCGCCGATACCGTGACCGCGCCGACAAGGGTGAAGGCGAATTCGGTGAACAGCGCGCCGGTCAGCCCCCCGAGGAATCCGATCGGGACATAGACCGCGACCAGCACCACGGTCATGGCGACGATCGGACCGGCGAGCTCGCGCGCCGCCCGGACCGCCGCTTCCGCGGGCCTCATCCCCTCCTCGAGATGGCGGTTGACGTTTTCCACGACGATGATGGCGTCGTCCACGACCAGGCCGATGGCGAGCACCAGCGCAAGCAGCGTCAGCAGGTTGATCGTATAGCCGAAAGCGAGCATCACCGTGAACGTTCCGATCAGCGAAAGCGGGATCGCCACGGTCGGGATGAACACCGAGCGGGCCGAGCCGAGGAAGGCGAACACGACGAACGTGACGATGAGCAGCGCCTTGCCGAGCGTCCAGACGACTTCCTCGATCGCGCTGTTCACGAACTCGGTCGAGTCGTAGACGATGTTGCCCTGAAGGCCCTGGGGAAGCTGCGACTGGATCCGCGGGAACGCCGCGCGCACGCGCTTGATCACGTCGAGCAGGTTGGCGGCCGGCGCGACCTGGATGCCGATGTACACGGCCCGCTTGCCGTCGAAGCCGACCTCGGTCTCGTAGTCCTCTGAGCCCAGAGTCACGTTGGCGACGTCCTGCAGCCTGACGACCGCGCCGTTCTGCTGCTTGATGACCAGGTTGCGGAACTCCTCCACCGAGTGCACGCTGGTCGAGGCGGTGAGGTTCACCTGGACCATCTGCCCCTTGGTCGTGCCCACCGCCGACAGGAAGTTGTTGCTGGCGAGCGCGGCGCTGACGTCCGCGGCGGTAAGTCCGTACGCGGCGAGCTTCTGCGGATCGAGCCAGGCCCGCAAGGCGAACAGCTTCTGCCCGAGGATCTCGGCCGTCTGCACGCCGTCGACCGCCTGGAGCTTCGGCTGCACCACGCGGACGAGATAGTCGGTGATCTTGTTCGGGGGCAGCACCTCGCTCGCGAAACCGATGTACATCGCGTCGACCGTCTGGCCGACCTTCACCGTCAGCACCGGCTGCTGCGAGCCGGGCGGAAGCTGGTTGAGGACGGCGTTGACCTTGGTGTTGATCTCGGTCAGGGCCTTGTCGGCGTCGTAGTTCAGCCGCAGATTGGCGGTGATCGTACTGGTGCTCTGGCGGCTGACCGACGTCAGGTAATCGATGCCGTTCGCCTGCGCGATCGAGTTCTCGAGCGGCGTGGTGATGAACCCCGCCACCAGCGCCGCGTCCGCGCCGACGTAGGCGGTAGTCACCGTCACCACCGCGTTTTCGGTGCGCGGGAATTGGAGCACCGGCAGCTCCCCGACCGAGCGCAGGCCGAGCACGAGCAGCGTCAGGCTCACGACCGTCGCGAGGACCGGCCGGCGGATGAAGATGTCGGTGAATTTCATGCGGCTCCCGCTTACTCGTCCTGCGGCTGCGGCGCAGGATCGTTGGACGGCGGGATGGCGTTGTTGACGGCGATCGGCGTGCCCGAGCGCAGCTTGAGCTGCCCGGTGGTCACCACGGTGTCGCCTTCCTTGATGCCCGAGAGGATCGCAACCTGGTCCCCGCGCCGCGCGCCCGTGGTGACGAACTTCTGCTGCGCGACGAGCGCCGCCTTTCCGTCCGGTCCCCGGTGCTCCTCGACGAGGAAAACGGTGTCGCCGTACGGGTTGTACGAGACCGCGGTCTGCGGCAGCGTGAGGAAGCGCTGCGGCCCGCCCGTCGCGATGGCGACGGTGGCGAACATGCCCGGAAGCAGGCCGTGCTTCGAATTCCGGATCGCGGCCCGGACCTGCACATTGCGCGTCGCCGGGTCCACTTTCGGATCGATCGAGCTGATTTCGCCGGTAAACTGCCGGCCCGGGAATGCATCGGTCATCACCGCCACCTTCTGCCTGACCGCGATCTGGCCGAGCGAGCCCTGCGGCACGTTGAAGTCGACGAAAACCGTGTCGAGCGCCTGCAGGGTCACGATCCGGGTCCCCGCGTTCAAATACTGTCCGACGTCGACCGCGCGGATTCCCAGGCGCCCGGCGAAGGGCGCGCGCACGAGCTTCTTGTTCACCAGGGCCTGCTGCTCCGCCGCCTGCGCTTGCGCGCTCTTCAGGTTGGCTGCATCGGCCTCCACCGACGCCTGGCTGACCGCCTGGATCTCCAGTTGTTTCCGGTTGCGCTGGTAGATGACTTCCGCGAGCTCCGCGCTCGCCGCGAGCGACTGCAGCCGCGCGCGGTCCGATTCGGCGTTGAGCTGGACCAGCGGCGCGCCCGCCTCGACCTCCTGCCCCGACTTGAAATGGATGGCGGTGACGACCCCGGCCACTTCCGGCGCGATGTCCGCTCCCTGCACCGCGCGCAGCGTGCCCACCGCCTGGAACTCGGCCTGCCATTGCGCAAAGTCCACCTTGGCCGTGGACACGGTCTGCACCGGAACGCCCTGGGCGGACATGTATTTCCTGATCATGCTTCCCTTGAACGCCTGGAAACCGAAAATCCCGCCGAACAGCAGTCCGACGAGAATGAGCATGATGATCATGCGTTTGGTCATAGCGCGACTCCGTGGATTTTCTTTTGCATCGGCCGGCTCAGTTCGCGGGCTTGGGCGAAGCCGTATCGTCGCGTCGCCACCATCCGCCGCCCAGCGACTGGAACAGCGCCGCCGTGTCGGCGAAGCGCGCGGCCTGCGCCTGCACCAGGCCGATCCTTGTCTGCTGGTGCTGGCGCTGCGCGTTGAGGAGCGCAAGATAGCTTGCCGCTCCCAGCTCGAACTGCCTTTGCGTCACGTCGAGGCTCTCGCGCGCCGCGGATTCGGCCTGCGCCTGCGCCTTGAGCGCGGCGGCGTCGGATTCGAGCGCCTGCAGCACGTCGGCCACGTTCTGGAACGCGCCGAGCACCGTCTGCCGGTATTGCGCGAAGGCCTGGTCGTAGACGGCGACGGCCCCGCGCTTCTGCGCTTGCAGCCGGCCGGCATGGAAAATCGGCTGCAGCAGGTTCGCGCCGATGTTCCACAGCATGGAACTGGGCTCGAACAGGCCGGAGGTCGTCGTCGAAGCCGAGCCGTAGCTTCCGCTCAAGGTGAGCTGCGGAAACATGCCGGCTTCGGCAACGCCGATCTGCGCGCTTGCCTGATGCAGGACTGCCTCCGCCGCGCGGATGTCCGGACGCTGCCGAACGAGTTCCGAAGGCAGGCTCAGGGGGAGTGCCTGCGGCAGCTCGAACGCCGCCAGATCAAGCTCCGGGACCGCGGCCTCGCCTGGAAATTTCCCGATGAGCACCGCAAGCTGGTTGCGGGTGAGCGCGAGCGCCTTCTCGAGCGGCGGCAGGGTTGCGCGCGTCTGCGCGAGTTGTGCGCGCTGCGCGAGCACGTCCGGGCGCGACACGGCGCCGAGGTCGAACTGCCGCTCGACCGTCTTGAGCTGGCCTTCCTGCGCGTCGATGATGTCGCGCGTCGCGCGCATCTGTTCGCGCAGCGACGCCTCCTGGAACGCGGCGGTGGCGACATTCGCCGCCAGCGTCAGATAGGCGGCCTCCATTTGAAAGCGCTGGAACTCGATCTGCGCCTGCAAGGCCTCGAGCTCGCGCCGCGCGCCACCGGCGACGTCGATGGCATAGGACACGTTCACCGACGCGTTGTAGAGATTGAAGACGTTGCCGGGAATCGAAGGCAGCCCGAACGCGGCGCCCACGGTGCGCTGGCGCTTCGCCGCAAGGCTGGCGTCGACACTCGGATATAAAACCGACGTCTGCGCGTTCAGATTCTCCTGAGCCTGTCTTAGCGCGGCTTGCGCGCTATCGAGAGACGGGTTGTCGGAAAGCGCCGTGCGGATCAGCTTGTCCAGGTCCGGGGAACGGAACAACTGCCACCAGCGCGCGGAAATCTCCGCTCCCGGCTCGAAGCGCTGCGCATCGCCGCCGCGGACCGGGGCGGCCTCCGTCTGCGGGGGCAAGGCGGTCTCGGTGTAGCCGCTCGCTGCGGGGATTTCAGGCGAGCGGAAGTCGGGACCGACCGCGCAAGCCGAGACAGTCGCGGCGATTCCCGCGACGGCGGCGCTGCGAAACGAAAGCAGCATGCTGCGGCTCATCGCCTTGCCTTCTTCTCCGGGTAGTGGGGCGGCGCACCCGGCGCGAGCCCGACGAGCAACGCCTGCACCGTTTTCCGGATCCGGCGGCGCGCCTTCGCATCGTCCCCATCCGTCCCGTAAAAATTGTCGTGCATCGCCGCGTTGAAACTCATCGCCAGCATCATTTTCGCGGCAGTCCCGGTTTGCGTATCGGCGCTCACCCGTCCCAGCCGCTGCTCGGCGCGGAGATAGGCGGCAAGCACCGAAGCCTCGCGTCCCGGGCCGAGGCAGCGCTCGTTCATGATGCGGCGCACGCGCCGCAGCAGTTCCTGGTCGGCGAACAGCGAGCAGAACATCGGTGCGCTCTTGTAATGGAAGTCGAACGCGCTTTGCAGCACGCGCTCGAGGTTGTACTCGACGGTGTGCAGACCGACCTGCAGCCGAAGGCTCTCCAGCACCTCCCGGAAGTTGCCGACGCCGTGGAGCGCCACCTCCAGGATCAACTCGGCCTTGTCGCCGAAGTGATGGTAGAGCGCGCCTTCGGCGACCTTCGCCTCACGGGCGATGTCGCGGGTGGTGACGCAGGCGAGCCCGCGCGAGCGCAGCAGTCGCCCGGTGGCGGCGATGAGCTTCTCCTTCCGCTCGCCCGCGGGCGGGCGCGAAGGGGCGCGGATTGCGGCTCGTCTTGCCATGAAGGATCGGGGAATTCGCAGTCTGATTTGAGCAAATGCTCAGACATTATGAGCAAATGCTCAAAGACAATCAAGACCCGCTCGAGCGGGGCCCGGAAAATCCGGTCGGGCAGCAGGGTCGAGCGGAGCGAGGGGCGATCTATCCGCCGTCCGCGCTCCGCGCGAGTCGGGCTGTCCTTGTCTGCGGTCTTTATCGGCCTTGGCCAAGGCCCCGCCATGCAATAGTCGCCGGCTGTTGCTACCATCGCCGGATTGACGGCGCAGTTGCCTAATAGGGTCGTGCCGGCGTTATTCGGTCTGCTTGAATGTAAATGGAGGATTGACAATGTCTCAGCGTAGCGAATTATCGCGTCACATACTGCCCTCGTCGGCTCAATTGGTGGGAGTGTGCATGACCGTCATTTCCCTGGTCAAGCTGCTGCACCTTGGCCAGGTGGGCTCGCTGCTGGATAAATTGCTGGCTGTCGACACCGTGTTTTTCATGGCGAGTGCCGCACTTTCCTATGCGGCGATGCGCGGAATAAGATCAGCGAGCCTGGAAAAATATGCCGATCAATTCTTTATGCTGGGTCTTATCGAATTGGCGGTCTGCGCAGTCTTGCTGGCGTTTGAACTCATCTAAGCGCGGCGACGCCTATCACGAACCGCCGCAGCGAGCTACATACTGCGGCGACCCCTCTCACGAACCGCTGCAGCGAGCTACATACTGCGGCGGTACTGGCCCCCCACCTCGAACAGCGCCTGGGTGATCTGGCCGAGCGAGCAGCAGCGCACCGCGTCCATGAGCACCGCGAAGACGTTCTCGTCATCGATCACCGCCTGCTGCAGGCGTTTGAGCATCGGCCCCGATTCCCGTTGGTGGCGCGTGTGGAAGTCGGCGAGCCGCCTGAGCTGTGATTGCTTTTCTTCTTCGGTCGAGCGGATCAGCTCGAGGTTTCGCGGCGTCGTATCGGCGTGCGGATTGAGGAAGGTGTTGACGCCGACGATGGGATACGAGCCGTCGTGCTTCTTCTGTTCGTAGAGCATCGACTCTTCCTGGATCTTGCCGCGCTGGTAGCCGGTCTCCATCGCCCCGAGCACGCCGCCGCGCTCGGCCAGCGATTCGAACTCCTTCAGCACCCGCTCCTCGACCAGGTCCGTGAGCTCGTCAATGATGAAAGAACCCTGGTTGGGGTTCTCGTTTTTGGCCAGGCCCCACTCCTTGTTGATGACGAGTTGGATCGCCATGGCGCGGCGCACCGAGTCCTCGGTGGGCGTGGTGATGGCCTCGTCGTAGGCGTTGGTATGCAGAGAATTGGTGTTGTCGTAGCTCGAGATCAGCGCCTGCAGCGTGGTGCGGATGTCGTTGAACGCGATCTCCTGCGCGTGCAGCGAGCGCCCCGAGGTCTGCGAATGGAACTTGAGCTTCTGGCTGCGCTCGTTGGCGCCGTACTTTTGCTTCATCGCGATGGCCCAGATGCGCCGCGCCACGCGCCCGAGCACCGCGTACTCCGGGTCCATGCCGTAGCTGATGAAGAACGACAGGTTGGGGGCAAAGGCGTCGATGGCCATGCCGCGCGCAAGGTACGCTTCGACGAAGGTGAAGCCGTTGGCGAGCGTGAACGCGAGCTGCGAGATCGGGTTCGCCCCGGCCTCGGCGATGTGGTAGCCGGAGATCGACACCGAGTAGAAATTGCCGATGTCGTGGCGGATGAAATACTCCTGGATGTCGCCCATCACCTTGAGCGAGAACTCGGTCGAAAAGATGCAGGTGTTCTGGCCCTGGTCTTCCTTGAGGATGTCGGCCTGCACCGTGCCGCGCACGCTGGAGAGCGTCCGGGCGCGGATATTTTCGACCTCGTTCGCCCCGGGAGCGCGGCCATGGTCGGCGCGGAACCTGTCCACCTGCTGGTCGATCGCCGTGTTGAAGAACATCGCCAGGATCGTCGGCGCCGGGCCGTTGATGGTCATGCTGACGCTGGTCGAGGGATCGCACAGGTCGAAGCCCGAGTAGAGCACCTTCATGTCGTCGAGCGTGGCGATCGACACGCCCGAGTTGCCGACCTTGCCGTAGATGTCGGGGCGCGGATCCGGCTCGAAGCCGTACAGCGTCACCGAGTCGAACGCCGTGGAGAGGCGCTTCGCCGGCATGTCCTTCGACAGCAGGTGGAAGCGGCGGTTGGTGCGGAAGGGGTCGCCTTCGCCCGCGAACATGCGTGTCGGGTCCTCGCCGCCGTTGTCATCACCCCTGCGCTTGAAGGCGAACACGCCGGCAGTGAACGGGAACGAGCCGGGGACGTTCTCGCGCAGCCGCCACCGCAGAATTTCGCCGTGGTCCTCGAATTTCGGCAGCGCGACCTTCGGCACCCTGGTGCCGGAAAGCGAAGTGAAATTGAGCCGCGTGCGGATCTCCTTGTCGCGGACCTTCGCCACGTACTCGTCGCCGGAGTAGGCCTGCTTCGTTTCCGGCCAGGTTTCGAGCAGCATGCGTGAGTGCGCGTCGAGCTTTGCGTCGCGATCGGCGATGAGTCTGTCGAGATCGGCAATAGTGTCGTCATCCCCGCGAGTGTCGTCATTCCCGCGCAAGCGGGAATCCAGCGTCGTTTCAGTAGAGTCACTGGATCCCCGCTTCCGCGGGGATGACGGCGACGAAAGCAGCATCTCTTTCGTCGCCGTCAATTGCTCGCGCTCGCGCGCGATGCCAGACTGCGCCTCGGCGTGGCGATGATAGCCGCGCACGGTTTCGGCGATCTCGGCGAGATAACGACTGCGCGCCGGCGGCACTATCATGTTTTTGCCCGAGGAGGCGCGCACCTTGACGGCGGGCAGCGCGCCCGGCTTCAGCTTCAAGCCGTGCTCGGCGAGTCTCGGCAGCATGCCTTGATAGAGCGCGGTGACGCCGTCGTCGTTGAAGCGCGACGCGACCGTGCCGTATACCGGCATCCCGTCCGCCTGCAGACCGAAGAGCTTGTGGTTGCGCTGGGTTTGCTTGCGCACGTCGCGCAGCGCGTCATCGGCGCCGCGGCGGTCGAACTTGTTGATGGCGACGAAATCGGCGAAGTCGAGCATGTCGATCTTCTCCAGCTGGCTCGCGGCGCCGTACTCGGGCGTCATCACGTAAAGCGAAACGTCGACGAGCGGCACGATCGCAGCGTCGCCCTGGCCGATGCCCGAGGTTTCCACGATGACGAGATCGAACCCGGCGACCTTGCAGGCGGCGATCGTCTCGGGCAGGCTCGCCGAGATTTCCGACTGCGCTTCGCGCGTGGCGAGCGAGCGCATGAAAATGCGCTCGCTGTTGATGGCGTTCATGCGGATGCGGTCGCCGAGCAGCGCGCCGCCCGATTTGCGCCGCGAGGGATCGACGGCGAGGATGGCGATGTCGAGGCGGTCTTCCTGGTCGAGGCGAAAACGGCGCACCAGCTCGTCGGTGAGCGAGGACTTGCCCGATCCGCCGGTGCCGGTGATCCCGAGCGCGGGCACCGCCAGCGTCCCGGCTTCCCTGAGGAGTTGTTCGCGCAGTGCCGGCTCGACCGCGGCGTTCTCGAGCGCGGTGATCAGCCGCGCCAGGGCGCGGTGCGCCTTCGTGACGCTTTCGCGGCGGTCGCCTTTCTTCAGCGCCTTCAGCTCGCGCGGCGCGTATTGCGAGAGGTCCTCGTCGCAGCGCATCACGATGTCGTTGATCATGCCCTGCAGGCCCATTTTCTGGCCGTCCTCGGGCGAATAGATGCGCGTCACGCCGCAGGCCTGCAGCGCGCGGATCTCCTCGGGCACGATGACCCCGCCGCCGCCGCCGAATACCTTGATGTTGTCGCCGCCGCGCTCGCGCAGCAGGTCGAGCATGTACTTGAAGTACTCGAGGTGTCCGCCCTGGTAGGAACTCACCGCGATACCCTGCACGTCCTCGTGCAGCGCCGCGGTCACCACTTCCTCCACCGAGCGGTTGTGGCCGAGATGGATCACCTCGGCGCCGCTCGCCTGGAGGATGCGGCGCATGACGTTGATCGCGACATCGTGGCCGTCGAACAGCGACGCCGCCGTCACCAGGCGGATCTTGTTTTTCGCCTTGTATTCAGTCGCTGGATGCGCAACGCTCAGATCGGTCATGGCTGTTTCGGCGCACACGGACCCCGGGGAAGGAGGGCAAAAGCCTACTTAACGTTAACGTAAACGTCAAGTCAGGCCGGATGCCGGTTTTGTCTTAGGGTGCGTCGTGTCGGCTTTCAATATGGTTCTGCGACGCGGTCATTCTATTGTGACTCGCAACAGAGTGCGGTGCCGCGAAGAATGCAGGGGTCTAGCCGAGGAAGTACCTTGCGGGATATTCGAAGCGCATCACCCGCCGGCGGAAGTTTTGCGGCCGAGCGAACAGCCACTCGATTTTCCAGCAACGGGCATATTGGCGCCGGTTGCGCCCACCCTGAGTCGCCGGCCGGATTCGATTGTCTCGATGCGGGGCGATCATTTGACCGAGCCCTCCCGGGCGATCTCGGGCCCCGGGTGCAGCCCAGTTTTCGTTACAGCTTGCAGAACGACTTAGCACCCATCGGGAAGGAATGCTCCGTCCGCGGCGAGCACCTGCATGTGCGGGTAAGTGGGCTTTTCGTGCGAGCGGCGTTTCCGTGTCAAGGTCCGCCGGTGGCTTTGCGTTGCGCTTTGGTCTGAGCTGTTGCGCGCACGCGCGATGACGTCTTGGCGCGCTTCTTGGGACGCAGGTAGGTCACCATGGGAGGGGTCAGATCACTGGCGTTTTCCGGAGATTCCACTCTGCGGACAAAACTGCCAAACAGGTAGGCCACAGCGAACCCGACAACAAGGTAAGCACACAGTGCCGCTATCCAAGTAAGCCAGCCCATAAAGCTCCATAGAGCGATAGGAAAATGAACTCCCCCCTTGGACGCGTTCGGCAGCCGGATCAGCTGCTTGCGGGGCGCTCCGCAAAGGGCATTATGACGACATCATGAAGTCGCAAGGCAGCGAAGTCAAGTGCCGGACGCGCCTGCCGGCTCAGGCGATGTCGGGCACGGAATGATAGGTCAGCGTAAGACCGGCGTTCGGGGGCCGGCGCTCAGCATCGTCCGGCGGACTTCGCTCGGGGGCGGCGTCCGCAACCCAGGTGCTCGAAGATGCGCCGGAGGACTCCCGGCTCCTCGACCAGGCTCGAATCTGGGACCTGGATTAACAGTCATCAGATCCATGTAAGCTTCCCCCCGAAATTTCGTCGTCCAGCGGTAAGCGGATAGGATGACGAAAACTGGAGGGACGAGCGCGAACGCGCAGCTGCACCTCACGCGCGCATTCGTCGGCAACCTGGTGGACAGGCTCCAGGCCGCCAATGCCAGGCTCGCGCGGTGAATGGCGCTTTTCGGGCGGGCGCCAGAGCGATAAGGGCGTCCTTACTTTTGCAGATCCTGGTAAAAAGTCCGGTACCAATCTGCAAACCGCCTGATGCCGGTTTCGATCGGGGTGTGCGGCTTGTAGCCGACCGCCTTCTGTAATTCGCCGGTATCGGCGGAGGTGGCCGGTACATCGCCGACCTGCATCGGGAGAAGATCGAGCCGAGCCTTCTTTCCCAGGCACTGTTCGAGCACTTCGATATAGCGCATGAGCTTGACCGGCTGGTTGTTGCCGATGTTGAAAATGCGCCAGGGAGCGTAACTCGTCGCCGGATCCGGGTGATCGCCGCTCCAGCCGGGCGCCGGAGCCGCGGGCTGTCCCATGACCCGCACGATCCCCTCGACGATGTCATCGACATAGGTGAAATCGCGCACCATCTCGCCGCGATTGAACACGGGAATCGGGCGACCGGCGAGGATTCCCTCGGTGAACTTGAACAGTGCCATGTCGGGTCGCCCCCAGGGGCCATAGACGGTGAAAAACCGCAGGCCCGTGCACGGCAGCCCGTACAGACTGGCGTAGCTGTGCGCCATCAGTTCGTTCGCCTTCTTGGTCGCGGCATATAGAGAGACAGGGTGATCGACGTTGTCGTGCTCGGAAAACGGCAAGCGGGTGTTCGCACCATAAACGGAGCTGCTCGATGCGAAGACAAGGTGCCCCACGCGCGAGTGGCGGCAGCCTTCGAGCACGTTCAGGAAACCAACGATGTTGGCGTCGATATAGGCCGAGGGATTCTCGATCGAGTAGCGCACCCCGGCCTGGGCCGCCAGATGCATGACGGCATCGAACTTGCCGGCCGCAAAAAGCCCGTCCATCGGCTTGCGCTCGACGATGTCGAGCTTCTGAAACGCGAACCCGGCGCGCGTGCGCAGGCGGTCGAGCCGCGCTTCCTTGAGGCGGACGTCGTAGTAGTCGTTCAGATTGTCGATGCCCGTGACTTCGTCGCCGCGATCGAGCAGGGCATGCGACAGCGTCGAGCCGATGAACCCTGCGGCGCCGGTAACAAGAACCTTCATTTTGAACCCAGTCTCCCGATGATATTGATACCGGCGGTCATCCGCGCGGCGCCGACTATGCGACTTCCTCGCGGAAGCCGCGCGGATTCATGCTTTGCCATCGCCACGCGTCCCGGCACATGTCGTCGAGCCCAAACACTGCCTTCCAGCCAAGCGTCTTTTCCGCCAGCGAGGGGTCCGCATAGCATTCGGCGACGTCGCCCGCGCGCCGCGCCACCTGCTCGTACGGTATCGGGCGGCCGCTCGCACGCTCGAAAGCGCGCACCGCCTCGAGCACGGAGATCCCGCGCCCCGTGCCGAGATTCACCGTGATTCCCCGCTGCTCGCGCTGCATGGTTTCCATCGCCGCCAGATGGCCACGCGCAAGATCGACGACATGAATGTAGTCGCGCACCCCAGTTCCGTCGCGCGTCGGGTAGTCGCTGCCGAAGACACGAAGTTTTTTGCGAACGCCCGCGGCGACCTGGGCCACATAAGGCATGAGATTGTTCGGAACACCTTGCGGATCCTCGCCGATCAATCCGCTCGGGTGCGCGCCTGCCGGATTGAAGTAGCGCAGCAGGGCGATGCGCCAAGCGGCCGAATTGGAGGCCGCGACATCCCCCAGAATCCTCTCGACCATCAATTTGGAGTGGCCGTACGGATTGGTGGCCCCGAGAGGCGCGTCTTCGCGAATCGGCACCGACGAGGGGTTGCCATAGACCGTTGCGGAGGAAGAAAACACCAGCATCCCGACGCCAGCCTCCGCCATCGCGCGGCACAGCACCAGTGCGCCCTGCACGTTGTTGTCGTAATACTCGATCGGCTTCTCGACCGATTCGCCCACCGCCTTGAGCCCGGCGAAGTGGATCACGGCATCGAAGCGGTGCCGGGCGAATACGTCCCGCAATACGCCCGGGTCGCGGACATCCGCTTTCACGAACGCGGGCGTCCTGCCGGCGATCCGCGCAACGCGTTTAATCACCGCACCATGGCTGTTGCAGAGATTGTCGAAAATGACCACCTCATGCCCCGCCTGCATCAGTTCGACACAGGTGTGGGATCCAATAAAACCGGCGCCGCCGGTCACCAGCACTTTCATCACAATTCGCTCGCGATTACGCTCGGGGTGGCTTAGCGGGAAAATGGATCGCGCCCATGGATCGGCGCCTGCAAGGCGATCCGCAACGGGCGCGAGGGCAAATCATGAAGTGGCGGGGCAAGCCAAGTCAAGCGCAGCAGGGGCGGTAGCCGCGCCGTTTAACTTACCCGGCAAGGTTTTTCTTGCAGGTGGCGAGAAGCTGCGATCCTCCCGGATGGCCGAGCCGCCCTGCTTTCTCGAAGCACGCCAGGGCATCCCGGTATCGCCGATGTTCGGTGAAGCAGATTCCCTTGTTTATCCAGCTTTGCGCGTCACCCGGGTTGAATTGCGTCGCCATATCGTAAGCCTGCAGCGCATCGGCAAACCGGGACAGATAAAACAAGGCGTTTCCCTGGCACACCCAAACGTCGCCTTCGGTACCTTCTATCCGGCTTGCCATTTCGTAATCACGCAGCGCTTCCTCCCATTTTCCGAGGCTCTCGAATGCCCTGCCACGCTGCAGCAGAGTCCGGTACTGGGAGCTATTTATCTTCAGTGACCTGTCGAAGTGCTGGATCGCATCGACCATCCTGTGGACTTCGGCCAGAAACGCGCCGTAGCGATTCAGCACTGCAATGTCGTTGGGGGCGATTTGAAGGGCCTTCAGGTAACTGACTTCGGCCTTGGCGTGATCCGACCGATCGGCACAAACCCGCGCTATTTCCAGCCACCACTCCTTGGAATAGCGATCGGGCTGTTCGCGTCTTTCTAGCCGGCCCAGCGCCTCCTCGCCGCGTGCGGGCAAGGCGTTTGCCGGCATCTGCGTCGATGCGGCGAAGCATTCGGGATCGATCGGCTGGCGAAGAGCTTGATGTATCTCGGCAATACCCATCGGCGCAATTTCTTGACTCGATCCAGGATTTCCCAGATTAACATGCAGTCACCACGCGGGGCGCAATTTCAGTTGTCGGAACGGAAACCGGAAGCTACGGTTGGTCGGGATGCGATTCATCTTGTCCAGTCAAGCATAAAATCAAAAGGTGCTTATAGACAAATTGCCTACTTATATCGCTCTATTGAGAGCTTGCTTTGAAGTTATCGCATAAGGTTTAGATTGGATGGGAGAAGTCCGACGTGATCCCCGATTTTGGTAGCGTTACGCTTTGGAGTCCGATTTCACCTTGACCCCATCCCCGAATTCTGGACTGTTTAGGGTGCGTTGCGAAATTAAATCAGGGTGCTGTTAACCGATGCTGTGTTCTGTTAACTTTGGAGGCGATCTTTTCTCGATGGAAGGAGGATCGCGTGGCCAAAGAACTGATCGACGATCGATTGTGGGCATTAATCGGGCCGCTTCTGCCGAAGCGGCCGGCACGCAACCGCCAGTATGCGGACCGGGCGGTATTGACCGGGATCCTTTCGTACTCAGAAGCGGAATTCCCTGGAACAGGCTGCCCGCGCAGATGGGCTGCGGCTCGGGCACGGCATGCTGGCGACGCTTGTCGGCGTGGCAAAAGGCCGGGGTGTGGCAACAACTGCGCGAGGTGCTGCCGACAGAGCTGCGCCGGCATGGCCAGCTAGACATGGCGCGTGCCATCGTGGACAGCTCCTCGGTGCGTGCGGCGCACGGGGGGACGGAGGCGGCCACAGCCCTAGGTACTCGAAAATGCGGTGACCGGGCCAGATCGCCGCGTCGTAGGTCATCTTGGGCTCAGCGCGAACCGACCATGCCGCTACGCTTTTCCCGTCCCCGAACAACAAGGTGCTGATGACCGGCCGATTCAACTACTCAACTACACTTCCGTCGTCGACATAGAGAAACTTACACCTCCTTTGCATTACATCCACACCGCGCGTCGGATTCCCCCTAAGTGAATCGCAACCGTCACTGCGGCGTTCATCGCGGCCCCAAAGTCGTGGATTTCGGGGAGAATTGCAGCCACGCAAAAGAAAAGAGGCAAGATTATGAGCACAGTCGCCGTTGTCGGACTCGGTTACGTTGGTTTGCCACTCGCCGTCGCATTCGGCAAGAAGTTTCGGACCATCGGATTTGACCTCAGCACCGAGAAAGTGGAAAACTACCGCCGCTACGTCGACCCGACTGGAGAGGTCTCGAGCGAGGAACTGCGTGCCGCAGCCCGGCTCATGGTAACGACCGACCCGGCGCAGCTTGGTGCCGCCGACATCATCGTGGTCGCGGTTCCCACGCCGGTGGACACGGTGCGCCAGCCGGACTTTGGGCCGTTGGTAAGTGCAAGCACCACTGTCGGCGTGCATATGAAAAAGGGTACGACCGTGGTGTATGAATCGACCGTCTACCCAGGCGCGACCGAAGAAGTCTGCATCCCGGCGCTTGAGAGAAACTCCGGAATGACCTGGCTCACGGACTTCAATGTCGGCTACTCGCCCGAGCGCATCAACCCTGGTGACAAGGAGCACACGCTTGCGACCATCGTGAAGGTCGTTGCCGGCGACACTCCGGAAACACTCGAGCGGGTCGCCAACCTATATGGCGCTGTGGTGGCGGCCGGGGTGTTCCGCGCCTCCAGCATCAAGGTTGCCGAAGCGGCCAAGGTTATCGAGAACACCCAGCGAGACCTGAATATTGCGCTGATTAACGAGCTGGCGATCATCTTCAACCGCATTGGGATAGATACCCTCGAGGTTCTCGAGGCGGCCGGAACCAAATGGAATTTTCTGCCATTCCGACCCGGCCTGGTCGGCGGCCACTGCATCGGCGTGGACCCCTACTACCTGACCTACAAGGCCGAGATGCTCGGCTACCACCCGGAGGTAATTCTCGCCGGGCGTCGCATTAACGACAACATGGGAAAGTTCATTGCCGAGCAAACCATCAAGCAGATGTTCCGCAACGGTAACACCGTGAAGGATGCCAAGGTCAACGTGCTCGGACTGACCTTCAAGGAAAACGTTCCCGACCTGCGCAACTCGCACGTCATCGACGTGATCAATGAGCTGAAAAGCTACGGCGTCCAGGTGTTTGTACACGACCCGGTGCCCGATCCCGCGGAAGCGCGCCACGAATACGGGCTGGAGCTCGTGTCCTGGGAGGAGCTGCCGTCGGCCGACGCGATGGTGGTAGCCGTCGCCCATCGCCAATTCCAAAACATGGGCGCGGAGACACTCGCGCGCAAGATAGCAAGGGGCGGCTGTTTCATCGACGTCAAGTCGCAGTTCGACCGCAAGGTGCTCGCCGCGGCCGGATTTTGCGTCTGGCGCCTGTAACAGCACACCAGCGCTCCGGTGGCCTATAGACGTCGGCCGGTTCCGTGCAGTGCGCTGGCCCAAATCATGTGGGCGTACAATCAAAAATCGCTACACCAGATCTGGCAGCGAATTGAGATTGGGAAATGATCAGGCAAGCCGAATCTGTGACGGTATCATGGTGAGAGCAATACTTATGTATATGTCATGTCTAGGCATGGCGTATCGGGGAGAACCGGTGGACGAGTTTGAGGCGGGCAGCACGGGAATTCGCCATCGCAGCGAAATCATGTCAACAGCGAGCCACCCACTATGAGCGTACGTAACGCGCTTACCGTTGACGTAGAGGACTACTTTCACGTTGCGGCCTTGGCACCTAACATACATCGTGATAGTTGGGCCTCGCGTGAATCGCGCGTGATCGGCAACACTCATAAATTGCTCGCTATCTTCGAGCAGTTTGACGTCCGAGGGACTTTCTTCGTGCTGGGATGGGTGGCCGAGCGGTACCCGCAATTGGTCAGGGACATTGCCGCGCGCGGCCACGAAATCGCCTGCCACGGCTTTTCACACCGCCTAGTATATGAGCAGTCCCCGGAAGAGTTCTACGAAGAGACGCTTCGCGCAAAGAACCTACTCGAGGACATTTCGGGGTCTGCAATAGCTGGATATCGCGCGGCGAGCTATTCCATCGTACGTGAGTCTCTTTGGGCCCTCGACATCCTGGTGGAACTGGGATTCGTCTACGACTCGAGTATTTTCCCTGTGCATCACGATCGCTATGGCATCCCGAACGCCGAGCGGGTTCCGCACCGATTATCCACGCCGAATGGAAAAGTCATCGTGGAATGGCCGTTGGCAACGGCAAGGATTCTGGGATTCAGCCTTCCGGTGGCAGGGGGCGGATACTTCAGGTTGCTGCCCTATTGGTTGTCGCGCTGGGGATTGGCATCAATAAACCGACGTGAATCGCGACCCTTCATCTTCTATCTGCACCCATGGGAGATCGATCCGGCGCAACCGCGCGTCGCTGCAAGCCGCCTTTCGCGGTTTCGTCACTACACGAACCTGGGAAAATGCGAGGAGCGATTGCGGCGTCTGCTTGGTGCATTTCAGTTCGGTACCGCCAGGGATGGGCTTGTACAACTCGGCCTGCTCTCGGGGACGCACACGACGTGCTGACTTCCGACATGCGCGGGCTCTGTCCGACCGCGGGCGTAGGACCCGCATGAATTTCGGCGAGTGTAGTGTTATTGGCGCGTGGGTCATCGAGCCTACCCCTCATGAAGATGCACGAGGTCGTTTCATGCGCGCGTGGTGCCACCGAGAGTTCGCCGAACATGCGATCGACTTCATACCCGTGCAAGCCAACATGAGTCTAAGCGTCCGCAAAGGCACTATCCGGGGTTTGCACTATCAGGTCGCCCCGGCACTGGAAGCCAAACTCGTTCGCTGCACCCGGGGGGCGATTTTCGATGTTGTCGTGGATCTCCGGCCGGGATCACCCACCTATGGGTCCTGGTACGGATCCTGCTTAAGTGCTGACAACGGTCACATGCTCTACATACCGGAAGGCTGTGCCCATGGATGCCAGTCGACGGAGGACAATACGGAAATCTACTACATGGCGTCGGCCTTCTATTCCCCTGATTACGTACGGGGTATGCGATATAACGATCCAGCGTTCGGTATCCGATGGCCGTTGCCGGTATCATCGATTTCCGATCAGGATCACAGTTGGCCCCTTGTACAGCGAGTTTAAGCACGGAGAAATCCCATGAACCCAAAGGCCACCAACGTGTCTGCCCGTAACACTTCCGTCTACAGCACGCTCCAGCGTCGTGAGGCCGAACGACGCCCTATCCGCGTTGGGGTCGTGGGTGCGGGCGCGACGGGCCGCGCCATCGCCCTGCAGCTGGGAACCCCGGTGCCTGGCATCCGGCTTGCCGGAATGGCAAATCGGACTCCAAGACACGCCGAGCGTGCATTCCGGGAGGCGGGAATCCGGGAATGGGAATCCGCAGGGACCGCGGGCGACGCGGAATCCAGGATTTCAAGGGGGATTCCGGTAATCACCGACGATCCCCAAGTGCTGACGCGATGCAATGCCATCGACCTGGTCGTGGAGGTGACCGGCAGTGTCGATTTCGGCGCGAGTGTGGTGCTAGACGCAATCGGGCATGCCAAACCGGTGGTGCTGGTCAACGCGGAACTCGACTCCCTTATCGGTCCCATATTGAAAGCCAAGGCGGACGAGGCGGGTGTAGTCATTACGCACACCGATGGTGACGAACCAGGCGTGGCGATGACCCTTTTTCGCTATGTCCAAACCGTTGGACTCCGACCGGTAGCAGCGGGCAACATCAAAGGCATGGTCGATTACTATCGGACACCTGATACCCAACGTGAATTTGCCGCGAAGCACGATCAGGACGTCAGGAAGGTCACTTCCTTCGCCGATGCCACAAAGTTGTCCATGGAGACGACCGTGCTTGCGAATGCAACTGGCTTTGGCGTTGCCCGCCGCGGCATGACCGGCCCTGCATGTGGTTACGTACGTGACCTCGCGAAGTTACTCCCCGCCGATGCGATGCTCAACGGAGGAATTGTCGACTACTCGGTTGGCGCAGCACCTCATACAGGGGGTTTCGTGGTGGTATACGAGGATAACCCGTACAAGAGGACCCAGCTGGCTTACTACAAACTCGGCGACGGTCCTTTCTACGTGTTCTATACGCCGTTTCACCTTCCGCACATCCAGCTTCCGTCCACGATCGCTCGCGCAGTGATTCACGCCGACCCGACGGTCGCTCCGCTTGCGGGGCCATCGTGCGAAGTCGTCACCGTCGCCAAGCGGCAGTTGAAGGCCGGCGAGTGTCTCGACGGGGTGGGTGGTTTCTGCGCCTACGGGTTGATCGAAAATCACTCCGCTGCCCGGGCAGGCAACGCGCTCCCAATTGCGATGTCGGACGACTGCGTACTGCTCCGGGATATTGGGAAGGACGAGGTCGTCACGTTCAACGATGTGAAGATGCCGTCTGCGAGGCTCCGGGACGAGCTCTGGTCGGAGCAGCGCAAGCGCTGGCCAGCGACCGACCGGGCCAACGCCGCCTCGGAACGCGGGTCACGCCAGCTCGCTGCCATAGAGTAAGGCGTTGCCGCAAGGGCGCCGCCGTCAAGCGCGGCGGTAGCGATCTTGTATCGATGTTCATGACCTATTCATTGGAAGGCTTTGTCTGGTGAAAAATATTGTTGTCTTGGGGACTGGTATGGCAGGATTCGGGGCCGCTAGCTATCTCCACGGTAAGGATCTTCGGCCCGTTGTGTATGACAAGAACTCATACTACGGCGGGCACACGGCTTCATTTCGGGATAAGAACGGCTTCCTGTTCGATTTCGGTCCGCACATCTCGTTCACAAAGGACGCCAGAATCCAGGGATTGTTCGCTCAATACGTCGATCAGCAATATGAGGCCCTTCAGGTCAAGCTCGACAACTATTGGCGTGGTCTCAGGCTGACGCACCCGGTGCAGCTTCACCTGAACGGGCTCCCCAAGGATCTGATCGTGGAAATTGTCGCGGACTTCGTGAAGGAGCACGGAGTTGAGCGGAAGATCAACAATTACGAGGATTGGCTGATCGCCAGCTACGGACGGAAATTTGCGGAACTCTTCCCGATGCAATATACGCGGAAGTATCACATGACTTCCGCCGACAACATGAGCACGGAATGGCTCGGCCCCCGCATGTATCGGCCAAGTCTTGAAGAAATGCTAAAGGGTGCCCTTGCTCCCTGGACCCCGGACGTTCACTACATAACGAATTTTCGCTATCCGACTGACGGCGGATTCGTTTCGTACCTCAGGGATCTTCCCTCCATTGCCGACCTGCGGCTCAATCATGAGCTGGTCGCCATCGATTCTCGGCAAAGGGAGCTTTCCTTCTCGAATGGCTCCAAGACCCGCTACGACGCGCTCGTATCGTCGGTTGCCCTGCCGGATCTCGTCCCGATGATCGCGGATGTACCGCAAGATGTCATCGACGCCTCCCGGCGGCTCGCATGTTCGACCTGCATTCTGGTCAATGTCGGTGTGAATCGCTCGGACCTTTCGGACGCCCAGATAACATACATTTACGATCAGGACATTTGCTTCACGCGCTTGAGTTTCCCCCACATGTTGTCAACGACCAACGCCCCCGCAGGCTGCGGGAGCATTCAGGCTGAAGTCTATTTTTCGAGCAAGTATCGTCCTCTTACACAGTCTCCGGAGGACCTGATCGATCAAGTCATCGCCGATCTGCGTCGAACCGGCACGCTTCGGGATGATGACGTGATCATCTCTCGTCACGCGACGACGGTACGTTACGCGAACGTGATTTTCGATCTGGAACGCGCGGCAGCCCTGGAGACCGTTCACGGATATCTCAGGGATATTGGCATCAACTACTGCGGAAGGTACGGGGACTGGGGATACATGTGGACCGACGAGAGCTACATCAGCGGGGAACGTGCTGCTGAGTCGGCGCTCGCTTCTTGAAGGACACCTGAATCCAGAGAGCGCCGGACATGCTATTGAAAGCCCCAGACGGAGGAGATGACAGTCCGTTGAGACCTACCAGTGAAATCCGCAATTCCGTGGAACATGGCCGGACGGCGTCTGCAGATGACGGAGCTTCAGGCAGCATCCACGCAGACGCGTTTTGGGGAATGAGCGTTTCGTCGTCGTTTGGAATGTGAGGCAGCGAATGAAGGTAGTGCTATTTTGCGGCGGCCTGGGAACCAGACTGCGCGAGCACTCGGATACCATTCCGAAGCCCCTAGTGAGCATCGGCTATAGACCTATCATCTGGCACCTGATGAGGTATTACGCGCATTTTGGACACAAGGATTTTATTTTGTGTCTCGGTTACCGCGGCGACCTGATCAAGGAATACTTTGTAAATTATGCCGAATGGATGTCCAACGATTTCGTTCTTTCGAATGGATGCAGAACCATTGAGCCGATCCAGAGTGACGTTCAGGATTGGCGAATTACGTTTGTGGAAACCGGGCTGCACTCGAATATCGGCGAGCGATTACTTGCGGTCCGAAAATATCTCAGGGACGAGGAATATTTTTTTGCGAACTACAGCGATGCGTTGTCTGATCTGTCGCTCCACGAATATTCCAAGGCGTGCGAAGAGAAAAATGTCGTTGCCAGCTTCGTCGCCGTCAGGACGTGGCAGTCATTTCATGCCGTCACCGCGCGGGACGATGGCATTGTGAGCAGCATCGGCCCCATGCGGGAATCGGGATTTTGGCTCAACGGTGGATTTTTCCGTTTCAGGCACGACATCTTCGACTACATCAAGTCGGGCGAGGAGTTGGTCGAGGAGCCCTTCCAGCACCTCATCGAAAAGGGGCAACTGTATTCATACAAACACAATGGGTTCTGGGCTGCCATGGATACTCTCAAGGACAAGATCACGTTCGATCGCATGAACGGAAAAGGTGACACTCCCTGGAAGGTGTGGGAAAAATCCCGTGGTACTGACGCGGGCAGTTAAGACGTTGTCGACGTCAAGCGACTAGGGAAGGTCCAGTGGATCCGCGCTTCTGGAAAGGCCGCAAGGTGTTCATCACGGGCCACACCGGCTTCAAGGGAAGCTGGCTTTCCCTGTGGCTGCAGCGGCTGTCGGCGGACGTCGTCGGTTACTCGCTACCGGCGCCAACGAACCCGAGCCTGTACGAGGTCGCGAACGTGACGGCCGGGATGGTTTCGATCGTCGGCGACGTTCGGGACTATCCCCGGTTGCGGGAAAGTCTTGAAAAGCATCGGCCGGAAATCGTTTTCCATATGGCAGCGCAGTCGGTGGTCCGATTGTCGTATGAGGATCCGATCGACACGTATTCGACGAATGTGATGGGCACCGTGAACCTGCTGGAGGCGATGCGGCATGTTCCCGGACAGGCCGTGATTGTCAATGTCACCAGCGACAAGAGCTATGAGAACAAGGAATGGATCTGGGGCTATCGGGAAACGGATCGCCTCGGGGGCTACGACCCATACTCCAACAGCAAAGCTTGCTCGGAGCTGGTCACCCAAGCGTTTGCAGATTCGTATTTTTCCGTCAAGGCAGGCAAGGATTCGGGCAAATCGATCGCCACGGCGCGCGCGGGCAATGTCATTGGTGGCGGAGACTGGACTCACGATCAGCTCGTTCCCGACGTGGTGAATGCCTTCCGCGAAGGCCGCCCGGCCGTTCTGCGCAACCCTCACGCGGTACGCCCCTGGCAATTCGTCCTGGATTGCCTGGGTGGCTACATGACATTGGCGGAGAAGCTGTTCCTTGAAGGTCGAAAGTACGGCGGTCCGTGGAATTTCGGGCCGCACCAGGAGGATGCGCTCGCGGTAGGAGAGTTGGTTGGCTGGCTTGTGAACAAGTGGCCCGGCAAGGCGAGCTGGATACAGGATCCTGGCTCTCATCCCCACGAAGCCGGCTGCCTGCGCCTTGATACGAGCAAGACCATCCAGCAACTGGGCTGGAAGCCACGCCTAGTCGTGACCGAGGCCCTCGATTGGATTGTCGACTGGTACGGACGGTATTTCCAGGGCGTGGACCCGAAAGCGCTGTGCGTTGAACAGATCGAACGCTTTGAACACAAGGCCCCAAGCCGATGATTGAGAACAGGAATTCGACGCGTGCTACGCCTAATACCTGAAATCCGCAGGGGTCAGCCGTTGCGGCTCCTTTGCATTGGCGCGCATAGCGACGACCTTGAGATCGGCTGTGGCGCAACCGTCCTGAGCTGGCTCGCGAGCATGCCAGCGGTCGAGGTGACGTGGGTTGTCCTCGGCGCGGAGGGGATCAGGGCCGCGGAGGCGCGCCGCAGTGCGCGCGCATTGCTTGTCCGCGCGGCTGCACGCAAGGTCATCATCACAGACTTCCGCGACTGTTACATGCAATCACAGTACACCTATGTTAAGTACCATTTCGAAAACTTGAAGAGGGAAGTCGACCCGGACGTAGTCCTCACGCACCGGCTGGAAGATCGGCATCAGGATCATCGCTTGGCTGCCGAACTCACCTGGAATACCTGGCGCAATCATCTCGTGCTCGAGTACGAGATTCCCAAGTACGAGGGTGACTTGGCGACTCCGAATGCATACGTGCCGATTTCAACTTCCGTGGCACGCCGCAAGATCAGCCATCTAAATCGCTGCTTTTCGTCCCAGCGCAGCAAGGATTGGTTCGCCGCCGATACGTTCCTAGGGCTGATGCGGCTTCGTGGTCTTGAGTCTCGTTCCCAGAGCGGTTTTGCAGAAGCGTTTCACGCACGAAAGCTGGTTTTTTGATTCCACCGGTTCGGGGTGCGGAACAGCCCACTGTTTCCCCGGACTTTGGTACGAGAATCCTGGCACCAGCACTTGATTTGCAGCCGAAGGCGCATCCGACAACGATCACGAAGCCGCAGGCATAGTGAAACCTTTGTCGCCTGCCAAATCTGTGCGTCCGGGCGCGAAGTTTGGAACGAGGCATCGCCGAGGGATGGATTCGATCACCGGCCTGAGTGAGATCAATCAGCACCGGGCAAGCTATCTGAATACAACCAGTGCCGCGCTGTTGTGAAACAGTCGCGGATACTCGGCGTTGTGCGGTTGAATTTCCTATACTCAACTGTTATTCTGGAAAACGTACGTTAATTGGTGGCGAGCGTGAACGGCGCAGCATCAGTGGTGATGATACGCGGGACCGCTTGCCGGGTGACAACGGCGGCTCGGCCGGGAGGTCGATGACGGCCCTCCTTGCCAGCGGAGGCGTCGACCTAGTTTGACCCCTGACAGATCGAACGACCGCCTATGAACACGATTGCAGTGCCCAGAGTGAGTGTCGTTCTCCCGGTCTATAACGGGGAGCGAATGATTGGGAATGCTGTGCGGAGCGTGCTGGCCCAGTCCTACACCAACTGGGACCTCACGATCGGCAACAATTGCAGCACCGATCGCACCGCGGCGGTCGCCGAGGAATTCGCTTCGCGTGACCCGCGCATCCGGATCTACACCTATCCGAAGCACGTCTCTGTCATCGACAGCCACAGCACGGTGTTTACCCTGATCTCGGACGAAGCCAAGTATTGCAAGATCCTGGGGGCCGACGACTGGTTCTTTCCTAACTGCCTCGAAGAGATGGTCAAGGTCGCCGAGGCGAATCCGACGGTTGGCATGGTGAGTTCGTATTTTCTGTTAGGGAGGCGAGTCAACGGCCTCGCATTACCCTATCCCAGCCACTGTGTGTCGGGACGCGAGATCGTCCGGCTCCGCCTGCTGAAGGGGCTCAAGGGAATGGGCGGCCCATCCGCTACCATGATCCGCGCGGACATCGTGCGGAAGAAGCGGCCGTTCTACAATCCGCACAACTACGCCGGGGATATCGAGGCGTACCTCGATCTGCTGCGGGACTACGATCTCGGGTTCGTTCACCAAGTACTGACCTACGCGCGCTCGGACGAGGAATCCAGGACAACGTCGTATCTCGAGCGGGTCGATTCCTATCACGCGGACGACCTGCATGAGGTCACCAAGTTCGGCCCGATCTTCCTGACCGACCAGGAATTCAAGACCCGCCGGAAGGAGATCACGCGGGACTACTATCGCATGCTGGGACGCAGCGTCGTCCCCCCCAGGAACCGCGAGTTCTGGGACTACCATCTCCGGCATTTCAAGGCGATGGGCTATCCACCCAGTTACACCCGGATCGGGTTGAACGCGGTTCTCCGCATCCTGGACCTGGTTGGCAATCCCAAGCGGACGATCGAGAACGTAATCCGGAAGATCAGTCAGAAGCGGGGAACTATGTCCCGACCCGCGGTAGCGGCGGCACCGGTCAGTCCGGCGCGGGAGTAGGCGTTTGCGTGCATTCCATCGAATCCGGTATCCCGAGGGCGTTCAAGATCAATCCAACGCCGCAATGGAGCCGTATGCCGACGTGACCTTCGACCTCGACCGATCGATGTGCTGGGGACTGTGCACGCGTACCTGAGCTACGCCGATACGGGGACCGCTGCCACGTGTCGGCCGACAAGAAATTCGCCGTCGGCGATCGCGCCCGTGCAGGTCGAGTCAATCCGCGACGGGTTCCTGGTCTACGAAGGGTTGGGCGGTTGCCGCCACGAGGAGTCTTTTTCTTGATGCGCGTCCGCCATGGCTGAGTATCGGCTTAGCTTTTGGAAGACCACGGCGGCCACCGCTGCTGTAGCGCTGGCCGGGCCGACCGTTCTGCTCGCAGTGCTGGGCTTGGGCTGGACTCAGCTGGGCGTCTGGTCTTGGGTCACCTGCCTCGGCTTGGGTGCGGCCGTGCTGTTGGTCGGGTTGGCGGCAACGTGGTTGGGTCTGGTCGCGGCCGGCGGGCTGATCGCGCTCCACCGCGATGCCCTCGAGGCGGAAGGCCGGCCCTACGCGCAGGGCGCCCGGCGTGAGTCGGTGCCGGGCCCGGTAATCGCGAAATGGCGCTCGGCGCTCCAGCGACGCTTAACGCCCGGCGAGGATTCGCGCGCGCGGCTAGGACTCGGGCCTGGGGAGTTGATCGAGATCCGGAGTCTGAACGAGATTCTAGGAACCCTCGACGGAATTGGAACCCTCGACGGCGTGCCATTCATGCCTGAGATGGTCGGCTACTGCGGCGCGCGTGCACGGGTCTTTCGCCGGATTGACAAACTCAACGATTGGGTCCACGGCACCGGTCTCAAGCGCATGCGCAATCTTGTGCTGCTGGAGGACCTCCGCTGCAACGGATCCGCGCACGGGGGATGCCAGGCCAACTGCCATCTGCGCTGGCGCGAAGCTTGGCTGCGCCGAGTGGAGCCGGGGGCGTCGTCCGCCGCTGCCACGGATCGCCCGCGCCCACGTCCAGACCTGGCGAATCTCAGCCACCTTGCAAGGCGGCACGACGACGCTGCCGGGGGAATCCGGTACGTCTGCCAAGCCACCGAACTGACTGCAGGGGCCGCGCCCCTTGATTGGGGCGACCCGCGCCACTACGCCCGCGACCTGCTCACCGGCAACGTGCGACTCGGGCCATTTATCGTCGGTGTCGCGCTGGCCTGCTTCAACTGGGTCCAGCGGTATCGAGGTGGAGTGGGATTTCCCGTCTACTCTGTTGGGACCTCGAAGAGCTCACCCCATGAGGCTCTGGGCCTCAGACCGGGCGAGCTTGTCCGGGTCAAGCCAAAGCACCTGATCGAGATCACGCTCAACAACCGAAGCCGGAATCGCGGGCTCTGGTTTGATCGAGAGATGCTCCGCTTCTGCGGGGGCGAGTACCGGGTCAAGACACGGGTGGAGCGTGTCATTGTTGAGAAGACCGGGGAGCTGCGTCCGCTCACCAATCCGTGTATCGTTCTCGAAGGCGTTACCGCGACGGGAGAATACCTCGGCTTCAATCCGGAGAACGAGCACATCTTCTGGCGAGAGATATGGCTCGAGCGCATCACCCCGGTTATCCCGCATGGAGAAATCGTGTCGGCGGAATTCCCGCACTGAAGCGGTGGACAGTCGGCCTGCCCGATGAACATCCTGCTCGCGATGCCGTGGGACCAGCGGACAGGTGGGGTAACGCACGTCGCGGCCTCCCTAGCCCGCTCACTGGAGACGCGGGGCCACCAAGCGCTGTTTCTCTTTCCTGCCGACAAGGGCTTCAGGATCAGCGCGCGGACCAGCCTGCGTGGCTTTCCTTCGATCTACTGTCGGCTCCGCGACTTCCCTCCTGAGCAGCCCTCATGGCGCGCCCGTCTTTCATGGTACTCCACCGTCCTTACGACGCTGCCGCAGCTGGCGCGCCACGGCCTGTCTCGGCGCGTCGATCTGATCAACGTTCACTATCCAGGTGAGGGGTTCGCATTGTTGGTGGATCTGGCGCGCTGGCTTCGCGTCCCGCTGGTCGTTTCCGCCCACGGCAGCGACTTGTTGCCGGACGCCGGCCCCAGCGTCGGGAAGGGGCTGCTCCGACTGCTCGAAAGTGCCGATGCGGTGGTGGTGCCGTCCCAAAACTACCTTCGCAGTGTGGTCGACGCGTTTCCCTGGCTCTGCGCCAAAATCCGCTGCATTCACAATGGGTATGACGAAGAGGAGTTGTCGGCGGTCGAGGCAGTGCCGGTGGGTGCGTGCAAACCCGATGTGACCGCCCTCTGCATTGCGGCGCTGATCCCCAAGAAGGGCATCGACGTATTGCTGCGCGGCCTCCGCCAGTGCACATCGGGTCAACTGAAGGTGCGGTTGATCGGCGAAGGTCCACTCCGGCGGGAGCTTGAGTCGCTGAGCGTCACGCTCGGTCTGTCGGATCGGGTGTCCTTTCTCGGCCCGAAGGATCGCGATGGAGTTTTGGATGAACTCGTCCACTGCGACCTGATGGTGATGCCGTCGCGGCACCCGTCGGAGTCATTCGGTCTCGCGGCCCTGGAGGCCATGGCGTGCGCAAAGCCTGTAATCGCGTCTGCGGTCGGGGGTCTCCCAGAGCTGGTCGGCGATCGAGAAACCGGACTTCTGGTTCGCCCTGAAGACCCAGCCGCCCTAGCCCGGGCCCTCGACCTGCTGGCCGGGGACCCAGCTATGCGCGTTAGTCTTGGGGTGGCTGGCCGCTCCAAAGCGAAGCGATTCACGGTCCGGGTGACAGCCGATGCGTATGAGGCCCTGTTTACCGAGCTGGTCGCTCAGGCTAACGGCATGGTGCGGCCGGAAAAGTGATGCACCGTAGCCACGCACTTGGAGCCGGACGTGCTCATTGTCGACGAGGTATTGGCGGTGGGCGACGCAGGATTTCAGAAGAAATGCATCCGGGCCATGGAAGGACTGCGAAAAAGCGGGCGTACAGTGCTCTTCGTTTAGCAGGGACGTATGAACCGCCGGCCAGACCCAGTGTCAACCAGATGGGGGAAAGGTTCTTCTGCTGTTTGAGCGCCGTTCAGTGCGAATGTTAGGCCTTCAAGTTGGGGGAAGAAAGACATGAAAGAGATCATCAAGCAGATTCCGATCATTGGAGACGTAGCCAAACGGATCTATTGGAGGTTGTTAACCCGCAGAAGAAATCCGGAGCCGTTCCCAGGCTCAGCGGCGTATTGGGAGAAGCGTTACTCGGCCGGCGGTAATTCCGGTGTGGGTTCGTATGCACTCTTTGCAGAGTTCAAAGCAGACGTGCTCAACAGATTCGTCGCCACACATCATGTACCGACTATACTTGAATTTGGGTGCGGAGACGGAAACCAACTTCTTCTTGCGCAGTACCCGAGGTACCTTGGACTTGATGTTAGCAACACCGCCATTGCACTATGCCAGAAATTATTCAAATCTGACGGGCACAAGTCGTTTCGCTTGATGAGCGATTACAAAGGAGAAAACGCAGACCTTACGCTGTCACTGGACGTCATCTATCACTTGGTGGAAGACAATGTCTTTGAACATTACATGCGGACGCTGTTTGGGGCGTCGAATCGATTCGTGATCATTTATGCTAGCGACTCCGATGACAACCGGGGTTATGAGGGAACGCACGTTAGACATCGAAAGTTCACAAAATGGATACAAGAGAATCTGCCGAACTGGGATCTCGTGAAGCATTTACCAAATCGGTACCCATTTCGCGGGGACTATCGGAAGGGCTCATTTGCTGAGTTCTTCATCTACAAGAAGGCGGCTTACATAGCGCCGCGGCGCAGATGGCGGCGCGACGCCGGCTAACCAGCGCATGAGCAGTGGCTGGCTGCCCCGCGAGGTATCCGCGCCGATCATCCTCATGGGGTATCGGTTGCGGTGTAGCTCGTGAAGCCGTAGTTGCCGTTCGTGCCCGAGCATCCGGCGGTAGTGGTATCCAGACTGAATCCCATGCCGGGGTTGCCGGTCGTGTAGACGGTGCCACCGATGGACGTGATATCGACCTGCCCCTTCTGCACGCCATTGATGTAGGCCGTGATCACGTTGCCGACGATCTTGGCACTCATGACGTCGCCGTCCTTGATGGCGAATTGTGCGCCAATAGTTCTGGAGAGGTAGTCGAAGCTTCCGAGAGGACCGTTCCACCGCACGATGATCAGGTACGCCGCCGAGGTCTGCGACATATGGAAGGTGATCTCGTATCCCGTGTTGACGTGCGCGGAGATCGCGCTGCGCAGGCGCAGCTCGGCCTCCTGGAAGCATGCATCGTTCTGGCTGACCGTATGGACGGTGGCGGTCGCCATCTGATCCGGCCCCCAGGTGCCGGTGAGCAGCGCGGTCGCGTCCGAGAAGCTCACCCCCCCCTGGCGGCCGATGGCGAGCCCCGGCGTAGTCGAGACGTCGGTCCAGTCCAGGCCGGCCGCCCCGCCGTTGATCCAGCGGCCGCCTTCGGAGATCGGGTTTTCCGTCAGGGGAAAGCTGGTAGTGTAACTCTGGGTTCCCGTCGGGGTCACCGTGACCGCCGCGGATGCGCTGGCAGTCCCACCCGACCCGGTGCAGGAGAGAGTGAATGTGCTGGAGCTTGTCAACGCGCCGGTGGACTGGCCGGTGCTGTTGGAAAGCGCCTTGCTGCCGGACCACGCGCTGGAAGCAGGGCTGCTGGAAGCAGAGCAAGAGGTGGCATCGGTTGACGACCAAGTGAGCGTGGAAGACCCGCCGCTCGCGACAGACGTGGGGTTCGCCGCAAGCGACACCGTAGGTACCGGCGGTGGCGGTGGCGAGCCCGAAACGGTGACGGTCGCTGAGGCGCTTGCGCTACCTCCCGCGCCGGTACAGGTAAGAGAGTAGCTGCCGCTCGCGGTGAGCGCGCCGGTAGACTGATTGCCGGAAATCGCCTTGGCGCCCGACCACGCGCCCGAGGCGGAACAAGAGGTGGCGTCCGTCGAGGACCAAGTCAGTATCGAAGACCCACCGTTCGTGACAGACGCCGGGTTCGCCGCAAGCGATACGGTCGGTACTGGTGGCAGAGGCGTGGAACTCACGGAGCCGGCGGGTGCCAATACCGGCGCACCTTCACCGCCGCAAGCGGCCAATGCCAGAACGAGCAAGGGAACGAGCAGAAATGTCTTCATTCGCAACATAGGGATTCCCATTCTTTGAACGACCGGATTCGACGCATCGATCCAACGTCCGCGCACGCAGCGTTTCTCGCCGGCCCTCCGCTCCCTCAATGCCGCAGGTCGCTGGCCCGCCCAGGTGCTCGCTGCCACGGTGCAGCTTCCGCCATCCTAGACTCCTCTAGGGATGCCTGCTGGCGCGCGGATAGGGCATCAGCGGTGGCTCGCTGCCCAAGCGACCAGGCATCCGCCCCGGATCGCCCTCATAGGATATCGGTTGTGGTGTAGCTCGTGAATCCATAGTCGCCGTTCGTGCCTTTGCATGCGGTGAGAGTGTTCTCCAGATTGAACCCCATGCCGGGGTTGCCGGTCGTGTAGACGGTGCCGCCGATGGACGTGATATCGACCTGCCCCTTCTGCACGTCATTGATGTAGGCCGTGATCACGTTGCCGACAATCTTGGCACT
This sequence comes from Burkholderiales bacterium, assembly GCA_049802235.1. Lineage (GTDB taxonomy): Bacteria > Pseudomonadota > Gammaproteobacteria > Burkholderiales > SG8-39 > VBDM01. The sequence goes on along the minus strand of JBARMB010000037.1, from coordinate 88,149 downwards.
CACGACGTCGCCGTCCTTGATGCCGAATTGTGCGTCGCGCGTGGACTTGAACAGGTAGGTAAAGTTCCCGCGGGCGCCGTTCCACCTCACGATGATCAAGTATGCCAGCGAGGTTTGCGACATATGAAAACTGATCTCGTATCCCGTGTTGACGTGCGCGGAAAGAGCGCTCCGCAGGCGCAGCTCGACCTCCTGGAAGCACGCATCGTTCTGGTTGACAGTATGAACTGTGGCCGATGCCATCTGATCCGGCCCCCAGGTGCCGGTGAGCAGGGCGGTCGCGTCCGTGAAGCTCGCCCCCACCTGATGGCCGATAGCGAGCCCCAGCGTGGTCGAGACGTCGGTCCAGTCCAGGCCGACCGCCCCGCCATTGATCCAGCGGCCGCCTGCGGAGATCGGGTTTTCACTCACGGGAAAGTTGGTGGTGTAGCTGTGGGGTCCTGCCTGCGTCACCGTGATAGCAGCGGCACCTGCAAGCGTCCCCTCTCTCTCGGTTGCGATTACCTGGTAAATGCCAGGCACCTTTCCCGCTGTATACAACCCGCCGCTCGTTATTGTCCCACCCGTCGCCGTGTACGTTACCGCCACGGCCACGATGCTCCCGTCGCTCCTCCGCACATTGACGGTGAACGGCTGAATACCCCCCGTGTTGACGCTCGCAGAGCTCGGGGCGAGGATGATCTGCCGCGGGGTCGGGGCAGAATGGGAACCCGAGTCTCCTCCGCGACATGCAATCATGAGGCTGATGACGGGCACTGCGAGTATGAACCGAAGATCCACTGTCTTCATTGCCACCCTCACCCAAACATTGCAACTGAATGCCGTGTAGGGTCGCGCGAGTTAACCTCTGGTGGCTTTCTCAACCAAAGAAGGAGACCAGAAGATGAACACAGCGGCCCGGCGCGCTGATTCGATTCACCCGCTGCCCTCCGAGACGAACGCTGCTCGTGGCGGAAATGAAATCGCATTGCAGCCCTAGAACTGCCAGTAGAGGAACTCACTCTTTCCCCCGAGCCCCATGACCGCGGCAACTACCAACGAGGAAATCGCAAGGGCCCAGGGAGCCGTGGGAGTCCAGTCGAGGGCACGCAACAGAAGGCGCGGTGCGGCCGGCCCTGGGTGAACGCCAATCGCCGGCTCGTAGCGCGCCATCAGTTCCAGCGTATTCGGGAACAAGAGCGCGACCAGAAGCAACGCGCCGAGCCAGGCCATCGCAAGCGCAAATTCCTGCGCTGACATATCGGTGGAGGCAGAAACAAAGGACTGCAGCAGCGACCCGAGCTGCGCGTGGATCTGTTGCGGCAGGCTAATGCCGTTCAGGCCGACCATACCCTGCAACAGCTCTTTGGCGACGCTTGCATTCGCGGATCGAAAGAGAACCATCGCGACAGCAACCGACAGGAAGGTGATCACGAACCCCGTCGGCCGCATGAACCGGTCATAGGTTTCCTTGTTTGGCCAGATCCTCGGCCCGAAAAGGCGCCACGCGTGGTTCACCGACAGATAGACGCCATGCAACAACCCCCACAGGATGAACAGATAACCCGCCCCGTGCCACAGTCCGGACACGAACATCGTGAGCAGCGTCGGTCCGGCCAGCAGCTGAAAAAAAGCCCCGACACTGGGCGCGCGCCCTCCGAATCCCGGCAGCCCTTTGGCCATGCGCCGTCGCGTCAGCCAGAGCGCCAGCGGATTGTAGAGATACGCCGTCAGGAATCGCGTCAACGTCATGTGCCAGCGCAGCCAGAATTCGATGATGTTCGTGGCTTTCAACGGCGAATTGAAGTTGGCCGGAAGGCGCACGCCGAAGAAACGAGCCAGGCCCAGCGCCATGTCGCTGTAGCCCGAAAAGTCGAAGTAGATCTGCAGGGTGAATCCAATCGCGGCAATCCATGCCGGCAAAAGCGTGATCTCGGAGCCCGCGGTAGCCATCTCGTAAATGGGCGAAACATGCTCCGAAATGCCATCCGCGAGAACCACCTTCTTGAATAGGCCGAATACGAACAAGGAAAGACCGACCGCAATGTTCTCTTTGTCCCACCGGCATGGCGCTTGCTGGAATTGCGGCATCATTTCCCGGTAGTGAACAATGGGCCCGGCGATGAGCTGTGGAAAGAACAGCACGAACAGGCAGTAGTCGCGCAGCGAAAACGAAGGGATGCGTCTTCCATGGACGTCGATCAGGAACGCGATCTTCTGAAACGTGATGAACGATATGCCAAGGGGAAGAACGACCTGCGTCAGTACGAAATTGGTCCCGACGAGGTCATTGGCCGCCATCGCGAGGAAATTGACGTACTTGAAATAGCCGAGGAACGCGACGTTGAAGGCAATCCCGAGCGACAGTACCAGCCGTGCCGGGCCGGCGCGGTCCTTGTTTGCCGTCAATCGCAGCAGCCAGCGCGCAAGGAGGAAGTTGACGAGGATCGAGGGCGCAATGATCAGTACGTTGATCGGCCGCCACCAGGCATAAAAGGCCAGGGAAGCCACTACGATCCAACCTAGCGCCAGATTGCGGGAGCGCAGCCCCAGCAGAAAGAAGCCGGCGAGCGTTACCGGCAGGAAAACAAGGATGAACTCGTAGGAGTTGAAGAGCATCGGCGGCGCGCCCCGGTTCTTCTAGCCGAGTAGGGAGCGCGCTTCCGCCACGATGTCCCCGACGGTTTCGAAGGACTCCACGTCGGCGACGCTGAACTTGATCTGCAGTTCCAGTTCGACGGCGACGATGAAGTTCACATACATGAAGGAATCCCAGCCATCCACGTCGCTGCGCCGGGTGTTCATGGCGAGTACGATCGAGTCGTTGCCGAGGAGGTCGCGGAGGGTCCGCGTGAAGACGGTCAAAAGGTCCGGGTCAGTCACGGCTGCGGTGCCCTTCGCGTAATAAATGTTGGCGGGGCGACGTACTCGGCGGTATTCAGAATCCACCGGCTCGCGCCGCCGGCTTCGGTTCCCGGTACCGCTGCAAAGCCGAGACCTTTGAATAGGCCGCTCACCACGCCGTTGCGCTCGGTCGGAATGTGCTCGGCGCGCAGAACCCGGATTCCGCGACCGCGCGCGGCCTCCACGGCGATGCTCATCGCCTCGTTCTCAAGCTGCCGCCCGAAGACCCGGCAGCTCATCACCCAGGTGTCGACTTCGAGAACTCCGGGATCGTCCGCAGGGCGAAGGATCATCACGCTGACCAGCCCGTTGTCACCGAAGCGATCGGCCAAGCGGAACTGCAGCGTGATGTTTTCCGGGGCCGCCGCGAAGCGGGCGACCTCGTCGGCCGAGTAGCGCCGGGTCGTGGTGTTGAATTGATTCGTCTTGTTGATAAGTTGGGTGGCGCGCGCCAGGTCCACCGGCTCGATTGGCCCGTAGGTGACCGACATCTCCAGTCCCCGCAGGAATTCGTCGACGCTCTGCGATACCCCGCGCAGCGCCTCGCGCGCCGCGTTGGTCGCGTACTGTTCGCCGCGCCGCAGATCGTCGGCGGTGAAGCTCACCGCCTCGAAGTATCCGGCCTCGGCGATGCAACGGACGTACAGCGCCGGGTCATTCGGGAGCTCGGGCACGGCCACCATAGGCAGGCCCTCGCGCACGCGCGCACGCTCGACCGGGTTGTCGTCGACGAAGACCAGACTGTCCAAACCGATGTTGAGGTGCTCCGCAATGTCCTTGAGGTTCTCGGCCTTGTCGTTCCAATTCGCGACGAAGGCCGCAATGTCGGGGCGTCGCAGCACCATCTCCGGATGCTCCCGAAAGGCCGCTTCGGCCAATGCGGGTTCGTTCTTCGAGCAGATCGCGAGGATCACGCCGCGGTCCTTCAGCATTTTGGCGTATCGCTGCAGGGCAAGATGCGCCTCGCCTTGCGCGCTGCCCTCGCCAAGGATGATGCCCGCCGTTCCAACGTCACCGACGACGCCGCCCCAGAGCGTGTTGTCCAGATCCAGGACCAGACACTTCCTGGATTTCCCACGCTGCGCACCGATGAGCCGGGCGATCAGCTCCCCGTAGCGCGGCGCTGCATGCGGTGCGATTTCCATCTTGCCCTGCAGCCAACGCGCGACGTCGAACCAGGCATCGATGCCATCGCGCGCGCTCGCCTGCGCCACGTCCAGCAGCGTGACGTTCTCCTGCGCCGCGGCGTGGGCAAGCAGATCGTTCAGACGAGCGATCAGCCGGGATGGCGCCGCGGGAACCAGCCGGTCATAGCTGCCGAACAGCGGCTCCGATACGTCGAGGTAGGACTGCTGAATCACAGTCGCGTTGAAGGTACTGCGCGCATGACGCCAGAGTGCGCGGAGCTCTTCGATCGCGCGCGCCAACGCCTCTTCCACTTCTTCCGCTGTGGCCGCGATCGGCACGCCCGAAGTCGCCTCCCTCGCGTTAAGCGAAAGGAGTATCAGGTCCGGTCGAAATTGAAGAAGCGGCGACGCCGGATCGAGCAACTCCTGCCGGTACTGGCCGAAGGAGCCCGAAAAAACATCGAGGCGCAGTTTGTAGCGAAGACAGGCGACACGAATGGCGGGCAACAAGTGGTCGATCGTGTTGGTGGACAGAACCGCGAGACGCACGCGTGCGTAGCCGTCGATCGACTCGGCATCGCTGCGCACGAGCGCCCTGTCAAGCTGGATCGTCTCGATGAAGCCCAGCCGGGATTGCGCCAGCCTTGCCAAGCCGTCGAGGCGCGCGCGCGTATCCGTTTCCGCGAGAGCGGCCTGCATTTGAAGGCGGAAATCGCTCTGGCCGCCGGGCTGGTCCATAAAATGAGTATCCAGGCGATGCAGTGAACGACGCGGACGAGAGCCAGGTCAGCCTGTTGAAGCCTGCGCTGCGCCAACGCACTTTCGAATCCGCGGCCCGGCCTCCCGAAGGAAGGCCGCCGACCAACGTTCTGCACTTGCCTCATCGAGGTGAGAGCCATCGAACGTGCGCAGACCATCGATCTGTGGCGCCAGCAGATCGTGCCCGAGTTTCGCGGCGATTGCCATTGCTTCGGCTCGCTTCGTCTCGACCGTCGGAACGATCGTAAGAATCACGCAACTGGGATCGACGGGCAGCTGCGCAAGGAACCTCTCGCCGAGCCTCGTATATTGGTCCCAGCGCTCGACATTGCTCGGCTGGCCGTCAGATACTTGCTTGGTCTCGAAACGCCCGCTTCCCATCATCTGCCACACTCCCGTTTCACGCGTACGGTACACGGCAACAGCGTTTCCGCATGCGACGGGTAGCGCGGCGCAAAGTCCCCTGTGCAGCGACTGCCAGGTCTGCTTTTCCTCGTACCGTTTCAGAATGTCGCGGCCTTGAAGAATCTGTTCCGTAGGCGGCGACACGCGACCGTCGAAGAAACGATCGACATTGATCACGTAGGCCTTCGCGCCTGGGCGGATCTTCGAAAGCAACGGTCCGAAGAAAGCGACGGTCTCGCTGTTACTGAATCCGAGCAGGTAGTAGCGAATGCCCAGCGCGGAAAACCAACGGGCGGTCGCCGTGCCGCCGAATGCAAACTGCAGGCGGCTGCTCCCGACGAACAAGACGTCGGCTTCGGCCGCTGCGAGTTGCGCCTGCGGTTCGAGGCCGAACCAGAACGCACCGTGGTCGTAGTCCCCGTAGGTCCTGGCCGTGCAATCAGACAGGTAGGCGTTCGAACCATAGCCGCTCGCTGGGCAGGCGAAGATCCCGTCGACGCGGAGCTTGTAGACGAACGTCCCCCCGAAGCTGCAAGCGATCAGCAGCACGAACAATCCCGGGACGGCCTTTCGGTACCAGGCAAGTTGACCCGGCTCGATGACGTCGGCGGTAGCGGGCATCTGCGCACTTCGAACTGGACAAGTGTAGGAATCGGACCAAGCAGGAAAGGCGCAATTGCGAGCGTGCAGGCCTGTCGTGCGTACGAGCGAACGACCGCTGCCTATTCTCGACCCCGTTGAGTCTTCTCGATCGGAAATTGTAGCAGAATGCCTTGCCGTTTGGCAGAATATGACGCCATGGATTCCGCCCGCCCTCTCAATGCCTGCCTCCGTCTCGACATTGGCAAGCCGCTCGTTCTGCCCGCGCCCTTTGCGTGCCGGTCATGAAGCTTCGACGACTCGCGCTCACGTTGAGCCTCGGTCTGGTTGCGCTTGCCGGAGTTGCCTTCGTAGCGGCGCGATTTGTCGCACCGCCCGAACTGCAATGGCGTTTGCGAGTCGTGGAAGCCAAAGTTCGCGGCGATTTGGGGCAGATCCCGCTTCGCAACCTGATCGCCTGGCTGGCGCCGGGTAGCCCTGTCTATCTGGCCGCAGTTGCGGAGAATCCGAACCTTCACCTCTCCATCAAGAATGGACTGACCAAGTCCGACGACGCAGCGCAAGGAAAGGTCTTGTACCTCAGGCACTGCGGGCAATGTCACGGCGAAGGCGGCCACGGCAACTCGGGCCCGAATCTTCTCGGTCCGGTGTCGAACAAGTCGGACTGGTCGTTCTTCTCGACCGCTAAATGGGGCAGAGCGGGCACGTCGATGCAGGCGCAGCCGTTGAGCGAATCGCAGATCTGGCAAATCCATGCGTACTTGCGCAACGAAGCGCTCGCTGCTTTCGGCCAGCCGAACACCGGTGGCGGGAAAGCCGCCGCCCGTCCTGCTGTCGAGGTCGAGATGCGGCGGATCGTCGAGACCGACAAGACCCCGGGACAGTGGCTGACCTATGCCGGAAACTACGCGGGCCACAGACACAGCCTCCTCCAGCAGCTGACCAAGAGCAATGTCAGGAACCTTCGGCTTGCGTGGGTCGCCCAGCTGCGGCAGGTCGATCGAGCGCTGCAGGTGTCGCCCATCGTCGCCGACGGCGTGATGTTCGTCTCGGAATCGCGCGATGGCGTGGTCGCGCTCGACGCAAAGACGGGCGAAGTGATCTGGAGCTATCGACGCCCGGTTCCCGACGGGCTGCCCATATGCTGCGGCATGCCGAACCGCGGGGTGGCCGTGCTTGGGCAGACCGTTTTCGTGGCCACGATCGATTCGTTCCTGGTCGCGCTCGACGCCAACACCGGCAAGCAACGCTGGATCGTCAAGGTCGCCGACTACCGCGACGGGTACACGATGACCGGCGCGCCGCTGGCGCTGGGGGATCGTGTCGTTGTCGGCGTCGCCGGGGGCGAGTTCGGGATCCGCGGGTTCCTGGTCGCATTCGACCCGACCGAAGGCCGGCAGCTCTGGAAGTTTCACACCGTTCCGGGTCCGGGCGAGGCCGGCCACGACACGTGGGCCGGGGACGCCTGGAAGACCGGCGGCGCGCCCACCTGGACGGTTGGCGCCTACGATCCGCAGGAGGACGTCATCTACTGGGGCACCGGCAACCCATCGCCAGACTTCCAGGCGGGCGCGCGGCCCGGGGTCAATCTTTTCACCAACAGCGTGGTCGCGATCGAAGCGAAAACCGGTCGGCTGAGGTGGTTCTACCAGTTCACCCCGGCCGATGAACACGACTGGGATTCGAACCAGCAACCTATCCTGGCCGAGATCGACTGGCAGGGCCGGAAACGATCAGTGTTGCTCTGGGCGAACCGCAACGCATTTTTTTATGCTTTGGATCGAAAGACCGGGGAGTTCCTTTTTGCAAAACCTTTCGTGAAGCAGACCTGGAACGAAGGTTTCGATGCCAAAGGCCGCCCGCGCGTATCGAGCAGCGCGAAGCCGAGCACCTCGGGTACGCTCGTTTGGCCTGCCATCATGGCGGCGACAAACTGGTGGCCACCCTCTTACGACGAGTCACGGCAGCTGGTATTCGTCCCTTGTTCGGACGCCGCCGGGATCTACTTCCAGTCCGAGCAAGTCAAGTACAAGAGAGGCGAGCGCTTCGAGGGAAGCGCAGCTTCCTACTACGCGCAAAATCTGCCGTCAACGGCGTACGTCAAGGCCATCGACGCCCGGACCGGGAATGTGCGCTGGCAGACCGTCCTCGAATCGGGTTCGGACAATTTCGTATGGACCGTCGGCGGCGTGCTCTCGACCAAGAGCGGCGTTGTCTTCGCGGGCTATCGCGATTTTTTCCGCGCCTTCGATGCCGACACCGGAAAGGAGCTCTGGAAGGTAAATCTTGGCGCGCGCGTCCGCGGCTCTCCCATATCCTTCTTGCTCGACGGCAGGCAGTACATCGCGGTTGCGGCCGGACACTCTATGTTCGCGTTCCTCGTACATCGCCCGTAGCGGCACGCGTGATTTCGGAACCGTGCCGCCGATGATTCGCCGGGCACGTCAGGTCGAGGAGACCAGCCTTTCGTACTGTTGCATGCTGGAGACCCAGGTTAGGTCCTTGCGCACGCGCGCTCTTTGTTCCGCTGCCATGCGCGCGGCGGCATCGGGGTCATCGAGCATCGCGGCGATCGCATTCGCGCATGCGGAGGGGTCGCCCAAAGGGAACATGCGCCCTGTTCGGCCGTTGCACACCAGTTCCTGGTGGCCAGGGATGTCCGAAGCGACGATCGGCGTACCCGAAGCGCCAGCCTCCAGAACCGAAAGCGGCAAAGACTCCGCCAAAGACGTCTGAACGCAAACACTCGCCTTGGAAAGAAGCAGCGCCACCTGAAATTGATCGAGCTCTACGAAAAGATGCACGCGCTCGGAAAGTCCATGCGTGCGAACTGCGTCTTCGACAGTTCGCCTTTCATCTCCGTCGGTGCCTGTGATGCACAGGTGCAAGGCTGGGTATCGGTCTTTCAGCAAAGCAAACGCATGCAGGAGCAGCGTGTGATTCTTCCGAGGAATGAAAGCACCGACGTTCACGATGAACATCGAGGGGAGCCGGTGCGACAGTCTCGTGTCGGGTCTGCCGACACCGTCGAAGACAGATGCGTCTACCCCGTTGAGAATGACATCGACTCTGGAGACAGGAATGGCGAACTGCGACGACATGCGCTCAGCGAGGCTTTTGGAACATGCGACCAAATGGTCCGCCGACCGGAGCACGAAAGCCTGAATCAGACTCTCGATGCGCCCACTGGGCGGCGCAACGTCGGTGCCGTGATAAGACAGTACAAGCTTGCCTCGAAATACGCCGAGGCGCTTGAGCACCGCTACTCCGAATGGGGCGATCCCAGGGAAGTGAAAGTTGACAGCCTGGGCGTTGTATTCTTGTAGCAGCCGGAACGTGTGCCATAAGCGTAGCGGCGTTACGATGATGGCCTTCAGCACTCCAAGTGCTGACATTGCTCCAAATATGGAAAACCTGAACCGGAAGGTGTCCGCCAATTGTCTGGGCGTTGAGTCTTCCCACGAATTGACTGCAATCGATGGTTCCAGAAATCCTTTTTCCATCATCGCCTTTGCCAAATTCCTCACGACACCGTTGACTCCACCGACGACATCCAACTCCCAAGGCAATATGAATATGTATGAGGGCCTTTGACTTGCGCTTCGCGTCATGGAAGATCTTTCGCGGCCTTTGCCTGGATATTCATGAGCAAGGGGTCGGCAGCTTCACCCGAAGAAGCGTTGTCATAGGTATCTGAGGCCGATTCCGCGTGGATTCAGGCCAAGAAGAAGTCCCGCATACGGGTATTTTGCGCCTAGGATCGCCAGATTTGCAACAGCCCGCCGCCAGCTTGTGGTTGATCCTGCCAAGCAGGAAGAACATCACGATCGTGACGGGCAGGAATCCAAGAAGGAAGATGTACGAATTGAAAAGCAGGGTATGGCGGACTCCTAATGCCGGGCGGTGTCCCGCTTTCAGTTGAATGTAAGTTGAATGTAAGTGTGGGTCAAGTTCAGTCAGGTGCCTACCAAATCCACCACCGCCTTCCTGCCGGAAGCGGGCGCGTTCACCCTTTGCCCCTCAAAATCGAGATCACTTCGAGCAGCAGCGCGCGGTTGATCACCCAGGAACACGCGAAGTAGACCGCCGCGCCGAGCGGCACCAGAAGCGAAAGCGTAAGCCAGCCGGGGACGCCCGGAGGCGACCACAGCGCCGTACCCGTCACCACCGCGTACATGACAAGGCTGCATGCAGCAGGCCGCCACAGCACGCTACCCAGGTCGCGTACCTTGAGGTCGATCAGGCGGAACGGAATGGCGAGCCCCGGATACGTCAGAAGCAGGGTCATTATCGCGTACGAGGCGGTCACGCCGAGTATTCCCCACGGCAGTCCGAGCACGAATGACAGCACGATGAGCAGCCCTGCGCCGATGGTCCACCACAGCGCCCAGTCGGTGCGCCCCTTGGCCATATAGATGTCACCGGCCGTGGTTACGATCGACTGGAGCGCGCCGAGCGGCGCGAGGATCAGCAGCAGCGGAATCACCGGCATCCACGCCACGCCGAACAGCGTCAGCACGAACGGCCCGGCGAGCGCCGTCAGCCCCAGCATAAGAGGAAACGAGATCAGCGCAATCGCCGAGGCCACCTTGAGATAGGTCGAGCCGAACTGGCCGGAGTCGTCCTGCATGCGCGAATAGAGCGGAAACATCACGCGGCGGATCACCGCGGAAATGCCCTGCAGCGGATACAGCATCAAGCGGTACGCGAGATCGTAATAGCCGAGGTCCTGCGAGCCGAGAACGCGGCCGATCAGGAACTTGTCGGCATTGCGGGCGAAATAGTTGAAAATACTTGCACCGGTCAGGTTGAGGCTGAAGCCCATCACCGAGCGGATTTCCGGCCAGTCGAATTGCCACGACGGGCGCCAGCGGCTCGCGCTCCACAACAGCAGCGTTGCGAGGAAATTTCCCGCCAGCATCTGATAGACGAGGCTCCAGGCCCCGTGACCAAGGAACGCGGCCGTGATGCCGACCACCGTGGCAAACAGCGCCGTGCCGATCTCGATGCGCGCCAGCTTGTCGAACTCGAGGTTGCGCTCAAGCAGCGACTTCTGCAGGTTGCTGAGCCCGGACAGCAGGAACGACAGCGACAGCATCTGCATGATGGGGATCACCTGCGGCTCGCGGTAGAACGCGCCGGCCAGCGGTGAGGCGAGGTATAGCACCAGCATCGCGGCGAGACCGAATCCCGCATTGAGCCAGAACATGCTGGCTAGCAGCGCCTGGGAGGGATTCTTGCGCTGGATCACCGCGGTTGCGGTGCCGAGGTCCTGGAACAATTCGAGGAAGCCGATCACAACCGCCGCCATCGCGACCAGGCCGAAGTCCGATGGCGCCAGCAGGCGCGCCAGGATAATGGTGGTGAGCAGCGACAGGCCGCGGCGCCCTAGAAGCGAGATCGCTGACCACTTTACTCCGAAAATCGCCGATTTTCTAAGCGACATCAGGGCCTTTTCGAGATCGTCATACGCTCCGAATCCATTCCTCTGCCTTCCTGAATCTCTCGAGCACTCACGCAATTCCCTGAATGAGCATGACCGGCCCAGTGATCTTTGGACCGCTCAAAAAGTTGCGAGCGGCTCCCAAACGGATGCAGCGACAGGAGCCGGAGATCTTTGCGACTGACGGATCCCGAACCGGAGATGGGTTCAAAGGTCGATTGCCCACTTAGACGGTCATCGAAATGCAAACACATGACACCGTACATAGTCCCGTGGATCTTCTGGATACGATACGGTTCTGAATCCATGATTGACGAGGAATCTCTCGACGAACTGCTTGGTACGATAGTGTTCACCCAATCCACGGTCCGCCAAGAAATCATGACAAGCAATGCAAATGGCCTTCGTGGATTCGACTATGGATTCCATCCCGACCAATGCATATCTCTCTGCCCCTTCAATATTCATCTTCAAGAAATCGATATGCTTGATGTTCAATAGCTCGCTGCAAATCTGATCGAGCGTTCTTGAGGCAACCCTGATATTGCCTGACGCACCATCCACAGCTACAGCGTTCGCTCTCCAGTCGTCTGACTCGACCATCGAGATTTCGCCCGGCTTGTCCATGACGGCCAAATTGAGGGGTGATGTATTTTCTAGGTGGTTCAGGCGACAGAACGTCTCCAACAACTCGTACGACAGTGGATGAGCCTCTATGGCAACGACGCGCCCGGTAGCGCCAACCGCCCTGGAGAACGCAATAGTATCCTCGCCGCGACCCGCTCCGATGTCGAACACTATATCTCCCTTACGCAGTTGATAGTGTCGAAGCCAATAGTCTTCGGCGTCTCTAATATACCGTGTCGGCAGTTCCGGCCATTCCTTAAATGATGATCCGTAGTAACAAAACCTTCGGTCGTCGGGAAAGAACGTCGAGTTCACAAGATGAATCCACAGACGGCCGTCGTGAAAAACTTCAACCCCGTGACCCAGTTCTCGCCTTGCGAGAAACGTTGTTACCCTAGCCAAAATGGCCCGGCCGCCATTGCGGTCGAGAAAACTGGCGGTAGTCCTCTTCAGAGACATAGGATCTCCATAGCGGAATCGATAATCAATGACCGGTGTGGCTGGCGAAGCGAGTCAGGAAAACGATATTCCTCAGCTTCGCTCCTATATCGGCTGAGCCGTACGGATACCCGGCGGTACCCGTACGGGGGCGCTGGATTTGACACGCGGCGGTCGGCAGGTGCCGGCCGGATGCATCAACGACGAGCGCAATCAAGCCGGCGACAATAATAACTGGGTGCGAGCCTAGAGGACCGCTCGTGCTCTGTCAATGAGTAGTCTTGTCCAATTCAGCTTATCGCGGCATGCCGGACTGCGGCGGACCGCCTTACCTGTTAGCGATCTACAACCCTTAGCTTTGCACCGATGAATGGCCCAATACTCTCTGCAAAATAGCGCTGCCCTTCCCTATTGTAGTGTCCGTCGAACCTGAAAAAGAGGTTTCGCTTCATCGATTCCTCTCTGAAGGTCTGTGTCACTTCAAGAAAATCGATCCCAGGTTTTGATGTGGCCATACGAATAGCGTCATCCATTGATGTCGTTGTCAGACAGCTTGGGTCAACAATAAATCCTATCCGCCCGTTGGTCTCCAGTATTCTCTTCGAGACAAAAAAACCGTTCGGTAAGGAGACGACGACAATTTTGCCGCCCGCCCCTTCAGCGCTGACCTTGATCCTGGATAATTCCTTGGACATTTCCTGAATGCCTTTCTGGACCAGTGGATTATCGAGATCAAGTGTTTTCCATATGTAATCCGGACGGCGCAAGCTTGCTACGAGCAAACCGGGATTCAATTCGCCCCGGACAAACATGCCCTTGATTTCTCCATCGATGCGATCAAGCTTTCGATTTTCCTCGGGGCTCAAGTGCGGAAGCAGGTCCGCCACCTGTTCCTTCCAACCCGCAGTCGCGCTCATCTCTGACTTAGGGGATGACACCCTTCTCTTCAGTTCCAGCAGATTTGGGTACAGCGATTTCAGAACCGCTTTGATTGCGCTCCATGCGGTTCGTCCGGATTCCCCTTTGTGGGAAGTCGTTGCCGCCCGCATGATCTGGCCAAGATCGTCTCCAGGGTTTACGGCAACGACTACTAGGTCGGGCCTCAGCACCGGAAGGGCTCTTTCTGCGATTTCCGCGTACTGAGCGGGCCAAGTTCCTGGTTGTCCGAGATTCATCACTTCCACATCGAGGCCTCGGTTCCGGAGGTTTTTCTCCAAAACTCTGGGCCAGGTATCCTCGTCGTCGACCCCCCACCCGAAAGTGAACGAATCACCCAGCGTCGCGATCCGATACTGTTTCCGCTTTCGAGGATCCAAGTTCTCGCCTCTATAGCCCAAATTGTTGATTCGAGCTTTAATTTGAAATTCCGGTGTTGAATAGCTAACTATCGAATAGCGGTCGAAGACAAGGTCGTTTTCGACACCCATGAAAAGGCCAGCGCACCTGTCGACGATCACCGTCACGAGCAGTGCGACAATGATCGACACAAACAGAAGCACCGCCGGGGCTGCCCATGAAAATCTTCTAAGTGCCATGTGCGGCGATCCTCGTCAGGAGAATGCTGCGGCGATTACGGCGCTGAATTCCGCCTTGAGACGCGCCAATTACTCGCGCACGGTCTCGAGCTCGGCGCGAGCCGCCTTGGCTTTCAGCACGTTCTCTTCGTCCGGGGCGAGCTCGCCTTTGCCGGATGACTGGGACGACAAGGCGGCCTGAGCCTCACGGAATCGCTCCGCAGCCGCATTCCACCGCTCGACCAGCAGCTGTTCCTGTTCCCGCCATGCCTTTCGTTTGTCCATGAAGCCACCCTCAAATAGTTCAGGAAATTTACACGTGGCGCGCCGCAATAGGCAGCTGCCGGAATATACACCAGCCGTGCCGCCCAGATCGATCGCGAGCCGGCGCAGCAGCTTCTTCGCAGACCAGCGCGGCATCACGCTGGGTCTCATAGTGTGTTACTCGGCAGCGAGGAGAAAGGTCCATGTCCATCTACCACGAGGAACGCGGGCAAGTTCTGATAAAGGCGACCGCATTCCACGTGCCGTGGCGGGAACCAATGGCAGCCGCGGCTCACCATGACGCGGCTGCGCCATGCAAACACACTCTCCAGGAGCCGGTATTTTCCCGGTCTGGCGCCGTTGTTCGAAACCGCAAAGGGCGCGATCCGCTACGCGACCGATCTCGGCAGAAGGATGGCCGACGAAGGATCCCTGCGGCTGAGGATATAGAAGCGCCCCGTTCTGTCGAGACTTGAGTGCAGCAGAATCGAGTTGGGTGTAAGTCTGTCGGTAAAGTAGCTATGAAATGGTGGTCGAAAGGGGGAAGGGAGCGGCGTCCACGGACGTTGGAGGCGGTATACTGGCACAAGGCGGAACGTCGATCACGCCCGGATCGACGTTCCGGATTCGAGTCCATACGCCATCCCTATGACCAGAGCATGAACGGTATCTCGGCACAGTCTCGCGCACCGCTGGTCTCGATCGTCATCCCGGCCTATAACTGCGGGCACTTCATCAGCGACGCGCTCGACAGCGTCGTCGGTCAGAACTATGCGGCGCTCGAGGTGATCGTCGTCGATGACGGCTCGACCGACAATACCTGCGACGTCGTCGCCCGCTACGGCGCCGCCGTCACGCTGATACGGCAACGGAACGCCGGCGCCGCCGTCGCGCGCAACGAGGGGATGCGGCGCGCGCGCGGCGAGTACGTGGCGCTGCTCGACGCCGACGATCTTTGGCTTCCCGGAAAGCTGCGGCTGCAGGTCGACTACCTCGAGCGCCACGCGGATGTCGCCCTGTGCTGCACGCGCTGGCATTTGCTGCATCCGGACGCGGCCGGCCACTATCATATCGAGCGCGCCGCCGCGCCGGAATCGGCACGGGTCGACCCGAAGTGCGCAGGCTGGATCTACTGCGAGCTGCTGCTCGACTGTGAAGTGTGGACCAGCACGGTGGTGATGCGGCGCAATCTCAGCGAGCGCATCGGAGGCTTCGATGCCGAGCTGCGCCGCGGCCAGGACTACGACTACTGGCTGCGCGCATCGCGGGTAACCCGGATCGACCGGCTTGACGCGCCGTTGGCCCTGTACCGGTTGCAAGTCGCGCACGACCGCAAATTCCCAGACACCAACTGGGAATTGACCGTGATCCGTCGCGCGATCGAGCGGTGGGGTGCGACCGGACCCGATGGACGCGCGCTCCCCGAGGCCGAGCTCCGGGCGCGACTCTGGGCGCTGAACTACCAATTCGGCTATGCCCAGTATCAAGGCGGACGCTATACGCTGGCGCGAGCCGCGTTCGCGGCCGCGCTGCGCGAGCGGCCGGCTCACCTTAAGACGATACTTTATGTACTTGCCAGCAACCTGAAGCAGCTTGGCGCACCGGCGCAGGCGTCCCGCGGGTCGACAAAAGTGCGCGACTGAGCAGCCGGAGGGCCGATACCTACGCGCGGGAAGCGATAAAGCGGTGCCATGTTCGGCTCCATTGCGGATTGGCAAAGGGCACACGGGGCGATAACGACCGCGGATTTCCAGCGGTCGCGATTGCGATGAAAACGGAGGACAGCGACGGGTTCGAGGGAATCGACGTTCTTCGCGGCCCGGCCGCCATGTGCGCCGTCGTTTCCCGCTACTCGACGCACTGCGTCAAGTTCTTCCGCGAGGCCCCGTTCGGCTTTGACCCGGACACGATCTACGGGTTTTACGCTGTACAGCTATTCTTCATCATTTCCGGCTTCGTCATCTCCCTCACCCTCGAGAAGAGCAACAGCTGGCGGGACTTCGCGTTCTCCCGGCTGAGCAGGCTCTATCCTCCGCCTTGCCGTGTCACCGGTGACGCTCTGGCTGGGGGGACCTCGTACCCGCTCTATCTCATCCACCGCAACCTCGGCTTTTCGACGATGTTTCGCCTTCACGAGGTCGGTGTCCCCTCGTGGCTCCTCTTCACGGTGACGCTCGCCGCGGCCTTGGTCTTGGCGACCCCCCTAGCGTACCTAGTCGAGAAACCCGCCCTGCGAGCCCTGCGGCGGTGGTACCGGACGCGGAGGCGCGCCGCGGTGGTCCGTCCCTGATCTCTCACTTGGCCACCCTGGCCTGGCGTGTTCGGTCATGCCATTTCGGTATTTGCGCCTGGTCGTGGCATGTGCAGCTCCCACGGGATTCGTCTACCATGGAAACGCCCAGACCCATGGGCTCGGATTGCCGCGGCAATCGGCAGCCAACCTGTATTTGAGATCGCTCAGATGGATTCCTCCGCATTGGCAACACACTGCGCGCGAATGGCGCCGAGCAAGCTGCACGTCGCCCTGCCCCTCCTGATCATGGGCGTGCTCTACTGGCTCTCTTCGCTGTCCGGGACGCCATTGCCAGACCACCCTGCGGTCTACGCCTTGTTTTACTGGATGCCGCCTTCGGTGCAAAACGCCTTGCACGTGCCAGCGTATGCCACCCTCGGGTGGGCATGGTTCCTCGCGTTAGGCGAATGGGTGCGTGTGCTGGTTGCGCGGGCGATCGGCGCTTGCACGATCGCGTCGGCCTACGGCGTGTTCGACGAATGGCACCAGTCCTTCGTGCCGGGGCGCGATGCATCGCTCACCGACGTCACGCTCGACGCCGCAGGTGCCGTGCTTGGAATCTGGCTCGCTGCCTGGATAGGATCAAGAGCAAGAACCATCAAGCCACGGATTAATATTGATGAACACGGATAACCTCCCAGCGCCGAGAATGACAACGCGAACACCGATTCGGATTCTTGCCGTCGCATTGGCGATGTCGCTCGCGCCAGCGAGCCAGCAGGCAGCCGCCGCCGACACGCAGGAAGCGGTGCGCGAAGAGGTGCAGCCGGCGGTGCTGCGCGTCGGCGCGATGCGGGAACTCAAGCTCCCGAGTGCCGCCGCACCGATCGCCCGCGATGGCGACGTCATCGAGATCGACGCCGGCATCTACGACGGCGACGCCGCGGTCTGGCGGCAGCATCGGCTCACGATCCGCGGGGTGGGCGGACGCGCCCACCTGCGCGCCAACGGCGCCCAGGCCGAAGACAAGGCGATCTGGGTCGTTAAGGGCAACGACGCCACGATCGAGGGCATGGAGTTCTCCGGTGCGAAGGTACCGGAGCACAATGGCGCCGGCATCCGGCTCGAAGGCGCCGGCCTGACGGTGCGGGACTGTTATTTCCACGATAACGAGAATGGCATCCTCACCAGTGCCAACCCGGCGAGCGATGTCGTCGTCGAGCACTCGGAGTTCGCCGACAACGGGTTCGGCGACGGCTATACCCACAACCTCTATATCGGCAACGTGAGATCCTTCACGCTGCGCTTTAGCTACGTGCATCACGCGCTCGTCGGACACAACGTGAAAAGCCGGGCGCTGAGGAACACTATCGTCTACAACCGTATCATGGACGAGAAAGACGGCACGTCAAGCTACGACATAGATCTTCCCAACGGTGGACTCTCGTTCGTGATCGGCAACGTAATCCAGCAAGGGCCCGCGACCGAAAACCCCACGATCGTTTCCTACGGTGCCGAAGGGTTCGTGCACTCGGTCAATGAATTCTACTTCGTCAACAACACCGTGGTGAATGACCGGCCCGCCGGCGGCCATTTCCTCTTCGTCAGAACCGGCGTCGACGCAGCGCGGATCGTGAACAACATCTTCTCCGGGCCGGGCGACGTGCTGACCGGGCCCGGTGAACTGCGCAACAACGTGGTCGCCGCAAGAACCGATTTCGTCGATCCGGCAGACTTCGATTATCGGCTGAGGGCGGGCGCCGCGGCAATCGGCCGCGGCATCGATCCCGGAAGTGCGCATGGCTTTAAGCTCCGTCCCACGGCGGAATACGCTCACAAGGCGCAAACGAGGGCTCGAAGCAACTCGGGAAAGCTCGACGCCGGGGCGCTTGAATACCAGCGCGAACCTTGAGCTCTAGAAGCTCTTGACCCACTCTTCAGTCCAGCGCGCCACCTGATCGCGCCATTCGCGCCGCGCAAACGTATGGTTGGCTTCCGGCAGATCGTGCCGGGTAACGCGATCGCCTGCGAGCGATCGCCGCCAGCGGCCGGAGCCGGCGACGACGTCCTTGAACTCCTGCGCGGTGAGATCGTTGCCGCTCAGGATCAAGAGCACTCTGCCCTGGAACCTGAGTAACGCGTCTTCCATCCGGTCCGGGAGGGGTGACTCGCCGGCGGGCGACTTCTCGACGGTCTCCGACGAGGAACCAGGCCGCATCGCGTCAAAGACGATCTTGCCGAGTGCACCCGCCGCCTCGCGAAATTTGAATTCGCCGTGTATGATCTTTTGCCACAGACTCGTCTGGAACAGCCGCCGCAGGTAATAGTGCCGCAGGTGCGTGCGCGCAAGGCCCTGCTCCGTGCGCACCCAAGGGTTAAGCAAAATGAGCCCGCTCACGCGCGCGTCCTGGTGAGCGCAAAACAGAGCGGCTGAAGCCGCGTCGCACAAACCCCATATCACAATGTCTTTCAGCCCGGGGACGCTTGCGAAGAACCGGTCGATTGCGCAGCGGATATCCACGCCCACGCGCTCGAACGTCCGTACCTCGCCGCCGCTGTCACCCATCCCGCGGTAATCGAATCGCAACGCAGGCACGC
The DNA here is from genome assembly GCA_049802235.1 of Burkholderiales bacterium. Taxonomy (GTDB): domain Bacteria; phylum Pseudomonadota; class Gammaproteobacteria; order Burkholderiales; family SG8-39; genus VBDM01. The sequence goes on along the minus strand of JBARMB010000037.1, from coordinate 69,258 downwards.
CGCGTTCCGCAAGATGGCGGGCCAGCAACGTGAACTGCCGATGGCTTCCCACCCGGTACTGCGGCCCGCCCACCACGATCAGCACACCGCGCGCTGCCGGAAGTCCAGTTCCGCTCAAGATCCCGACGAGCGATTCGCCCTCGCAATCGAACATGAGCGCATGCTCGTTATGGGTCATGGCCGGATGGATGCGCGCACCGTGGTCGCCATTGCTTCGATATCAGGCAAAGACAAGTCCTGGTGGCAGCCAAGCTGATAGACCCGATAGGCCCAGTCCAGTCCATGGTCGCCATCGAGCACCGGTGTCCCGGGCCAGACCTCGTCCCAGCGGAATATCGGCACACCTGCGGAACGCAGCTGCTGATAACTCGCCGCAGGGTCATCTACGTAAAGAGGGAGAACATAGGGCGTTGCGCCATCCGGCAAGTCCGGGTACAGCGCACGCGCACCATCAATTCGCAGCAGCCGACTTGCAAGCGCTGCGTAATTGCGACGGCGATTTTCGACGATCCGGGATTGGCATACGCTGCTCATGATCCATCGCGCCACGATGGCCGGCCGAAGCGAGTTGAGACGAGTGTCGACCGACAGCCCGGCGTGTTTGCTGCCGTGGACTGCAGAGGCACCGGCGGAGGCATCGCCGCGTAGCCAGTTTTTCACGCCGAAGGCTCCCCGCAGCAGCGCGTTCAACCCGGGAAAGCGGCCGTGAATGGCTCCGATCTCGATGGCGTTGGCAGCCGCCTTGACCTCGTCGCGCCAGCTGCATGGCGCAAATGCCAGCCCGTTCAAGGGGCGTGCAGCGGAAGCGATCAGGCCGCCCTCGGGCACGGGGAAGAACTTCGGCAGGCTCGCGATCGCGAGGTCTCCCCAGCTCCCCACAGCCACTCCGTCGGACATGCCGAAAAAGGCATGCGCACAGTCCTCGATCAGCGCGATTCGACGGGCGTCGCAAAAAGCACGCAGCCTCGACATCGGTTGCGGAATGCCGAAGTAGTGAGCCGCGAGCATGGCGCGCGTGCCGGCAAGGGGCGCACGCCGGAGCCATTCCAGATCTACTCCCCCGGACGCGGTGATGGGGTAAAACATCGGCTGTGCGCCGCTCTGTACTACCGGTGCAATCATCGTCGGGCAATGGTAAGTGGGAACGAGCACCTTGTCGCCCGGCCTGATTTCGAGCGCGCGCAGCGCGAGCGCGATAGCGGCCCGGCCGCTCGTGGTATAGCGCCGATGAAGGGCATTCAGCACCCCGGGGGTGGGCGCGGCGCGCTCGCCGGAAAATGCCGACCAGCCGAGTACCGGGAGTCTTGGATAAGATCGCATACGATTCTGCTGTTCCGGCATCATTGTATTGGCTTCCACATAAGCCGTGCCAGCGGGAATATCCCTTCGGTTGGGAGCGCGGGAGTGCACCGCGGCTGGTTTGACACCCCCGGTATCCTCATGCATATTGCCGCGGGGGCAGGTCCCGCCGAAGATTGCGGCGGATGATCGTTGCGACGCTTGAGAGACTATAATGTTATTACTCGATGATGTGAAGAAGGTCGTGGGCAGCGCGTTGCAGATCGGCAGCCGCGTGCAGCAGATGGATGCCGCCGCGCCGCTGCTCGGAGCCGTTCCCGAGCTCGACTCGATGGCGGTGGTAAATCTCATCACGGCGCTGGAGGAGCACTTTGGCATCACGGTCGCGGACGATGAGATCGGCGCGTCCACCTTCGAAACGCTCGACAGCCTGACGCAATTCGTCGAACGCAAGCTTCCCCGATAGGCGCCGGTCTGCGGGCGGTCGTGTCCAGCGCTTTTTTCCTTCCGGCAGAGCCGGGCAATCGATTCTGCATCTATCACCGCTCCGCGGACGGCGGCACGGGCCGCGGCTTCGTGTACGCGCACCCGTTTTGCGAAGAGATGAACAAGGCCCGCAGAATGGCGGCGCTGCAGTCCCGCAGGCTCGCCGCCGCGGGATACGCGGTGCTGCAGATCGACCTGTTTGGCTGCGGCGACAGCAGCGGAGATTTTGCCGACGCAAGATGGGAAATTTGGAAACAAGATCTCCAAATCGCCCTCGGCTGGCTGAAATCCCGAGTGCGCGGTCCGTTGGGGCTGTGGGGATTGCGGCTCGGAGCGACGTTGGCTGCGGACGTCGCCCGCGACCCCACCATGGGCGTCGAGCAGCTTCTCCTGTGGCAGCCGGTAAGCAACGGCGAACAGTTTTTGACGCAGTTCCTGAGGCTGCGACTGGCAGCCGAGATGCTCGCGGAAGGGACCGCGCAGACCGGCGTGCGCGAGCTGCGGGAGACCCTTGCCCGCGGAGTGCCGCTCGAAATCGCCGGCTACGATTTGCACCCGAGATTGGCGGCGGAGATTGACGCGCTAAGCCTTGCCGATCTGGTACCGGCGGTCAAGCGCGTGCATTGCCTGGAAGTCACTGCCATGGCGGAACCGAAGCTCTCGCCGGTGTCCCGGCGTGCACTGGAAGCGTGGCGATCGAAGGGACTGGATGTTCGCACGGCAGCCGTCAGAGGTGAGCCTTTCTGGTCCACGCTCGAGATTACCGAATGTGAGGCGCTGCTGGCGGCGACAGAAAGCAGTCTCAGCGATGAATCGCAGGCCGCAGAGACACGCGGATAAGAGCAGAAAAGATTGCCTTCGCAGACCCCTCTCACGGCGAGACACCGATAGAAATCGTGATCCTGTGTATTCCTAGCTCATGAGGCGGCTTTTGATGCACACCGCAGTTTCCATGGTATGGTGAAAAAGGGCCCTGCGATCAAGCTTCCCGAGTGAGGCAGCTCGTAGCAAGCGGCACTCTAATGGCGAGGGAGAATGAACGTGCTGGCCGAACAAGTCACCCACGCGCTGAAGCTGGCGGCGAAACGCTCCGCGTTGGCCCCGCTGCTCAGGGCCCTGCTCAGGAAGCCCCCACCGCTTGCTCGCGCGCTCAAGCTCGGACGCGTTTCGGGATGGGATGAGGCCGCGCGCTGGCTGCTCTCCCCCAACGGACGCCCGGCATTGGAGGATCCATCCCTTCTCGAGGTACTCGAGCACGATATCAATCGCGATATCGACACCGAACTGCTGCTCACCGCCGTGCGCAAGCAACTGCTGCTGGGTGCGCCGGAACCGCTGCGCGAAGCCTACGTGCAGAGCCTGGTCTGCGCGCTGATCCAGCAATGCATCAACAACGAATACGTCTGGTTCGTCTCCCAGGAAGAACAACAGCGCGTGACAGCATTGATCGCGCCGGGCGGCACGCCGACGACGGCAGCAGCCTCCGCGTGGCAAGCACTGGCTGTGCTGGCCATGTATCGGCCGCTGTACGAGCTGCTGGGCTTGGGCGCACCGGCCACGCAGCACACAAAAACGTGGGAAGGGCTGCCCGGCAAGCTTGAGACCCTAGTGCGGGACTATGTCGCCGTCTATGAAGAAGAGATGGCAATCAAGCAATCGATAGAGAGCTTTGGAGCGATCAAGGATCCCGTCTCGCGTCAAGTGGCAGCCAATTACGAGGCCTACCCGTATCCACGGTGGATAAAGATCAAGGAGCCGGTACCCGGATCGCGTCAGCAATTTTTGCGGGAGCTATTCCAGCATGACGAATTGGCGTTCCTGGAGCGGCCCTTCGATGTATTGGTGGCCGGCTGCGGGACGGGGTCCAAGGCGATACAAATTGCGCTGGGCCTGGGCGAGAACGCGCGGGTGTGGGGGGCCGATCTGAGCCAGGCGAGCCTGGCGTATGCGGCACGCATGGCGCGCAAATATCAGGTCCACGACCGAATGAAGTTCCTGCAGGTGGACATCCTGGACCTGCCCAAACTCGGCCAGCAATTCGATATCGTCGAGTGCACCGGGGTGTTACACCACATGCGGGACCCTCTGGAGGGCGGCAAGGCCGTCGTCGGAAGAGTAAGGCCCGGAGGCGTCGTGCACATTTCGTTGTACAGCGAGCTGGCGCGACGTGAAATTGTGAGGCTGCGCCGCGAATACGAGCATCGAATTACCGCGATAAACAACGATGAGATTCGCGCCTACCGATATCGTCTGATGCAGGACAGCCCCACGACGATCGACGACGCGCTGCCGACGCGCGGCGACTTCTTCGATCTCAGTCGATGCAAGGATTTGCTGTTCCACCCGGTAGAGCATCGATTTACTATCCCGCAGCTTGCGCAAGCCATGAACGCGTTGGGTCTTGAATTTCGAGGATTCGAGATACCGAAGCCGATCGGCAACCAGTATTGGACGCCCGTCCCCGGCACCAAACACCGACGCGATCTGGATCGCTGGTGGGAATTCGAACGGCGCAATCCGGATGCCTTTCAGAATTTGTACGAGATCTGGTGCCGACAACCCTCCGCCCGGAGGTGAATCTAAGGACCACCGGCCGCCAGCTTTGCATTCGCCTCAAACGAACTCATCATGCGGCCGCCGCCGCACCTAAAACACTGTCATTGAAGTCTGACAGCGCTGCGTTTCGTGTTACCATTTTCGTGATCATGAATGAATCACCGACTTTTCAATCATTGCGAACCGCCGCGGCTGATACTACCGATCTGGCGGCGGAATGGCTGGCTGGATGCATGCGCAAGGCGCTGCTTGCGCGATGCTGCCATCCCGCCGGCGCATCCGCATTTGGGCACGCTGCCAGCGAGTGATGACCATCGACTGGACTTTTTTCCCGGTGCGAGAGTTTGGCGCACACCAGGACCAGTGGCAGGAGATCAGCCTTGCGGGCACCGCTAGTCCGCTGCTGAGTTCCAGATTTGTCGCACCGTTCATCGAGTATTTTGCCGATGGCGATGAACTCATCGCCATTTGCAGCAAGGACCGCATACCCGTGGCGATGACCATCCTGAAAAAAATCGGACATGGGAAGTGGGAAACCTTCCAGCCTTCGCAGGCGCCGCTGGGCATGCTTGTAAAGCGGGCATCCATCGGGCTCGAGGATCTGCTACGCAGTCTGCTTTCGTCTCTTCCGGGCATACCATTGGTCGTCGGTATCTCCCGCCAGGATCCAGATCTATCGCCGCGCCCCGCCGAGTCTGGATACGTCAGCACCCTGGATTTTATTCACACCGCACGCGTGCTCATAAATCGTTCGTTCGACGAGTACTGGAAGGCACGCGATGGAAAACTCAGGCAGGAAACCAATCGGCGCCTTAAGCGCATGCATGAATCGGGCATCGAACCGCGATTGGAGCTCGTGACCGACTCCGCTGCGGTGGCCGTTGGAATCGAGGATTTCGGGAAACTCGAGAGTGCGGGTTGGAAGGGCCGGGAAGGCACCGCCGTGCACGCGGACAACAAACAAGGGAATTTCTACAAGTCGCTACTTGCGTCGTTCTGCGGAATCGGCAAAGGGCGGATATACCGCTATTGGTTCGGAGCCAGCGTAGCTGCCATGCAGCTCTGCATTGAGGGGGAACGCGTGCTCGTATTCCTAAAAACAACCTACGACGAAAGTTTCAAGAATCACGGCCCCGGCATATTGATGCAGTACGCAATCATGAAGCAGTTGTTTGCAGAGGGCACCATCGACAAGGTGGAGTTCTACGGCAGGAGCGGGCAACCCCAGACGAAGTGGTGCGACAACCAAATCAGAACGATGTATCACGTCAACTACTATCGGTGGCCGTTCCTGCCGAAGATTAGACGCATGGCGATGAAGATGCGGGGATGACGAGAGACCGTTCCGAGAGTGCCGGAGCACCCCAGGAGTCGTAGACCGTCCATTTCACCCGCTCTCCATATTGGTACCCCGGGGGCATGCACTCCCCGGCTGCCGGGAGGAGCGGCAAGATGGGTTCCGAGCGTTTCGGATTAGGAGTTCGGGTCGCGGCCTTCTCCGAGCGCTTATCCGCAGTGCGAAGGACGTGCTCCCAGGCGTTGATCACCTGACGCATCAAATTGGAAATAGGACCCACACGATCTGTGACTGCACTCCTGCATGAATTGATATCCCTGACCGCGCATAAGATGCCGGAAGGCCAAGCGCTCGGTTACCGGGAACAGAGCATGAGCTACGGCAGCCTCGCCGAACTGGTAGGCCGGGCCGCCGGATCAATATTGGAGTTGGGACTCGCGCGTCATGATCGCGTCGCTGTCTATCTGGAGAAGCGCCCGGAAGCCGTGGCCGCAATGTTCGGTGCCGCCGCCGCCGGCGGTGTATTCGTACCGGTCAATCCGGTGCTTAAAGCAACACAGGTGGCGTATATCCTGAAAGACTGCAATGTACGCATTCTGGTTACATCCCCCGAGCGCCTGCATCTGCTCGCCGAGTCCCTCGAGGAATGCGAAGACCTCCGTGCAGTGATTGTCGTTGGTTCGACCGGCGATACCGCGCGGCTTCCAAGCGTAAGCATCGTTTCCTGGGAAGACGCAGTGTCCACACGCGCCGGGGTGCGGGCGCACCGGGTCATCGACACGGACATGACGGCGATCCTCTATACCTCGGGCAGCACCGGCAAGCCCAAAGGGGTCGTGCTGTCCCACCGCAACATGGTCGCCGGCGCGCGCAGCGTGGCGCAGTATCTCGAAAATCACGGGGGCGATCGGATACTGTCTGCGCTGCCGTTGAGTTTCGACGCCGGCTTCAGCCAGCTCACCACGGCGTTTCACGCCGGTGCCAGCGTCACGCTGATCAACTATCTCGTGCCGCGTGACATTATCACTGCGGTCGAGCGGGAACGAATCACGGGGCTCACTGCGGTTCCGCCGCTCTGGATACAGCTCGCGCAGCTCGAGTGGCCGGAAGGCGCGCGCAACAGCTTGCGCTATATCGCCAACACCGGCGGACGCATGCCAAAAGCGACTCTCGATGCCCTCCGCACGGCGCTGCCAAAGACGCTGGTATTTCTGATGTATGGACTGACCGAGTCGTTCCGCTCCACCTACCTGCCCCCTTCGGAACTCGATCGCCGGCCGGATTCGATCGGCAAGGCGATTCCGAACGCCGAAGTGCTAGTGGTGCGCGAGGACGGCACGCCCTGTGCGCCGGGTGAGCCGGGCGAACTCGTGCATCGCGGAGCGCTGGTGTCGCTCGGTTACTGGAACGATCCGGAGAAAACGGCGGAACGCTTCAAGGCGGCCCCCGGCCAGCCAGAAGGTCTGGTCATGCCGGAGATCGCGGTGTGGTCGGGCGACACGGTGCGGGTGGACGAAGAGGGGTTTCTGTATTTCATCAGCCGCCGCGACGAGATGATCAAGACCTCGGGCTATCGCGTGAGCCCCACCGAAGTCGAGGAGGTGATCTACGCGACCGGACGGGTCGGCGAGGCCGCGGCGCTCGGCATTCCCCACCCTGTTCTCGGGCAGGCAATCGTCGTAGTCGCTACCGCACGCGATGGCGCGCGGCTCGACGCCGAAGACCTTCTCGCGCAATGCCGGCAACAGCTGCCCGCGTTCATGGTGCCGGCGCGCGTGACAGTGCGCGAGGGAAGTCTGCCGCGCAATCCGAACGGCAAGATCGACCGTAAGCTGATGGCACAGGAAATGCAGGACATATTCGAGGCAAACCGGAACGGTTAGCCTCGGAGGATGCAGATCCTGTGTTCGTGATCACCTGAGGCCATGGATTGAACTGATGAGCAATGCAAGACCGACACACGCACCGATGACCCAGTTCCCGGTCGTTGACGACTGCCTCCAGGTCGGCGGCATCTCGCTGACGGAACTCGCACGGCGCGTCGGCCGGACACCCTTTTATGCCTATGACCGAAGCCTGATCACGCAGCGTGTCGAGATGTTGCGCAAGCACCTGCCGGCAGAGGTGCACCTGCATTACGCGATCAAGGCCAATCCGATGCCGGAGGTCGTGCGGCATCTCGCGGCGCTTGTGGACGGCCTGGACGTAGCTTCCGCCGGCGAGCTCGGGATCGCTCTGGCTTCCGGCATGAATCCGGGGGCGATCAGCTTTGCCGGCCCCGGCAAGACCGACGCGGAGCTTGTGGAGGCGGTGGCCGCCGGCATCGTCGTTAACCTCGAGTCGGAGCGCGAAATGGAGCGCATCGCGGTGCTGGGCCGAAACCACGATGCGCGACCGCGCGTAGCGGTGCGGGTCAACCCCGATTTCGAACTGAAGAGCTCGGGAATGAAAATGGGCGGGGGTCCCAAGCAATTCGGCGTGGATGCCGAGCGCGTGCCTGCAATGCTCGCGCGGATCGGGCAGCTCGGACTCGATTTTCAGGGCTTTCACGTCTTCAGCGGCTCGCAGAACCTGCGCGCCGACGCAATCAAGGAGTCGCAGGAGAAAACGATCGAGCTGGTGCTCAAGCTCGCCGAGCACGCACCGTCGCCGGTGCGCCTCCTCAACATCGGCGGCGGCTTCGGCATCCCGTACTTTCCCGGCGAGCGTCCGCTCGACATCGCGGCGGTCGGCGCCAACCTCGCCCGCCTTCTGGATGGGATGAAGCGAACGCTGCCAGAAGCGAGGGTCGTGATCGAACTGGGCCGCTACCTGGTCGGCGAGGCGGGCATTTATGTCTGCCGCATTATCGACCGCAAGATCTCGCGAGGCCAGGTATTCCTGATAACCGACGGAGGCCTGCACCACCATCTGGCGGCATCCGGAAATTTCGGCCAAGTCATACGGAAGAATTATCCTGTGGTCGTGGGTAACCGCGTAGTCGGCAGCAAGCGCGAAGTCGTGAGCGTGGTCGGCCCGCTATGTACGCCGCTCGATCTGCTCGCCGACGGCATGGAAATGGCAGAGGCGGATGTCGGTGACCTTATTGTCGTGTTCCAGTCGGGCGCCTATGGCCTTACCGCGAGCCCTACGGCGTTTCTCAGCCACCCGGCTCCCGCGGAGATTTTGGTTTTATAGTGAGTGGGGATGACCGGTTTGAGCCTCGGTTTACGGCATAATGATTGATATTGCGTGCTGACTCTAATACTCCGTGACATCCGGCGCGCCTGTGCGGCTGGATGTCGCTCTTGACTGCTGGAACTGGATTCAATGCCCACCCACGAGGATTTTTCCAGAACCCACGAAGTAAAGGCGTCGAGCAATCGCAGCTTTGGCTGGGTGTTCACCGCGTTCTTCCTTATCATCGCGGTGTGGCCATTCGTCTCCGGGGGAATGGTACGCTGGTGGTCACTGTCCGTCGCCGCCGCGTTCGCACTGGTAACCTTAGCGGCTCCGACGCTGCTCGCCCTGCCGAACCGGCTGTGGCTGCGCTTCGGGCTGCTGCTCAACCGGATCATCAGTCCGGTCGCTCTCGCGATCCTGTTCTACGTTGCCGTGACGCCCGTGGGCGCGCTCATGCGCATGCTCGGCAAGGACAGCCTGCGATTGCGGCGCGATGGTTCGGAGGCGAGCTACTGGATCAAGCGCGAGCCGCCCGGACCGAAACCGGACAGCCTGAACCATCAATTCTAGGAGGGAGCCATGTCGTTTCTCAGGGAGCTATGGGCCTATATGCGCACGCGCAAGAAGTACTGGCTCATACCAATTCTGGTGGTGATGGTGATCCTGGGCGGCCTGATCGTTCTCGCCCAGGGCTCGGCCGTGGCGCCGTTCATATACACCTTGTTCTGAGAGGGCAATGCGATGCGGGTTGTAGGCATCTCGGCTTTCTACCACGACTCCGCGGCCGCACTGGTCTGCGACGGTGAAATCGTGGCCGCGGCGCAGGAAGAACGGTTCACGCGCAAGAAGCACGATTCGCGCTTCCCGGGCCACGCACTGGACTACTGCCTGTCGGAGGCGGGGATCAGCCTCGATCAGGTCGACCTCGTCGCGTTCTACGACAAACCGTTGCTGAAGTTCGAGCGACTGCTGGAAACCTATCTGACATTTGCGCCTCGCGGGTTCCGCTCCTTCAAAATGGCGATCCCGATCTGGCTGCGGGAAAAGTTGTTCTTGAAGGATCTCCTGCAGGACCAGCTGCGGGAGCACCGGCCCGATTTCGACTGGGACAAGCGCTTGATATTCAGCGAGCACCACCTCAGTCACGCCGCAAGCGCCTATTTCCCGTCGCCGTACAGCTCTGCCGCAGTTCTGACCCTGGACGGAGTAGGGGAGTGGGCGACGAGTTCGCTCGCGCTCGGGCACGAGAACCGCCTTGAGGTTATCAAGGAAATTCATTTCCCCCATTCGCTGGGCCTGCTCTACTCCGCGTTCACGTATTACGTCGGGTTCAAGGTCAATTCAGGCGAGTACAAGCTCATGGGGCTGGCGCCCTATGGAGAGCCGCGCTATGCCGGCGTGATTCTCGACAAGTTGGTCGACCTCAAGGCCGACGGTTCCTTCAGGCTGAACCTGGATTACTTCAACTACTGCGTCGGGCTGACGATGACAAACAGCAGGTTCGACCGCCTGTTCGGCCAGCCGCCGCGCACTCCGGAGCAGCTCCTGACGCCGTTCCACATGGACATCGCCGCGTCGGTCCAGAAGGTCACCGAGGAAATCATGCTGCGCATGACGCGTGCCGTCGCGCGCGAAACTGGCGAGCGCAACCTGTGTCTGGCAGGCGGGGTCGCGCTCAATTGCGTCGCGAACGGCAAGATACTGCGCGACGGCAAGTTCGACGGCATCTGGATCCAGCCGGCGGCGGGCGATGCGGGCGGTTCGGTCGGAGCGGCGCTGTGCGCCTACCACCTGTACAAGGGGCAACCACGCCGCCTGAACGACGGACTCGATGGCATGCGTGGTGCCTACCTCGGCCCGAAGTTCGAGCAACGCGAGATAGAGCAGCGCCTTCTGGCGGCCGGCGCCAAGTTCAACGTCGTGGACGACGCCGGCGTGATCGCGCAAGCGGCCGACGCGCTCGTTGCGCAGAAGGCGCTGGGCTGGTTCCAGGGGCGCATGGAGTTCGGGCCGCGCTCCCTCGGCGCACGGTCCATCCTAGGCGACCCCCGATCGCCGGGCATGCAGAAAATGCTCAACCTCAAGGTGAAGTACCGCGAATCTTTCCGGCCGTTCGCGCCGGCGGTTTTGCGCGAAGATGTCGCCGACTGGTTCGAGCTAGAGTACGATTCCCCCTACATGCTGCTGGTCGCCAGCGTCCGGCCGGAACGGCGGCGCCCGATGACCAAGGAGGAAGAAAAGCTGTTCGGCATCGACAAGCTCAACGTGCCTCGTTCTGATATCCCGGCGGTGACTCACGTGGACTATTCCGCGCGCGTCCAGACCGTACACCGTGAGACCAATCCCCAGTTCCACGCCCTGCTCGAAGCGTTCAAACAGCGGACCGGTTGCTCCGTGCTGGTCAACACCAGCTTCAACGTGCGCGGCGAACCGATCGTGTGCACTCCGGAAGACGCATTCCGCTGTTTCATGGGCAGCGAGATCGAGACTCTGGTGATCGGCAATTGCGTGTTGCAGAAGGAGCAGCAGAACCCCGCGCTCAAGCTCGACTACCAGCACGCGTTCGAGCTCGATTGAATTACGTCGCTGAAGTCAACCGGATCATCTGGCTATATCGCATGCTCCTTCGATTGGATGCGCGCTCGCTTCCTCAGCCACCTCTCGAACGACCCGATTTATGAGCGGATTGTGCGGTTGGTTCCGCAGCGAGCGCGCCGGATTCGTGGACCCGCAGGCAATCGCAGCAATGGCTGCGCCCCTTAGGCGCTTCGACGGCAGCAAGGTGCTCAGTGGGTCATCTGATTTCGGTGCCGTTGCAGCTGCGAGCGGCAACGCCAGTGTGTTTCAGGACAACGAGCTGCTCGTCGCAGTCTGGGGCAATGCGCGCTTTGCCGACGCGGACCTAGCCGCGCTCGCGCAGCGCCACGGCACTGCACACGCGCTCGCAAAGGGTTACGCGCGTAAGGGAACCGGCGTGCTCACGGGCATCTCGGGCGACTGCGCCGTCGCCGTCCTGGACGGCCGGGGCGGCGAGGCGATGCTGGCGATCGACCGGATGGGCACGCGCCCGCTCTGTTACGGCATTGTCGCCGATGTGCTCGTGTTCGGGTCCACACTCGACGCGATCAGCGCCTTCCCGGGGAGCGGGGCTGAGGCGGATCGGCAGGCACTTTACGACTACGTCTACTTCCACATGGTGCCAGGCCCGGGCACCATCCATGCCGGCCGCCATCGCCTGCTGCCGGGCTCCTTGCTGACTTGGCGTAACGGCAAATTGGAAACCCGCCCCTACTGGGAAATGCGCTACGTCGAAGACGAGAAGCGGCCGATGCCGGAACTCAAGAAGGAATTCCTTGCCACGCTGCGCGAAGGCGTCCGCGAAGCCGCGCAAGGCGGTGCGGTCGGGACCTTTCTCAGCGGCGGTACGGACAGTTCCACCATTGCGGGCATGCTGGGCGAGGTGACGGGGCAGCCCGCGCGGACGTATTCGATCGGGTTCGAGGCGCAGGGTTACGACGAGATGCACTACGCGCGGATCGCCGCACGCCATTTCGGGACGCGCCACCACGAGTACTACGTTACGCCCGCCGACGTGGTAAGCGCCGTTCCGCGGATCGCCGAGGTCTGCGACCAGCCGTTCGGCAATTCCTCGGCCGTGCCCACGTATTTCTGCGCGAAACTCGCCAGGGACGACGGGGTGGAGGTACTACTCGGCGGAGACGGCGGCGACGAGCTTTTCGGTGGCAATGAACGCTATGCCAAGCAGTACCTTTACTCGCTCTACAGCGACCTGCCCCGAGTCTTGCGCAAGGGGTTGATAGAACCCCTTGCATTCTTGCCCTCCGAAATCGGCATTGCGGGGAAGGTACAGCGCTACATCCGGAACGCGTCACTGCCGATGCCCGTCCGATACGACAACTACAATCTTCTCGAGCGCCTTGGCGCTGGCAACATATTCACCCCGGAGTTCCTCGGCGCGGTCAATATGCAGGAACCCCGGACGCTGCTGGCTCAAGCCTATGACGGCGCGCACGCGCGCTCCCTGATCAATCGCATGCTTGCGCTGGACTTGAGGTTCACCTTGGCGGACAACGACCTTCCCAAGGTCGCGCGCGCCTGCGAGCTTGCCGGCCTCGAGGTCCGATTCCCGATGCTCGACGACACCGTGGTCGCTTTTTCCGCGGGCCTGCTGCCGCGGCTCAAGCTCAAGGGCACCACGCTGCGGTATTTCTTCAAGGAGTCGTTGCGAGGCTTTCTGCCCGACGAGATCATCGCCAAGACCAAGCACGGCTTCGGGCTGCCTTTCGGCCCGTGGCTGCGGACGCACCGACCGCTAAGGCAGCTTGCGCTCGACAGTCTGGCCGACCTGAAGAAGCGCGGCATCGTACGCCCGGAATTCATAGACGAGCTGACCTCCACGTACATCGAAAGCCACGCCGGCTACTACGGAACGATGGTCTGGGTGCTGATGCTGCTCGAGCACTGGCTCAAGCAGCATCGCCTTGTGGTATAAAATGGTTCCCTGTCAAGCCCCCGGTTTAATCTGTAGCTGAGGACGACCATGATGCTTTCTCTTCAACGGCGCTTTTCCGCAAGTGGTCCATTCCGGGAGATCTTCGTTGCCGCGGGGTTCGCGCTCGCGCTGCTCGCGCCCATGCACGCCGAAGCTGAGCCGCATAGGTTCGATCGCCCGCGCGAGATGTATAGCCTTCCGGGGTATTGCATGTACACGCAGGATTATCGCGACCACATTCCGGGAGGCAACAATCCTGCGCAGATCGAGCGATGGACTACGATCATGGGGCCCACGTTCATACATATGCACCACTACTGTTATGGTTTGATGGCAACCAATCGCGCGGCGTTCTTATCCCCCACCCGCGAGGATCGCGTGCACAATTTGGGTGTTTCGATCACTGAGTTCGACTACGTGATTGAACGCGCACCTCCGGATTTCGGCCTGCTGCCGGAAATCTTCACCAGGAAGGGCGAGAACCTAATTCAGCTGGAAAGGGTGGGGCAAGGTATGGCCGAGCTTCAGCGCGCAATCGATATGAAGCCCGACTACTGGCCGGCCTATGGCGCCATCAGCGATTATTACAAGGACGCCGGCCAGTTCGCGAAAGCGCGGGAGTGGCTGGAGAAAGGCCTCGCGGTTGCGCCGGACGCGAGGGCGCTGAAGCGCCGTCTGGCGGACCTCGATGTGGAGCAAAGCAGGGGCACTCGAAGAAAGAACCTGCAAGCGCCCGTGGAACGCTGACCTGGTCGCCCCCTGAACTACCGAAATACTGAAGAGGCGCGCGCTACCTGCATGTCGAGCGAAGTTTGCGACTCTTTCCCGTAATGGGCCCACTTTCGCACAGCCTTTCGATACTGATCTACCACCGCGTCGTCGCCGAGCCCGATCCTCTGGCGCCGGATGAGGTCTGCGCAAGGAATTTCGACTGGCAGCTGGCGGTCCTCAACCGCTGGTTCAGAGTGCTGCCGCTTCGGGAGGCGGCTGCCAGATTGCGCGACGGGACGCTGCCGATGCGCTCCGCATGCGTGACCTTCGACGACGGCTACGCGGACAATGTCACCGTGGCCCTGCCCATCCTGCGCCGGCGCGGAGTGCCCGCGACATTCTTCCTCGCCACCAGCTTCATTGAAGGCGGCAGGATGTGGAACGACACCGTGATTGAGACGATACGCAGCGCACAGGGCGACATTCTCGATGCGCGCTGCATTGGGCTCGGCACGCTGAGCATTTCCACGATGGAGTTGCGGCGCCAGGCAATCGAGAAATTGCTGGCAGCGTTGAAGTATCTGCCGTTGGAAGAGCGGCAGAAGCGCGTCGAAGCGCTTGCCGCGGAAGCGGCGTGCCTGCTGCCGTCGGACCTGATGATGACGACCGAGCAAGCGCGCCAGCTGTGCGCGAGCGGCATGGAGATCGGCGCCCACACCGTGACGCATCCAATTCTCGCGCAGCTCAGCCCGGAGCGCGCCGAGCGCGAGATTCTGGACAGCAAGCGCCGTCTCGAAGCGATTACGGGGAGCCCCGTCGCGGTGTTTGCATACCCGAACGGAAAGCCCGGTCGCGACTACCGCCGGGAGCACGTCGGCATGGTGAAGGAGCTGGGATTTGAGGCGGCGGTTTCCACGGCCCGGGGCGTTGCGGACGCCGCGAGCGACCCGCATCAGTTGCCTCGATTCACTCCTTGGGACCGGACGCCGAGCAAGTTCCTCCTGCGGCTATTTCAAAATACCTTCCGGACGAGAGCCGAACGGGTGTGAGCGCCTGAACCTCCGCTTGTTACGGAGCCGGCGTCTGACGCAATACGCAGGTCTCGGGATTTCTGGCTCGCCGACGGGCGGCGGCCCGTCGTGTGGGGCGCTGTTGCAGCTCAGCGGCGGCTGCCCTGTTTCTCCATCAGAGAGACTGACCCTGCCGGCGAATCTGCGGGTCGAGGTGCTGCTTTGGCGACCGCGCCCTGCTCGCCGCCCAGTGCTGCGTTCACCCGCAGATTCACCGGCGCGCTCTGCTTCTGCTCGAGGCCCTTGATTTCCTTTTCGACCAGCAAGCGGGTCAGGACGATTGCGATCATCAGGTCGTACGGTAAATCGAAGTAGGCCTGGTTCTGGAACGCACCGCCGACGGCGTAGCCGACCAGGCTCAGCTGGATCATTCGGGCAAGATCGAACGCCCATCGCAGTTCTCCATGACTTCGGGAATGCCTGATGATCCACGACGCGTCGCGCCACACGAGGAACCACAGCAGCAGAAAGAGCATGAGCCCCACGTAGCCGTGCTCGCCCAGCATCTGGAAATAAATGCTGTGCGCGGCGTGAAGGTCGCCTGGATTGGGGGCGTACCGGTTGAATACCTTCTCGTTATAGATTTCGAAACCGCCGCCGACGAGGGGCCTGTCATTCGCAAGATTGATTGCCATCTTCCAAGCATTGATTCGACCCATGGCGGAGTCGTCCTGATGGTACTCTTGGATCGACCACATCCGCTCTTCCCACTTTTCCGGCATGAACCCGATTGCGACCGGTATCAGCAGGGCGAGTGCGAAAGCGGTGGCAAGTTTGGTGCGGCTTTTCCACCAGAGGGAAGCCATTATCGCCGCGATGGCGAGGAACGCCCCGCGCGAGTATGAACCCAGCACCGAAAAGCCGCAGAGCAGCGCGGCGCCCAGCAGACCCCAACGCAACCAGCGTTTGCTGGATTGCAGGAACAGGTAGTACAGCACGGGAATCGTCATGGTGGTGGCGAGCGCCAGCGAGTTGTTGTCCTCGATGAAAGATCCAGGCGGACCCCACACCAGCAGTTCTCCGCCTCCCCGCAGGGTAAAGAGACCGCCCTTGATGCCGTAGAAGGCCACGGACAGGGCCACCACCCATACCAGCACCTGTATATGCTGCTTGCTGTGCAGGATATAGAGCGTGACGAATACCATCAACTGGATCTTCATCACCCGCTCCCACATCGGCAGCGCTTGGCCGGTGTCGAGGGCGAAGAAAGTGGTAACGTTGATCCACAGGAGCAGAAGGAACAGTACCATCGTCACCGGCGTCACCGGCAGGCGTTTCGGTTCCTTGGAAAAGAACATCCCAATCAATGTGGTGACGGCGATGAGCTGCGCGAAGGCAAAGTCGTGGGCAAAACCGAAGGTCATCCGGTGCGGGGCCATGATGCTCACCCAGGCCCACAGGAACACACCGATTGCCGGCCGCCGCAGGATGAATGGAACCGAGCCGAACAAAAATGCGGCAAGAATGAAATCTCTCATGTCTGTTCAGTATTGCGGGGCGCGATAGCACTTGGCCCGGGACGGACCAGCCGGTCAAGCAACTCGACGACGCGCCGTGCATTGTTGTCCCAGGTGAGCCTTTGTCGCGCGATTGTCCTTCTTGCGCCGTCAGCGACTCGCCGGCGCAGTTCGCCGTCACTGCAAATCCTTTCGATTGCGCGCGACATCCCGTCAGCCTGGCCCGGATCGAACAATACGGCGTTCTCGCCGTCGGTAAGCACTTCCATGATGTTGGGTGATGCGGGTGCCACGATCGCCCGTCCCATTGCAAGATACTCGAAAAGCTTCAGCGGTGAAGCGTAGGGAACGACCGAAGGCTGCAGCGCAATGTCGAATGCCGCAACGTAATCGGGTACCTGGTCGCGATCGACGATGCCGGTTACGGTAACGCGATCCACGATTCCGCGGTGTCTCGCCCGCGCCTGCAACGATTCGCGCGCCGGGCCATCTCCTACAATCAGCAAATGCAGTCCGGAGCCATCGGCACGGTCCGCGATCAAATCGACGACCCGGTCCAGGCCATGCCACTCCCGAACGAAGCCGGTGAAGCCGAGCACCAGACGATGGCCCAGGCCGAGCTTGGACTTGGCATCCTCGATCGACAAGGAATTATTGCCGAATCGTTCCCGGTCTATCCCGTTCGGTATTACGGCAATCCGCTCTTTCGGCACGCCCGCGGCCAGCGCCATGTCCGCAAGTACGGCCGTTACCGGAAGGATGAAATCCGCGCCCCGCCAGGCATAGCGCTGAGACCAGCCCGCGAGCCGCCGCAGAGATATGCCTTCGTACTTGTCGCGCTCTTCGTATAGCGGCGCATTGACCTCGAGCAGCATCGGCAAACCGAAGTTCTTCTTGATCCAGACGCCTGCGGGCAGAAACAGGTTGTAACGCTCGTACAGGCAGTCGGGCCGGAACCTCCGCACCACCTGCCTCAGTCGTCGGTACGCGATGAGCGAGTATGCAAACTCCATGAGCTCGTACGCGAAACGGGGGACATAACGTTTCAGCATCGCGACGGCACCGGCGTCGGCGCCGAATTTGGCCCGCTCCATGGCGGCGGGGGCCACCACCATGACTTCATGCCCCAGGTTGCGCAGCGCGGCGATCAACTCCGAGATGTGTACGTGCTGTCCGTCCTTGGAACGGGTTCTATGATGATAGAGAATCTTCAAACTACGCGCTCGAACAATTGCAACTGGCCGCGGGTCGTTTCCTCCCAACTGAACTTTTCCGCGTAGCGCCGCGTCGCCCCGCGATCCGGATAGCGAGCGAACAGACGCTGCACCGCCTCGGCGACCGCCTCGGGAGTGCGCTCCGCCATCAGCACCCCAGCTTCCGGCGCCGACACCACTTCCGGTGTGCCTCCAATTCTGCTAGCGACCACGGGTGTCCCGCACGCCATCGATTCCAGCAGCACATTCGCCCATCCCTCGCGGCTTGATGCGAGGACCAGTGCGTCAGCAGCGCCGTAATAGTTCCGCAGTTCCTCCTGCGCCAGTGCACCGGCAAACCTGACACGGTCGCCAACGCCGGACTTCCGCGCCAGCGCGCCCAGGGTCCCTCGCTCCGGTCCGTCGCCGATGACGATGAGGTCCATTTCCGGCAACCATCGCAGCGCTTGAATCACAAGGTCGTGGGCCTTACGCGGAATCAGATGGCCAACAGACAGCAGCGTCGTACGGGAGACCTCGAGCTTGCGTCGCCCGGCCTCGCGTTCGATCGGCCGGAACAGCTGCAGGTCTACCCCGTTGCGCAACACCTCTATGCGCTCGGCCGGAACCCCCACCCTGACCAGGTCGTCCTTCAGCGCACGGGCCACGGTGATGATCCCGGCCGCATGGCGCGCCGCCCACCGGATCATCGCGCGCGGCAACCGGTAGCGCGGTATCAGATTGACGTCGGTGCCGCGCGCGGTTATCACGACCGGCTTGCCGAAATGCCTCCCGAGGAGGATCGCGGCGACACCGTCGGGATAGAAGTAATGCGCATCGATCAGGTCGAACGCGTAGCCACGCAGAATCCGCCCGATGACCGGCCGGACCGCCCGCGCCAGCAAGAACGGCGTCAGCGCCATGCCGATTTTCGGCAGCAGCGGGTATCGCGGATGGAGCACTTGGATGCCATGGCGCTGCTCCTCCCGCGGCGCGCTGGCATGGACAGCGTATTCGCCGAACCGCGCATTGCGCGACGGAAACCACGGCACCGGCGCCACTACCTTCGACTCGACCTTACCACTCGCGAGCAGGTGGCGCAGCCGGGTTTCGACGAAGATTCCATGGCTCGGGCGGGCGGCATGGGGATAAAGCGTGCTGAACGTGAGTATCTTCATGTGGGCGGCGTGATCGCTTCCGGTCAGCGCCTCAATGAACCGCTGCCGCCCGCGCCTCGTCGGTGGCGCGCGCGCCCATTACGTTGCGCAGGAATGACTCGAACATCAGGAGCGTCCAAAGCGGCGTACTGTAGTCCCGCCGCCCCGACTGGTGGTCCTCCACCAGCCGGCGCAGGTAGGTCGCGTTGAACCAGCCGGTCTCGGCGAGAACCGGCCCGAGTACGGCCCTCCGAACGGGCTCCCGCAGCGGCCCCCGGAACCATTGGGCGAGGGGGACCGCAAAGCCCATCTTCGGCCGATACAGGATCTCCGGGGGCAGGTACGGCTTAAGCGCCTTCTTCAGGAGGACCTTGCCCTCCCCGTTGCGCAGCTTGAAGTCCGGCGGCAGGTTCGACAGCCATTCCACCAGCGGATGGTCCATGAGCGGCTCGCGCACCTCGAGCGAATGGGCCATGCTGGCGCGGTCCACCTTGGTGTTGATGTCACCCACCAGGTAAGTCTTGAGGTCCAGATACTGGACCAGCGACAGGGGATGGTCCGAGGGGGCGCGTGCGGCGTGGCGCTTGAGCACCTCGACTGCCGCGTAACCTTGCAGCTCGCTGCGAAAGCGCTCGCTGAAAAGATTGCGACGCATCCCGTCGTGCAGCAGGGAAACGCTGTGAAAATAGGCCTCCACCGAGTTCCGCGCCAGCGCCTCGAGGGTGGACTTGGCCCGGAACACCCGCGGCGCCCAGTCCGCCTTGGGATAGAGCCAGCCCAGCAGTCCGAATACGTGCCGGCGCAGCTGCAGCGGTAGGCGTGAACGCACCCGTTCCTCGTTGACGTGCCAGCGGTAGCGGCGGTAGCCGCCGAAATTCTCGTCGCCCCCGTCACCTGACAATGCAACCGTCACGGTTTTCCTGGCGAGTTCGCACACCCGGTAGGTGGGGATCGCAGAGCTGTCGGCGTAGGGCTCGTCGTATATCGTCGCCAGGCGGTCCACCAGGCTGAAATCGTCGGGGTCCACCTGCTCCACGTGGTGCTGCGTCCGGTAGAGATCCGCCACGGCTCGAGCGTAGGCAGACTCATTGAACGCCGGGTCCCCGAAGGAGATCGAGCAGGTGACGACCGGTTCCGCGGAAAGGCCCGACATCATCGCCACCACTGCACTGGAGTCCACGCCGCCGGAAAGAAATGCGCCCAATGGAACCTCCGATATCAGGCGGAGCTTCACCGATTCGCGCAGGCGCCCGATCAACTCCTCGCCCGCCTCCTGCTCGGTAGGCGACGCACCGGTCTTGAACGGCACGTCCCAGTAC
This sequence comes from Burkholderiales bacterium, assembly GCA_049802235.1. Classification (GTDB taxonomy): domain Bacteria; phylum Pseudomonadota; class Gammaproteobacteria; order Burkholderiales; family SG8-39; genus VBDM01. The sequence goes on along the minus strand of JBARMB010000037.1, from coordinate 49,038 downwards.
TCGACCGGCGCCGATACCGGGCTGCCTCGCTTCAGGCTCAAGGTGTGTCCGGGGGAAAGCTTGAATACGTCCTTGAAGATGGTGCGTGGTTCCGGCACGTAGCCGTACGCGAAGTAGTCCTCGACCGCCATCGGATCGATCACCCGCGGCAGCCCCGGATGAACCAGCAGCGCTTTGAGCTCGGAGCCGAAGATCCAAGGCCCATCCGGCAGCTGTGCGTAATACAGGGGCTTCACGCCCAGGCGGTCTCGGGCGAGGAACAGCGTCTCCCGGTTGCGGTCCCATAGCGCGAAGGCAAACATGCCCCGGAAACGCGTTACGCAGGATGCGCCCCACTGCTCCCAGCCGTGTACGATGACCTCGGTGTCGGAGCGGGTGCGGAAGGTGTGTCCGCAGGCCGCAAGCTCCTTCGCGAGCTCCTGGAAATTATAGATCTCGCCGTTGAACACGACGGCCACGCTGCCGTCCTCGTTGTAGAGCGGCTGCTGTCCCGTTGAGAGGTCGATGATGGAAAGGCGCCGGTGCGCCAGCGCCAAGCCCGGCTCCAGGTGCAGGCCACCCGCGTCGGGGCCACGATGATGTAACGAGGAATTCATGCGCTCGATCAGGCTGCGATCGATCTCACGCCGGCCTCTGCCGTCGAACATGCCCGTGATGCCGCACATGGGTCAGTCCCGAGAATCGGGAATCAGCCACCGATACACACAGATAAACATCACCGGCCAATCCCGAAATACTCGAAGCCGAGCCGGCGCAATTCGCCCGGATCGTAAAGATTGCGCCCATCGAAGATGACCGGCTGCTTCATGCGCTTCTTCACCACCTCGAAGTCGGGGTAGCGGAAAGGCTTCCACTCCGTAATCAGCGCGAGCGCGACGACATCGTCGAGCGCATCGTACTGATCCTCCACCAGCGTCAGCCGACCGCTCTCGAACCATTGCGCAGGAAGCGTGCGGCGCGCTGATTCGGCCGCTGCCGGATCGTACGCCCTCACCCTTGCATTGGCGGCAATGAGCTGCCTCATAATGACCACGGACGGCGCCTCTCGCATGTCGTCCGTACCGGGCTTGAACGCCAGCCCCCAGACCCCGAACGTGAGCCCACCGAGGTCAGGACCGAAGCGCGCCGTTATCCTCTTGAACAGATGTTGCTTCTGCGCCTCGTTACGGCCTTCGACCGCACTCAGAATCATCGGCTCCACACCGTGCTCGCGCGCCGTGTGCGCGAGAGCCCTCACGTCCTTGGGGAAGCATGAACCGCCGTAGCCGCAGCCGGGATAGATGAATGAATAGCCGATGCGGCTGTCCGAGCCTATGCCTTTGCGTACGTTTTCCACGTCGACGTCCATACGCTCGCACAGGCAGGCGATCTCGCTCATGAACGAGATGCGGGCCGCCAGCATCGAATTCGCCGCGTACTTCGTCATCTCGGCGTCACGCACGCCCATGACCAGCATGCGCTCATGGTTGCGCGTGAACGGCGCGTAGAGCCCGCGCATGACCTCGATGGCGCGTGCGCCGTCAGTGCCCACAATCACGCGGTCGGGACGCATGAAATCGTTGACCGCGTCGCCCTCCTTGAGAAATTCCGGATTGCTGACCACGTCGAAATCGACGTGGGTGCCGCGGCGCTCGAGCTCGGTACGGATCGCAGCCTTGACCTTGTCCGCAGTGCCAACCGGCACGGTCGACTTGTCCACCACCGTGCAATACCCGGAGATCAGCCGGCCCAGCCCTCGTGCGACCTCCAGCACTTGGCTCAGATCGGCTGTGCCGTCCTGATTGGACGGCGTTCCCACCGCGACGAAATAGGTGCTGGAGCCCGCCACGGCCTCGGAGTACGAGGTGGTAAAGCGCAGCCTGCCCGCGCGGAGGTTGCCCGCGACGAGGACATCGAGGCCGGGCTCGTAGATTGGAATCTTGCCCTGTTTCAAGCCTTCGACCTTGGCCGCGTTATTGTCCACGCAGATCACGCTGTTGCCCATTTCGGCGAAGCATGCGCCGGTCACAAGTCCGACGTAGCCGGTTCCGAAAACGCTGACATTCATCTAGAGTCACCTAACAAAACCATGCGGCAAGCCGTAGTGGTCCTGGTACCACGCAGCGAACCTCGCCACGCCTTTTCCAACCGGCGGCGCGCCTCCTTCAGGCTCACGTCGTAATAATCGTTGAGGTTGTCCACGCCGATTACCGAATCGCCGCGATCGAGCAATCGGATGGCAGCGCGGAACCGATGAATCCCGCCGCGCCGGTGACCAGAATGTTCATTTAGGCTTCCCGTCGCGCCCCCGAACGGCGCGTGTTGCTCGCAAGTAATTTATCGTAGATCGTCATATACGCATCCACCATCGCTTCCATCCCAAACTTTCGCTCAATCGTGCGCCGCGCCTCCATCCCGTGGCTCCTGCAGAGCTCGGTGCTCTCCGCGTAGGCGCGCATGGCGCACGCCATGCTTTCCGGGTCGTCCCGCGGTACTAGCGTTCCCGTCACTCCGGCCTGGATCAATTCGGGATTGCCGCCGACGGCGGTTGCAAGCACCGGTAATCCGGTCGCCATCGCCTCGAGGATCGTGTTGGAAATACCCTCCGCAAGCGACGGTAGCACGAACAAGTCGAAACTGCGCATTATACGGGCGACATCGTCGCGCTTGCCGGGTAGCCACGCGTGCTCATCTACTCCCGCTTCGGCGAGCAACATGCGCACCCGCTCGCGCAGCGGCCCGTCACCAACCATGACCAACCGCAGCCGCTGCTCCCCTCCGGGCATTGCCTGCATGAGTCGCACGAACGCCCGTGCGAGCGTCAACGGGTCCTTGACGTCCTGCATCCGCCCGACGGTGCCGATCACGAAGTGCCCGGGGCCGGAAAAATTGGGGTGTGGCACCGCATCGCGATACTCCCCGGCTGGATGGAACAATGTGGAATCCACTCCGTTATAGATCTGGGCAATACGCGAGGGCGGCACTCCGATCTTGTGCTGCAAATAGGATCCCAGGTCATGGGACAACGCGATATATTGGTGCACGAACGGCTTGTAGAGCCGGCGCACAATCTGGCGCCTGGTATTGGTGCCGTCCAGGTCATCGACGTCGCGACCATGCTCGCCGTGGATACGCACTGGGACCCCGGCCAGCGCCGCCGGCAGCGTCGCCTCGATCGCGCCAATGTTGCGAGTATGGACGATGTCTGGGCGCAATCGATTCAACAACCGCCACAGCTTGAATTGGGTCACCAGGCTGTTGCCCGGAGGCTTGTTGAGGGCGAACACGGCGACATCGCCACGCGTTATACGCTGACGGAACTCCGAGTAGTCCGTCAGACTGATGATCGTGTGGCGAAAGCGTTGCGCGGGAATGCGATTGATCAGATTTACCAGTCCGTTTTCGAGCCCACCCACGTCGAGGCGATAGATGACGTGAACGATCAGGGGCACGCCGTGCGATCCGACCGCACTTGCGGCGGGCTCAGGAGGAAGGCTGGGCGCGGCGCGCATATTCCGGAGTCCGGGTTGCGTTAAGGATTTCACATCCACGTTTAGTGAACACCTCGAGCAGGGGCCTTAAATCGTGAGTGATGTATCTTCGGTTCAGGTTGTTTCATTCCTTCTAACACCCTTCGCACTTGATCGGCCAATGTCTTTAACAGTTGTTCGGCCTTTGTTCGGACTTTGGAAAAGTCTGCCTGCGAATATAACACTCGCCGAGAAACAATTTGTGATTCTGCTACTCCGCGCGCAATTGGCGTCTCATGCCCAATAAGAGAATAAGAGTCCACTACAAAAAGACCTTTTGGGGTCTGTTATGCGCCGGTGCGTCCCCCTCGAGGATCGCTTCCACCCGCGCGAGGTTCTCGTGCCAACTGTAGTGCCGGGACACGTGCGCGCGCAACGCGTCGCCGAGCGCAGCCGTGGCGGGCTCGCGCAACAACTTCAGCAGCAGCCGCGCTGCCGCCTCGGGCACATCGGTGGTCCATTCCAGAAGCTCCGCGCACGGCCGTATTCCATCGACCGCCTGCGGACTTGCGACGACCGGGCGAGCCATGGCCATCGCCTCCAGCACCTTGTTTTGCACGCCCCGCGCGATACGAAGCGGAGCGACCGCTGCGCGCGCGTGCGCCAGATAGGGTCGAACGTCGGGAACAGCGCCCGTTACCCGCACGCCCGGCAGTTGCGCCAGATCGCGCACCGCGCGCGCCGGGCGGGTCCCGACGACGTAGAAGCGCGCCTGTGGAAAATCTGAGCGCACCTGCGGAAAGACCTCGCGCGCGAACCATGCCACGGCGTCAACGTTCGCCCAGTAATCCATGGCGCCTGTGAACACCAGCACCGCCTCGTCCGCGGCGTAGGGACTCGGATAAACGCGCTGCGGCGAAAAATACTCCGTATCGACGCCGTTCTCCACGACTGACACGCGCGCGGCCGCCTCCGGAGCCTGCGCGGTGAAGAGCCGTGCTTCCGCTTCGGACACGAAAAGGCTCGCGTCGAAAGCGGCCGCGTAACGGCGCTCGAACTCGAACAGCGTCTCGGCCTCGCGCCGATACAACCAGCGCATGGGTCCGCGTTTCTGCTGGCTGTACTGGCGCCACTTGTCTGAATCCAAATCGACGAAATCAAGCACGCGTCGGATTCCATCCGACGATGCCCCCTCAACGTACTGCGCCATCGCCGAGCTGAAAACCAGCGCGCGCTCGATACGGCGCGAACCGAGCAGGTCATCCACCCAGCGTGCCAGCGGGGCGCTGCGGTAGTAAGGCAGCGTCAGCGGCTCGCCGGTAGCGAACGCCGCGAGGCTGCGCAGCTTCGCGCGTGTGGCGTGCAGCGCGACGAAGCAGGTCTCGCCGCACATCTTCTTCACGCGCTCGACATGGCTCCAATCCCGCGCGTCGTCGATGAACGCGCCGAGGTGCACCCTGTATCCACGCGCAAGATGCTGGAGCAGGTGGAACGAACGGATTTTGTCGCCCTTGTCAGGCGGATACGGAATCCGATGCGCGAGAAACAACAGCTCCCTCATCGGTTATCCCAGATTGCGCGCGATAAGTGGCCCGATCCGGTTGGCGAGCGCAAGCGGCAGCCGCTGCCACAGCTTGATGAGCAAGCGGTACTTGGGATTGAGCGGGTTCAGTTCGGGCACGCGCTTGCCCCTGACCAGCCGGTACTCGTAGTGCAAGGGCTGCGGCTCGAAGCCCCAGTTCTTCTTGAAGTCGAAGGAGCCGGTGCCGCGCTTGCTGCGGCCGTAGTCGAACACGCGTATCCCGCGCTCGCAGGCACGCCGCATCAGCTCCCAGTACATGAAATCGTTGCCCGCCACGTCCCGCGCCTGCTCCGTTCCGCCGCCGTAGTAGGGCAGTACCTCGTCGCGGAAGTAAAAGGACATGACGCTTGCAACGAGCCCCCCCTCCCGGATCACCGTCAACACCTCGCAGTCGGGGCCGAAGACCTCCCGGAGGGTCTGGAAGTAGCGCCTGGAAAAAACCGGGGTGCCGAGGCGGTGGACGCTGTGCGCGTAGGCGGCGAAGAAACGCTCCACGCCCTCGTCGATCTCGCTTTTCAATCCCGCCTTGATCCCCTTGCGCACCATGGCCCGCTGCTTGCGCGGAATCTCGTTGAGGTTACGCTCGACATCGGGGTCGATCGCCTTCCTGAAGGTGACGTAGAGATCGGTATGCGCCCATTCGGGATGATGGGGCGTGAGCGAACGATACTCGAGATGGTCGACGCGCCACTCCTCCGCCAGCGCCCCGGCGGCCTCGTCGAGCAGGCGCCGCGCCCGCTCGCTTCCGGCCGCGATCCCGCCGTAGACGCAAAACGGCAGGGAAACCAGCGCGTGTCCGAACAGGACGCTGTTCACCTCGGCAAGCGGAAGGACACCCTCGATCCGGCCGCCGGCCTCGGCATAGAGGAACTTCGTGCGGTGCCCGAATGCTCGCTCAATGACGGTCTTCCACCCGGCGCGGTGGAAGAAGGTGGCTTCGCGGCAGCCGGATACGAACTCATCCCAGCGGGAAAAATCGACAGGCTGCAACTCTCCCACCCGCACCGCGTCAGACGCCGCTGCTTCCACGTTAGCGATTGACGCGTTCGGTGCGGGATTCATGGAGTAAACTCGAATCGAGTATAGCAGTCCCCCTGGAGCAGGGGAAGCGAGTGGATTCGAGAACCTGGAGAGCAACACCGTCCAGCTCACTTGAAATTCAACGGAGGCCCAAGTATCGTGCCAACGCTTTTATCGTAAGCCAAGGAGAGACCAATTAAGAACTGGCTTCTGAACGGAATATTGCTGAGCGCAAGCCTGTGTGTCGCGCTAGTCATCGGAGAGCTGTCCCTGAGACTCATCGACTTCAGTTACCCGGTTTTCTACACATATGACGATATTGTTGGGAGTACACTCCGACCAGGTGCGGAGGGATGGAACCGAACGGAGGGCGAGGCTTTCATCAGAATCAGCAACAATGGCTTGCGGGATCGGGAGCATTCCAAGACAAAACCATCGAACACAATCCGAATAGCCGTATTGGGCGATTCCATGGCGGAAGCGCTCCAGGTCCCTATGAAAGCGACCTTTTGGTCCATTATGGAACGACGGGTCAAGGAATGTAACGCATTCGGTGCGCGCGATATCGAGGTTCTAAATTTCGGTGTTTCTGGATACGGAACCGCACAAGAACTGCTGACCCTGCGGCATCGCGTCTCGGACTATGCACCGGATATGGTCGTGCTCGCGTTCTATCCGGGCAACGACGTGAGAAATAATTCGCGCGAACTCGAAGAGATGAAATTACGACCATTCTTTCGTCTCGAGAACGGCGCGCTGGTCCTGGACGATGGCTTTCTGAGCGATCCCGAGTACCTCTCGTACAGGAGGAATTTCGGAGTCAGAAATATGTTGTTCGACTTGCGGACGTTTCAGCTGCTCCGCAGGACCAAGGTTGCGATTGAGCAATTAACCGGCAAGGAAGCCCGCTCCCCGCAAGTCGCGAATTTGGAACTTGGATTGGATGAGGAAATTTTTCTTCCTCCAACCTCGGCAGCTTGGAGGGACGCCTGGGGGGTTACCGAGCGCTTGATCGTCAAGATGCGTGATGAGGTCACCGGCATGGGGGCTCGGTTTCTGCTCGTCTCCATACCGATCGCGATTCAGGCAAACCCCGATCCGAAGGTCCGTGAGCAATTCGCTCGCGGTCTCGGCGCAAACGATCTGCTCTATCCGGAGAGCCGTCTGGGTACTCTTGCGGACAAGGAGAAGATCGACGTAGCGCTCCTGGCTGCCCCGTTCCAGTCATACGCGGAGACGAACCGGGTCTACCTGCACGGCTTCACCAACACGGCACTCGGTTCCGGGCATTTGAACGAGAACGGCCATCGATTGGCCGGGGATTTGGTTTCAGACCATATCTGCGGATCGCGTTGACTCCGACCCGGCCGCAGGCGGCATCAAGGAAACTCGTAGGCGCCGATATCGATCGTGCCGTTGACCGGGCGATCCTGCCGGTTGATCGGATGCAGGTACTGGCTCGTCGGCGTAAGACTTACGCTGCCGACGCTTCCCGGGTCCGTGCCCGCGTTGATCGCGGGCGATGTCGACGTCAGACGATAGTCGAAATTGGCCCTGTCCACCAAGCCCGCCAGGCTTGACGGGTTCGAGACGAGGTTCGTCGTCGAAGTGATACCTGCCCCACTCGGAACGCTGCCGGGGCCGGCAAAGATGTTGTTCATCAGACGCACTGTCGGTGTGAAGCCGCCACCTATCGCGAGGAACTGGCCGGAGCCCAGATCGTTCACGAACGTGTTGTTCACCACGTAAAGCTCGTGTATGGGATTGTTCGCGTTTTCCGCGCCGTAGGCAACGATGGACGAGTTGTCGGTATTCGGCCCCTGCTGGATCAGATTGCCGATGATGAACGTCAGACCGGTTTGGGGTATATCGATCGCATAGCTCCCAGTGCCATCGCTTTCGTCCATGATGCGGTTGTGAAGGATATGGTTCTCCTGCGCCCGGCTCTTGACGTTGTGGCCGATGCGAGCGCGATGCGAGTAGCTGTAGCGCAGCGTGAAGAGCGTGGTCGTCTCGCTGATGTACATGTTGTGAGTGAAGCCGTCTCCGAATCCGTTGTAATTGAATTCCGAGTACTCGATCGTGACGATGCCGCTGCCTCCGAGAATACCGTTCTCATTGTCATGGAAATAGCCATTGCACACCGTGAGGCCGGACCCGTCGGCGCGAATTCCGGCGCCGTTCTGGTCAGGCACGCTGGCGCCCGAAAATTCTACATTCTCGACGCTAGTGTTCTGCGCGGCCTGGACCCAGATGCCCTTGCCGTTGCCTTGGTCGGTGCCGTTGAACGGGATGATTTGCGTGGCGTGCATGTGCGCACGGCCGCCGCCGACGCCGCGCAGCGTGAGATTGTTTTGCCGCCAGACGACGATGTCGTCGAGATATTCGCCCGCGTCGATTTCGATCACATCCCCGGCCTGCGCGACCGCGGCGGCGTCGCTCGGAAGTTTGAGCGAGCGCGTCGGCCCAACCTGCAATAGCCGGTTAGGCAGGAAATTGTGAATGACGCCGCCGGAGGCGGCTATCGTCACCGTCGCCGTGCCGAGGAAAGCGATCGCATCGTTGGTTGCCGTATTGTCGTTCGCCGCCTGGTTGGTGAACGCCACGGTATACGTGCCGGCCGGCAGCACTCCGAATCGGTAGCTGAAGGTGCAGACGCCGTTGTCCTGGACGACCGGCGCCGTGGCGACGGGCTGCGCACCGCTGCCGCCGAAGTCGTCAGGCGTGACCGTGCCGTTGTAGATGTAGACCGCGTTGGCGCCGCTGCGGTTGATCAGGGAACTATCCACGCTCCCCGACAGACTGGTCGCGCCGTTGGGGTCGTACGTCACGGCCAGCGTGGAGCCGCCGCTGTTGCCGGCTGCGTCATGCGCCGTAACCGTGATGGTGTTTACCCCCGGCACGAGCGCAATGTTCGCGACGCTCCAGCTGTTCGTGCCGCTGGCGTTGCCGCTTGCGCCGTTTGCGGCGTTGCGCCAGCCCACGCTCACGACACCGACGTTGTCCGATGCGCTGCCCGCCAAGGATACGGCGGCGCTCGTCGTCGTATAGGTGCCGGAGGCGGTTGGCGAGGTGAGCGAAACCGCCGGCGCAGTCGAATCCGCCGGATTAGGCGAGTTCGACGCCTGGTCGGAACTCCAAGTACCGGTCCCGCCGCCGCAGGCGCCGAGTACCAGCAGCAACGTGACCGCGCCTGCGCCAGCGACGATACCGATAGTCCGCACTGCCTGTTTCTCCTGAACCTGTGCTCCAGCACTCCCTGCCGCTATCGTTAATTGTCAATTTACTCTCACTGCCGGTAATCGACGCTCCGGCCATCTGCCATTTTCGCAACGTGCGCTCCTGGTTCGCGCCGACCGGATTTACTCGACCCCTGTCCGGCTATCCACGGCGGGGCATCGACCGGGACGATATGCGATTGCTGCCTGCGCAATCGTTCTGGGAGGCGGCCTTGAATGCGGAGTCATTGAATATTCCGCTCCATCGCGGAGCAGATGGACTGCCGTACACCTGGGCTGTGCGACTATCTTCCCTTGCGCAGATAGATCGCCGGTCCCGCGATGGTGATGAACATCGTCACGCCGTAGTCATAGACCGGCGCAGCGACGATGCCCATCACATTGCCTTCTTGATAGATCGTGTCAGACCAGAATCCGGGCGGCGGTACGGTGTCGGTAGACCATGTGTTGGTGGCCGGATCGTAGACGCGAATCACCTGGTCGATGCACGCCAACACCAGCTTGCCGCTCACCGGATCGACGGTCGTGACTGACTGGATGATACCGAACTCGATTGGGCAATTCGCTCTGGCGGTGATCGCTCCGGTGTTGGACATCGTGTAGAGCTGGTTCGAGCCGTTGCCGCCGCCGAAGTACAAGAGATCCTTGATCGGACTGTAGACGCCGACGTTGTGGTAGCCGCCCATTGCCGGCGACCCGACGACTGACCAGGATGTGCCATTCCAGCGGTACACGGCGGGAAGTTGGCCGTTGACAATGATCAGGCTGCCGGTGCCGAACGTGGGGAACCACTCCAATGCGCCAATCGCGCCGGCCGATCCCAGAGAGACGCCGGTGGTGTCCAGCACCCCCCAGGTCCCGCTGGGGATGTCCCTGGTGTGGACGATCGTGGTGCCGTATTGGAGGAAGTAGTGGGTGTCGCCCTGGCCCGCGTTGTGCTGGTAGGCATGGGTCGAGCTGCTCGGCAACCAGGGCGGTGCACCGAGGTTGTGCCAGGTGTTGTCGGCGTCGGTGTACGTGATGGTCTTCTCGACGGTGCCAGCTATTGGGTGCCCACCGCCGGTGAAATGGATCTCCTGCCGGCCAGAGAGCCAAACCATCTTGTCGGAATACTCGGTGATCCGCTTCCCGCTGCCGGAGTCGATCAGGTTAGAAAGCGACGTTGCGCCGTCCAGGTTGGTCGTGAATGTCGCCCATGATCCCGGTGCCATCCCGGCCGCGGCTACCGCGAGAGGCGTTGGAACTACGACCCGGACGTCGAATGGATTGGAGTTTGCGGTGGCCATGGGAACCTCACGGGAGAACGGTCGGTGCGCCGCCGTTCTCGAAGATCAGGTAGGTGTATTGCAGCTCGCCTTTGTTGTTGTAGAGGTACTGGCTGCCCGTGCTCGTGTCGAACCTCGTGTCGACGAAGTGGTAGGCGATGTTCTCGTTACCAGCACCACCGCCGACCACCCCGGCTACCGTCGAGCCGCCAGGACCCTCGCGCAGCGTGGTACTGCCGAACTGGTTCTTGGTGCCGCGATTGAAGCAGTACTTGGCCGGATAGAGGTTGTTCGCCGGGGTCGCGTCGAGGAAATTGTGGTCACCAGTAAATTTGTACGCCATCACGAGCAGGTTGACGATGGAGATGGTGTACGAACCATCCCATGATGTCGTCGGACCATTCAGCGAGTAATTCCACCACGCGCCGCCGGAGCCCCTGATACCAAGAGTGTCCGAGGAATAGCGGTACGTCGGGTCGAGCCCATTGTGCAGCATCCAGGTCGCCATAGCCAAGATTCTTGCCTTGATATCGCTCTTGCGCTGCGCGTTCACGTTCGGCGAGAGCCACGCGGCGAAGAACGCCTCGGCGAGTTGCCCGATGTGGAAGCTCGACATCGCGCGATCGCCTGCCGCGTAGCTCAGCGGAGGGACGATGCCGCCGAAGAAGGTCATCTGGTCGTCGCCGACCCAATACATGCCGTTCGCGCTGTCGTAGTCTGGAGACTGAATCCAAAGGTCGATCAGCTTGTCGCGAAGCTCGATCGCCTTCGCATCGCCGGTCGCGTCAGCGACTGCGACCGCCGTGTGCAGATTGCGGGCGGGTCCGCGTACACCGTAGTGCGCGATGTCGAAATTGCCGGCGACGGGCCAGTTGCCGCTACCGCTACGCCCGCCCGCCGCCCAGAAGTCGTGTATCGTGGTGCAAATCCGCAGCGCCTCGGCCTTGGCTCCCGCGTCGTTGAACTGGTCCCCGAACTGCTGCAGCCCCCATCCGTAGTTGTGGTCGTAGAAAAAGCCTGCGTCGGTCCCAAAAGCGGGTGAAGTCTCGAAATTATTGACGTAGTAACTGCGCCAGGCCTGTGCTCGCTGCAGGTAGCCGACGTTGCCCGACGTGCGCCGGTTGTACGCTTGGAGGTAGTCCCAGACGTCGTCGCTCTCGGTGTCGCCGTGGATGTCAGGGCTCGTGACCACGTACCCCGGTGCCGAGTTGTAGGCCGGGTTCGCGGCCGCATCGATGGTCCAGCCCCAGAGAGTGTAGGTGGCCAGCTCGTCTGCCACCGTCGGCATCGAGAAGGTCGGAGCTGTACCGATCCCGACGTTGAAGGAATTGCTGGCTGCGGTGGCCATCGATTACCCTCCGCTCACTGTGAACGTTCCTAAAGGAAGTCCGCAACACATCAGGGCCGGCCGTCGTCGGCTGTCAATACGTTGCCGCTGGTGGTGCCGACAGAGTTGAATCCATCGTAGACGAAGCGCTTGTTGCCCGCGTCATAGCTGACGCCGGGCGGCAGCGCAGCGGAATTCAAGGTTATCGTAAGTGCATCTCCATTGGGATCGGTGACATAGGCAGCAATCGAAACGCTCGATGCAATACCCTGCGTGAACGTGATGGTCGGGACCCCCTGCCACACAGGGGGCAGATTGGCGACGGCGACTGTGAACGCCACGGAGGAAGTCTGTGCCATCAGGGCTTGCCGTCGTCAGCTGTCAATACGACTCCGTTGGTAGTGCCGACAGCGCCGACTCCATCGTAGACGAAGCGCTTGTTCGCCGCGTCAAACGTGACACCGTCGGGCAACACGGCGGAATTCATGGTTATCGTAAGGGGATCGCCATTGGGATCGCTGACGTACCCGGCAATCGAAATGCTCGATTTGACGCCCTGCGTGAACGTGATCGTCGGGACCGTCGACCACACAGGCGGGTTATTGGCGCCAGGGAGCGGGGCGGGGAGCGGGGCGGGGGGTGGATTCTGTGCCACAGCCACCAATGCTTTGGGCGAACCCGAACCGTTACACCCGCCCGTCATCAAGGCAGCCGTCGTCACCGTGAGCGCCTTCAAAAACGCACGGCGCTCGGCACAGCATGCGGCATCCATAGTAGAGCTCCCTTCGTCCTTCATTGAATAGGCCAGGCTTGATCCGCTGAATTCTGCTTTGTGAGTAGTGTCCACGTGTGCCACGACGTACCTTCCGTGCGCAACGTCCCAATTTGACCAGTTTTCATGCATATGTCATAACATATTGCATTCATGGGGCGGCAATTTCTCACGTTCGATACACATTCTATGCCGCGCATGCCGGACAAAACACTGTCATTTTGCTGAATATTCCGCTTTTTCGCGGAACCGCAGACGGACCAGATCGTCTTACCCGGATTTTTGCCGACGATAGGCCGTTGAATCCGGCGGCGGCTGAACGCTATGGCTCTGGACGAGGTTCCGCAGGTGCGCCTCGATTGCCGCCAGGCTCTTTCCGATGGATTCCAGCGCCGGCGACAGTTCCTCGATCTTGCCGACTCGGGCCGCAATCACGGCCAGCTTCTCGGATAGCTCCTGCAGAAGCTCGCGCACACCGTCTTCGTTCCGCTCACGTCTCGTCGTCGGGTGTTTGTCGATCCGTTCGGCGTAGGGCGACCATTGCAGTTCCTTCGCAGCCGACTCGACCACCTCTGCCGTGATCCCCGGCAAGTTGTCGGCATAGGCGCACGTCAGCGCGGTATCGCACAGCGTATTGATCAGTCGCGGGATGCCCCCGGCATACTTGTAGATGGACGGCAGGGTCTCCGGCGGGAACAGCGTCCGGTTAGACGCCCCGACAATGCTCAGCCGGTGGCGGATATAGTCACCCAGCTCCTGCTCGGTGAGGGCACGAATGTGATAGCGAAGCTTTACCCGCTGCGTCAACTGCTGCATGTCTGGGTGGTCGAGCGTTTCGCTCAGTTGCGGCTGTCCGACCAGAATCACGTGCAGAATTTTCTCCTTGCGCGTCTCCAGCCCGGCGAACATGCGGATTTCCTCCAGCACCTTCACCCTTAGATTGTGCGCGTCGTCGACGATCAACACGATCTGCTTGTGCTGCAGGAACTGCTCGATGAGAAAGGTGTTGAGCATGTCGAGCAACTCGACCTTTTTCGCGTTGAACGGATTTAATCCGAATTCGACCAGCACTGCCTGCAGGAACTCCACTTCATCGAGCTGCGTTTGGAAAACCTTGGCCACAACGACGTTCTCGTCCAGCTCCGAGAGGAGCTTTTGGATCAGCGTCGTCTTCCCGCAGCCGACTTCCCCGGTTATGACGACGAAGCCTTCGCGATTCCACACGGTGTAGTCCATGTAGGCCTTGGCGCGGCTGTGAGGCTCGCTCATGAACAGGAAATCGCTGTCCGGAGTGAGCCGGAACGGTTGTGCAGAGAGACCAAAATATTCCAGATACATATTTAATTATCGCCTGGATTGAACACTGTAGAGTGGCCCGGTACTGTAGCCCAGGAGCAGCAATACCCGGTTGTCCACGAAACTGCTCGAGGGTGCCGTGCTCTGACGCTCGGTACGGCCGCCTTGCATCGTGATGGTCACGTTGCGGTTCAGCCTGTAATCCACGCCGGCGAAAAAATTGCGATCTTCGTCTTCTCGATTGAGACTCTCGAAACTGCGCCTCGCGTAGTCCATGGTTGCGTTGAACCGCGTCGCTCCGGAATAGACCCAGGTCCAGGTGAATAGCGCGCCTCCCTCGTGGTAGTCCTGATCGAGAGTTTCGAAATCGACGCGGCGTGTGTACCCTTGCAGAGTGTACTCGAAACGCCCGCCGATATTCGCGTAGGCGAGATAGCCGCGCTCGCTATGATACAAGTCGCCGGAGGCAGCCCCATTGGTCGTCGCAACGCCCGTTTCCATCGGCGCCGTCAAACTGACGACTCCTGCGATCTGGTCGGAGTAGGTATCCGAGATTTGGTCCGAAAGGCCGAGGCGGAGCGTCGACCGCGACGACAATGCTTCCGAGAGTGTGAGTCGCGCCAGTCGGCCAGTCAGGCCGGTGTCTGTGTACCGTGTTACGCGAGTGGTGCCGAGGTCGACCGCCGCGCCGTTGAGACCCGAATGCGTCTCATAGCGCGCAAACCAATCCTCGCGGAAAATCTTGGGAAACTGGGCTTCCGGCTCGAAATAGACACGCGCCGCCTCATAGTTCAGCGAAAGCGTTGATTGTGCCGCCAACGCGTGCACTCCGCGCACGTAAGTCGTGTAGCGCTGGTTGGCGCTGGTGGAGTTTTCGATATCGAATCGGCCGTATCTGCCGCCGATCACGGCCGAATTCGTGGAACTCAAGGGAAAGGTGAAATTCGGACCCGTGCTCAGGGAATTTGACTTGGCGCGGTTCGAGGGCGTGTCCGGGGCGGTTACATCGAGGAGCACCTCCCGGAATGTGTCCTCGACGGTCCAGGTGAATCGCCGCGGCGATATCGTCCAAATTCCCGCCCCGTCCAGGAACCCGCCCGTGTCGTCGCTGTTCGTGTGGCGAAGGAAACGCCGTCTTTCGATCTGCGCCAGAACGTGCGCGGTCGCGTCAATCGTGTTCTCCTGGTAGAGAACACCGGCCATCAGCGACTGGGTCCACTCACTTTGCCGGTTCGTCTCGACGCGTGCGATGTTGCTGTTGTGTGTGAGGGACAGACCGACCCCAAAGTCGGACTGGCCCGCATGGATTGGGGCGGCACAGGCCCAGACCAATATAGCGGCGCACCAGATCCTTCCCCTCGCGACGCGAGCGTGACCGGCCGCAGCCGGCCGATTGTCCCCGAGCAGTCGCGCTTTCCGCCAGAGTCGGGTTGCGCTGGCTGCGCTCCCCCTGGTGCGTGGCATTCCGTCAGCGAATCCGTGGGAAGCGCGGCTCTTCGTTGAAGACGATGCCAAGCAGCTTCTTTTCGTCGATCGTGTCCAGGCAACTGGCTATCCGCGTGTTTGTGGAGCGTGCGTAGCGCGCGACGACGAGAACGTAATCGGCCAGTTCGGAAAGAATCCGGATGTCTGCGATTTTCGACATCGGCGGTCCATCCATGATTATGAATCGCTCCTGATACCGCTCTCGCGCGGACTCCATCAGGCGCTTCATCTTTCCCGAAGTAAAATGTTCCTCGAGAATTTCGCGCCGCTTGCCGGCGGTGATCACGCGATAGCGCGCGATACCCACCGGGTGGACGATATCCTTGATGTCGAGATCGGGGTTTCCAAAGTAATCTGCCAGCCCCGGCGCCTCCGAATTGCCGAGCAGCTTGTGTGCGCTCGGGCTCTTGAGATTGCAGTCGATCAGAAGCGCGGTCTTGCCCATATCAAAAGCAAATGCCGCTGCGAGATTTTTCGCAACGAAACTGGACCCGCACCCCTTGGTCACCGAAGCGACCAGTATTACGGCGTTCCGGCCCTGGCTCTGCTCGATGATCTTGGTCCGCAGTTCGCGGAACACCAGCACCGCAGGATCCTCGCTGTGCTGGGGCTGGATAATGCCCTGCTGTGTGAGGTCGTCCGGGCCAAGCATGCGTACCTCGTTCTTGGCCATGCGGGGAATGGTCTCGGGATGCGCCGCCCGGTCCGCCACCACTGCGGTACCCGTCGCGGGCCCGGTGCCTGCGTCTGCGAGGGGCACCACCTGCAGACTGCCCCGTCCCTCGCGAGCCCTGTTAAGGGCCTTCTCGATCTTGCTCATGTCACATTACCTTTGTGAAGCGCAGCACGGCAACGGCTGCCGACGCCGCAATCGTGGCGACGATTAGCAAGGTCAGCAGCACGAGCTCCCAACGCAGACTTTTCAGTTCTCCCGTGGTCCAAAGATGGGGAACCACCGTCATTATGGGCAACTTGTGCGCTACGTCGATCGCGCTTCCGACGCGAATGCGCGGATCGAACTGCAGCCGGGCGATCAGCAGCCCGATGGGAAACGCTATTCCGAGCAGCAGGCCTGCGAGCACGAAAAGCAGGAACCTCGGACCACCGGGGGCCGGCGGCAGGGTGGCGGGTTCCTGGATCTTGAATGACAGTCCCTGCCGCTCGCGATCGAGATTCATCGAGACACGAGCATTCTCCCTGCGACGCGAGAGATCCTGATAGATATCGCGGTTGACCTGATAATCGCGCGTCAGTTCGGCCAGGCGTGCATCGCCGGTGTTCACGCGCTTGCCCCGGCTCACTTCCTCCTGCAACTGCCGCTGTAACTCTGCGATACGCGCTGTTAGTGCATCGATCGTACTTTGATTCTGCGACTGCTCGCGGCGCAACTGCTGGTACACGGGATTGTTCACGACCGACTCGTCCCGCCGGCCCGAGCCCTTTGTTTGCTCGCGGCGCGCGCGTTCGGAATTGATGCTGTCGGTCAGAGTCTGAATCTGCTGCTTGACTTGAACGATGTCCGGATGTGTGTCGTGGTAACTCAGCCGCAGCGTGTCGAGCTTCGATTCGAGCTCCCCGATACGTGTTCGGTATTGGCCTTCGCGCAAACTATCGGTGGTAAACTCCGCTTCGCCGGACGTCTGACGCTCCAGCGAGGCTTCCACGACCTCTGCTTCTCGCAGCTCTTGCGTCGAGGCTTCTAACCGCTTACGAAGATCGTTCACCCTGGTAGTCACGTCACCCTCGTTGCTGGCACGCGCGTCCAGGGTCGATGAGCGCAATTCCTTCAGTTCCTCTTCGGTGCGGGTCAGCTTGTCTTTGTAGACCTGCGTCTGATTTTCGATGAAATCGAACGCTGCGGCGCTTTCGGCGGCCTTTGCGGCGATACTTTCCTGCATGTACAGCTCGGCGACCTTCTCGGTCACGCGAAATGCCCGCTCCGGTTCAACGTCGCTATATTCGATCCTCAGAATGTTCTTCCCGACGGTGCTGATGACCGTCCGCTTCTTGATTTCTTCGATAAGGACCTCGCGCTCCTGTACGGTCGGCTTGGTCTTTAGCCACCCGCCGTATTCGAGGACGAGGTCCATGATCCTTCGTCCGAAAATCACTTCGCGCGCGTTCCTGCTCCGGTCCAGGGCATCGGTCGCCACGGCAGCGCCCTGCATCAGGGGCTGGATGATGTTCCTTTCGTCCACCAGTATGCTGGTCGACGCTGTATAAGACCTCGGCCACAGCAGTCCTGCCGTGAGCATCGCCGCATTCATGACGATGAATATTCCGACGATCAAACGGCGCGAATGGAACGATTCGTTCACGAGCGCTTTTGCGATTTGTTCGTGTGACAACTGCATGGTGCACTCCTGTAGCAGGCAGTCTTGCTAGAACAGCCGCTCGGGAACTGTAATCACATCGCCGGGCCTGAGCAATAGATTGGTCTGGAGCCGTCCCTTGTTGAGTATGTCGCCAAGCTCGATCTCGATCACTTCAGTCCTGTCCTTGGTCTTGCGATAGAGCTTGGTGCGATTGGCCGACGCGAAGTCGTTTACCCCTCCGGCTTCGAGGACGGCGTCAAGCACCGTCATGCCCTGACGGTGAGGAATCGATTTCGGGGTACGTACAGCGCCGGTCACGCGCACGCGCGTCAGGAATTCGGTCGAGCGCAATTCTGTCACGATCACGGCCACGTTGGGTTCGCGAATGTAGGCAGAAAGCTTCATCTTGATGCTTTCAGCTACCTCGCTCGGCGTGCGGCCCCCAGCCTCGACGTCTCCGATAATCGGCACGGAGATCTTTCCATCCGGCCGCACCGGCGCGGTCACGCTCAGCTCCGGGTTGCGCCATACGGTTACCAGCAACCGATCGTCAGCGCCTATGCGATAATCCCCCTCGATGCCCGAGAACCGTTGACTCGCACTATCGGCACTATCGGTGGCTTCCGGGACGGGCACGCTCCCGCAGCCTGCCGCGATCAGTGCCGCCGCAGCAATTCCGACCCACCACAATCCGTTCATCCACGCCCCTCTCGACACTTTCGTTTCCTTGCCTTGGAAGCCTTTTTTGCCTTCGCCAGAAAGAATCTGCGTCGTCATGAAGACGGCAAGGGACATCAGTTCGGTCTTCCGTTGAATAGCCACGTAACTTTACCCCAAAAAATGCGATTTGCCGACCACTCGCTGGCCCCCTGCGCCCAAAATTTGCAATAATTGCGGCGCGAATCCCACCGCACGTATCCGCATCTGCCGAATGCTGCCATGCATGACTATTCCCGCTATTACGCCATTCTCGGGGTAAGCCCCGACACCGATTGGAAAGCGGTGCGCGCGTGCTACAGGCGCCTCATCGGACAATGGCACCCGGACCGGTTTTCGACTGACGCCCCGGCCAGGGAAATCGCCGAGGAGCGCAGCAAACAAATTACGAACGCCTATCAGGCACTCGAGAGATACCACCGCAATAATGGAGTACTTCCTCCCATGGAGCCTGCGGCGGTCGCCGTGAATGAGAAAACACCGGCTCGGGACGCCGACGTGACGTTCGATCGCACCCGTTGGGCAGCCCGCGCCAGTACGGCCAGGTCGGAGGCGATCGAAGACGAGCAGGCGAAGCGAACTCCGGGGCGCCGGCGCCGCGCGGCAATTGCGATGACCGCCGTTATTGCCGCAGCGTACTTGGGGTACCGCTTCCTCAATGCATGGATACCTGGTGACGACCAGCCCGGAGAAAGCGCTCGTGAACCGGACGTTGCGCCTCGGTCCCCGCCGGTCGCGGAGAGTCCTCGCGAGACCGGCGGCATTTCGGCCGGCTCGACCTTCGGCGAAGTCTACGCCATTCAAGGCGTACCGACCATGACTCAAGGCGATACCTGGTACTACGGCAGGTCGTCGATTCGCTTTTACGAGGGAAAAGTGATTTCTTGGGAGGCGCACTTCGACAATCCACTGCGAATTGCCCGTGACCAACCCGTCCAGTTGCGCGAAGGGAGTTTCAGCATCGGCTCGACCAAGGACGAAGTACGAGAGATCCAGGGTGCGCCGGTGACGGAGACCGATACCGTCTGGGACTATGGACCGTCTCGGGTCTATTTCCAGCACAACCGGGTCGTTCGCTGGGAGAATTCGGCCCTGCAACCGCTGCGCGTACAGCGCTAGGTGGTGTGCCATCCGTTCGAGCCCGACCGAGTCCGCGGTAATCGACTTGCGCGTCTTACCCGGAATTCGCAGTGCCAAGCCAGCACCTGCTTGAAGGTCCGTTCCGACCGCTCCTGTTGGTTCGTCGTTTCTGACTTCGCGCTGAAACGGACTTTCAGCAGCGGTTGTCAACATAAGATGCCGTGAGACTACGCATCCCATCTAGCGCGCGCCCTTGCCAAACAAAACAACCTGCGCAGTCTGGAGGAGAATGACCAGGTCAAGAAACAAAGAATGATTCTTTACGTAATAAAGATCGAACTGAAGCTTCTTCACCGCATCGTCCATCGACGCCCCGTAGGGATAGCGAATCTGCGCCCACCCCGTAATACCCGGCTTCACGGAGTGCCTGGTCGCATAGAAGGGTACGTCCCGGCTGAGTTCGGTCACGAACGGCGGTCGCTCCGGACGCGGGCCAACGAAGCTCATGTCGCCGCGCAAAACGTTGATGAGCTGTGGCAGTTCATCGATGCGCGTCAGCCTGACGAATTTCCCCACCCGCGTGACACGATCGTCGTTGTTCTGCGCCCATCGCGCGACGCCGTCCTTCTCTGCGTCGACACGCATGCTGCGAAACTTCAGGATCTCGAATACCTGCCCGCACTCGCCTACCCGCTTCTGGCGATACAGAATCGGCCTGCCGGTCTCAAGCAGGATCGCCAACGCCGCGAGCAGGATGATCGGCAGGGTGGCAATCAGCATCACTCCGCTCACACATATATCGAACGCATGCTTCAAAATCTGCTGACGGCTGCTCCTGTAAAATCCCTCGGAATAGACCATCCAGCTCATGCTCAGTGAGTTCAGCTGAACAAGACCCGTCTCCCGTTCGAAGAAAGTCGGCAAATCCACGATGCTGACCCCCTCGAGTTTGCACTCGAGAAGTTCCGGCATCGACAAGTGTCCGTTGCGCCTGTCCCTCACTCCAACCACAATCTCGTCAACGCGGTGCTGCTTGACGAGGGCGCGCAATGATTTGCAGTCGCCGAGCAACTTGGACTTGTCCGGCCGTGGCTGCCCATCCCCGCACGGTACGAAGCCCACCAGATAAAAACCTGCGCGCGGGCCGAGCCTGCCTAGCAACGCATCGACCTCGGCTGCGCGGGAACCGCTCCCGAGCACAAGGACCCGACGCTTCAGCGCTTCGTGACCGATAATCCGGAAGAACACCGCCCGCGCCAGCTCCGTGCCGATAAAGGAAAACAGTAAGCTCAAGGCCAAGATGCCGCGACCCAAGAAGCTCTCCGGTATGGCGTAGAAGATGATCACCATTGCCACGGCGACTGCCGGGAAGCTCGTAAGGAAGCGCACCTGGTACTCGCGATCGTCCTTTTTCAACTGCGAACCGTACAGGCCGAATGCGGTCATAACACCTAACATGACAAGCGCATACAACAACGCGCGTGGAAACAATGATATGGAAGCACCGCTGGAGGCGTAGGTATAGACCTGAAAGTGGACGCCCAGGAAGCGCACGGTCGCCGCGAGATAGACCGCGCCTATGTGGATCGCCGCTTCTGCGAGCATAAGCAGCAAAAGCGGGAGCGACACATAATGCCCAAAAATACGAACGCTCACGATTTCCCTCCAAAGCGCACAGCAACCGACTGACTTGCTTCTGACCGACCTCTATCACGGAAAAGTTGATCGGCCTCTCCATGCTGTTAGCATGGACCGCGCCACCCGCCATTTTTTCCGCTCGGTGACTGAGTCAGTCACCTGCCTGCAACCCGGCTGCTCTTCCCGGCACGCGGGTTCTTGTCGAAATTCAATGTATTTGAGAGCTTTCATCGAGCTCTTCATCAAGAAATAGGAAGGCACCTCGGACGGAAGGACTGAACGAATCGAAGGCGTCGCACGCCGCATTGCGAAGTTCGGCGCAGCGCGCCATAAGCCAATTGTCGCGGTTTCAACAACCGGTTGAGAAACCGACAGGCTGATATCCCGAAACCGGCCCGGACCCGCGCGAATTGGACGATCCGATTGCCGGAGATGAAAGGGGGATACGCTACCAAGGGGCCGCACTTGAATGAGAAAGTCCGCAAGGCGCGAAATCGCCCCGAAACAGACCACGCTTGTGCGAAGCGCCGCTTCCGCGAGTATGAGCCGCAGAAGCGGGTCCGACACGCAACGCCCGAAAATGCGAATGCTCATGATTGCCCTCCCGGCCTCATGCACCGCGCCCTTCCTGCTGCCTGATTTTTTTGTTACCGCCCTTGTACCAAGAACTTCAGATTAGACTTTTCTTATTTCAATTTTGCTTCTGCAATAGTTGTTCTGCCATGGTAAAAAAGAAGTATCCGGTGAAGACGCAGCAGTTCGCGTACCCGCTTACGCATGCCGCGACGGCACCCCAAAAAGTTTGCGCGTTGCCTTGATCTATTGCAAGCATCGTGGCACTCACGCTCGATGTCTGCGGTTGGATTCGGTAAACCCCGGATTGACGCATGCCGGCATGCCTCCAATGTGATCAGGGGGTTACGCGGGCACTTATCGATACCTGCGTAAATAATATCCTATACTTTGGTCCGGAGGTGCACCACGAGGCCCGCCGGAAACCCGGAGGAATTGGAACGTCGTCTGCGAGCGCCTGGCGTTGCTCAAGGAAGGTCTGTTGCCGGTTGAAGTGGCGCGGCCCATCGAGGTTGATCGGCGCGGTGTACGGCGCTGGAAGCCAGCGGCGCGCCGCCGCCGCGAAGCCGGTGTGCGCGCGAATGCGGCGCCGGGCGGCCCGGCGAAGCTGCGCGCCGAACACAAGCGCCGGCTCGAAACAATGCTGCCCGAAGGAGCGCAAACTGCGGGGTTTCAGTCCGATCCGGTCTATCCGGATTCGCCCCCTGGCTGGAGGCGCCTGCGCAGCTCGCCCTTGAACACCTTGCCGGTGTTGTTCTTCGGCAGGGCCTCGAGTGGCGCCCAAGTAAGCGTAACCTACGGCCCGGCCCGGATGTCCCTGCCGCGGCGCTCCACCCGGCGATCCTCGCGCAGCATGCGCGCGCATTCGTCGGCGGGTACCGGCCTGGAGAAATAAAAGCCCTGCATCTGATCGCAGGCATGCAAAGCGAGGAAGTCCAGCTGCGCCTCAGTCTCGACCCCCTCGGCGACCACATTGAGCCTCAAGTTGTGGGCAAGATTGATGATGGCAAGGGTAAGCGTTGCATCATCCGCATTGGTCGAGATGTCGCGGATGAAGGTGCGGTCGATTTTCAAAGTATCGAGCGGAAAGCGTTTGAGATAACCGAGGCTCGAGTAGCCGGTGCCGAAATCGTCCACCGCAAGCGTGACGCCCGAACCCTTCAGGCTGCGCAGCGTCCGCGCCGCGCCTTCCGGATCGTTCATCAACAGCGACTCCGTGATCTCGAGCTCGAGCAGGCGGGAGTCGACGCCGGTCTCCTGGAGGATCCGGCGCACAGTGGCATCGAGATTCTGCTGCTGGAATTGACGCGCGGACAGATTCACGGCGATTGCCGGCGCGCGCAGACCGGCATCTTGCCAGGCCTTTAGCTGCGCGCAGGCCGTGCGCAGCACCCATTCACCGACAGGGACGATCAGCCCGGTGTCCTCGAGCACCGGAATAAATACGCTCGGCAGGACCAGTCCTTTTTCCGGGTGCTCCCAGCGCAGCAGCGCCTCGAAACCGCAGATCGTTCCCGTGGCGATCTCGGTTTTCGGCTGATAATGCAGCCGGAACTCGTCGCGCTCCAGCGCCTGGCGCAGCGCCGCTTCCATCTGCACTCGATGGAGCGAGCGCTCGTTCATTTCGCGCGTGAAGTACTGGTAGTTGTTGCGGCCCTGCTCCTTGGCACGATACATCGCCGTATCCGCGTTCATGATCAGCGTCTCGGCGCTGTCGCCGTCGCTCGGATAGAGCGTTATTCCGATACTTGCGGTAACGTAGGTCTCCTTTCCGTCCAGCCCGAAGGGCCGGGCCAGAACGTTTGCGATCTTGTCTGCCACCAGCCCCGCGTCGCCCGGCTTCCCGAGTTCCAGCAGGATCGCTGCAAACTCGTCTCCGCCCAGCCGGCCGACGGTATCGCTGCCGCGTATGCACTGCCCCAACCGCGTAGCCGCTTCCTTGAGCAACTTGTCACCGGCGCTGTGTCCCAGCGTGTCGTTTACCAGCTTGAATCGGTCAAGGTCGATGAACAGCACCGCCATCGACCAGTCATTGCGCTTGGATAGCGCCATGCCCTGCGCCAGCCGGTCGTGGAAAAGGTGGCGGTTGGGCAGGCCGGTGAGGGTGTCGAACTGCGCCAGATAGGCTACTTGTTGCTCCGAGTGCTTGCGCTCGATCGCGACCGCGAGAATGTTCGCCATGGTCTCCATAAAGCTGACTTCGTCAGCGGAGAAATCGTGCAGCTGCTGAGTGTGCACACCGAGCAATCCAAGTACTGTCTTGGCCCCTATTATCGGCACCTGGATTCCGCTGCGCACCCCGTACTTCAGCAAGGGCGAGGGGCTGAAGCGCGTTTCCGATCCGTAATCCTCTATGATCAGCGGTTCCCTGTTGGAAAGGATGTAAGCGACGTGGCTTCCCGGATCGATGCGCGCGACCGGGCGGTCTTTCCAACTATCCGGCCAGCCGATGCCGGCCCTGCAACGAAGGCTCGTCGGATCGCCGGCATCCAGTTCCAGCATTTCACCGAAGTCTGTACCGAGAGTCCTCACCACCAGATCCACGGCCCCGGCGAGAACCTGATCAAGAGCGAAACTGGCCAGCGCCTGCCGGCCGAACTCCGCGATCAAGCGCTGTTGCTCCGCCTGGACGCGCACCTTTTGCTCGGCCTGCTTGTGCTGGGTGACGTCGTGATAATTGACGATGATGCCGCCCACGGCGGGGTCGGAGATCCGGTTGTTCAAGACGCCATCGATCGTCCGCAATGATCCGTTCTTGTGGCGGACCCGGCACTCGAACGGAATACCCGCGCCCGGCGCGTTCAACGACTCCTGCAGCCGCTGATCCCAGACCGCGAGATCCGCCGGATCGACCAATTCCGAAACACCTCGGCCATCGCGCTCTCCACGACCGTATCCGAGTATCCGGACTGATGCCGGACTGCCGTATTTCACCGCGCCTCCGGCGTCCACGACGATGATGGCGTCGGAGCTGTTTTCGATCAGGGCGCGAAAGCGCCGCTCGCTGTTGCGCAGTTGCTCCTCCGAAGCGATGCGCTCCCGGATGTCGCGCGAGACGACCACCACGATGTAGGTATCGCCGGAGCGCAGCACCCGCCGCATCGACTCGAACGGTATCAGCGAGCCGTCCTTGCAGCGGTAGTGGCTCTTCATGCCGGTATGAACGGTTACGGTTTCAGGGGAAGGGTTCGCGACCAGCGCATCATAGGCCCGCTCGAGCTCTTCCCGGGTCATCGGCAGCACGTCCTGCGGCCCCATCGTGAGCAGCTCTTCGCGCGAGTACCCGAGTAATTTGCACGCAGTCTCGTTCACGTCCACAAAGCGCATGGCGGCGCGGTCGATCAGCACGATCATGTCGGCCGAGTTGTCCATGGCAAGCCGGAACCGGCGCAGCTCTTCCTCGTCGCGCTTGCGCGCAGTGATGTCGCGAACCACGGTGACGATCATCCAGTCGTCGCCCGAACGCTCGGCCCGGCGCCGCAGTTCGACCACAACCTGAGTTCCGTCCTTGCGCTTGCGCACCATTTCAATCGGCTCCGCCTCCTTGCCCGCGGCGATAACGGCGTCGTAGCTACGCTCCAATTCCTCGCGCGCAGTCGAGAGCACGCCATCGGGTCCCAGCGCGAGCACCTCCTCGCGCTTGAGCCCCAGCATGCGGCAGGCGGTGGCGTTGACGTCGATGAAGCGCATGCTGGCGCGGTCCACCAGATAAATCGCGTCCACCGTGGCGTCCATCCCCACGCGGAACCGGCGCAGCTTCTCCTCGCCCTCCTTGCGCTGCAAAAACTGGCCGATCTGGCTGCCGATCACCCGCACCGCTTCCAGCAAGCGCTCATCCGGCTGGCGGATTTCCCGGCTGGAAAAAGCGAGCACGCCGGTCATCTTCCCGTTCGAGGCCACCGGAATGGCGAACGCACCGTGTATGTCGTTGTCGCGCGCCAGCGCTGCCCGTGCGATGCGCGGATCCCTGCTCGTGTCGGCGATCCACAACGGTTGCCTCGACTGCCACACCCGTCCCGCCAGCCCCTCGCCCGGGCTGAAAACGATGTCGCGCGACTCAGCGATGAAGCGTTCGATCGTCGGGCTGTGCACGCCCCAGGCCTCGCCGAAGCGCAGGACGCCGGCATCGTCGTCCGCACGGAAGTATCGGCCGCATTCCCAGCCCTCGGATTCGCACACGGCGCGGGTCACCGCTTTCAGCGCGTCGGAAACATTGTCTGCCTCGGCGAGGAAGCGGTTCACCGCATGCTCCAACGCCCGCAATTGCTCGGCGCGCTTGCGCTCGGTGAGGTCGCGCGCGACGGCGACGATGACGTGGCCGTCTGCAGACGGCACGGCGCGGCGGAACGACTCGACCGGCAGCTGCCGTCCGTCCCTGCAGCGGTACCAGCCTTCTACGGCCGTCTCGCTCAAGTCGCCCGCGATCAGCTGCTCGTATACCTGGATCAGCTTTTCGCGTGATGCGGAAAATATGTCGCACGGGCCCATTGCCAGCAGCTCCTCACGCGTGTATCCCAGTGCGCGGCACGCCGCATCGTTGACGTCGACATAACGCATTGTGACGGGATCGACCAGCAGAACCAGGTCCGCGGACACGTCCATTGCGGTGCGAAAGCGACGCAACTCCTCGTCGCGCCGCGTCTGCTCGGTGATGTCCTTGCCGGTACCGCGGTACCCGAGGAACCCGCCGCGCTCGTCGAAGACTGGTTGGCCGCTGACGCTGACGAAACGCGACTTGCCGTCACGATCAACCTGCCGGATGACGAAGTCGCGGTACGGCTGATGCGCTTCGACAGTTTTCCTGTGCCGCTCCCGTTCAGCCTCGCTGAGAACGACTCCGCTTAATTCCCAACGAGTCTTGCCCAGCACTTCTTCCGGGGGAGCCACGCTGTGTCCGCTAACGGCGGTAAACCTGAACTCGCTGTCCTGTTCCCAGTACCAGTCGGACGACAACTCGGTCAGACTGCGGAACCGCGCTTCGCTCTCCCGCAGGACTTGTTCTGCCTGCTTGCGCTGCAGGAACTGGCCGATCTGGCTGCCGATGACGCGAATCGCGTCGAGCAGCTGTTGATCCGGTTCGCGCACCTCCCGGCTGTTGAACGCGAATACGCCGAGCGTCTTGCCTTCCGACACGATCGGAAAAACGAATGCGCCGCGCATGCCGGCGGCGCGCACCAGCGCCGTCTGCACTACGCGCGTATCCACGCGAGCGTCCTTGCTGATATCGGCAATCCACAGCGGTTGTCCCGATTGCCATACCCAACCTGCGAATCCGACACCCGGTGCGTAAGTGAGGTCGCGCGAGCCTGCGACTATCTGGTCTATGGCAGCTCCTGGAATCCCCCAGAATTCCTGGAAGCGCAGCACGCCGGCGCTTTCGTCCAGGCGGAAGTACCGACCGAGATCCCATCTTTCCGTTTCGCACAGGGCGCGCATGATCGCCTTGAGCGCGACCGAAGCGTCCCCGGCCTCCGCGAGACTGCGACTCACCGCAAGTTCCACCGAACGCAACTGCTCCGTCCGCCTGCGCGTGGTGATGTCCCGCCCCACACCGCGATAACCGGTGAAACGGCCTTCGCCGTCGAACTTCGGCTCGCCGCTCACGCTGACATAGCGCGATCTCCCATCGGGAAGCGTGCGCCGCATGACTACGTCCCGGAACGGCTTATGCGACTCGATCAACGCGCGGTGCGATTCCCAACCGCCTTCGATTTCGCGTCCGGTTTCCCACCGCCGTTTGCCGATATGATTTTCCCCTGTGGGTCCGCTGCCGTCTTCCTGTTTCCGACCCTCGATGCGTGTGAAGCGGAATTCCGCGTCCTGCTCCCAGTACCAGTCCGAGGAGAGTTCGGTGAGCGCGCGGTAGCGGGCTTCGCTGTCCCGTAACGCCGACTCGGCAAGCTGGATTTCAGTGACGTCGCGGAAGTTGTTGACGACGGCCGCAACGCCCGGCTCCTCAAGAAGATTGGTGAATGCCCCTTCGAACACCCGCCAGGTCCCTTTGCGGTGCAGAACCCGCGCCCGTATGACGACCCGCTCGCGCGGCCGCTGCATCACCTCGGCCAGTTTTGCCCGGGCGGTCGGCTTGTCGTCCGGGTGGATAAATTCGAATGCATGCCGTCCCACGAATTCGGCGCCCTGGTATCCCAGCATGCGGGTCGTCGCCGGGCTGACGTACAGAATTTCTCCGTCCGCTGCGAAAAGCGCAATCGATTCGGCGGAATTCTCGATCAAGGCGCGAAAGCGCCTCTCGCTCTGCTTGACTGCATCCTCGGCTCTGCGCTGCGCCTGGCGCACACGCAGGTTGTACATCCCGTAGGCAATGTCGTAAGCCAACTCGTCGAGCAGCTCGAGTTCGCCGGTGTCGAAGGCGGTCGGTTCCGCGGCGAAGATGCCGAACACCCCCAAGGTTTCGCCCTCGCAGATGAGGGGGAGCGTCGCCGCGGCCTGATAGCCGTGCCCAAGCGCCTGGTCGCGCCATTTGCCGAAAAGCGAGTTGGTGCGGATATCCTGCACCACCTGAGGCGTCCCGGTGCGGACCGCCACGCCTGACGGTCCCCGGCCGAATTCATTGTCCGCCCACGATATTTTGATCGACTCGAGATAACGATCCGAGTCGCCCGCGCTCGCCGCCGGCTCGATGGTGCGGTACCGGTCGTGCCTCGCGAGCCCGATCCACGCCATCGGATAGCCGCCCGCATGGACCACGATGCGGCACATTTCCCGCAGCAACTGCGGCTCTTCCGAGACACGCACCAGCACGCGGTTGCATTCCGCCATGACTCCCCGGGCGCGTGCAAGCATGCGCAATCGCTCGTCGGCACGACGCAGATCCCCTTCTGCGCGCTCGCGCTCCAGCGCAAACGAAATGTTCCCCGCCATGCGCAGCAGCAGTGCGACCAGCTCGTCGTCAAAGACGTTTTTTTCACCGGCGTAAAGACTGAGGCAACCGATCGCTTCGCCGCCCACCTGCAGCGGGAACGTGGCGAAGGACTGCACCCCTGCGCGAACCGCAGCTTTGCGCCACGGCCGGAGCATGGGATCGGCGACGATGTCGTCGCTGATGGCGTGCCGCCCTTCCCGCAATGCGGTTCCGACCGGCCCGCGGCCGATCGCGAGCGCCGGATCAACCGACGATCGAATGCCGGCAAGATAGCCGTTGTCCTCGCCGCTGGACGCGACCGGGCGGAGCATCAAAGTCTGCGGATCGATCAGCCATACGGCGGCGATCTTGAAACCGCCGTAATTCACCGCGATCGCGCAGATTTCGCGGAACAGGCGGTCGCGATCCTTGATCCGGAGGATCGCATCGTTGGTTCGGTTTTGCGCCGCGTAAAGTCGCTGCAGCCGCTCGAGGGCCGTCTCGATCCGGGCGCAAGCCGGGAAGGAAGATGCGGCGCGACGCGACGCGGCACTTTTCGGTTTCACGGAGCGATGCACAGGACTGCTCATAATCTCAGCGTAGCAGGTTTCATTCCTGACCCATGATCCTCGGCACCCGCCGGTTTCATCCAGGACTTCAGGCCAACGACCCCAGCCACCAGCGATTCGGGTAACTCCTTAAGAAAGCTACGGAAACGGATCGGCGCTCAGCACAGATCGGGACTTGCACAGGGTGAAACACCATCATCCCGCGATACGGTGAATACTTACGTTTTTCATCAACCGCGCATGATCGGTACGCAGGCGGATCTCGGATCTCGCCCCGCATCACAGTCTTCATGGGCTGCACGCGGTTTCGCGGACACCTTGTTGTGTTTAGGTGCAATGATGCGACCGGAGGTATTCACCAACAGTTTGCGAGTTCAAATTCGGTCCGGTGCATCACGCAGCTTGAGTCTGGGCACCAGACGTCAGGCGCCGTCATTTCTGAATCTCCTGTTTTCCCTCAATGTTTTGAGTAGATTCGACGCTGGATTCCGGACACTTACTTCGATAGAAGAAGCGGAATCCGATGGGCGCGGTGTAGCGAGTTCCAGCGACGCGAAACGACATTCTGCTGCCCCATAGAAGGATGCTACCGATCCTAATGAGGGCCGCGATCATAAAGAGCTCAAATTTGCTGACTACACCGGGATGCAAGAACGCTGCGGCGGGATCAGTTGAATTGTAGAAAACATCCACCGCCGTGCCGACAGGGTAGTTTTGATGTAGCCAACGCTGAACGACCTCTTTGTCGCTGTCGCACAATGTTTTAAAGACGCTGACGCGGGAGCCTTCATATCGGCGTCCGCTGACCGAATAGCGATAGAGGATATTTCCCTCCCAGCTATGCAACTGGCGGTACGCGCCGCAGGTGTGCTCCGTATAACTCGCAACGATAGTCCCTGGAACGCGAGGCCAGTCGCGACTTGAATAGGTTTCCCAAGACGAAATGGCGAACAAAACCGCCCCGCGGAACATGAGGACAGCGAACGCCAAAAACGCGATCCCATGCCACTTTGCATTGCTCCCATTTAAGGCCATTGTCGCTACCCCGTCATTTACCTCGGCTGCGCGATCGATTACTCCTGCATCCTGATCTATCGCACGCCGCCTTAGCCGACTTCGCGAATGTCCGCTTGGGGTCGATAGCAGGCATTGAGTGTCGGCTCCCCGACCAGGGCTCGAACCAGGGACCTGCGGTTTAACAGTCCGATCCGGTCTATCCGGATTCGCCCCCGGGCTGGAGGCGTCTGCGCAACTCGCCCTTGAGCACCTTGCCGGTGTTGTTCCTGGGCAGGGCGTCGAGGAAACGGTAGGCCCTAGGCCGCTTGAAGCGCGCGATGTGGTCCAGGCACAGCCGGTCCAGTTCCGCCGTGTCGATGCGCGCGCCGGCCCGCGCCACCACGAAGGCGAGTACGCTCTCGCCCCACTCCGGGTCGCGCTGCCCGACCACCGAGACCTCGGCAATCAGCGGGTGGCGCAGCAGCACCTCCTCCACCTCGCGCGGATAGATGTTCGCGCCGCCGGAGATGATCACGTCCTTGCTGCGGTCCTTGAGCGTGAGAAAGCCTTCCTCATCGAGCGCGCCGATGTCGCCGGTGTGCAGCCAGCCGCCGCGCAGCGCCTCCGCGCTGACCGCGGGATCGTTCCAGTAGCCGCGCATCACGCTGTCGCCGCGCACCAGCACTTCGCCGATCTCGCCGGCGGGGAGCGGAAGTTCGCTGACATCGGTCGATGCACGCTCGCCGTTCGCGGCCCATTCACGCTCGCCGTTCGCGTCCGATTCACGATCGCCGCTCGCGGCGATGCGGACTTCGATTCCCGTCTGCGGCAGGCCGACCGAGGCGAGGCGCTGCTCGTAGCGCGGATGCAACGTATCGGCGTGCAGGCTCTTGCCCATCGCCGTGATGGTCATCGGCGACTCTCCCTGGCCGTAGATTTGCGCCAGCTTGTAGCCGAAGCGCTGCATCGCGCGCCTGCATTCGGCGACGTACATCGGCCCGCCGCCGTAGACGAGGGTCTTGAGATTCGCCGTGTCGGCGTCGGTCGGGCAATCGACCAGACGCTTCACCATGGTCGGCGCGGCGAACATCGTCACGCCATCAAAATGCCGCATCAAGGCGTAGATCTCCGCCGGCTCGAACCCGCCCGACTCCGGCACGACGTTGACCGCGGCGTGCGCCACGTGCGGCAGGATGTAGAGGCCGGAGCCGTGCGACATCGGCGCCGCGTGCAGGATGCTGTCGCCCGGCGCAATCGCGTCGACGTCGGAAAAATAGTTGAGCGTCATCGCCATCAGGTTGCGGTGCGTGAGCATCACGCCTTTCGGCCGGCCGGTAGTGCCGCTGGTGTAGAACAGCCATGCGGTGTCCTCCGCGGCGCGCTCCGCCGCCGGCGCCGGCCCGCCGAAGAGCGCGGCGTAATCGCCGCCCTCGACATCGATCACCCGTTCGAGCGCCGGCGCCCCCGCGGCGATGGACGCCACCGCGCCGGCGAGATCGGCGCTGACGAAGCAGGCACGCGCGCCGCAGTCCTGCAGGATGAATTCGAGCTCCCTCGGATGCAGCTTGGCGTTGATCGGCACCGCGGTGAGGCCCGCGTGCCAGCAGGCGAACAGCAGTTCGACATACTGCGGGCAATTTTTCATGAACAGCGCCACGCGCTCGTCGCGCTGGAGCCCGAAGTTCGCGCTCAGCCCGCCCGCGAGCCGGGCGACGCGCGCCGCGAGCTCCGCGTAGGTCGCCGTTGCGAGCGCACCCCGCGCGAGCGCCGTCTGCTGCGGGAAAGCGCGCGCGCTGCGGAGCAGCAACTGCGCGAGGTTGATCCCCATCGGCCTTTTCCCGACCGGAACCCGGCGCGCGAGACCCGGTCCGCTTCGCTACGCCGCGGCGGGAGCGCCGACAAGGCGCAGCAGGTCTTCCTCGACCAGGGTCTCCTTCTGCAGCAGGCTCTGCGCGCCTTCCTCGAGTACCTTGCGCCGCTGCTGCAGGATATCGACCGCCTTGTTGAACGCCCCGTCCACCGTCTCTCTCACCGCGCGGTCGATCTCGCGCGCGGTATCCTCGCTGTAGCGGCGCTCCTGGAACGCCGGCGGAACGTCGAGAAACACCGCGCGCTCCGCCTCGTAAGCGACGTGCCCGAGCTTCTCGTCCATGCCGTAGCGCATCACCATGCTGCGGGCGATGTCGGTGACTTTGCCGAGATCGTCGGCGGCGCCGGTCGAGTAATGACCGAACACCACATGTTCGGCCGCGCGCCCGCCCAGCAGCACCGTCATCTTGTTCTCCAGTTCCTCGCGAGTCATCAGATACCGGTCTTCGGTCGGCCGCTGTATGGTGTAGCCGAGCGCGCCGATGCCGCGCGGGATGATCGACACCTTGTGCACGGGGTCGGTGCCGGGCAGCGACAACGCCACCAGTGCGTGGCCCATCTCGTGGTGCGCGATCACCTTGCGCTCGAACGGATTGAGCAGGCGGTTCTTCTTTTCCAGGCCGGCGACGATGCGTTCGACCGCCGCGTTGAAATCGGCGAGCGTCACGGCATCGGCCGCGCGGCGCGTGGCGAGCAGCGCGGCTTCATTGACGAGGTTGGCGATATCGGCGCCGGTAAAGCCCGGCGTCAATGCGGCAATTTCCTCCGCATCCACATCGGCGGCGGCACGCACTTTTTTCAGATGCACCTGCAGGATCTGCACGCGGCCTTTCTTGTCCGGCCGATCGACCAGCACCTGGCGGTCGAACCGTCCCGCGCGCAGCAGCGCCGGATCGAGAATTTCCGGGCGGTTGGTCGCGGCAAGCAGGATCAGCCCCTGGCTCGGGTCGAAGCCGTCCATCTCGGCGAGCAGCTGATTCAGCGTCTGCTCCTTTTCGTCGTGGCCACCGATGCCCCAGGCGCCGCGCGCGCGCCCGAGCGCGTCCAGCTCGTCGATGAATATGATGGCCGGCGCTTTTTTCCGCCCCTGCTCGAACAGATCCCGCACGCGCGCCGCGCCGACGCCGACGAACATCTCGACGAATTCCGAGCCGCTGATGGAGAAAAACGGCACGCCGGCCTCGCCCGCGACCGCGCGCGCGAGCAGCGTCTTGCCGGTGCCGGGCGGACCGACCAGCAGCACGCCCTTCGGAATACGGCCGCCCAGGCGGCCGTAGCGCTGCGGGTCCTTGAGAAACGAAATGATTTCCTTCAGTTCCTCCTTGGCTTCATCCACGCCCGCCACGTCGTCGAACGTGACCTTGGTGTCGGTCTCCATGTACACCTTCGCCTTGCTCTTGCCGATGGAGAGGAAACCGCCGCCCAGCCCTCCCTGCTCGGTGAGGCGTCGCGCGAAATACATCCACACCACGAAAAAAACGAGCGCCGGCAGCACCCACGAGAGGATGTCGCGGAAAAACGTGCTTTCGACGACGCCGGTGAATTTGACGTCGTATTGCGCCAGGTCCTTCGCCAGCTCCGGATCGACCCGTGTCGCGACGAAGCGCTTGCGCCCGTCCGGCTGCGCTTCCTTGTAGGTTCCCTGGATCACGTTGTTGGAGATCGCGATCTCCGCGATCCGCCCCTCCTTCAGCTGATGCTGGAATTCGCTGTAGGGGATCGGTTCGACCTGGGTCGCCGCCACCCACAGGTCGCGCAGCCAGAACACCCCGATCACCGCGATGATGAGGTACCAGATGTTGAAATGCGTCTGCCTTTCCATGCTTCACCCCGGCTTCCTGGAAATAGTAAGTACCGAGCCAAGCCTCGCTACATTGTATGCGCCCCGGCGCAGCGTGCGCTGCCGCGCGGTGGGTTCATTGCGCCAGCTCTGCGACGCGGTCGGCGATGGCGCCGTTCAGATCGATGGCGTTCGACGCGTGCGCAATGGTGTTGCAGGTGACGACCCGTGCCGCGCCGGCCGCCTTCAGCTCGGCATAGGCGTCGTCCGCGAAAATCGCGTGCACGCCGATGCACACCGGCGCCGGCATGCCCAGGCGCCGAAGGTGGCGCACGGCTGCGATCATGGTGCCCGCGGTCGAGATGATGTCATCGACCAGCACCGGCGTGCGGCCGCCATGGGCTTCGATCCCCGGCGCCGTCACCTCGACGTCGCGATCGCCGCGGCGGTTCTTTTGCATGACGAGGTAAGGCGCGTCTGCGCCACGGGCGACTTCGGCGACCCACTGCTCGCTCTCGGCATCCGGGCCGACCAGAAGCGGCACGCCGACCTGGGCGCGAATCCAGGCGGACAATGCCGCGGCGGCGTGCACGATCGCGGTCCGCATCGAATAGATCTCGCCGAGCGCGCGGTAGCGGTGCAGATGCGGATCGACCGTCACCAGCCAGTCGGCAAATCCGGATACGATTTTCGCGAACGTCGCCGAAGTCACCGCCTCGCCCGGCTGAAAGCGTTTGTCCTGGCGCAGATAGCCGAGATAAGGTGCGACGATGCCCACGCTCGCCGCGCCCAGCTCCTTTGCCGCGGCGGCGGCAAACAGGAGCGGCAGCA
Organism: Burkholderiales bacterium; assembly: GCA_049802235.1. Lineage (GTDB taxonomy): Bacteria > Pseudomonadota > Gammaproteobacteria > Burkholderiales > SG8-39 > VBDM01. The sequence continues at coordinate 14,373 of JBARMB010000037.1, read as the reverse complement.
GCCTTTCATCGGCGCGATGCAGGCCGCAGGCGAGAACCACCGTGCGACCGGCGACCGGCGTGGCTAGCCGCACGTAGCATTCGCCGTCTGGAAACCGGCGCAGCTCCAGCTCGCCGCGCGAGCCGCCGAGCCGCCCGATGAGCGTGGCGGTAAGCTCGTCATGACCGGGAAAGCCGAATACCATTGTGGTCACTGCATCTCCCCCAGCGTCATGATGTCCGGCTGGCTGTTGACATAGTCGAGCGCGTAGTGAAGCTCGCCGTGCGCTTCGGCGTGCAGCACGAACAACGGCTGGCCCTGCTCGACCACGGTTCCGAGCGGCGCGAGAAATTCGACGCCGGCGGCAGGCGCCTTGGGCGCGCCGGCGAGCTTGGCGACGCGGGCCAGCCGGCGATTGTCGATGGCGACGACGCGCCCGGCGCGCTCGGCGCATATCCAGTCGGTGTGCGCCGCCTTGGGCGGCGAGCGCATGCCGCCCTGCGCTTCGCAGATCGCCTGGAACTTGCGCCAGGCGCTGCCGTCTTCGAGCGACAGCTCGGCCTGCTGCAACCCCATGCCGCGCGGAACGCTGTGCGAGAATTCAAGCAGCAGGCCGGCGAGAAGGAGCGCGCGCTGGCGCAGGTCGGCTGGCGCGCCTTGCTCGCCTTTCAGCACCGCGAGAACGTCGCGCGCCTCGAGCGCCGGGCCGATGCCGCGTCCGACCGGCTGGCTGCCGTCGGTCACGACCACGCGCACCGACAAGCCCACGGCGCGCCCGACTTCCTCGAACCGGCCGCGCAGGAACGCCGCCGCTTCGCCGGAACGGACCTTGGCGGTGGGCCCGACGGGCATGTCAACGACGACGTGGGTCGAGCCGGCCGCAACTTTTTTCGACAATACCGAAGCAATCAACTGTCCTTCGCTGTCGAACTCGAGCGGGCGCTCGACACGGATCAGCACGTCGTCGGCGGGGCTCAGCCGCGCCGACCCGCCCCAGACGACGCAGCCGCCCTCCTTTTCCACGACGCGCCGCATGGCATGGATGTCCAGGTTCACGGGCGCCAGCATCTCCATCGTGTCGGCGGTGCCGGCGGGCGAGGTGATGGCGCGCGAGGAGGTCTTCGGGATGGTAAGGCCGTTCGCCGCCGCGATCGCGACCACGATCGGCGTGGTGCGGTTACCCGGCAGACCGCCGACACAGTGCTTGTCGACCACCGGCGCATCCGGCCAGCGCATGCGCTCGCCGACGGCGACCATGGCGCGGGTCAGCGCCACCGTCTCGGCGACATCCAGATGGTTGCCGGCGCAGGCGGTGATGAAGGCCGAAAGATGCAGATCCGAATAGCGTCCCGCGGTGATGTCGCGCACGATCTCGATCATCGCCTCGTCGTCGAGCGGCTTGCCGTAGACCTTGCCGCGCAGGTGTCTCAGCGATTCGACCGGCGCCGCGTGCGAAAGCACGATCTCGTCCCCGGGCTTTGCGCCCAGCGCGTGCCAGGCCGACTCGGAGAGGCTGCCCTCGCCCCCGGCAAACAGGTGGTCGTGAACGACATTGACGGTGGCGATGATCGAGCGCTCCCCCAGCCTGACTTCCACGCGCGACTGCGCGCTGAAGCCCTCGGAGCGGCAGATGTGGCAGTCGCTGCGCATGAAGACGACGTGGTGCTGGTAAGTGTCGATCCCCAGATAGCGCAGCTTGAGGGAATTGCGATGGGATGCCGTCATGTCAAGGTCACGCTCTCGAGGTAGTCGGGCACGCGCGCGCGCCAGTGAAGCTCCTCTTCGATGCGGTGGCGCAGCGCGTCGGCCGCCGCGGGTTCCCCGTGCGTGACGAAGGTCTCGCGCGGCGGTTTCTCGAAATTCTTCAGCCAGTCCAGGATCTCGGCGCAGTCGGCGTGCGCGGAAAGATTGTTGATGATCGCGACCTCGGCGCGGATCGGCACGTACTCGCCGTGGATCTTCACCGAACCCGCGCCCGAGAGAATGGTCGCGCCGCGCGTGCCGCCGGCCTGGAAGCCGGAGAACAGGATGCTGTTGCGCGCATCGGGCGCGAACGCTTCCAGGTGATGCACGACGCGGCCGCCCGTCGCCATGCCGCTTGCGGCAATCACGATCATCGGGCTCTTCTTCTGGTTCAGCCGTTTCGACTCCTCGGGCGTGTTGACGATGGTCACCCCTTGGCACATCGCCCGGCACTGCTCGTGCGTCAGGCGATGCTCGCTGCGGTGCTTGAGATAGATCTCAGTCGCGTCCACCGCCATCGGGCTGTTGAGGTACACCGGGAGATCGGCCGGGATAGCCCCCTCGGATTTCAGCAGGTGAATGTAATAGAGCAGCGCCTGCGCCCGGCCGACGGCGAATGACGGCATGACGACGACGCCGCCCCGCGCCACGGTGCGGCGGATGACGTCCCCGAGCTTCACGCGCGGGTCCTCGGGGTCGTGGCGCCGGTCGCCGTAAGTCGATTCGACCACCAGGTAGTCGGCGCCGCGAACGACGGCGGGCGCGACCATGATGAGATCGTGCGGCCGGCCGAGATCGCCGGAGAAAACCACGCTGCGCGCGCCGTCGGTGAGCGAGACGACCGCGGCGCCGAGGATGTGCCCGGCCGGAATGAGCTTGGCGCGCAGGCTGCCGAGGTCGAGTTCGCGCCCGAAGCCGAGCGGAGAAAAATGCTCGAGCGAGCGCCGGGCGTCTTCCTCGGTGTACAGCGGCAGCGCCGGCGTGTGTTTGGAAAATCCGCGGCGGTTGGCGTATTCCGCTTCTTCCTCCTGCAGCCGGCCGCTGTCGGGCAGCAGGATGCGGCACAGATCGTAAGTCGCCTCGCTGCAATGGATCCTGCCGTTGAAACCGTTTCGCACCAGCAGCGGCAGATAGCCGCTGTGGTCGAGATGCGCGTGGGTGAGGATGACCGCGGAGAGCGCGGCCGGCTTCACCGGCAGCGGCGCCCAGTTGCGCAGCCGCAGTTGCTTGAATCCCTGGAACAGCCCGCAATCGACAAGCACCTTCGTGGCGCCGCTGCCGAGCAGGTACTTGGAGCCGGTGACGGTTCCGGTTGCGCCGAGAAACTGGATTTCCATCTGGCGCGTCGCCTCAGCCTGTGCGGCCATCCCGGAAAATCCCGGCCCGGCGTGGAAAGAATGCCGGGGTCTGCTCCATGTAGCGGCGGTATTCGTCTCCGAATTCCGCGATTGCGTCCTGTTCCTCGCGGCGGGCAAGACGGACATACATAAACACGAGAATCGGGAACATTACGAGCGTGACAAGCGTCGGCCATTGCAACAGAAATCCGGACATGATCAGCACAAATCCGGCGTATTGGGGATGCCTGATACGGGCGTAGGCGCCGGAAGTTGCCAAGCGACGAGTGCGCTGTGCTTCGTAGAGCACCTTCCACGCCGATGCGAGCAGCCAGAACCCGCCGCCGATGAACACGAAGCTCAACAGGTGAAACGGGCCGAAATGCGGATTGGCCTTCCAGCCAAACACCATTTCCAGCAGATGTCCCGCATCGTGCGACAGCCAGTCCACGCCGGGAAAGCGGCTGGAGAGCCATCCGGAGAGCAGATAAATCGTGAGGGGGTACCCGTACATCTCCGTAAACAGCGCGACGATGAAAGCCGAGAAGGCGCCGAAGGAGCGCCAGTCGCGAGGATTCTGCGGTTTCGCGAAGCTGAACGCGAAGATGATGAACACCAGCGAGTTGATGATCACCAGCGACCAGAGACCGTAAGCGGGTGCTGCATCTGAAGGTTCCATGATCAATTCCCCTTTTGTCGGCTAATGACGAGGATGCTCAGGGGGCTCGGGAGGCTTATCGCCGGCCCTCTGCCCGGATTTGCTTTCCTTCTCGCCGTGCCTACCATGACCACCGTGGCCATGCCCGAAGAAATGCATGAGAGGGCACGCGGCGAGCAGCAGATAGGGAAGAATTCCGAACAGGTGCGCGCGATGCTCGGTGACAAGGAAAAAGCCGGCGACCACGAGAAAGGCGATCAATAAATACTTGCCCGCCGAATTCGACGGGGCGCGCTCAGGCTCGGAATGGTGATTCATGGCTGTTCTCCTTTCCGGATCCAATGCAGATATGCGTTTTCTACCGGACTTGCCAGCGATAAATGCGCGCCGACGGCTCGCCGGAACGCTGGATTCTGAGTTCAATACGGTCGGGCGCCGGCGTCACCGCGTCAAAGCGCAACACGCCCTTCCGGTGGTGCCCTCCGGGAGGGTCTCCCCGCCATTCCAGTGGCGAGTACCTGGCCCCGCTGCCGACGATCAATACCGCGCTCTGCGTCAAATCGTCGCTCAGATCCTGGGAATGCGTGTCGAAGACGATTTCGAATTCCCACGCGTTTCCGGACCCGCTTTTCGGGGTCGCTTTCACCGTCACACCGGATGCCGAAGTCGACTGGGGGGACAAATCCGGCGCCGCTCCTGCGCCGCCGGTGACCAGGGCCCAGGCGAAAAACCCGAAGATGGGCAGGATCAGGTGGTGACGCATTTGGCGTGCTCCCTCTTCGCGTTGAGGAGTCTGGCGCCGACGTAGGCGATGCCCGCGCCGCTGAACAGCAGGCCAACCCAGAAGAACTCGACCTGGTATTGGGCGGCCAAAGTCACCAACCCTGTCGCGCCGATGATCGGAGCGACGTTGGCCAGGTAATGGGCGCAGCAGGAGATCATCGCCGCGGTGGATGTCGTGCCGGACGCCGCGATCACGGCGCTTGATTTCCTGGAGCCGCTGATCAGCTGCCGCAGGCGAACATAAAGCGCGACCTGAACGCCGAAGCCTGCGCCCAGCGGCAGGATGAAATACCAGAAGTCGGAAAACTGGCCTGCAGCGAAGCGCCAGCCGGACACCAGCGTGAGGATTCCGAAATACACGGACATCATTGCGAGGAAGGCGGTCACTCCCCATCCGGCCGGAGGCAACGCAGCAATGCGCGCATTCATTCTGGTCCCCATTGTTCAGGAACAGGGCGAGGACGCCCCGGGGCACGATCCGTACGCCCCGCCGAATGGGCGAGGCTGCGGTTCCAGGTGAAGTGCTCGTACACCCCGGTCCAGTACAGGCCAAACGCAAATCCGAACAGAAGTTCTTCGAGCGGAATTCCGTAAATCGTCACCCCGCTCAACGCCGGCAGATTCCATACCTGCTCGATGTAGCCGTGCGCGAACCAGCGCAACCCGAGCATCAAGAGCGCGTACAGCCCCAGAAACAGAAAACCGCCGACGAACGTCTTCCACTTGAGGTCCGGCCGGCAGATCACCGCCGCTGCGGCGCCGATCACGAGGCACACGATCGAAGGATAGATCGGATTCCAGGGCAGGAAGTAGAGCGGAACGAACAAGACGTAGGGAGCCAGTAGCGCAACCGGGTGGAAGCGATGACGGGACTGCCGCTTTTCCGCATCGCTCACCGGGACCAGATCCTGCCCAGTGATGACGTTGTAGAGAATCGCGCCGATGCCGCCGATCGCGAAGCAGAAAACGAGACTTTCGATATCGAAGCGGGTCCGCTGGGCAAGATCGAACAGGCTGGGCGGATTCCAGTACGCGGGAACGTAAAGCGGCTCGGTGACACCGAGCAGCGACGTGGCGAGACTCGCGCGCCACATCACCCGGCGGTGAGCGGGGGCAGCCAGGTAGAGCGCGATCCACGGCAGCAGAAACGCGCTCGACCAGATCAGCCAGACGTAGTGATATTTCATCGTCGCGTCACTCCGCGCCAGCGGTCAGATCTTTGCCCGGTTCAGCCGCAGCGCGTTCATGACCACCGACACCGAGCTTGCGCTCATCGCCGCGGCCGCGATCATCGGATTGAGCAGCAGCCCGGTGAACGGGAACAGCACGCCGGCGGCGATCGGCACGCCGAGGGTGTTGTAGATGAAGGCGAGAAACAGGTTCTGGCGGATATTGTGCATGGTGGCGATGGAGAGACGCCGCGCACGCACGATGCCGCGCAGGTCGCCCTTGACCAAGGTGATGCCGGCGCTCTGGATCGCCACGTCCGCCCCCGTGCCCATGGCGATCCCGACCTCGGCTTCGGCCAGCGCCGGCGCGTCGTTGACGCCGTCCCCCGCCATCGCGACCGAGCGCCCTTCAGCGCGCAGCGCCTTCACGATCGCGCCTTTTTGCTGTGGCAGAACGTCGGCGCGCACCTCGGCGATGCCGAGCGTCGCCGCCACCGCGCGCGCGGTGATCTCGTTGTCGCCGGTCAGCATCACCACCCGGATGCCTTCCCCGGCGAGCGCAGCCAGCGCTTCGGGTGTCGAAGCCTTGATCGGGTCGGCAACGCCGAGCATGCCGGCGATCTTCCCGTCCTCGACGAGGAACACGACCGTTTCGCCGTTTGCGCGCAAGGCATCGGCCTTCTCCTTCATTGCCTGCGGCACGGCCGCGAGCGACTCCGCAAAGCGCAGGTTGCCGAGCGCAGCCCGCCTGCCGTCCACGCTCCCTTCGACGCCCTTGCCGGCGACGGCGTTGAAGTCCTGCACCGCGAGCGGCGCCGCGCCGCGCGCTTTCGCGCCTTCGAGGATCGCCTCGGCCAATGGGTGCTCGCTGCCGCGCTCGAGGCTCGCGGCGAGCGCAAGCAGCCGCGCCTCCAAAACGCCTTCGGCCGCGGCGACCGACACGAGCTTCGGTTTGCCCTCGGTGAGCGTGCCGGTCTTGTCCACCACCAGCGTGTCGATCTTCTCCATGCGCTCGAGCGCCTGGGCATTGCGGATCAAGACGCCCGCTTGAGCGCCGCGGCCGACGCCCACCATGATCGACATCGGCGTCGCCAGGCCGAGCGCGCACGGGCAGGCGATGATCAGCACCGACACCGCGGAGACCAGCGCGAAGCTCATCGCCGGCGGCGGACCGTAGACCGACCAGACGATGAAGGCGACGATGGCGACGCCGACCACCGCCGGCACGAAGTACGCGGACACCACGTCAGCGAGGTTCTGGATCGGCGCGCGCGTTCTCTGCGCCTCGGCGACCATCTGCACGATCTGCGCGAGCAGCGTCTCCGCGCCCACGCGCTCGGCGCGCAGGGTGAAACTGCCGCTGCCGTTGATCGTGGCGCCGGTGACCTTGTCGCCGGCGTGCTTTTCTACCGGCAGCGGCTCGCCGGTCACCAGCGATTCGTCGACGCTCGAGTGTCCTTCGAGCACCTCGCCGTCCACCGGTACTTTCTCTCCCGGCCGCACGCGCAGCCGGTCGCCCTTCTGCACCTGATCGAGTGGAATCTCCTCGTCGTTGCCGTCGGGGCGAACGCGAGTCGCCGTTTGCGGCGCGAGCTTGAGGAGCGCCCGGATCGCACTGCTGGTGTTATCGCGGGCGCGCAGCTGCAGCACTTCGCCCAGCAGCACCAGCACCGCAATCACCGCCGCCGCTTCGAAATAAAGCCCCACCTGGCCCGAGGCATCGCGAAAAGCCGGCGGAAAGATTCCCGGGACCAGAAACGCCACGACGCTGTACGCGAATGCCACTCCGACGCCCAGTCCGATAAGCGTATACATGTTGAGGCTTCGCGAAACGAGCGAATTCCAACCGCGCACAAAAAAGGGCCAAGCCGCCCACAGCACCACAGGAACGCTGAACAGAAACTGAATCCATCCGGAAGCGGTCGCGCTCAACGCCTCGATGCGCAGCGCGGCGAAATGATCGGACATCGCCAGAGCCAGCACCGGGATGGTGAGCACCGTGCCGATCCAGAACCGCCGCGTCATGTCGATCAACTCGGGATTGGGCTGCCCCTCCATACTCGCCACGACAGGCTCGAGCGTCATGCCGCATTTGGGGCACGCCCCCGGCCCGATCTGCCGCACCTCCGGATGCATCGGACAGGTGTAGAGGGTCCCCGGCGCCGCTTCCGCGGGAGCCGGCCGGGCTTCGTCTTGAGTGTAGCGACCCGGATCGGCTGCAAATTTTTCCAGACAGCCCCGGGAGCAGAAGTACCAGGTCTTGCCGCCATGCTCATGCTTATGTTTTGCAGTGGCGATGTCGACCGTCATTCCGCAAACCGGGTCGATTGCGGTCCCCGCTGCGGCAGCAGCGTGGTCACGGTGAGCGTGTGAAGCGTGATCGGGGTGTGAGTGATCGTGCTTTGGAGTATCCATTGATTTCACCTGTTCCAAAATCCGGGGAGTTCGGCTTCGTTTGACCAAGCTGCCTTTACGACAGCATCGCTCTTCGATGCGTGCGCATGCGAAAAATGCTCAAGCTGAGCAGGGGAACCACCAGCCACTGCAGCAGCGGCGACACGCCGATCCCGAAAACCAGTGGCATGTCCGGCGCATAACCCCAGCTGCCGACCTGATAGACGTTGACCCACTCGCTGTATGCGGCATAGATCAACCCGAACGCCGTTGCGATCGCGCCGCCTGTCCACGGGCGCGAAGAAGGCCAGTCCGGATCCCGGAGCGCGAATCCGGCGAGAACGAAGCCTGCCACCGCAATGATCACGTCTCCCACCGTACAGTGCACGACGGCATACGCAACGCCCAACGCGCTCGGGTTCCCCGCCAGCGCATAGAGGGGGAACTGCGCGATCTCCCACACCAGGTTCAGCGCCAAGGACAGCGCGGCCCAGCGCAAGGCCTTTTTGAGAAGCGGTTTTGCAAGGCAGTTGAGCGCGTTGTACGGCATTCGGATTCCCCGCGGGATCGGTTGCGGCCGGCGCTTGCTTGGGCGCGCCTTTACACAATCTACGCGTAACCGCCTCCCGTAATTTGACCTGAATCAATGCGGGGCAATCCGCCAGCGCCCGGCGTCCGGCTCATTTCGCCCAGACGACGTCGATTTTCATCCCAGCCTCATAGTGGCCCGGCACGTGGCAGGCAAGCTCGATCGGGCCGGGGCGGTCGAATTTCCACATCAGCGTCTTGGTTTCGCCGGGCTCGAGCACCACCGTGGTCGCGCTGTCACCGTGTTTCATGCCCGGGTACTTGCGCATCATCTGCGCGTGGGCATGCTGTGCGGCACGGTCGCCGACCGCGAATTCGTGGCGGGTGCTGCCGACGTTCTTCACCACGAACCTGACGGTCTCGCCGGCGCGGACCTCGATCTTCGCCGGCGAAAACCGCAGATCGTCGGAGGCAAGTATTTCGACCGTACGCGTAACCCCGTGCTCGTTGCCCGGCGTTCCGAATCTGTACCCCGGGCGACTGCCCGTGTCCGCCGCTGCGTATGGAGCGGCAATAACGAACAATGTGAAGACAATGGCCATACGCATATCAGTCTCCTTGAATCAACGCGCGGCATTCCACAGGGGACGGGGCTGCCGGAACCCGGCGCAACCGCCTACTTGATCGAAACGATGACATAGCGCCCCTTTTCCTCGACGAACTCGAAGGTCACTTTCTGCTCGGGCTTGATTCCGCCGAGCAGCTTCCTGTCGCGCACGTCGAAGTCCATGGTCATGGCCGGCCATTTCAGGCTTTTGATCGGATCGTGCTTGAGCGTCACCGAGCCTTTCGCCTGGTCGATGCGCTTCACCACCCCCGTGCCCTGGTGCTGTTGCGCGTACGCGGTGAGCGCGACGAACATCGTTGCGGCAAGCGTTGCCTGAATCCAGCGTTTCATAATGCTCTCCTTTCAAGGTGGGTTGAAATCGATTTCTCCTGCGCCTCGCCGCCGAGCCGGCGGCGGCGCATGAGGAAATAGGCGGCGGGAATGACGAGCATCGACAGCAGCGGCGCGCTCAGCATGCCCCCGATCATGGGCGCGGCGATGCGCTGCATCACTTCCGCGCCGGTGCCGCTCGACCACATGATCGGGGCCAGCCCGGCGAGGATGACGGCGACGGTCATTGCCTTCGGCCGCACGCGCTGCACCGCGCCTTCGTCGATCGCCGCTTCGAGGCCGGCGATCGAGAGCGGATTGCCGCCCGCGGTGCTGCGCTCGATCGCCTGGCGCAGATAGACGAGCATCACCACGCCGAATTCCGCGGCGAGGCCCGCGAGCGCGATGAATCCGACCGCGGTCGCGACCGAAATGTTGTGTCCGAGGACGAATATCAGCCACAGTCCGCCGACCAGCGAGAACGGCAGCGTCGCCAGGATCAGCAGCGCCTCGTCGAGCCGCCTGAAGGTGAGGTAAAGCAAAATGAGGATGATCAGCAGCGTGAACGGCACCACCACCGCGAGCCGCGCTTTGGCCCGCTCCAGATACTCGAACTGGCCGGACCACGACACCGAAACGCCGGGCGGCAGCTTCAGGTTCTCCGCCACGGCGCGCTTGGCGTCGTTCACCACCGACAGCAGGTCGCGGCCGCGGATGTCGACGTAGACCCACCCCGACAGGCGCGCGTTCTCGCTCTTCAGCATCGGCGGCCCGTCGGAGATCGACACGCCGGCGACGGCCGCGAGCGGAATCTGTGCGCCGCGCTCCGTGACCACGGGAAGCGCGCGCAGCTTCTCCACCGAGTCGCGGATCTCGCGCGGATAGCGCACGTTGATGGGAAAGCGCTGCCGGCCTTCGATGGTCTCGCCGATGTTCTCGCCGCCGATCGCGGCCGACACGACCGCCTGCACGTCGGCGACGTTCATGCCGTAGCGCGCCGCCGCCGCCCGGTCGACGGTGATGTCGATATAGCGGCCGCCGCGCAGGCGCTCGGCCAGCGCCGAGGTTACGCCGGGAACGGTCTTCACCACGTGCTCGATGTCGGTCGCAACGCGATCGATCCCGGCGAGATCGGCGCCCGACACCTTGATGCCCAGCGGGCTCTTGATGCCGGTGGCGAGCATGTCGATGCGGTTGCGGATCGGCGGCACCCAGATGTTCGACAGGCCGGGCAGCCTCACCCTCGCATCGAGTTCCTCGACGAGCTTTTCCGGCGTCATGCCGGGGCGCCATTCCTCGACCGGCTTGAGCTGGATGGTGGTCTCCACCATCTCCAGCGGCGCCGGATCGGTCGCGGTCTCCGCCCGCCCCATTTTGCCGAACACGCTTTTCACCTCGGGCACGGTCGCGATCAGCCGATCGGTCTGCTGCAGAATTTCGGCGGCTTTTCCCGGCGACACGCCGGGAAGCGTGGAAGGCATGTAGAGCAGGTCGCCCTCGAACATCGGCGGCATGAACTCGCCGCCGAGGCGCGCCAGCGGAACCAGGCTCGTCGCCAGCAGCGCCGCAGCGATGGCGAGGGTCAGCCACGGCGACCGCAGCACCCGCGCGAGCAGCGGCCGGTAGGCCGCGATCAGCAGCCGCGAGAGAGGATTGGCGCGCTCCGGCGGGATCCGGCCGCGGATCAGGTAGCCCATCAGCACCGGGATCAGGGTCACGGCGAGCCCGGCCGAGGCCGCCATGGCATAGGTCTTGGTGAACGCGAGCGGAGCGAACAGCCGCCCCTCCTGCGCTTCGAGCGCGAACACCGGGATGAACGAGAGCGTGATGATGAGCAGGCTGAAGAACAGCGCCGGGCCCACCTCGACGGCGGCATCGCCGATGACGCGCCAGCGCGCCTCGCCTTCGAGGCGCTCCCCCGGATGCTCCTGCTGCCACGCCTCCAGCTTCTTGTGCGCGTTCTCGATCATCACCACGGCGGCATCCACCATGGCGCCGATGGCGATGGCGATGCCGCCGAGCGACATGATGTTGGCGTTGACGCCCTGATAGTGCATGACGATGAACGCCATCAGCACGCCGAGCGGCAGCGTCACGATGGCGACCAGCCCCGAGCGCAGGTGGAAAAGGAACGCGAAGCAGACCAGCGCGACGACGATGAACTCCTCGATGAGCTTGTCGCGCAGGTGCGCCACCGCGCGCTCGATCAGCCCGGAGCGGTCGTAGGTCTCGACGACCTCGACGCCCGGCGGCAGGCTGGTCTTCAAGGTCTCCATCTTTGCCTTGACCGCGGCGATGGTCTCGAGCGCGTTCTTGCCCGAGCGCATCACGATCACGCCGCCGACCGCCTCGCCCTGGCCGTCGAGCTCGGAGATTCCGCGGCGCATCTCCGGGCCGATCTGCAGCCAGGCGACGTCCTTCAGCATCACCGGCGTGCCCGATTCGCTGGTCATCACCGGGATCGAGCGGAAATCGTCGAGCGTTTTCAGGTAGCCGCTCGCGCGCACCATGTACTCGGCCTCGCCCATTTCGATCACCGCGCCGCCCGACTCGCGGTTGGCGTTCTGCACCGCCTGCACCACGCGCGCCTGCGAGATGCCGTAGGCGCGCAACCGGTCCGGATCGAGCACGATCTGGTACTGCCTCACCATGCCGCCGACGGTCGCGACCTCGGCGACGTTGGGCACGGCCTTCAGCTCGTATTTCAGAAACCAGTCCTGCAGCGCGCGCAGCTGCGACAGATCGTGGCGGCCGCTGCGGTCCACCAGCGCGTACTGGTAGATCCAGCCGACGCCGGTCGCATCCGGCCCGAGCGCGGGCTTGGCGCCCGCGGGCAGGCGCGACTGCACCTGGTTGAGGTACTCCAGCACCCGCGAGCGCGCCCAGTACAGATCGGTGCCGTCCTCGAACAGGACATAGACGAAGGAATCGCCGAAAAACGAATAGCCGCGCACGGTCTTCGCGCCGGGCACCGACACCATCGTGGTCGTCAGCGGATAGGTGACCTGGTCTTCGACGATGCGCGGCGCCTGGCCGGGGAAGGGCGTGCGGATGATGACCTGCACGTCGGAGAGATCGGGAATGGCATCGAGCGGCGTCCTGAGGGCCGCCCACACGCCCCAGGCGGTGACGAGCACCGTCGCCAGCAGCACCAGATAGCGGTTGGCGATGGAGTGGCGGATGAGCGCGGCGATCATTTCGCTTCACCGTGCGCGCGGTCGCCGGCCGCAACGCGCTCGATGCGGGTGACCTGGAACTCTCCGTCCGGGCGGCTCACGAACTCGAATCGCACCTCGTCGCCCGCCTTGAGGCCGGCCGGGACGCCGCTCGGCGGAGCCTGGTAGACCATCGTCATCGGCCCCATGCCCGCGCTCTCGATGGCGCCATGGCTGATGGTGAGTTCCTTGGTGTCGACGCGCACCAGCCGCCCCGCGGCCTTGTGCACGGCGGCGGCCGGCGCGGCCGGCCCAGCTTCCATGCGGATCGCCGCGGATCGGAGGCTCGCCTCGGAATCCAGCAGGAACTGTCCCGACACGACCACCTTGTCGCCGGCGGCGAGCCCCTTGCGGACTTCGGTCTTTCCTTCCCATTCGAAACCCGGCTCGACCTCGGCCTGCCGGAACCGGCCTTCGCCCTCGGCGACGATCACCAAGCTGCGCTCGCCGGTGCGGATGATCGCCTCGGAGGGCACCCACAGCGCCTTCGCGCTGCCTCGAGCGATGAAACCCAGCGTCGCGAACATGCCGGGCTTCAGCTTGGCGCCGGGATTCGCGATTTCGATCCGCGCGCGGACGGTGCGCGTCGCCGCGTTCAACTCGGGCAGAATCGCGCTGACTTTTCCGCGAAAGACCCGGTCGGGCCAGGCGGGCACCCGGGCTTCGACCGCGCCCCCGGGCTGCAGCCACCCCGCCTGCGCTTCCGGGACCTCGGCGTTCACCCACACGCTGGAGAGGTCCACCAGGCGAAACAGCATCGCGCCGGGAGCGACGCTCATGCCTTCGCGCACGCCGAGCTCGGCGATGACGCCGCTGATCGGCGCATGCAGCGTGATGCGCGTCTGCGGCCGGCCGGTTTTCTCGACCCGCAGTATCTGCTCCTCGCTCATGCCGAGCAGGACCAGCCGCTGCCGCGCTGCCGTTGCGAGGACCTCGGTATCCTTCGATGCGCTCCGGCGCAGCAGCAGGTATTCCTCCTGCGCCGCGGCCCAGTCGGGTACCAGCAGCTCGACCAGCGGCTGGCCTTTCGCCACCGCGTCGAGCGGCGCGCGCGCATAAAGTTTTTCGACAAAGCCGGCCGCGCGCGCCTGCAGCACGACCACCGCGCGCTCGTTCCAGGCGACGCCGCCCACGGCCTCGAAGCGGCGCTCGGGCAAACCCATGACCGCCTCGGCCGTGCGGATGCCGAGGTTTTGCACCACGCGCGGATCGATCGACACCGCGTCCCCGCCCGCGTCCTCGTCCGCATAGACCGGCACGAGCTGCATGTCCATGAAAGGCGACTTGCCCGGCCGGTCGAATTTCTGCTGCGGAACCATCGGATCGTGCCAATAGAGGATTTTCCTTCCAGAGGAATCCTTTGCGGGTGAAGCTGCAGCGGGTGCTGCGTGCATCCTCGACGCGGCAACCCAGTAGCCGGCACCCGCCGCTGCCAAGACGGCAGCGGCAAATCCGGTGAAGATCAAAGCTGTTCGGTTCATGGCTGCGCCTCGTGCGGCATGAGAAAATTCAGATTGGCCCAGGCGCGCGCTCTCTCGAGCTGCGTCTGCAGCAGACCCAGGCGCGCGTCGGCTTCCGCGCGGCGCGCGTCCAGCACGGCGCCGAGCTCGGTCTTGCCGCCGCCGTAGGC
>JBARMB010000036.1:0-3830 GCA_049802235.1 Burkholderiales bacterium | reverse complement strand
ACTATAAGGACTTCCCCGGAACTGCAAGGCGGATGAGAAGAGGTCGGACTGCGTCACTATAACCGGCCTGTTTGTGAGCAATGAATGCTCTGGCCCTGATGAAAGCCGCATGCCCGGACCTCTCTCGTTAGTCGGCATTGGTTGCTGCCGTCGTGTTTGATCAGGTTCTCCGGGCACCGGTTTGACCGTTTCGTCATCGACAGGTGCAGTCTCAGCGGATGGGTGTGTTCATGCCGAGCGCATTGATTCGTTCTTGGCGAGCAGCGCCCAAGCGATGCGGGCGTTCTTGTTGGCGATTGCCACGAGCGTTCGGTAGTAGCCGCGGCGCGGCTGCAGTTCCAGGATCCAGCGCGACATCCGGTCCTGGTGCCTGCCGGCGCTGTTGAGCACCGAGCGCGCGCCCTGTACGAGCAGGTTTCTGAGGTAGGCATCGCCGCGCTTGCTGATGTGCCCCAGGCGCGGCTTGCCGCCGGTGGAGTATTGGCTGGGAGTGAGGCCGATCCAGGCAGCGAACTGCCGGCCGTTCTTGAACTCCCGGGCGTTGCCCACGGTGGCGACGATGGCCAGCGCCGTGGTGGGCCCGATGCCGCGGATCTTCATCAGGCGCTGTGCCGGCTCGCACAGTTTGGCCTGGGCTTCGATTTCCCGGTCGTAGGCGCCGATGCGCTCATCGAGTGAGCGCAGCTCATCGAGCAGATCACCGATCGCGCGCCGTGCGAGCTCGGGCAGGTTCTCGGCCGCCTGAGCCGCCTGGCGGCGCACGGTGACTGAGCGCAACGGCAGTACTACCCCGAACTCCGCGAGCAATCCCCGCAGCCGGTTGATGGTCGCAGTCCTCTCCACGACGAACCCCTGCCTGACTCGGTGCATCGCCAAGAGTGCCTGCTGCTCGGCCGACTTCACCGGCACGAAGCGCATGCTCGGGCGGCTCACCGCCTCGCAGATCGCCTCGGCATCGTTGCCGTCGTTCTTGCCGCTCTTCCTGTATGGGGCCACGAACTTCGGCGCCATCAGCCGCACCATGTGCCCCAGCCCCTGGAACCGCCGGCCCCACTCGTGCGCCCCGGAGCACGCCTCCATGCCGATCAGGCACGGCGGCAACGCCGCCACCGCCTGCACCAGTTGATCGCGCCGCAGCGTGCGTCTGAGCACCACGCGCCCCGCGCTGTCCACCCCATGCAGCGAGAAAACACTCTTTGCCAGATCAATACCCACAGTAGTAACCTTGTCCATGACTTCCCCTCTCGTTATCAGATTGAAGATGCGAAACTCAATCTTGGCACTTCGATGCCGTGCGGGCCACACCCCGCTTCGAGCAGGGGAAGTCCCTTTCATTCGTTAGCAGTCTGAGTCCCGCACCGCGAAGCAACATCAAGAACTAACCGAGAGGAGCACTTGCATGGCCGAACAGCAACCCTCATTCGACGCAGCGAAGTACAAGGACGCGCAGCGAGAGCAATGGAACAAGGACGGCGCAGCATGGCGGCGCTGGAATCCCACTCTGGATCGTTGGTATGGCGTAGCTACCCGCCAGATGCTCGACCTGGCCCGGATTCAGCCAGGTCAGCGCATCCTGGACGTCGCCGCCGGGGCAGGTGAGCCGGCGGTCAGTGCCGCCGAACGAGTGGGCCCTAGCGGTTACGTGCTCGCGACCGACATCGCGGAAGGGATCGTTGAGCTTGCGCTCCAGGTCGCTCGTGAACGGGGACTCAAACAGATTGAGACCCGCGCCATGGACGGCGAGAAGTTGGATCTCCCTGACGCTTCCTTTGATGCGGTGCTGTGTCGGCTTGGCCTGATGTATATGCCGCACCCTGTGACAGCGCTACGCGAGTGGCGCCGTGTTCTCAGACCGGGCGGTCGGGTCGCCGTCGCTGTCTTTTCCACGCCCGATCGAAACAGTTGGGGTGCTCTGCCCGCTTCCATCATCCGCCGGCGGGCGCAACTCCCGCCTCCCGTTCCGGGGCAACCCGGACCGTTCAGCCTTGGCGGTCCCGGGGTGCTCGAAGACGTCTTTCGTCAAGCCGGATTTGCCGACCCCGAGGTTCGCGCCGTGCCGGTGCCCCATGGAGCGGCCAGTGCTGCCGAGTACGTGCGGGTCGCCCGAGAGGCCTTCGGTGGATTCAATGCCATGATGGCTCACCTGCCCCCTGAAGAACGCGAGTCCGTGTGGAACGAAGTGGACGGCGCAATGCGCAGTTTCGAATCGCCTGGCGGGTTCGAGGTGCCGGGTGAGTGCCTTGTCGGTGCGGCCACGAAGTGATCGTACGCAGACTGCTAACCTGGCGTTGAACCCGACGGGCCTTCGGCCCGCGGGTTAACGCCAGATCGTTACGAGATATGAACGGCCAGAACCCGACTGTTCTCGCAGTCCTTCCTAATTCGCCTTGATCCCCGCCGCCTTCACCAGCGCGGCATTCGCCGCGATCTCGTCGCGGATGTAGGCGTTGAACTGCTCCGGGTTGTAGTCCATCGGCTCGGCGCCGAGGCGCGCCATCTTCTCGCTCACGTCGGGCGATTGCAGCGCCTTGACGACCTCCTGGTAAAGCCGGTTGACGACGTCGCGCGGCGTCTTCGCCGGCGCGAACATGCCGACCCAGAAATTGTAGTCCGATTTCGGGATGCCCAGCTCGAGCGTGGTGGGCAGATCGGGAAGCGCGATCGAGCGCTTGCTGCTGCCGACCGCGAGCGCGAGCAGCTTGCCGTCCTTCAACAGCGGCAGCACCGCGTTGACCGGGCAGAAATAATAGTCGACGCGCCCGGTCATCACTTCGGTGAGCGCCTCGGGCGTGCCCTTGAAGGGAATGTTGACCGCCTCGATGCCGGCGCCGAGGCGGAAGCGCTCGGCGTTGAGGTGCGTCGCGCTGCCGACGCCGATGGAGGCGGCGTTCATCGAGCCGGGCTTCGCCTTCGCCGCGGCGATGAGTTCCTTCACCGAGCGGATGCCCTTGGAGGGCGCGATCACCAGCACGTTCGGCAGCAGGCCCAGCGGCGTGACGCCGGTGAGGTCGCGCAGCGTGTCGTAAGGCAGGTTCGAATAGGTGGACGGCGTGACAGTGTAGGACGACGAATGCACCAGCAGCGTGTAGCCGTCCGGGTCCGACCTCGCCACCGCGCCGACGCCGATGGTGCCGCCCGCGCCGGGCCGGT
This sequence comes from Burkholderiales bacterium, assembly GCA_049802235.1. Lineage (GTDB taxonomy): Bacteria > Pseudomonadota > Gammaproteobacteria > Burkholderiales > SG8-39 > VBDM01. Next base: position 680 of record JBARMB010000036.1, on the reverse strand, counting down.
TCTCGACCAGGAACGTCTGGCCGAGATTCATGGACAGCTTGTCGGTCACGGTGCGCGCCATGATGTCGGTGGCGCTCCCCGGGGTGAACGGCACGATGACGTGCACCGGCTTCGCCGGCCACGATTGCGCCGATGCCGCGCCCCACGCCGCGCACAGCGCGGCGGCTGCAACCCATTTCACGAATCGTCCCATGAGCCTCTCTCCTTTGTTATCATTTCGCCTGAGCAATAGATGCGATTCTAGGCACGCCCTCCCGGCGCTGCAACCCAAACCATGCTGACAGGCGCTGCGCCCGCAAAGATGTTCCATCTCGAGGTTCGGCGGTGAAAGCGGCTCCCTTCGAGTACGCCCGCGCCGGATCGGTCGCCGAGGCCTGCGAGCTGCTGCGCCGGCACGGCGATGGCGCCAAGCTGATCGCCGGCGGCCAGAGCCTGGTGCCGATGATGGCGATGCGCCTGGCGCGGCCGGCGTGGCTCATCGACATCAACGAGATCGCGGCGCTGAAATTCGTCGCCATCGAAAAGGACGCCGCGCGCACCGGCGCCGCGACGCGCCAGTGCGTCATGGAGCGCGACGACGCGCTCGCCGCGCGCGTGCCGCTCTTGCGCCAGGCGCTCCGCTGGGTCGGGCACGTGCAGACGCGCAACCGCGGCACCGTCGGCGGCAGCCTCGCGCACGC
>JBARMB010000035.1:0-50876 GCA_049802235.1 Burkholderiales bacterium | reverse complement strand
CTGCGGCACCCGCCGCAGCTCCCGCCGCTCCGGCCGCCGCCGCGGCTCCGGCCGCGCCACCAGCACCCACCGAACCTGTGCTCGTCGGCGGCGATAAGATCAATTCCGGGGACACCGCGTGGATGCTCGCGTCCACTGCGCTGGTGCTGCTGATGACCATTCCCGGACTGGCGCTGTTCTACGGCGGCATGGTGCGCAAGAAGAACGTGCTCGCCACGTTGATGCAGAGCTTCGCCATCACGTGCCTGGTGACGGTGATCTGGGTCGTCTGCGGCTACAGCCTGGCATTCACGCCGGGGAATGCGTACTTCGGCGGCATGAGCCGGTTTTTCCTTTCCGGCATGGTCTACATGAAAGAGAAAAACATGGTCACCGTGAGCCATCTCGGGGTGACCATACCTGAGTCGGTCTACATGATGTTCCAGATGACCTTCGCCATCATCACGCCCGCCCTGATCGCCGGCGCCTTCGCCGATCGCATGAAGTTCTCGGCGATGCTCTGGTTCATGGGCCTGTGGTCGGTGCTGATCTACTCGCCGATCGCGCACATGATGTGGGAAGGCACGAGCGGCAAATGGGCCACTGCGGGCGTCCTCGACTTCGCCGGCGGAACGGTGGTGCACATCAATGCCGGGATAGCCGCACTGGTGTGCGCACTCGTGCTCGGCAAGCGTGTCGGCTACGGCAAGGAACCGATGCCTCCGCATAATCTGGTGCTCACTGTGATCGGCGCTTCTCTGCTGTGGGTGGGTTGGTTCGGCTTCAACGCCGGATCCGCGGTGGCTGCCGACGGCCGCGCCGGCATGGCGATGACCGTAACGCAGCTTGCCACCGCGGTGGCGGCCTTAGCGTGGATGTTCACGGAATGGCTGGCGAAGGGCAAGCCCTCGGTGCTCGGCATCGCCTCGGGCGCCGTGGCGGGCCTGGTGGCCATCACCCCGGCTTCGGGCTTCGTCGGCATCACCGGCGCGTTCGTGATCGGCATCGCGGCGGGCGTACTGTGCTTCTTCGCCGCGACCGCGGTGAAAAAGATGTTCGGCTACGACGACTCGCTGGATGCTTTTGGCGTGCACTGCATCGGCGGGATTATTGGCGCGCTTCTTACCGGCGTGTTCAACGTCAAGGAAATCAGCGGCGTCGACGGCAGCCTGATGACCCAGGTCTACGCCGTGGTCACTACGTTGCTGGTAAGCGGTATCGGCAGCTACATCCTCCTCAAGCTGATCGACATGGTGATCGGCCTCCGCGTCACCGAGGAAGAAGAGCGGGAAGGTCTCGACGTCAGCCTGCACGGCGAGAGCGTCGAATAAGGAAAGCAGGGCAAAGCCCGAGAGGGCTTCCCTTCGGCGGGCACCTTCGGGTGCCCGTTTTTTTTATCCTCCGCGCGGATTTTTCTCAGCCGGACCGCGAGCCGGGCGCGCTCCGCAGGGGAAGGGCACGCTGCCGACCGGGGTCTGATCCGCGGCAGTGTCAGCCGGGCATCCATTCGTGCGAAAATACGCGCTTTTCTGCGACGGTCGTCGGCCCCTCGGTGTCTACGACGATCGTTTCGCAATTTTTGAGGACCCCATCATGAAAATGGAATATGGCATCTCGATCTGGGAGATTCCTTCCCTTCCCATCGTCGGTTCGAGCGCGCGTTTTCCGGTGCGCCGCATTTTTTGCGTCGGCCGCAACTACATCGAGCACCAGAAGGAAATGGGTGGGGACGGCCGCGAGCAACCGTTCTTCTTCACCAAGTCCGCACACGACCTCGTGCCCGAAGGCGGCAACCTCCGTTACCCGCCGATGACCGGCAACTATCACTGGGAAACAGAAATGGTTGCAGTGATCGGCAAGGGCGGCTACAAAATTGCCGCCGAGCGCGCGAACGAGCACGTATGGGGCTATGCAGTAGGTCTTGACATGACCCGGCGCGACCTGCAACAGGTCGGCAAGGACAAGGGCCGGCCGTGGACTTTCGGCAAGGACTTCGATCAGGCCGCACCGGTCGGGCCGATCACGCCCGCGGCGAAAATCGGCCACCCGAAGAAGAGCAAGCTCTGGCTCAAGGTCAACGGCGAGTCGCGCCAGAACTCCGACATCGACCAGATGATCTGGAGTGTTCCCGAGCAGATCGCGTTTCTCTCGCAGTACTACACGCTCGAAGCCGGCGACCTCATCATGACCGGCACGCCTGCGGGCGTCGGCGCAGCCAAGCCGGGCGACGAGCTTCTGGCCGGAATAGACGACTTGGGCGAGCTGCGGGTGAAGATTCTGCCGCCGCGGTAACCAGCGGCACTCGGGGAAGCTCGCAGAGGACGGGCAGCAGAACAGGGTTGGAAAAATCGCGCCCGCTTGACGCGTTTTTTCCGTCGCTGCGGGTGAACAAGAGCGCGTCGGCGCCTTTTCTCTACGTTTGTTCCCAGGGCAGTCCATCGTGGCGCCAGCCGCTGATGGAGTTGCGGTGGTGGTGCTCGTCGAGCTTGCCCTCGAAGCCGTACAGCACGTTGTAAATTTGTGTAAACCCGGCTTGCTCGAGCGCGAGGCCGGCATCGACGGAGCGGTTACCGCTGCGGCAGATGATCACCACGGGCCGGTCGACGGTGGCCGCTTTCTTCACCTGCGCGACGAAATGCGGATTGATCTCCCAGTCCGGGCCGTCATTCCAGGGAATGGACAGCGCGCCGATGGGATGGCCGATGAGCAGGTATTCCATTTCACTGCGGCAATCGACGAATATCGCGTCCCGGTTTTTCTGCAGGAACTTGTATGTTTCTTTCGGTTCGAGATTCTTCATCGTCGCGTCAGAATGTGTTGATCCGATCACGCAAAGTATATCATCGCAGGGGTTGCGCACCGAAAGACATCAGTGTTGACAAGGGCTTATCGAAACGGTAGCGTGTCGTCCCATCGGCGCCGATTTGATGCTTCAGCTTGCGGGCGCCCGCCGGTCCGGAAGGGCCCGGCGTAAAACAAGTTCTGCTAAAGCGGCGAGACCCGATCGGCGCTGGCAGATCGGGTTTTTTGTTTCCTACCGTCACCATGCAACCGGACCGCACCGAAGAACTTCACGCCTTGCTCGATGGACGCATCCTGACCCTGGATGGCGCCATGGGCACCATGATCCAGGCCCATCGGCTAGGAGAAGCGGAATTCCGCGGCGCGCGCTTTGCGGATCACTCCCATGATCTGAAAGGCGACAACGATCTGCTGACGCTTACGCAGCCGGCAATTATCCGCGAGATCCACGCCGCGTACCTCGCCGCCGGTGCCGACATCATCGAAACCAACACCTTCAACTCCAACGCGCCGTCGCAGGCTGACTACCATCTCGAGCACCTGGCGCGGGAGCTGAACTTCACTGCGGCAAAACTCGCGCGCGAAGCGGCGGACGAATTCACCGGCCGGGACACGAAGCGGCCGCGCTTTGTCGCCGGCGTGCTCGGCCCCACCAGCAAGACCGCCTCGATCTCACCGGACGTCAACGACCCGGCTTCCCGCAACATCCGCTTCGATGAACTGGTCACCGCCTACAGCGAAGCACTCGAAGGGCTCATCGACGGCGGCGCCGACCTCATTCTGCTCGAGACCATCTTCGACACGTTGAACGCCAAGGCGGCCGTGTTCGCGCTCGAGACGTTGTTCGAGGAGCGCGGCCAGCGGCTGCCCGTGATCGTTTCGGGCACCATCACCGACCAGTCGGGACGCACGCTCACTGGCCAGACGCCGGAGGCATTCTGGAACTCGCTGCGCCACGCCCGGCCGCTCGCGGTAGGCTTGAATTGCGCTCTCGGGGCGAAGCTGATGCGTCCCTACATCGAGGAATTGTCGAACGTCGCCGACACCTACATCAGCTGCTATCCGAACGCCGGCCTGCCGAACCCGCTATCGGAGACCGGCTACGACGAGACACCCGATTACACCTCGGGGCTGCTGCGGGAATTCGCCGAATCCGGCCTCATCAATATCGTCGGCGGCTGCTGCGGCACCACACCCGAGCACATCCGCGCTATCGCCACGGCGGTGAAGACACTGCCGCCGCGCCGCGTCCCGCGCATCGGCAAGAAGCTGCGGCTCTCCGGCCTGGAGCCGCTCAACATCGGCGACGATTCGCTGTTCGTCAACATCGGCGAGCGCACCAACGTCACCGGCTCGAAAGCATTCGCGCGACTCATTCTCGCGGGCAATTACCAGGAGGCACTTTCGGTGGCGCGCCAGCAAGTGGACAACGGCGCGCAGATGATCGACGTCAACATGGATGAGGCCATGCTCGACTCGGAGGCCGCGATGGTGAGGTTTCTCAACCTCATCGCCTCCGAGCCCGACATCTCGCGCGTGCCGGTGATGATCGACTCCTCCAAGTGGTCAGTGATAGAGGCGGGTCTCAAGTGCGTGCAGGGCAAGAGCGTGGTGAACTCGATTTCGCTCAAGGAAGGCGAGGCCGAATTCATCCGCCATGCGAAACTCGCGCGCCGCTATGGCGCAGCGGTGATCGTCATGGCCTTCGACGAGAAGGGGCAGGCCGACACACTCGAGCGCCGCTTGCAGATCTGCGAGCGCTGCTACGGCATCCTCGTGGACCGGGTCGGCTTTCCGCCCGAGGACATCATCTTTGACCCCAACATTTTCGCCATTGCCACCGGGATCGAGGAGCACAACAACTACGGCCGTGATTTCATCGACGCCACGCGGGAGATCAGGCACCGGCTGCCGCATGTCAAGATCTCCGGGGGAGTGTCGAACGTGTCGTTCTCGTTCCGCGGCAACGACGCGGTGCGCGAGGCCATCCACACCGCGTTTCTGTATCACGCCATCCGCGCCGGCATGACCATGGGCATTGTCAACGCCGGCCAGCTCGGTGTGTATGAGGAGATCCCGCCCGAGTTGCGCGAGCGGGTCGAGGATGTGGTCATGAACCGCCGCCCCGACGCCGGCGAGCGATTGGTCGAGTTCGCGACTACGGTGAAGAGCGCCGGAAAAACGCAGGCAGAGGACCTCGAATGGCGCCGGGGCGCGGTCGAGCAGCGCCTCGTGCATGCGCTGGTGAAGGGGATCACCGACTGGATCGTCGAAGACACGGAGGAGGCGCGGCAAAAATGTGAACGATCGATCCAAGTGATCGAAGGGCCGCTCATGGACGGCATGAACGTCGTCGGCGACCTGTTCGGCGCAGGCAAGATGTTCCTGCCGCAGGTGGTGAAGTCGGCGCGGGTGATGAAGCAGGCCGTCGCGCACCTCGTGCCCTTCATCGAGGCGGAGAAGGAGAAATCGGGAGACACCCGACCCAGGGGAAAAATCGTCATCGCCACGGTCAAGGGCGACGTGCATGACATCGGCAAGAACATCGTCGCCGTGGTGCTCCAGTGCAACAACTTCGAGGTCGTCAACCTGGGCGTGATGGTGCCGGCGCAGAAAATTCTCGACACCGCGCGGGCCGAAAAAGCCGACATCATCGGCCTGTCGGGCCTGATCACGCCTTCCCTCGAGGAGATGGCGCACGTGGCACGGGAGATGCAGCGGCAGGGCTTCACCGTTCCGCTGCTGATCGGCGGGGCAACGACTTCGCGGGTGCACACCGCGGTGAAAATCGCGCCGAACTACAGCGGCGCGGCGATCTACGTGCCGGACGCCTCGCGCTCGGTGTCGGTCTGCTCCAGCCTGCTTTCTTTGGAGCTGCGCGCGGACTACGTGAAAACGCTGCACGCAGACTACGACCGGATCCGCACGCAGCACGCGGGGAAAACGGGCCCGGCACTGGTGCCACTGGCGCAGGCGCGCGCAAACGCCTTCAGAGCGGATTGGAAAACCTATGTTCCGCCCGCGCCGCGGTTTGTCGGCCGTCGGATATTTCAGGCCTGCGATCTCGCCGAGATCGCGCGTGCGATCGACTGGTCGCCGTTTTTCCAGACCTGGGATCTCGCCGGCAGCCATCCGAAGATCCTCGATGACGCGGTCGTAGGCGAGGCGGCGCGCGGCGTGTTTGCTGACGGCCGGGCGATGCTCGAGCGCATCATTGCGGAAAAATGGCTCACGGCCAACGCAGTGATCGGGCTCTATCCCGCGGCGAGCGTCGGCGACGATATCGAGATTTACGCCGACACGTCCCGCGACGAGGTGGCGATAGTCCTGCACTGCCTGCGCCAGCAGACGCAAAAGGCGGCCGACCGCGCCAACCTGTGCCTGGCCGATTTCATCGCGCCGAAGGACTCGGGCGTCAACGACCATATCGGCGCCTTCGCGGTGACCGCCGGGGTCGGTGTCGAGGCGCGCGTCAAGGCGTTCGAAGCGAGACACGACGACTACAGCGCCATCATGCTGAAAGCGCTTGCTGACCGCCTCGCCGAAGCGCTGGCCGAGCACATGCACCAGCGCGTTCGCGGCGAGCTCTGGGGCTACGCTCCTGAAGAGGCGCTGAGCAGCGAGGAGCTGATCGCTGAAAAATACGTCGGCATCCGCCCGGCCCCCGGTTATCCCGCCTGCCCCGACCACACTGAAAAAGGGCCGCTGTTCGCCCTTCTCGGCGCGGAGGAAGCCGGCATCACCCTCACCGAGAACTACGCCATGTGGCCGCCGGCGAGCGTGAGCGGATTCTATTTCTCGCATCCGCAGTCAAAGTACTTTGCCGTAGGCAAGATCGGCGAGGACCAGGCCGCCGACTATGCGCGGCGCAAGGCGCTGGCGCTGGAGCAGACCGAGCGCTGGCTTGCACCGGTGCTCGCCTACGAGCGCTAGAATGCGCGCGTCGTCCTGAAGGAATCGTTCATGAGCATCAAGCGTCATCAGCCCGGCAAACTTCTCAGCACGGCGGTCGAGCATAACGGCGTCATCTACCTCGCGGGCCTGGTGCCCGACGACCTCGCTCAGGGGGTCAAGGGCCAGACCGAGCAGGTGCTGAAGAAGATCGACGCCGTCCTCGCCGCTGCCGGCACCGACAAGTCGAAGATCCTGTCGGCGAACATCTGGCTCACCGACATCCGCAACCGCGACGAGATGAACACGGCCTGGACCACGTGGATGGATCCCCGGAACCCGCCGGCGCGCGCAACCGTCGAAGCCAAGCTCGCCGATGCGCGCATCCTGGTCGAGATCATGGTGACCTGCGCTCTGTAGGTGCGATACGCGACCGCATTCGTCGCGGTGCTCGCGCTTGCGGGCTGTTCGCCCGAGCTCGACTGGCGCGAACTGAAGTCCGACGCCGGCCGCTTCGCGGTGCTGATGCCGGCGAAATTTCAGCACGATTCGCGAACTCTCGCCGCAAGTCCCGGCGCTGCCATGCATCTGTGGTCGGCGCGGGCCGCGGACTCCGTGTTCGGTGTTGGTTACACCGATTATCCGGCGGGGACGGCTGTGTCCATCGAGCGTACCGCGCAGGATCTCGCCGGCAACATATCGGGCAGGATTACCGGCAGCGGCGAGGTGCGGGTGGGCGAGCGCGCATCAGGCGTCCGGTTCAGCGCCGAGGGCATGCTGGCCGGACAGCCCCATGTCCTGCACGCGCGCTTGCTGCAATCGGACGGACGGCTTTACCAGCTGGTCGTGATCGCCCCCAAAGGGCGGATCGACGCGGCCGAACTCGAAATGTTCTTCGACTCGTTCAAGCTGCTGCCCTGACACCTCTCGCGGGCGCGGGGACAGTGCTCACTTGCGCCAGAAAGCGGGCGTCAGCACCACCAGCAGTGCAAACAGCTCGAGCCGGCCGAGCAGCATGGCGAAAGTGCAGATCCAGGTCTGGAAGCCGTTGAGCCCGGCGTAGTTCGCCGCCGGACCGACCTGTGCGAGGCCCGGGCCGGTATTGTTGATGCATGCGATCACGGCTGTGAACGCGGTGGTGCCATCCAATCCCGAGGCGGCGAGCAGCATGGTCATAACGATGATCGAGCCGCCGTACACGAGCATGAACGCGAGCACCGCGAAGACGATGTTGTTCTCCACCACGTGGCCGGAGAGCTTCACCGGAATGTAGGCGCGCGGATGGATAATGCGCTGTATTTCGCGCAGCGCCTGGCGCACCATCAACTCGGCACGGATCATCTTGATGCCGCCGCCGGTCGAGCCGGAACAGGTGGTGAAGCAGCCCAGGAACAGCATCCACATGGGCACAAAGATCGGCCACTTGCCGAAGTCGGTGCTGGAGAACCCCGTTGTGGTGGCGATGGAGACGACATTGAACGCGCTGTAACGCAGCGCCGTCCAGAAGCTTGGATACACGCCATTTGCAAACAGAAAGTACGCCACACCGAAGACCGAGAGCGCCAACACCGCGAGATAAGCGCCGGCCTCCGCATCGCCGCGGTAAGGCGCGAAGCTCAGCTTGCGGAAAGCGAGAAAGTGGGTGCCGAAATTGATCCCCGCCACCACCATGAAAAAAATGGTGACGGCCTCGATCGCCGGTGAGTTGAAGTAGCCGAAGCTCGCGTCGTGCGACGAGAACCCGCCCAACCCCATGGTGGAGAACGCATGCACCACGGCATCGAACCAGCCCATTCCGGCCGCCTTCATAGCCACGACGCAGGCAACGGTGATGACCACGTAGACCAGCCACAGGCCCTTGGCGGTCTCGGTGATGCGCGGGGTGAGCCGGGTGTCCTTCATCGGCCCGGGCGTCTCGGCCTTCCTGATCTGGCTGCCGCCGACGCCGAGCAACGGCAGGATCGCCACCGCGAGGATGATGATGCCCATGCCCCCGAGCCATTGCAGCTCGCAGCGCCAGAAATTGATCGATTGCGGCAGGCGGTCCAGTCCCGAGAGCACCGTCGCGCCGGTGGTGGTGAGGCCCGCCATGGTTTCGAAATAAGCGCCGGTAAAGTCGAGTCGCGGCAGATAAAACACGAGCGGCAGCGTGGCGAAGGCCGGTAGCACGGTCCACGCGAGCGCCACCAGCAGAAATCCGTCGTGGGGCTGCAACTCGGAGCGGCTGCCGCGGGTGGCGAACCACAAAGCGGCGCCGGAGACGAACGTGATCAACACGGCCCCGCCGCACGCGCGCCCGGCGGCGTCGCCAAAGACAAGCGACACCCCGAGCGCCAGCAGCATCGCAAGCGCGAAGATCACGATCGCAACGCTCAAGACGTTGAGGACGGAAAAAAGCCGGGACATCGCGCCCACCGCCGGATGAATGGTCAGACGAAGCCGACGCCGACCTGGAACAGCTTCTCGACCCTGGGCAGCGTTTTCTTGTTGGTGACGAAGACGATCACGTGATCCTCGGCCTGCACCACGGTGTCGTGGTGCGCCATGATGACCTCGTCGCCGCGCACGATGGCGGCAATGGTCGCCCCCTTGGGCAGATCCATCTCCTCGATCTTGCGACCGATGCAGCGGCACGAGTCGCGATCGCCGTGCACCACGGCCTCGAGCGCCTCGGCGGCGCCGCGGCGCAGGCTGTGGACCTGGGTGACATCGCCACGCCGCACGTGCGCTAGCAGTGTGCCGATAGTCGCCTGTGCCGGCGAGATGGCGATGTCGATCTGTCCCGACTGCAGCAGATCGACGTAGGAGCGGCGGTTGATGAGGGCCACCACGCGGCGCGCGCCCATGCGCTTGGCGAGCAGACAGCTCATGATGTTGTTCTCGTCGTCGTTGGTGACGGCGATGAAAGTGTCCATTTCCTCGACGTGCTCGGCCTCGAGCAGCGCCTCGTCGGTGACGTCGCCCTGCAGCACCAGCGCCCGCTCGAGCCGGCTGGAGAGCAGCTCGCAGCGCTTCTTGCCGTACTCGATTATTTTCACGACGTAGTCGCGTTCGAGCGCGCGCGCAAGCCGCAGGCCGATGTTGCCGCCGCCGGCGATCATGACCCGCTTCACCGGCTTGTCCATGCGCCGCAATTCGCGCATCACCTGGCGGATATTGCGGGTGGCGGCGAGACAGAACACCTCGTCGCCTGCCTCGACCACGGTGTCGCCCTCGGGCACGATCGGGCTGTCGCCGCGGAAAATCGCGGCGATGCGCGTGTCCACAGACGGAATATGCTGCCGGATGTCCTTCAATTGGTGGCCGACCAGCGGCCCGCCCTGGAAGGCGCGCACGGCCACCAGGCTCACTTTCCCATGCGCGAACTCGAGCACCTGCAGCGCCTCGGGGAATTCGACCAGCCTGACGATGTAGTCGGTAAGGATCTGCTCGGGACAGATGGCGAGATCCACGGCGAAGCAATCCGGTCCCAGCACGCGCTCGTTGGCAAGATAATCGGTCGCGCGGATGCGGGCGATCCGGGTTGGAACGTTGAACAGCTGCTGCGCCAGCCTGCAGGCGACGAGGTTGGTCTCGTCGCTCTGCGTCACGGCAATCACCATATCGGCATCGTCGATGCCGGCCTCGACCAGCACCGACGGATGCGCCGCACTACCGACTACGGTGCGCAGATCGAGCCGGTCCTGCAGGTTGCGCAACCGGGCGCCGTCGATATCGACCACGGTGATGTCGTTGGCTTCCGACACCAGGCTTTCCGCGACGGTCGAGCCGACCTGGCCGGCTCCGAGAATCACGATTTTCACGTCAGGAGTGCGGGTGACAAAGGATGCATTTTATGCCGAATTGCCGCCCCGTCCCAGGCGGGCGTCAATCGTCCTTGCGCCCGGTCGGGATGCCGAGCGCTTTCAGCTTGCGGTACAAATGCGTGCGCTCCAGCCTGCTCTTCTCGGCCACGCGCGCGATCGAACCGTTCTCCTGCGCCAGGTGATGCTCAAAGTAGGCGCGCTCGAACACCTCGCGCGCCTCGCGCAAGGGCAGGTCGAGGGGCAGTCGCGCGCGTTCCGGGTGCGAAGCGAACTGCGGCAGCACCCGCTCGACGTCGCCGACGCCGATCTCTTCGTCGAGTCCGGTGAGAGTGAGAGTGCGCACCGCGGCCGCCAGATCCTCGAGATTCCCGGGCCAGGAGAAATTGCGCAACAGGTTCAATGCCGCCGTCGAGAAATGCCGCGGCGGACAGAAACGCGTCTCCACCAGTTGCGCAAGCATCAGGTTGGCGATATCGGGAATGTCCTCGGGATGCTCGCGCAGCGCAGGCAGCGCCATCACCAGCCCCGAGAGCATCTGCATCAGCGCAGGGTCGAAGCCCTGGGTTTCCACCAGGCGTTTCGGCTCCTCCGCGGTAAAGGACACCAGCCGCACCTTGGCCTTCTCCGCGCGCGAGGCGAGAAACGCAAGGTGCTTCTGCTGATTCTTGGACAGCGCCGCCAACTCCTCGACGAAGAGCACTCCGCCCGCGGCCTGCTGCAGTACGTCCTGGCTGCCTTCGGTGAGTGCGTGCGCCGCGTTGACCCAAGGCGTATTGGGCTGCTGCAAATAGCGCGCGTACAGTTCCGGCATGATGCCTCTTTCGCCGCGCATCAGAACCGCTGCGCTCGCCGCGGAAATCTGCGCCAGGCGCTTCTTCAGCTCCGTAAGCAGCGCCGAGCGGCCGACGTTGGCAAGGCTCAAAGGCGTGGCCGTGCGCGTCTCGCCAAGGCGCAGCGCGCGCTTGACCGTCGCCAGCAACTTTTGCAGCGCAACCGGTTTTTCCAGGAAATCCATGGCACCGATGCGCGTCGCCTCGACCGCGGTTTCAATAGTGCCGTGCCCGGACATCATGATCACCGGCATGGTGAGCTGGCCGCTGGCGGCCCATTCCTTCAGGAGCGTGATGCCGTCGGCATCCGGCATCCAGATATCCAGCAACACGAGGTCGGGGCGTTCGCTCGCGCGCGCACTGCGCGCCGCGGTGGCATTCTCGGCAAGCCGCACCGTGTGCCCCTCGTCGGACAGGATCTCCGACAGAAGTTCCCGGATGCCGATTTCGTCGTCTACAACCAGGATCTGTGCCATGACATGTCACGCGGCGAGCGGCAGCGAGATGCGCACCGCCGCGCCGCGTGGCGTCGCGTTCTCGATGTTGATCGTGCCCTGATGTTCGTCGACGATGCGCTTCACGATTGCCAGCCCCAGCCCCATCCCCTTCGGCTTGGTGGTGACGTAGGGTTCGAAGGCGCGCTTGATGATGGTCTCGGGGAAGCTGCAACCGTTGTCGTTGATCCGCAACCATGCCTGGTTGCCGACGCGCTCCGTCGACACTTCGATCTTCGGATCGGTGTTCCCGGCGAGCGCGTCCTGGGCGTTCTGCAGCAAATTGTGGATCACCTGCCGCAGCTGCCGGGGATCGCCGCGCACCGGGGGCACGTCTTCCCGCAGCTGCGCCTGTACCCGCGTGCCGGACTGCTCATACAGCGCCAGGACCTCGGCAACCAGTCGATTCAGGTCGAGCGTTTCGAACTGCGGCGTGGGCGTCCTCGCATAGTCGCGGAAATCGTCCACCATGTTCTTCATCGCCGTGACCTGCGCCACGATGGTTTCGGTGGCGCGGTTGAGGGCCGCGACGTCCTCCAAGGGCAGTTTATCCGCAAGCCTGGCCTGCAGCCGCTCGGCGGCAAGCTGGATCGGGGTAAGCGGATTCTTGATCTCATGCGCCAACCTGCGGGCGACCTCGCTCCAGGCCGTGGCGCGCTGCGCCGCAATCAGCTGGGTGATATCGTCAAACACGACCACATAGCCGCCGCCGCTCGCCACCGGCAGAGGCGATCCCCGCGCCAGGATCGCCGCGCCGTGCTCGGACAGCTCGATCTGCTGTTGCCAGCTGCCGCCCTCGCCGTACTGGCGGAATTCGCTTTGCAGCGTGCGCGCAAAGCCGGCAAGCTTGGGCCAATCGGCGGGAGCAAGCCCGACCAACGGTACGAGGTCTTCGCTCAATATGGCGCCGGCCCCGCGGTTGGCGATGCGCAGCGCGAGATCTCGATCGAACACCAGTACTCCTGCCGAAAGGTTGGCGAGGATGCTTTCCAGGTAGGCCTTGGCGGTTTCGAGCTGCGCCTGATTGAGCTGCGCGGCGCTCCTCGCTTCGTCGAGCTGCCCGGTCATGCTGTTGAACGATTGCGTCAGTATTCCCAGTTCGTCGCGGCTCGTAACCGGCGCACGGCGCGAGAAATCTCCTCGCGCCACCGCCTGCGTGCCTTCTGCAAGTACCGCGAGCGGTTGCGACAGGCGCCGTGACAGCAGGAACGCCAGGGCGATGGCGGAGAACAATGCGAACAATAGCGTCAGAGTCAGCGTTAGAATATAGATCGCCTTCAGCCCCTGACGCGACAGCGACAGCTCTTTGTAAGCGCGGTACGCTGTCTGCACCGATTCGCCCTGGTCGGCGAGAATCCGCGGAACCGGGTGAGTGAGCTGCAGCAGCCGCGATTCCCCGGCAAAATCCAGACTGTCGATCGGGACGATTACCCGCAGCAACAGGCCTTGGTCGCCGGTCGGCTCCACTACGCCGTAGCCGCGGTTCTGCCGCGCTTGGCGCAACGCCTGCGTCCCCGGCATCGGAGGCAGCAGCTTACCCATCTCACTGCTGGAGTTCGCCAACACCTTGCCGCCGGCGGTAAGCAGCATGGCGTCATCCGTGCCGGCCTGCTCGCGCAGGCGGTTGAGGGCCGCGAGCTGCTGCTGCGCCGGCATGCTGGAGAGATCGAGCGACATGGTTTGCGCCTTGAGCGCAAGGTCCGAAAGCATGGCGTTGAGCGCAGTGCGCCCCAAGTTCAGGCCGCCTTCGAGCGCGCGCTCGACACGGATGTCGAACCAGGACTCGATACTCCTGGAAAGGAACTGCAGCGACACGGTGTAGACCAGCAGGCCGGGCACGATCGCAACCAGCGCGAACATCACCAGCACCCGGAAAGTGAGCAACGAGCCGAACACCTTGGCGCGACGCTGGCGCGCGAGCACTGCCAACTGATAGATCACGAGCCCGAGAAGCCCGAGGGCGATGGCAGCGTTCAGGCCGAGCAGCAGCGGGTAGTGCTCGGCGAACAGCGGCGAATTCGCGCTCGCCGCGGCAAGCAGGAAAAGCAGGATTCCGCCGAGAGCGGCGCTGCCGATCAGCACGTAAATCATCGGGCGTCCCTCACCGGTGCGAGCGGCGTGAACGGAAAGTGCTTCCACTCGGAGACGAGCGACCATTCACGATTGGTCACCGCGCTCACCTGGAACGGTTTGGGCAACTGCGCCGTATCCAGGCGCATGCGCACCGAGCCTACGTAGCGCGTCCCGTTTTCAATAAGGTTACGTTCCAGCACCGGCCAGCCGCGCACACGGCCGAGAACCCGCAGCGCTTCGGCGAGCGTCGGGAAGCTTTGGTATTGCGCCCCGTTCGAAAGCCGATACTGTTGCGACAGCGGAAAGTAGGACAGGCGCAATTCCAGTTTTTCCAAGGCCGTCTTCTCATCGAACCAGTACCAGCGCGGACGTGTCAACTCGAACTCGACGACAAAATTCAACGTCACCCCGTTGTTCAGCGCTTCTTCCAGGCGGGCATTGAGTTCGAGGCCGAAGTCGGCATACAGAAGATAGCGCGCCTCGGTCGGGTCGAGCTCGACGCCCTGCACTTCGATGGTATCGGCATGAGCCGCCGTCGCGATGCACAGCAGCAGCGTAGCTCCCAGTTGACGCAGCGTGGTGGCCATGGGCTAGGTTTGATTCTGCAGTAACGCGTAGAAAAAACCGTCGCTGTCGGCACCCGGCAGGATCTGCCCCTCTCCGAGCCCGGGAAGAGGCAGCGCCGCCGCCTGCGGATGCTGCGCGAGGAAGGCGCTTACCTGGCGCGCATTCTCCTCCGGGAATACCGAGCACGTCGCGTACAGCAATTTGCCTCCGGGGGCGAGCACCCGCCACAGCGCCTCGAGGATTGCCGCCTGCGCACGTGCAAATTCCGCGATATCGCTCGCGCGGCGCAGCCACTTGATGTCGGGATGCCGGCGCACTACGCCGGAGGCCGAACACGGCGCATCGACCAGGATCCGTTCGAAGGCTCTGCCGGCGGAGAATTTCTCCGGCTCGCGACAGTCGCCGACCACGATCTTTGCGGCGAGCCTCAGTCGGGAAAGATTCTCGGCGATGCGCCGCGCGCGCGCGGCGTCCGCGTCCACGGCCACCAGTTCGCAATCGGCAAGCTCGAGGATGTGCCCGGTTTTGCCGCCGGGCGCGGCGCAAGCATCGAGCACGCGCATGCCGTCGTGGACATCGAGAAGCAATGCCGCGCGCTGCGCGCCTGCGTCCTGTACCGACGCCTCACCCGCGGAAAATCCCGGCAGGAGTTCCACCCGGCAAGGCTTGTCGAGCAGCACCGCTCCGGCGCCGAGCAAACGCGCCCCGACGCCGGCCCGATGCAGCTTCTCCAGATAAGCCTCGGCAGTCAGCCGGCGGCGGTTGACTCGCAGCGTCATGGGTGGGTGGCGATTCGATTCGAGCAGGACCGTATCCCACTCGCGCGGATACGCCTCGCGCAGCGCATCGATCCACCACTGCGGATGGCGGTATCTTCCGGGTTCGGTCGCTTCGATCTCCGGCATCAGCGTTGGCGCGCGGCGCTGGAAATTGCGCAGCACCGCGTTAATCAGCCCCTTGGCACGAGGCCGCGCAACTCGCGCGGCCTCGACCGCCTGATGCACGATCGCGTGCGCAGACTGCGGTCGCGCCATGAGTTCGGCGAGCGCGGCAAGCAGCAGCCCGCGCAAGGGAAAATCGGTCAGCGGCTTGTCCAGCAACCGATCGAGCGCCGTGTCGACGACGCCATAACCGCGCAGCGCGTTGTAGCAAAGATCCTGTGCCGCGGCGGTGAGCGCCGGCGGCCCGCCCCGCCGTTTCAACTGTGCGAGAGCAGCGTTCAGGCTTTCCCCGGCAAGAACGCAGCCTATGGCCTCGCCTGCCAGGGCAAATGATTCCGCGAGGGAATGAGGGTGGGTAACCGGGGAGAGGGACAAAGCAGGCGGCACAAGGTAACCACAAGGTAACGAGCGTTAGCCGTCATTATAGACGGCCCGTGTCGGATGGCCGTCGGGGGCGAAGAATTCAATTTCCGCCGGCCTCAAAACGCTCGCCCGGCAGCAACGGAAAACCGCGCAGGAACTCGCGCGCAGGAAGGCGTTTTGCCCCGGAACGCTGGAGCTCGGTCACGAGAATCGATCCCCGGCCGCAGGCGACCTGTACACCGTCGCTTGAGGCCTGCAGCACCTCACCGGGCACACCGTCGGCGATCGGCGCGGGTGTGCCTTGCCACAGCTTGAGTTCGACACCGCGGATGCGCGCCGCAGCGCCCGGCGAAGGATTGAATGCACGTATCTGCCTCCAGACCGTCGCTGCCGGGTCCTGCCAGCGGATGCGGGCCTCGCGCTTGTCGATTTTCTCCGCGTAGGTTGCTCCTTCGGCGAACTGCGGAACGGCTTTCAGCTTCCCGGACTCGAGCGCATCGAGCGCCCGGACGACGAGTCGCGCGCCGAGTTCGGCGAGTCGGTCGTGCAGGCTGCCCGCTGTGTCCTCGTCACGGATGGAGACCGCTTCCCGCAGCAGAACCGGCCCCGTATCGAGTCCCGCGTCCATCTGCATGATGGAGATCCCGGTTTCCCGATCGCCGGCGAGCAGCGCGCGCTGGATCGGCGCGGCGCCGCGCCAGCGCGGCAGAAGCGAAGCATGGATATTGATGGCGCCCAGCCGCGGAATATCGAGCACCGCCTGCGGCAGGATGAGGCCGTAGGCCACGACCACGATTGCGTCGGGACGCAAATGGCGCAACTGTTCCTGCGCCAGGGCGTCTTTCAGGCTCGCGGGCTGCTCGATCGGAATACCGCGCTCCAACGCAAGCCGCTTCACCGGCGAGAAGACAGAGGCGAGACCGCGTCCCGCCGGGCGATCCGGCTGCGTCAGCACCTCGATCACCTCTTGGTGGCGCGAGGCGAGAAGCGCGGCAAGCGCGTACGCAGCGAACTCGGGCGTGCCGGCGAATATGAGATTCAAGGAGAACCGCCTTTCTAGGCGGTCTTGCGCAATTGTTTCTGCAGCTTGGCCCTGATGCGCTGCTGCTTGAGTCGCGACAGATAGTCAACGAAGACCTTGCCCTCGAGATGATCCGTTTCATGCTGGATACAAACCGCGAGCAGATCCTCGGCAGCGAGGGTGAAGGGATTGCCATCCAGATCGAGCGAGCGTACGGTGATACGCTCGGCACGCTCGACCGGCTCATAGATGCCGGGTACCGACAAACAACCTTCGTCGCTGTACTGGACGCCTTCGCGCGTGAGGATTTCCGGGTTGATCAACACCAGCAACTGGTGGCGGGTCTCGGCGGCGTCGATCACGATTACCCGCTTGTGAACGTCGACCTGGGTCGCCGCGAGCCCGACTCCGGGAGCGGCATACATTGTTTCGGCCATGTCGCGCACCAGGCTGCGGATCGACTCATCTACTTTCGCGACCTTGGCGGCTTTCCGGTAGAGGCGCGGATCGGGATAGCGCAGGATGCTCAACAACGGCATAAATACTTGCAAATTGAAATAATTATATGCACAATTTAATGCGGACTGTAAAAAGCGTGCTGCTATATATGATTAATATAGGGACTTGAGCGCGCGTTTCCAGGCGAGGTCGTCATGCAAAAGTTTATCACAGCTCTTCTGGCTGCCGCCCTCTGGCTGGGTGGCCCGCTGGCGCTTGCGCAAAGCGATATCAAGTTACAGGACGACGCGCCGGACCGCTACGTAGTCGAGAAGGGCGACACGCTCTGGGGTATCGCCGGCAAGTTTCTCAAGGATACTTGGCGCTGGCCGGGAGTCTGGCGCATGAATCAGGACCAGATCAAGAATCCGCACTGGATCTACCCGGGCAATGTCATCATTCTTGACCGCAGCGTGACGCCGCCTCAACTGCGGCTGAGCGGCAGCGACTCGAGCAGGAGCGACACGGTCAAACTCGTGCCCCAGGTTCGCGGCGAATCCCTGACAGCGGAGGCTATTCCCCCGATACCGCTAAAGGCAATCGAGCCGTTCCTTTCGCAGCCGCTCCTCATCGAGGAAGGCGGCCTCGACAAGGCGCCGCGCATCATCGCCATCGAAGAGAACCACGTCAACCTCGGACCCGGCGGTATCGCCTACGTGAGCGGTATGAGCAACGCCGCGGATTCCTCCCTTTGGCAGGTGTACCGGCCCGGACGGCCGCTGGTCGATCCCGACAGCAATAGAACACTGGGCATCGAGGCGGTGTTCCTCGGCACCGCACGGATGACCCGCGGCGGCGAGCCGGCCACGGTTCAGATCGTCAGCTCCAAGCAGGAGATCGCCGCGGGCGACCGGCTGATTTCCGCATTGACTCCGGAGATCAGCCCGTACATGCCGCACGCCCCACGCACCTCCTTCAGGGGCCGTATCATCGGGCTCTATAATAATTTCGCGACGAGCGTAGGCGGCCGCGACTCGATCATTTCGATCAACCGGGGGGCGCGCGACGGTCTCGAGGTCGGTCACGTTCTTGCGGTCTACCGCAACGTGGTGGTCGTGGACCAGCAGAATCCCCTCATGTCGCGCGACAGCGCACCGACCATCAAGTTGCCTGACGAGCGCTATGGCCTGATCTTCATCTTTCGCACTTTCAATGCCGTGTCCTACGCGCTCGTCATGGAGAGCTCGCGGCCGATTCAGCCTGGCGACATTGTCCAGACTCCCTGAGAAAATCAGGAAGGGACCCTTCCGCATTGCTGCCTGAGGCCGCCGCGCCGGGACGCATGAGCGCCGACGGCGAGCTTGCCGCCTGGGTCGATCTCAGCCTTGTCCCCGGCCTCGGCAGCCAAGGTTTCCGCGCGCTTCTCTCTGCGTTCGGCCTGCCGCCCAACGTGCTGGGCGCGACGCGGGCACAGCTTGGCCGCGTTGTTCCCGACTCTCTCGCGACACTCATCCTGGAGCACGGCCGCGGCCCCGGAGTGGAAAATGCCCTGCGCTGGGCGGGGCAACCGGGTCACGCGATCGTCACTCTCGCCGACGCCGACTACCCGAAGCAACTTCTCGAAATCCCCGATCCGCCGGCGCTGCTCTACATCATTGGCAACGCAAGCCTCCTTTGCGCGCCCGCCCTTGCCGTAGTAGGCAGCCGCAACGCTACGCCGCAAGGCCTGGAGAACGCCCGCAACTTCGCGCGCGCGCTCAGCGACGCCGGGTTTCCCATCGTGAGCGGACTCGCCCTGGGTATCGACAGCGCCGCGCATCGCGGCGGTCTCGAAGGCCGAAGCTCGACAGTCGCGGTGCTGGGAACCGGCGCCGATATCGTTTATCCCAGGCGCAACGAGCTGCTCGCCGCAGAGATCGCGACACGCGGCGCGATCATATCGGAGTTTGCGCTCGGTACACCGCCGGTGGCCGGCAATTTCCCGCGACGCAATCGCCTGATCAGCGGACTCGCGCGCGGCTGTCTCGTCGTCGAGGCGGCGCTTGCGTCGGGCTCGCTCATCACGGCGAAGCTCGCGGCGGAGCAGGGCCGCGAAGTGCTCGCCATTCCCGGCTCGATCCATTCGCCGCTCTCCAGAGGTTGCCACGCCCTCATCAAACAGGGCGCGAAACTGGTCGAGAGTGCGCAGGACGTGCTCGACGAGCTCGGTGGGATCGGCGCGTCTTCGGCGCCGACCTCGACAGGCGCAACAACGGAACACGCGCTGCTGACACATATGGGCTTCGATCCGTGCGATATCGACGCTCTGGTCGCGCGCAGCGGCTTGACGCCGGAAGCCGTATCGGCCATGCTTTTGCAGCTGGAACTCGAAGGAAAAGTGGCGAGCCTCCCCGGAGGCTTATATCAACGCAACTCCTGAGGTCCCAACGCGAATGTTCGACATCCTCGTCTATCTGTTCGAAAACTACTATCAGACCGAAAGCTATCCCGATCACGACACCCTGGCACGCAAGCTCACCGCCGCGGGATTCGAGAATGACGACATTCACGACGCGCTCGACTGGTTGAACGGCCTCGCGCGCCTGCACGAAGACGGACTGCCCGAATCGCTAGACGCGAGTTCCTCCTTCCGCGGCTATGCCGCCGACGAGGCCGCGAAACTGTCCATCGAGGGCCGCGGGTTCCTCGCATTCCTGGAGAGCGCCAGGATCCTTTCGCCACTGCTGCGTGAACTCATCATCGAACGCGCCATGGCCCTGCCCGAGGGCGCAGTCGGGTTGGAAAAACTCAAAGTCATCGTCCTCATAGTGCTGTGGACGCGCCGCGGCAACGTAGATGCCCTGATCCTCGACGAGTTGCTTCCCGACGGGGAAAAGCGCCAGATCCATTAACGCAACCCCGAGAGGGTGCAAGTCCCTGTGTCCCGCGGCGTTCGACGCGAGCGCGTCAGTTCCTTGCCTCGCCGCCCGGATTGCACTTATCATGCTGCCCTTTGCGTTGCGGCATCATTGCGTGACACCCTTTACGGTTCGCGCGAGCGAAATCTTCCGTGGCCAAAATATTGATCATCGCTGAGAAACCTTCAGGCGCCAATGACATCGCGCGCGGCCGATTTCACGAGCGCGCGCTCCCGCGTTGACCCTCACCATGGCCAAGAAGCTCATCATCGCCGAAAAGCCTTCTGTCGCGAATGACATCGCGCGCGCATTGGGCGGATTCACGCGCCACGGCGACTACTACGAGAGCAAGGACCTCGTGCTGTCGTCGGCGATCGGGCATCTGCTCGCGCTGGTCCCGCCTGAAGGCGTGGAGGTCAAGCGCGGTAAATGGTCGTTCGCAAACCTGCCGGTGATCCCGCCGCATTTCGATCTGCAGCCGATCGAGCGGAGCGAGGAACGCCTCAAACTCCTGGTGAAGCTCCTCAAGCGCAAGGACGTGTCAGGTGTGATCAACGCCTGCGACGCCGGACGCGAGGGCGAGCTGATTTTCCGCTACATCATGCAGCACGTCGGCAACAGCAAGCCGATCGAGCGGCTGTGGCTGCAGTCGATGACCCAGGGCGCGATCCGCGAGGGTTTCGAGAAGCTGCGCAAGGGCCGCGACATGCAACCGCTTGCGGATGCCGCCGTGTGCCGCTCGGAATCGGACTGGCTGGTCGGCATCAATGGCACGCGCGCAATGACCGCGTTCAATTCCAAGGAAGGGGGTTTCTACAAGACCACCGTCGGCCGCGTGCAAACGCCCACGCTTGCCGTCCTGGTCGAGCGCGAGGAGCGCATCCGCAAGTTCGTCGCCCGCAACTACTGGGAAGTCCACGCCACTTTCGCTGCGGCTGCGGGCGAATATGCGGGCCGCTGGTTCGACGAGAACTTCCAGAAATCGAAAAAGGACGACGACAGCGAATCCAGGCCAGAACGGCTGTGGGACGAGAAGCGTGCCGCCGCGATTCACGCAAAGTGCGAGGGCAAGGCCGGTGTCGTTACCGAGGAGGCGAAACCCTCGACGCAGCTCTCGCCGTTGCTCTACGATCTCACCAGCCTGCAGCGGGACGCCAATGGGCGCTTCGGTTTTTCGGCGAAGACTACGCTCGCGCTGGCACAGGCCTTGTATGAAAAGCACAAGGCACTCACCTATCCGCGCACCGATTCGCGCGCTCTGCCCGAGGATTATCTCGGCACGGTGAAGAAAACACTGGAGGCGGTCGCGGCGCAGAAGGTCTCTGGCTATGCCAGGCATGCGGCACAAATCCTGAAGAAAGCGTGGGTAAAACCGAACAAGCGCATCTTCGACAACACCAAGATCTCCGATCACTTCGCCATCATTCCCACGCTGCAGGCGCCGGGGCACCTGTCGGAGGCGGAGGGGAAACTCTACGACCTTGTGATGAAGCGATTCCTTGCGGTGTTCTTCCCCGCCGCCGAGTACCTGGTCACGACGCGCCTCACCCGCGTCGAAGGCGAAGCCTTCAAGACCGAAGGGCGGGTGATGACCCAAGCCGGCTGGCTGGAGGTCTGGGGCAAGGAAGCCGAAACCGCCCAATCCGCCAATCTGGTGCCGATCAAAAATGGAGAGAAGGTGCGCACGCTCGCGGTCGAAGTACGCGCCAGCCAGACCAAGCCGCCGGCGCGCTTCACTGAAGCCACGCTGCTCTCCGCCATGGAAGGCGCGGGAAAACTGGTCGAAGACGAAGACCTCCGGGAAGCCATGGGCGAGAAAGGCCTCGGCACGCCGGCGACCCGTGCACAGATCATCGAAGGGCTGATCCAGGAAGACTACGTGCACCGCAACGGACGCGAGCTGCAGCCGACGCCGAAGGCGTTCTCGCTGTTGTTCGCGCTGCGCCAGTTCGGCATCACCGAACTCACTTCGCCAGAGCTCACCGGCAACTGGGAGTTCAAGCTGAAACAGATGGAACACGGGCAGTTGCCGCGCAGCGAATTCATGGGACACATCGTCGATCTCACCCGGGAGATGGTGACGCGCATCAAGCAGGGCAACATTCCCGACACCGTGTTTCTTACGCTCGGGACGCCATGCCCGAAGTGCGGCGGCACGGTGCAGGAGAACTATCGCAAGTTCCAGTGCCAGAAGTGCGACTTCTCGATCTGGAAGGTAGTGTCGAGCCGCGAATTCGCGCCCGAGGAGATCGAGGAGCTGATCACGAAACGCTCCGTCGGCCCGCTCACCGGATTCCGCAGCCGGCTGGGAAAGCCGTTCGCGGCGGTGGTGCGGCTTACGTCCGAGTTTCGCGCCGAGTTCGACTTCGGCCGGTCAGACAGCGGCGATGACGCTGCAGAGAAAGTGGATTTCTCCGGCCAGACGCCGCTCGGGCCGTGCCCGAAATGCAAGGGCCAAGGCCAAGTGTTCGAGCAGGCGATGGCTTACGTATGCGACAGGAGCGTCGGACCGGACAAGCGTTGCGACTTCCGCTCCGGACGCGTCATCCTGCAGCGGCCAATCGAGCGCGAACAGATGCAAAAACTTCTCGCCACAGGCAAGACCGACCTGCTGCACCGGTTCATTTCAAAAAAGGGCCGGCCGTTCTCGGCGTTTCTGGTGCGCGGTGCCGATGGCAATGTCGGGTTCGAGTTCGCGCCCCGGGCGGCAAAGTCTGCGAGAGGCTCCACGGAGAAATCCGCCGCAAAGGAACAAACCGCAAAGACCAGGGCCGAAGCCAAGGCGGTCGCCAAGCCCGCGCGTGCCGCCGGACGGCGCAGGAAGACCGCTGCGTGAACAGCGGGGTCGTTATCCGGCAATCCACGCGCGGACCGCTGCAGCCTGACGCGGTTCTCTAGACGTCGAGCCGCGCGACCAGCGCGTTCTGCTCGATGAACACGCGCCGCGGCTCGACGTCATCGCCCATCAGCTTGGTAAAGATTTCGTCCGCGGCGATGCCGTCCTCGATCTGCACTTTCAAGAGCCGCCGCGACGCCGGATCCATAGTCGTCTCCCAAAGCTGTTCGGGATTCATCTCACCCAGGCCCTTGTAGCGCTGGATCGCCGCACCCCGCTCAACTTCTGCAAGCAGCCATTTCATCGCCTGCGGAAAATCGGCGATGCCCTGCTCAGTGTCCCCGCGCCTGACCAGCGCGCCCTCGCCGATCAGGCCATGAAGCAACTGCGATATGCGCTCGAGCTGCTGGTAGTCGCCGGAAAGGAGAAAATCCTCGTCGAGCACGCTGGTTCTGATGTTGCCGTGGTGATTGCGCTCAATCACGAGCTGATAGCGCTCGTTCTTCTCGTCGTAGCGGGCGCTTGCGTTGACGCCGTTGCCGACCATCGCCTGCTTGAGCATCAGCGCGCTCGCCCCGGCCGACTGCGGGCTTGACAGATCCACCTTGGCCCCCCGCATGAGCGCGGCCAGCGCTTCGCCGTCGATGATCCTGGAGAGCCGCGTAACTACCGCCTCGCCGAACAGATAGGCTTTCGCCAGCTGCTCCAGTGTTTTGCCTTCGATCGCCTGCGCGCCCTTCTTCGGAACAAGCGACGCCCCCACCAGCGCCTGGGCGAGCATGAACTGTGCGCGTTCGTGGTCGTCCTTGAAGTAGCGCTCCTGCTTGCCGAGCTTTACCTTGTACAGGGGCGGCTGGGCAATGTAGATGTGCCCATGCTCGACCAGTTCCGGCATCTGGCGGTAGAAAAAGGTGAGAAGCAGCGTTCTGATGTGCGCGCCGTCGACGTCCGCATCGGTCATGATGATGACCCGGTGGTAGCGGAGCTTGGAGATGTCGTATTCGTCCTTGCCGATGCCAGTGCCCAGAGTCTGGATCAGGGTCACGATTTCCTGCGAGGAGATCAGCTTGTCGAAGCGCGCTTTTTCCACGTTGAGGATCTTGCCTTTGAGCGGCAGGATCGCCTGGAACTTGCGGTCGCGGCCCTGCTTGGCCGAGCCTCCGGCGGAGTCGCCCTCGACGATGTAGAGCTCGCACTTCGCCGGGTCTTTTTCCTGACAGTCGGCAAGCTTGGCCGACAGGCCGAAAGAGTCGAGCACGCCCTTGCGGCGCGTCATCTCGCGCGCCTTGCGCGCGGCCTCGCGGGCGCGCGCGGCGTCGACGATCTTGCCGCAGATGATGCGGGCGTCGTTCGGCCGCTCGAGCAGGAAGCTCTTCAGCTTGTCGGCCACGATTTCCTGTACCACCGGCTGGACCTCGGAGCTCACCAGTTTGTCCTTGGTCTGCGAGGAGAACTTCGGCTCCGGTACCTTTACCGAGAGCACGCATGACAGGCCTTCGCGCATGTCATCGCCGGTCGTCTCGACCCTGGCTTTCTTGGCGACCTCGTTTGCCTCGATATACTGGTTGAGGCTGCGCGTCATCGCCGCCCGCAGCCCGGTCAGGTGCGTGCCGCCGTCGCGCTGCGGGATATTGTTGGTGAAGCACAGCACCTGTTCCTGATACGAGTCGTTCCACTGCATTGCCACCTCGACTGTGATTCCCTCCTTCTGGCCGACGGAGTGGAAAACGGTGCCGTGCAGCACGTTCTTGTTGCGATTGATGTACTCGACAAAACCCTTCACTCCGCCGGTATGGGCGAAATTCTCTTCCTTGCCGGTGCGCTGGTCGAGGAGCTTGATCTTTACGCCGTTGTTGAGGAATGAGAGCTCCCGCAGGCGGCGCGCCAGGATGTCAAAATGGTATTCGACCACGCCAAAAGTTTCGGTGCTCGCCAGAAAATGCACTTCGGTGCCGCGCCTTTCGGTCTTACCGATCTCCTTGAGCGGCGCAACCGGCTCGCCGCGCCGGAACTCCATGAAGTGAGTTTTGCCGTCGCGGCGGATGGTGAGCCGCAGCCATTCGGAGAGCGCGTTCACGACCGACACGCCGACGCCGTGCAGGCCTCCCGCAATCTTGTAGGAATTGTTGTCGAACTTGCCGCCGGCATGGAGTTCGGTCATCACGATCTCCGCGGCCGAGCGCTTCTGTTCGTCTTCCCTGTGTATCTCAGTGGGGATGCCGCGGCCGTTGTCGATGACGCTGATCGAATTATCGGTGTGGATGGTGACCGTGATCTCGTCGCAAAAGCCGGCGAGCGCCTCGTCAATTGCGTTGTCCACCACCTCGAAGACCATGTGGTGCAACCCGGTACCGTCGGACGTGTCGCCGATGTACATTCCTGGGCGCTTGCGCACCGCGTCAAGGCCTTTCAGCACCTTGATGCTGTCTGAATCGTACTGCTCGGACGCCTGGTCGTTCTTCCGGGGTTCAGCCATTTTTCTCTCTTGGGTCAAATACGCATGGGCATGACGACGTACTTGAAGTCGTCACGCCCGGGAAGGGTGAACAGGGCGCTCGAGTTGGCGTCCCCCAAGCCGCACTCGATCTCGGCGACATCCAGGTTGTTGAGCACATCAAGCAGGTAGCCGACGTTGAATCCGATGTCGAGCGCCTCGCCCTTGTAGGCGATGTCCAATTCCTCCTGGGCTTCCTCCTGCTCCGTGTTGCTGCAGTTTATCTTGAGGCTGCCGTCCCCCAGCACCCAGCGCACGCCGCGAAACTTGTCGCTGGTAAGGATAGCCGCCCGCTGCAGAGCCTGCAGCAACCCCACGCGGTCCAGCTTCAGCTTCTTCGCCTGGTTCTGCGGGATCACCTTGGCATAGTCGGGAAACTTTCCGTCGACCAGCTTTGAGATCAACAGGACCTTGCCGAACCTGAACTTCGCCTGTGCGGCAGACAACTCAATTGCGACCGGATCGTCGCTGTCGTCGAGCAGTTTCGACAGCTCGATAATCGTCTTGCGCGGAAGGATCGCCTCCTGCCGGGCGAGATCCCTGCGGCCGGCTTCCCGGCTGGCAAAGGCAAGGCGATGGCCATCGGTCGCCACCAACTTGAGTTGCCCTTCTTCGATCAACATCAGAAGTCCATTCAGGTAGTAGCGAATATCCTGCTGGGCCATGGCATACTGGACCAGACCAAGCAGTGATTTCAGCAGTTTCTGCGGCACCGAGAACTTGGTGCCTTCACCCTCGGCCGCGGCAAGCCGCGGAAAATCCTCTGCAGGCAGCGTCTGCAGGTTAAAGCGGCTCTTGCCGGACTTGATCTGCAAACGCTTGTCTTGGAGCGTCAGCGTCACTTCCGATCCCTCCGGAAGCGCGCGCAGAATATCTAAGAGTTTCCTTGCCCCCACTGTGGTGGCCTTGATCTCTCCGGGTCCCTCGGCGGTAGTGCCAGCCGTGATTTCAATTTCTATGTCGGTGGCTACGAACTCGACATGCGTCTCCGTTCTTGACAGGAACACATTGGAAAGTATCGGCAAAGTATGACGCCGTTCGATGATTCCGGTGACTGCCTGCAGCGGTTCGATCAATGCTTCGCGCTTGATCTTGACCAGGTTCATATTATTTTCCTTGATAGTGATGATGATCGCCGCGATTTACGTGAATAACCACAGTCGATGCAGCAAGCACGCGGTACTTAGCAGTGGGCAAACTGTGGGCAAACTGCGGAATAGCGGGTGGACGGCTTCTGGGTAAAAAAGAATGTATGGTCGAAAGCGACTCTTGAACACAATTCGTCCCCAGGATATCGGCGGCTTTATTCATCCTTTCAACACTTGCTCCAGCACGTGATAGTCGCGGTTGATATCGTGGTTCTTTTCGCGCAGCGTGGCGATGGTACGGCATGCGTGGAGCACGGTGGTATGGTCGCGGTTGCCGAAGGCATCGCCGATGTCCGGCAGGCTCATCTGGGTGAGTTCCTTGGCGAGAGCCATGGCAAGCTGCCGTGGTCGCGCGACGTTACGGCTGCGCCTCTTCGAGTGCATGTCCGAGACCTTGATTTTGTAGTACTCGGCGACCGTTTTCTGGATATTGTCGACCGTGATCTGGCGGTTCTGCGCCGACAACAGGTCCTTCAGGGCTTCCTTGGTGGAATCGAGGGTAATATCGCGGCCGTTGAAGCGGGAGTACGCGATCACGCTCTTCAACGCGCCTTCGAGTTCGCGTACGTTGGAACGAATGTGTTTGGCGATGAAAAACGCCACTTCCTCGCTGAGTTTCAGCGACACAGCCTCGGCCTTCTTCAGAATGATCGCGACGCGCATCTCCTGCTCGGGGGGCTCGATTGCAACCGTCAGGCCCCAGGAGAAGCGCGACTTCAAGCGCTCATCTATGCCTGCCAGATCTTTGGGATAGGTGTCGCAAGTGATGATCAGTTGCTTGTGCGACTCGGTCAGTGCATTGAAGGCGTAGAAGAATTCTTCCTGTGTCCGGTCCTTGCCCGTGAAGAACTGGATGTCATCGATGAGCAGCAAGTCGAGTGAGTGATAGTAGCGCTTGAACTCGTCGAAGGATTTCTGCTGATAGGCGCGCACGACATCTGAAATGTACTGTGCCGCGTGCAGGTAGCGAACTCGCGTGCCGGGATGTTGCGCCAGCACGTGATTGCCGACCGCGTGGATCAGGTGTGTTTTGCCCAAACCCACCCCGCCGTAGATGAACAGCGGGTTGTAAGATGTACCGGGATGCTCGGCAACCTGCAGCGCCGCGGCGCGGGCGAGTTGGTTTGCCTTGCCAGCGACGAAGCTGTCGAAGCTGAACTCCGGAATCAGACTCGATCGCTCAGCATGGGAGGGCCGTGCAGCGGCAGGCCGCGTCGTGCGTGCCGGGGTCGCCGCGACCTTCGTCGGCTCCGGTGCGCTTGGCGCTTCGAGGGTAAGCAAGACTCGTATCGGGGAGGAAAAAAACTCCGCACCCATCGCCTCGACGCGCGGCAGGAATCGCTCCTTGACCCACTGCAGCACAAAGCGGTTGGGCGCAAGCAGCCGCAGCTCTCCGGATGGTGCAGCCGCAGCGTCTAGTTTGAGCGGCCGAATCCAAGTGTTAAACTGTTGAGCGGGAAGCTCTTTTTCTAATCTGACAAGGCACGAAGCCCAGAAACCTTGCATGGCTTTTATACGGATTTAATTAGGCACAATTCAAATTACAATTTTACCCGTTTTCAGATAAGTTATCCACAGGCCAGGTAACCTTAATTCTTTGACAATTCTATTTAAAATGTCGTCTAATAGAAGGTTCTTTTAGCTTGAGGAATCAGTCCCGATGAAACGCACTTTTCAACCTTCGGTAGTTCGCAGAAAGCGCACTCACGGTTTTCTCGTTCGCATGCGAACGCGCGGAGGCCGGGCTGTGATCCGCGCGCGCCGCGCAAAGGGGCGGGTTCGCCTGGGCGTTTGAGCGGGCGCAAGCGCTACACGCGCAGCCAGCGGCTTCGCACGGCCGACATCGCGGGGCTACTCGGAGGCAGCCGACCGCTGAGGAGCCCCGGCCTCGTGGTACAGGTCCGGATGAACGCGTTGGGCGGTCCGCGGCTCGCCATCATCGTTCCCAAGCGCATATTCCCGCGCGCCGTCGATCGCAACCGGATGAAACGGCTGGTGCGGGAATGGTTTCGGTGCCGTCAGGCGCAGCTTGGCAGCCGCGACATACTGGTTCGGCTGACGGGCAAAACCGCAGTCGTCGCCAATATTTCGGAATTATTGGCGGGATCACCGTGAGCAAATTGCTGTCACTCCTCATCCATGGTTATCGCTATTGCGTGAGTCCCGCACTGGGGATGCATTGCCGCTTTCATCCGTCGTGTTCAGCCTATGCCCTGGAGGCGTTCGAGCGCCACGGCGCGGCGCGCGGAATTTACCTCACTGTCAGGCGGCTGGCGCGCTGTCACCCTTGGCATCCGGGCGGTTATGACCCGGTTCCTTGACGGACATTTTTTCAAATGGATATCCAGAGACTGATCCTGTTCGTCGTATTTTCCTTTTCGCTGCTCATGCTTTGGGAGGCGTGGCAGAAGGAACATCGTCCCCAGGTACCCGTGGCGACGGCGCCCGCTGCGGTACCTGTTCCGAGCGCGCCCGCTGCGGCGGCAACTGCCGCCGCCACCGCCAAGGGCGTGGCGGGCGTACCGAGTGCGGAGGCCGGGCAGAGCGGCAAGCCGCGGGAGCTACTGCGGGTCATGACCGATACTGTGCTGGCCGAAATCGACACCGAGGGTGGTGACCTTGTCTATCTGGAGTTGCTGAAGCACAAGGACACTCTCGATAACAACAAGAATTTCGTGTTGTTCACTCCCGAGCACAAGTATGCGGCGCAAAGCGGCCTGATCGGCGCGGGCCTACCCAACCACAAGACACTCTTCAGCGCTGCGGCGAAGGATTTCAATCTGGCGCCCGACCAGGACAAGATCGAGGTGCGGCTCGAGGCGGGCACCCCGGAGGGAGTCAAGGTGGCAAAAGTCCTGACTTTTCACCGTGACAGCTACCGCATCGATGTTTCCGAGGAGATCACCAACGGGACGGCCGCGCCGCTGGCCACGTACGCCTATTTTCAGCTCACGCGCGATGACAAAACGCCAGCCGGCGATCCTCGCATGGTGAAGACTTTTACCGGCGCTGCGATCTACACCGAGCAGGACAAATTCCAGAAACTCGCGTTTTCAGACATCGACAAGGGCAAGCTGTCTTCAAAAAGCGCAGATAACGGCTGGATTGCGATGGTGCAGCATTATTTTGTGGCGGCGCTCCTGCCGCCGGAGAAGGCGGGGCACGAGTTCTACGCCAAAAAACTGGCGGATGATCTTTACTCGGTCGGGGTGATCATGCCCGTGGGACCTATCGCCCCCGGCGCCACTACGCGAGTCGCCGTGCCGCTTTATGCCGGTTCTGAGGATCAGGACAACCTGAAGGCAATCGCGCCGGGACTGGAGCTCGTCGTGGATTACGGCTGGCTCACCGTGATTGCGGCGCCGTTGTTCTGGGTGCTGAAGCTGTTTCATGGCTGGCTGGCGAACTGGGGACTTGCCATCATCATGCTCACGGTGGTGATCAAGCTGATTTTCTTCCCGCTGTCGGCGGCAAGCTACCGCTCTATGGCGAAGATGAAGCTGGTAACGCCGCGGATGATGAAGCTCCGCGAGCAGTATGCCGACGACAAGATGAAGCTGAACCAGGCGATGATGGATCTGTACAAGACCGAGAAGATCAATCCGCTCGGCGGCTGCCTGCCGATCCTGGTGCAGATCCCGGTATTCATCGCGCTTTACTGGGTACTGCTCGCGAGCGTCGAGTTGCGCCATGCGCCTTTCTACCTCTGGATCACCGATCTCTCGGCACAGGATCCCTGGTACGTGCTGCCCGCGCTGATGATGGCCTCGATGCTGATCCAGACCAAGATGAATCCCACGCCGCCCGACCCGGTGCAGGCCAAGGTCATGATGATCATGCCGTTCGCGTTCGGGGTGATGTTTTTCTTCTTTCCCGCGGGGCTGGTGCTCTACTGGGTGGTCAACAATATCCTCTCGATCCTGCAGCAGTGGCAGATCACCCGCATGATCGGGGGAAAGAAAGCCGCCGCCGGCGCCAAGCGCTGAGGCGCGCTGCCTGAGCCATCGCTCGACGGGGGTCCGTGAACGCGCCTTCCGGCACCATCGTTGCCATCGCCACCGCGCCGGGTCGCGCCGGGATCGGTGTGGTACGAATCTCCGGTAAGAAACTCCGGACATTTGCCCGGCAACTCTTGGGGAAGGTCCCGGCGCCGCGGGTGGCGATGCGTGCGAGCTTCCGCGGGCAAGACGGCGAAGCGATCGACGACGGCATTGCGATCTTCTTTTCCGCGCCGGCATCCTACACGGGCGAGGACGTGCTCGAGCTGCAGGGCCACGGCGGCCCGGTGGTGCTGCAGATGCTCCTGCGCCGCTGCCTCGAGCTCGGCGCGCGCCTCGCCGAACCCGGGGAATTTACCCGCCGCGCCTTCCTTAACGACAAGATCGATCTGGCGCAGGCCGAAGGCGTCGCCGACATCATCGAGGCGGCGACCGAGGTGGCGGCACGCTGCGCGCTGCGTTCGCTGCGCGGCGAATTTTCGGCTGTGATCCAGGAGCTGGTGCGGCAGCTCATCGATTTGCGCATGCTGGTGGAAGCGACCCTCGATTTCCCCGAAGAGGAAATCGACCCACTGGATCGCGCCGACGCGAGCAAACGTTTTGAGCGGCTGCGCTCGGAGGTCGCGCGGGCGCTGGAGCGGGGGCGCCAAGGTAGCGTCCTTCGCAGCGGACTGCAAGTGGTTCTGGCGGGCCAGCCAAACGTCGGCAAGTC
This sequence comes from Burkholderiales bacterium, assembly GCA_049802235.1. Lineage (GTDB taxonomy): Bacteria > Pseudomonadota > Gammaproteobacteria > Burkholderiales > SG8-39 > VBDM01. Next base: position 19,586 of record JBARMB010000035.1, on the reverse strand, counting down.
CTCGCTGCTCAATCGTCTCGCGGGCGAGGAACTCGCCATCGTCACGGAGATTCCGGGAACCACCCGCGACGCGGTGCGCCAGACCATCCAGATCGAAGGCGTTCCGATGAACGTCATCGACACCGCCGGCCTGCGCGATACGGCGGACAAGGTCGAGGCCATCGGCATCGCCCGCACTTGGGAAGCGATTGCCAGGGCCGACGCGCTGCTGCTCGTTGTGGACGCGCGCAGCGGTGTTACCGTCGCCGACGAAGCCATCATTGCACGCCTGCCGGCAAGGCTCAAGCGTGTCACGGTGTTCAACAAAATCGATCTCGCCGGCAAGGCGGCGTGCTCGGAGGAGGGCGCCGACGCTTGGCGCATCCATCTCTCCGCGAAAACCGGCGCGGGCATCGAATCGTTGCGGCACGCGTTGCTTACGCTCGCCGGCTGGCAGTCGGGCGGCGAAGATGTATTCATGGCGAGGGCGCGGCACTTGGTCGCGCTCTCGCGCGCCGGCGACGCGCTCGCTCGCGCCGAAGCCGAAATGGCGAGGCCCGAGTTGTTTGCAGAGGAACTGCGGCTCGCGCAAATGGACCTCAACGCCATCACCGGCGAATTCACCGCCGATGATCTGCTGGGGGAGATCTTCTCGCGCTTTTGTATTGGAAAATAAACCTGGCGTTCAGCGTGTTTCAGGTAGTGCGCGACGGCAGCCGGCGCTGGCGAGCGAACGCGTATCGCAGAAAGTCAGTCGGCCCGGATGCCGGCCTCGGCAAGCGTTCGAACCTCGGGCAGGATCGGCAGCCGACGGGCTCTTATCACCGCCAATGCCCGCAACTTTCCCCCCGTGATCGCGGGTAGCGCCGAGCACATCCGCTCGAACATAATCGACCGGTGACCACGACCGGGCTGGTGTTCCCTCTGACCCGGACGCTGCGACGGCGCCTCAGGCGAGCGCAGGGCTCCTGAAATTAAGAATTACCGCGTCGGTGGAATGGTCCACTATTCCTCTCTGCGGGGTGAAATTGCCGTCGAGACCGTGCTCCGGGCAGATTGCACCGCGTCATTTTCGGCGCCTCGGGTTCGTGGTAAAGTGCGCGCCTTTACTCCACAGAACGGCAGCCTTGCTTCTTCGGCCAGCCGGTACGCAATCGCGAGGTCCCAGCATGAATCAGCCCTACACCCCAGGTATCGACACCGGCGCTCCCGCTTGCGTACAGCACAGCGGAGTCAAGGAATGGGTTGCGCGTATCGCCGCGCTGACCAAGCCGGACCGCATCTACTGGTGCGACGGCTCGCAGGAAGAATACGATCGCCTGTGCGAGGAGATGGTGAAGGCAGGGACGATGAAACGGCTCAATCCCAAGCTGCGTCCGAATTCATTCCTTGCCTTATCCGATCCCAGCGACGTCGCGCGCATGGAAGACCGGACATTTATCTGCAGCAAGAGCAAGGAGGACGCCGGCCCGACCAACAACTGGGTCGATCCGCGCCAAATGCGCGCGACGCTGGACAAGCTCTTCGACGGCTGCATGCGTGGCCGTACGCTGTACGTGGTGCCGTACTCGATGGGGCCGCTCGGCTCGCACATCGCTCACATCGGTATCGAACTCAGCGATTCGCCCTATGTTGTGGTCAGTATGCGGGTCATGACGCGCATGACGAAAAAAGTCTGGGATATCTTGGGTGCGAACAGTCCCTTCGTTCCCGGCGTCCACTCGGTCGGCGCGCCGCTCGCCCGCGGGGAAAAGGATGTGCTTTGGCCGTGCAACAAGGAGTACAAATACATCGTTCATTATCCGGAGACCAGGGAGATCTGGTCATTCGGCTCCGGCTATGGCGGTAACGCGTTGCTGGGCAAGAAGTGCTTCTCGCTTCGCATTGCCTCGGTGATGGGTCGGGAGCAGGGCTGGCTGGCCGAGCACATGCTGATTCTCGGCGTCACCGCTCCCGACGGGCAAAAAACCTACGTGAGTGCGGCATTTCCCTCGGCCTGCGGCAAGACCAACTTCGCCATGCTCGTCCCGCCGCCGGCATTCAAGGGCTGGAAGGTTTCGACCATCGGCGAAGATATCGCCTGGATCAAGCCCGGGAAGGACGGCCGGTTCTACGCCATCAATCCGGAGGCTGGAATCTTCGGCGTTGCGCCCGGGACTTCGGGCAAGACCAATTCCAATTGCATGGCGATGGTGAAAAAGAACACGATCTTCACCAACGTGGCCATGACGCCGGAGGGCGACGTGTGGTGGGAAGGAATGACCGATACGCCACCGGCAAAGCTCATCGACTGGCAGGGCAAGGAATGGACACCCGATTGCGGCAGGAAGGCGGCGCATCCCAACTCCCGGTTCACCGTTCCGACTTCGCAATGCCCGTCAGTCGATCCCGAGTGGGAGAACCCGAACGGCGTGCCGATCTCGGCCTTCATTTTCGGCGGCCGGCGCTCCGACACCGTGCCGTTGGTGGCTGAGGCCTTCGATTGGGACGCTGGCGTATATATGGCGGCGACCATGGGTTCGGAGACGACTGCTGCGGCGACGGGCAAGGTCGGCGTGGTGCGGCGCGACCCGATGGCGATGATCCCGTTCATCGGCTACAACATCGGCGATTACTTCAAGCACTGGCTGAAATTTGGACAAACGGTTCCGAATCACCCGCGCATTTTCTGTGTTAACTGGTTCCGCACCGATGCCAACGGAAAGTTTGTCTGGCCCGGGTTCGGCGAGAACATGCGCGCGCTGAAATGGATCGTGGAGCGCTGTCAGGGCAAGGCGCATGCCCTCGATACTCCCATTGGCCGCGTCCCCGGGTTTGTGGACCTCGAATGGAACGGCCTTGAAAACTTCGGTAACGAGCGGTTCCGCGAAATCACTTCGATCGAGCACGCCGCCTGGGAAAAAGAACTGCAGCAGCAGGATGAACTCTTGATGCTGCTCGGCAACCGGCTGCCGCGCGAGTTGGCATCGAGGCGCGAAGCCTTGGGGCGCGCGCTCGGCTGAAGCCGGTTTTCTGCTCGGAAAAAGGCCGTCGCATGACGGCCTTTTTGTTTTTTGCCATACATCGATCGTCTATTCAATGATTGGAACCCTTTTCTGAATAATGCTTAATAACAGAGCGAGCACTTACATTTAAATGCTGAATCAGGCTTTTTGAAGTTGTAGATAACTCAGTGAAATAACGGTGGATATTCAATGGAATTTCTGCACATATCAGATGGATTGCCGGTGTATAAATTGTGATTCAAGCGTGGATATCCTGTGGGCAAAATCGGGACGACCCTAGGCTCGGCCGCCTAGCGTGTTCCACGTGAAACATTCAAGATCTTGAAAAATTGCGCCACTGATCCAATGGGATATTTTTTTCGCGCTGCACGCTCGCCGAGCTGTCCGACTTCGTGGAGACAGTGTTTCACGTGAAACACTGTCTTTCGCCTTGGAATATCGTTAAAATCCGGCCTCCATTCCACCGCGGTTTTTGACGCAATTCGTGCAGTTTCCTACCTCGTTTGATGTCATCGTAGTCGGCGGCGGCCATGCCGGTACCGAGGCGGCGCTGGCGGCTGCGCGCGCCGGGTGCAGGACGCTCTTGCTCACCCACAATATTGAAACGCTCGGCCAGATGTCATGCAATCCTTCCGTTGGAGGCATCGGCAAGGGGCATCTGGTCAAGGAAGTCGACGCCTTGGGCGGGGCCATGGCGATTGCCATAGACGAGGCCGGCATCCAGTTCCGCATTCTGAATTCGTCCAAGGGTCCGGCGGTGCGCGCCACGCGCGCGCAGGCCGATCGGCTGCTATACAAGAAAGCGATTCGCTCGCGCCTTGAGAACCACCCCAACCTGACCCTGTTCCAGCAGGCGGTGGATGACCTCATGGTGGAAGGCGAACGGGTCACGGGCGTGGTGACCCAGCTCGGCCTCCGCTTCTCCGGCCGCGCCGTGGTGCTCACGACCGGCACATTCCTTTCGGGGCTGATTCACGTCGGTCTTGAGCATTACCAGGCGGGCAGGGCGGGAGACCCGGCTTCGGTCAGCCTGGCCGCACGGCTGCGCGAATTGAAGCTGCCGGTCGGGCGCCTGAAAACCGGGACACCGCCGCGCATCGACGGTCGCACTATCGATTTCTCGGCGATGCAAGTTCAGCCCGGCGATGAACCGGCTCCCGTGTTCTCGTTCATGGGGGCAGCCGACATGCACCCGCGCCAGTTGCCGTGCTGGATTACGCACACGAACGCGCGCACCCACGAGATCATTCGCGGAGGGCTCGACCGCTCGCCGATGTACACCGGAGTGATCGAGGGCATCGGGCCGCGTTATTGCCCCTCGATCGAGGACAAGATCCATCGTTTTGCCTCCAAGCAGAGCCATCAAATTTTCCTCGAGCCGGAAGGCCTGACCACCCACGAGTTCTACCCGAACGGCATCTCGACCAGTCTCCCGTTCGATGTGCAGCTCGATCTGGTCCGGAGCATCCGGGGACTCGAGAACGCGCACATCCTGCGGCCCGGTTACGCCATCGAGTATGACTACTTCGATCCTCGCAACCTGAAGTCGTCCCTGGAGACGAAATCATTCTCCGGTCTGTTCTTCGCCGGGCAGATCAACGGCACTACCGGTTACGAAGAAGCCGCCGCGCAGGGAATGCTTGCCGGCCTCAACGCCGCGCTGCGGGTCAAGGAAAAAGATCCATGGTGCCCGCGGCGCGACGAGGCCTACATCGGCGTACTTGTCGATGATCTCATCACCCGCGGGATTTCCGAGCCGTATCGCATGTTCACCAGCCGCGCCGAGTACCGCCTGATGCTGCGTGAAGATAACGCCGACCTGCGGCTTACAGAGACGGGCCGCAAGCTCGGCATGGTGGACGACATGCGCTGGGACGCATTCAACCGCAAGCGCGATGCGATCGCCCGTGAGCAGGAACGGCTCAAGTGCACCTGGGTCAGTCCGAAGTCCTTGTCCGCCGAAGTTGCCGAGCGCGTTCTGGGCAAGCAGATCGAGCGCGAATATTCCCTCATGGATCTGCTGAAGCGGCCGGGCGTGACCTGCGCTTCGCTTGCAAGTCTTCAATCCGCAGGCACCGCAATGGCCGATCCCGCCGTCGCCGAGCAGGTGGAGATCCAGGTCAAATACCAAGGCTATATTACGCGCCAGCAGGCCGAAGTGGCGCGCCATGAACATTACGAAACGCTCGAGCTCCCGCGCGACCTCGATTACCGCACCGTGCGTGGCCTGTCGATCGAAGTGCAGCAGAAGCTGAATCAGCACAAGCCCGAGACCGTGGGCCAAGCCTCGCGCATCTCGGGTGTGACGCCGGCGGCAATTTCGCTGCTGCTGGTTCACTTGAAGCGTGGCATCGGCAGGACCGAAAGATCGGCGGCATGAGTGCAGCCACGGTCGCGCGGAGCCGGGCTGACCTTGACGCGCAGCTTGAACGCGGCTTGGCCGGCCTCGGTCTGGCGCTCGACCGGCAAGCCCGTATCAAGCTTCTGGATTATCTCGCGCTGATAGAAAAATGGAACCGGGTATTCAACCTGACTGCTATAAGGGACGGGGAAAAGATGATTAGTGTGCACTTACTAGACTGTCTCGCCGTAACACCACACATCGGCGGAACGCGCATCCTCGATGTAGGCAGCGGAGCCGGTCTTCCCGGAATCCCGCTCGCGGTCGTCAAGCCGGAGTTGCAAGTCACCCTGCTCGACAGCAACCACAAGAAAGCAGCGTTCCTGAAACAGGCGATCGCCGAACTGCAATTGAAAAACGCAAGTGTCGCGTGCGAGCGTGTCGAGACCTGGCGGCCCGCAGAGAAATTCGACTGCATTATCTCGCGCGCGCTCGGCGAACTCGCTGAATTCGTGGCGCTGGCCAAGCACCTGCTTGCGCCGGCGGGCGTGTTCGCGGCGATGAAGGGCGTGCATCCGTTCGAGGAGATCGAACGCCTGCCGCCGGGTTTCCGCGTGAAGCAAGTGTTGCCGCTTTCGGTGCCGGGACTCGACGCCGAGCGGTGTCTCGTCCTGATCGAGCGCGCATGATGCAGATCCTGGCGATCACCAATCAGAAAGGCGGCGTGGGCAAGACCACGACCAGCGTCAATCTCGCCGCCGGTCTGGCCCAGGCGGGAAAGCGCGTGCTGCTCGCGGATCTCGATCCGCAGGGCAATGCGACCATGGGCAGCGGCATCGACAAACGCACCCTCAAGGCAACGGTGTACCAGGTGCTGCTCGGACTCGCCACCGCCGAGTCGGTACGGCAGAAATCGGAATCGGGCGGCTACGATGTCATTCCCGCCAATCGCGATCTTGCCGGCGCCGAAGTCGAACTGGTCGAGCTGGATCACCGCGAATCGCGGTTGAAAGCGGCGCTCGAGCCGATCGCGGGGCAATACGATTTCATACTGCTCGACTGTCCGCCCGCGCTCAACTTGCTGACGGTCAATGGTCTGGTCGCCGCGGACGCGGTCATGATCCCGATGCAGTGTGAGTACTACGCGCTCGAGGGGCTGTCCGACCTCGTCAATACCATCAAGCGGGTGCGGCAGCACCTGAATCCGAAACTGGAGATCGAGGGCCTGTTGCGCACCATGTACGACCCGCGCAACGCGCTGGCGCAACAGGTGTCGGCGCAGTTGCAGCAGCATTTCGGCGACAAGGTGTACGCCACGGTGATTCCGCGCAACGTGAGGCTCGCAGAAGCCCCGAGCTTTGGCGTGCCGGCGGTGAATTTCGACCAGGCGTGCAAGGGTTCGCAAGCCTACATCGCGCTCGCCGGTGAAATCCTCAGCCGCAACAGGTTGGCCGCGGCCGCATGAACGGGAACGAACCATGAAGCCGAAAGGACTCGGACGCGGACTCGACGCGCTGTTCGACAGGGACGCCGAAGGCAGCGCTGCAGCGGAGTCACAGGCGACGTTGCGCGTCGATCAGCTCCAGCGCGGCAAATATCAACCGCGCACGAAAATGGATGAAACCTCGCTGCAGGAACTCGCGGCCTCGATCCGCAGGCAGGGCCTGATGCAACCGATCCTCGTGCGGCCGATCGGGAAAAGCCGCTACGAGATCATCGCCGGCGAACGCCGCTGGCGCGCTGCCGGAATCGCCGGCCTTGTCGAAGTGCCGGTGCTGGTACGCGAAGTTCCCGACTCGACGGCACTGGCGATGGCTCTGATCGAAAACATCCAGCGCGAGGACCTCAACCCGTTGGAAGAAGCCAACGGCGTGCAACGGCTCATTTCAGAGTTCAAGCTCACGCATCAGGAGGCGGCCGACGCAATCGGGCGTTCGCGCACTGCGACCACCAATCTGCTGCGCATGTTGAACCTGCAGAAGCCGGTGCAGCAGCTCGTGTTCGACGGTAAGCTCGAGATGGGCCACGCGCGCGCGTTGCTCGCGCTCGAAGGTCGGCGCCAGGAAGAGGCGGCGAAAAAAGTCGCCGACCGGGAGCTGTCGGTGCGTCAGACGGAACGGTTCGTCCACGACCTCCTCAATCCGAAGGTCAGGCACCGGGCGCGCGCCGACCGCGACATCGCGCGGCTCGAAGAAGAGTTGTCCGAAAAGCTCGGCACGACGGTGGAGATCAGGCAGGGCAAGAAGGGCACGGGAAAACTCGTGGTCAGCTATTCGAGCGCCGATCACCTCGAAGCCCTGCTTTCGAAGATCCGGCGCTAGCGGCGATCAATCGTTCGCCAGTCGTGTCGGCGCCCCCGGCCTTGTGGCCGCCTGGAAATTCCCGACCAGCGTGAAAATTGTGAATATCGTGAAATGAGCGAAAACTGGATCAAAGTCGCAGACGTTTCCAAAATTCCCGAGGATGGCACGCTGCTCGTCGATCTTGGCCCCGAACCGGTGTGCCTGTACAACCTTCGCGGAAAAATCTACGCCACGCACGATACCTGCACTCACGGGCAGGCGAGCCTCGCCGACGGTTTCATCGACGGCGAAGACATCGAGTGCCCGTTTCACCAGGGGAAATTCCACATTCCCACCGGCAAAGCGGTGGGAGTACCGTGCCATATCGATATCCGCACCTACTCCGTGAAGATCGAGAACGGCGCCGTGTTGCTGAAGGAGTAGCGAGAAGAAAATCCGCGGAGGAAAAAACCGGAACTCATCTCCGCGGCTTGAAGTGCAGGCTTGTCCGCCCGATCAGGGCGTTCGCCGCAACCGCGAGCGCGAAGGTGATCAGAAGGATGGCGTACATGTCGGCGATGTGGAAAGCGTTGTAGTACTGGATCGCGAGATAACCGAGCCCCTTGTTCGACAGCTTGATCTCGGCGAGCAGCGTGCCGATGATCGCCACGCCCAGTCCAAGCCGCATGCCCGTGATCACGGGTTCGGCCATGGAGGGAAGATAAACCTTCGCCACCAGCTGCCAGCGCGTCGCCTGGAAGCCTTTCGCGACCTGCACCAGCACCGGACTCACCAGATGCATGCCGGCGTAAGTTGTCATGACGACCGGGAAAAACGCGGAAATCGCGCCCATCGCCACCTTGGACCCCACGTCGACGCCGAACAAAATCATCAGCACCGGCAGGAACACGATCTTGGGCGTCGGCGCGAGGACATTGATGTAGGGATCGAGCATGCGCCCCAGGAATCTGGACAGCCCCATGACCACGCCCAGCGCCAAGCCGGCCAGCCCGCCGATCGCGAACCCGGCCGCGACTTCGTAGAAAGTTCGCCACAGGTGGGCATAGAAAGCGGCCTCGCCGAGATGCCGGCCCACTGAGCGCAGGACGTCGAAGGAGGAGGGAACGACGCCCTTGAACACCCATCCGGAAACAGAGACCGCCTCCCAGGCGGCCCACAGGAGCGCGACGGTGAAAATCCGGATCCAGGCGATGCGGGACGGTGTCATGCGGATCTCAGCGAGCGCTCGATTTTTTCCGCGGCGTAGAACCCCACCACGCTGACCGCGATCACGAACACCACGGACGCGTACATGGCCGGAATGTCGAAGCGGTCGTACATTTCGCCCACCATGAATCCCAGGCCGCCGAAATTCGCCAGGTACTCGATCGCCACCACGTTGATGGTGGCGTAAATGAACCCGAGGCGAAGCCCGGTGAATATCGTCGGCAGCGCCGAGGGAAGCAGTACCTTGAAGAAAATATCGCGCTCGCGCATCTTGAATGAGCGCGCGACGTTCACCAGCACCTGCGGCACCGCGATCAGTCCTTCGCGTGATTTCATGATGATCGGGATCACGCCGGCGAGAAACCCGATGACGACGATGGTCAGCAGGGTTCTGCCGAACAACACCAGAAACAGCGGATAGAAAAGGATGAGGGGAGCGGAAAACAGCGCCGCGAGCCAGCTCTCATAGGCGCGTCCTAAGGCGGTATGGCGGTAAAGCAGCCAGCCGGCTGCAAGACCGGCCGCCGCCGCGGCCAGCGTGGCGGCGAACACCAGACCGAGCGTCAGAAGGAACGCCTGCGCCAGCCGTTCCTCCCGGAACAGCATGATCCCCGCTTTCCAGACCTCCGAGGGCGGCGGCGCCGCAAAGGGCGACACCGCGCCCGCGCGCACCGCCCATTCGAGCAGGCCGAGCAGGACAAGAAGCAGGAGGATCCCGGCAATCGCCGGAAAGCGCTCCCGCATTGCCGGATTGCGGCGGCGCATTTGGACGCGCGGCGGCTTACTTCGCCAGCTCGTCGACGTAGCGCAGCAACTCGCGCACTTGCTCCGGCGTCAACCGCTTGTCCAGACGCTTGTTGGCGATTGCCTGCGTGATCGTGAGATCAATATTGCCGACCGGGCGCATGGTGAGCGCGCTTCTGGGATACATCTCGTCCCTTGCGGCGCGGGCGACATCGACGCTTACCTTATTCAGCGCGGCCCAGCGCTCGAGCGCCCTCGGATCGGAATAAGCCCAATCGATTGCCTGCTGGGAGGCGGCGAGGAACTTCTTCACCAGTCCCCGCTTGTTGTTGATGAAGTTCAAATTCGCCACGCTCACCCGAACCGTCTGGGTGGAAACTCCGGGCGCGTCGTTGCCCGAGGCGATGCGCCGGATCTTGCCTTCCTTCAGCAGGTCGCTCGCAAACACGCCCGCGGCCCAACCGGCGTCGACCTGACCGGACATCACCTGGGTGAGCGTCGCCGCCGGGCCGCCGGTGCTCACCGGCTTCGCGCTCACACCCGCCGCGGCGAGCAGATCGTTCAGCAGCAGCTGCGACGAGGAGCCCGGACGCGAGAACGCGACGGTCCTGCCGCCGGCATCCTTCATGCTCGAGATGCCGGACTCCGGCCGCGCATACCACCACAGGTCGCGCGCTCCCGTGGTACCCGCGGCGATGATTGCGAACGGGGCGCCTTTCGCCCAGGCGGCCACGACGCCGAGAACGCCGGTCTGGATCCCGATATCGAGGCTGCCGTTGATGATGGCCTGCTGCGTGTCTGCGCCGCCGTCGGTCCACAGGATCTCCAGATCGATTCCCGATTTCCTGAAGAAGCCCTGCTCCTGCTCGGCGATCTCGAACAGCGTCGTGTCCCAGAAGCCCCTTTGGCTGCTTGCGAGCTTGATCTTCTCCTGGGCGCCCGCGGGCGAGGCCAGCGCGAGGATCGCCGCCGCCATCCAGGCAGCCAGCCAGTTGCAACGAAGTTTGAACGCAGTCATGTCTCTCCTCCCTTGTTGATGTGTCGAGTCGATCAACTTGCGCGCTCGGCCTCCGGCGCCTGCCGCGCTGCTTCCTCGGCGGCGAGACCACGCGAAGCCTCCTCGCGCAGATCATGCCATATGCTCGCTACCAGGGTGCCGAAGCGGTCGCTCTCGACGATTTCAGAGGACCGCGGCCGCGGCAGATCGATGTCCACCACGCGCTTGATGCGGCCGGGCCGGTAGGTCATCACCACCACCTTGTCGGCGAGCTGCACCGCCTCGGTGATGCTGTGGGTGATGAGCAACGAGGTCTGGTTCAGCTCGCGGTGGATCTGCAGCACCCGGTCGCCGAGCAGCAGCCGCGTCTGCTCATCAAGCGCGCCGAACGGTTCGTCCATGAGCAGGATCTTCGGCCGGGAGGCGAGCGTGCGCGCGATCGCGGTACGCGCCTTCATGCCGCCGGACAGCTCCGACGGGTAGCGCTCGGCAAACCCCTCCAGCCCGACAAGCTTGAGCAGACACAACGCCCGCTCGCGCCGCTCCGCCGGCGGCACACCCTGGATTTCCAGCGGGAACTCGACGTTCTCCCGGGCCGTGCGCCAGGGGAAAGTGGATTCCTCCTGGAACACCATGCCGATGTCGGGATGGCAGCCGCTGATCCTCGTGCCATCCACCCGCACTTCGCCGCCGTGGTCCGGAAGCAGGCCGCCGATGATGTTGAACAGCGTCGATTTGCCGCAGCCGCTCGGCCCGATGACCGAAACGAATTCTCCCTGGCGGACTTCGAGCGAAACGTCCTGCAGCGCGGTGATCGCATCGGGTCCGTCACCGAATTTTTTCGTAACGTTATCGACGGCGAGTGCTGTTGCCATGGATCGATGGCTCCGGGTCGGGCCGGCTATTCCCGTTCGGCCGGCGGCGCGTCGGGTTTTGTCTCGACGCGCGTGTCAGCGCTTCTGGCTCGCGCCGGAGCCGCTCATGTTGGTATCGTATCCGGGGACAACCCGGACGTCGACCACGCATACGGCCCCGTTTCGCGCCGCCTGGATGCCTTTCGCGATCGCCGGTTGCAGGTCTGCGACTTGCGTCACCGGTCCCATCGCCTCCGCGCCCTGCGCTCGCGCCATCATGGCGAGGTCGATGTCGGGCTCGCTGATGCGCTGGCCGATCCATTTATTCTCGACCGGGCGCGCGCGCTCCTTCGCCACGCGCTCCTGGTGCAACTCGTCGTTGAAGAAGGAACGGTTGTTCGCCACCAGAATGACGCAGGGAATTCCGTAATGCACCGCTGTCCACAGCGCCGTCACGCCCATGAGGAAATCGCCGTCGCCCATGATCGCGATCGGCAGTCTGCCGCTGCCTTTCAGCGCGAGCGCCGCGCCGACCGTGATCCCGGGACCCGCGCCCACGCCGCCGCCGCCCTCGGCGCCGAGATAATCGAGCGGATGGCGGAAGTGCCGGTAAGCGCCGTTCCAGCCCAGCGGCAGATGCGTGATGCAGATGTCCTGACCCGCGGTCGCCGCGTTCAGTGCCAGCGCCAGCGAGCCGATGGAAACGACATCCGGCGGCGCGGCTGCCGGCGTTGCCGGACGCACGGCGGCGGCGGCGGATCGCGGCCTGACCGCGTCGAGCAGCAGCGGCACCGCAGCTTCCGGCTCGCACATGAGATACACGTCTGCGGGCGGCAGCCCCTGATAATCCATGCTCCAGCCGCGGTGGCTGTGCGCATCGGGCGAGATGTGGATGATCTTCGCGCCGACCGGTTCGTTGCCCCAGGCCTGCTTCAGCGTTCCCGCGAGATCGATCCAGTCGAGAGCCAGCACCACGTCGGCCTCGCGCAGCGCCTGCGCCGCTGCCGGCGAAAGGAATGTGCCGGGCGCGGCGGCATGCAGCGGGTGATCGGTGGGAAACGCCGCGCCGTTCTTGATATCCGTGAGTACGCGCGCCTGCAGTTTTTCCGCGAGCGCGACGCGCTGCTCCCAGCCCGCGTCGCTTCTCGATACGCGTCCGGCAAGGACCACCGGATGTTTTGCGGCCGAAAGCAGCTTGGCCGCGGCGTCGACGAGAGGCGGAGCCGGCATCACTGCATCGGGCGCGCGGAACCGCGTCACATCGGGAAGCGGCGGCAGCGCGCCGATTTTCGCTTCCTGCAAGGCGGCATCCAGGTTGATATAGGTCGGACCGCGCGGCGCCGTTTGGGCAATCTGCGCCGCGCGCAGGATCGCCTCGTACGCCGCCGGCACCGAGGCCGGCTGGTTGTCCCACTTGGTGTAATCGCGGACGAGCGCGCCCTGGTCGCTCGCGGTGTGGATCCAGTCGATCCACGGCCGGCGCTTGGCGGCATCCCATGGCCCGGTGGCGCCGAGAATCAGCATCGGCACGCGGTCGCACCAGGCATTGAAAATTGCCATTGTCGCGTGCATCAACCCGACGTTCGAGTGCACCACCGCCCCCATCATCTTCCCCGATGCCTTGGCGTAGCCGTGGGCGATCGCCACCGCGCTTTCCTCGTGCAGGCAGAGAAGCATTTGCGGCCGCGCGTTGCCGAGATAGTTGACGATGCTGTCGTGCAGCCCGCGGTAGCTCGCACCCGGATTCAACGCGAGGAAAGGGATGTCGAGCTGGTGCAGCATCGCAGCGATGGCGTCGCTGCCCCAGAGGTCCTTTTGCTCCGGGCCGGCGACCGGCACCTCGGCGCGCACGCCCGGGGCGAGGCTTTCCTTGGCGTTCATGGATGCTCCATTCCGGATCGATGCGGGTCCCGCGCTTCGACCTTATCCCCGGCGCGAGGTCGATGCAAATTGCGACAACAGCAACAGCAAAGGACCGATCATAGCTCGCCTGAGTTTGGTGTGACGCGTCACGGTCGCAAAATCAACTCTTCGGCGAGTCGAGCATTCCCACCGCGGCGAACAGCGCCGCGACCGCGTCGCGGGGGAGGTTGCGGGTGATGAACACAAGGCGCGAGCGCCGCTCATCGCCCGACCAGGCCTCGAGCGTGACCGGCGGGTGAAACAGATGCTGCGCGCCCTGGACGACCACGGGGCCGGGCTCGCCCAGAACGTTGACGAGGCCCTTCACGCGCAGCAGATCGCGGCCGCGCAGCGAGGTCAGCACCTGCACCGCGGCCGAGAATGTTTCCCAGGTGAAAGGCTGGTCGAACCACAGGCAGAAAGAGCGTATGGAAGCGCCGTGCGTACCCGCGCGGGCGCGCTCGCCCAGATAAGCACCTTCGGCCGGACGCTCGCCCATGCCGGACGGCGCCAGCCAGCGATCCACATCCGGCAACGTCGCGCGCGCGTTACGCAGCCCGACATCGTGCAGGAAAGCGACGTCCACTTCGCCGTTCACGGCGATTGCGCGCGCGGCGTAGGGGTTCATCGCCTGCAACCGCTCCTCCAGCGCCGCGACCGCATCCCGTTCTGCGAGATCGGTCTTGGTGATGAGGATGCGGTCGGCGACCGCAACCTGCTTCGCCGCTTCGGGCACGTTGTCGAGGTTGTCCATGCCGTTGACTGCGTCCACCAGCGTGACCACGCAGTCGAGCCGGTACTGCGCCCCGAGCAGGCCGTCGGTCTGCAGCGTGTGCAGCACCGGCACCGGATCGGCGAGGCCGGTGGTCTCGACGAACACGCGGTCGAAGTCGATCACCTCGCCTGCGCGCCGCTTGATGAAGAGTTCGCGCAGCGTCTCCTGCAGATCGGTGCGCACCGTGCAGCACAGGCAGCCGTTGGAGAGCAGCGTCATCCGCTCGGAGGACGCGGCCACCAGCTCGTGGTCGATGCCGACTTCGCCGAACTCGTTGATGATCACCGCGGCGCGGTTCATCCGCGGATCGCGCAGCAGGCGCCGGATCAGCGTCGTCTTGCCGCTGCCGAGAAATCCGGTAATGAGGGTGACGGGAAGCTTTCCTGCCAGAGGATCGCGTCTGCCGCCCTCGGTCTGTGCGGGCGCTTGCATTATTGAGTATTCCGCATATAGATAACAAACGTTCGTCGTCCCCGCGAAAGCGGAGACCCAGTGTCTTTCCGATAGAGACGCTGGATTCCCGCTTGCGCGGGAATGACGGTTGTTAAAGTTGCGCGGGTATTTTGCGACAAGCTGTTATAGCGTCATCTCGAGTATGTACAGGCCGCCCGCAAAGCGGTCCACAGTGAAGACCAGCCCGCGGTCATCGACGTAGACGTCGTTCAGCTGGATCGCTCCGGCGGGCGACAGCGCCGGCGCGCCCGGCACAAAGTAGGCGACTTCCTGCGGCTGATAGGGGTTGCTGACGTCAAAGGCGCGCACGCCGGCGTTGAAGAAGGTGCCGACGATGATGCTCTCCGATTTCCACGCGCCCGGCACCGGCAGGTTCTCGTGCAGGTTATGGGCGCCGAAGCGCCCGCCGCGGCGCGCAAACGCAGCGTAGGACGGCATGGGAAAAGTGCTGATGGGAACGGGATTGCTCTCCACGCGCGCGTCGACCACCCACACCAGTTTCGGCCAGTCGGCGCCGTCGTTGTAGACGCATTCGTCGCTGACGATGAGCAGCCCGCGCTCGAACAATGGCAGCACCGTGTGGGTGAAGCCGGTGAACGGCGGCGAGTAGCGCCAATGCGCCACCGGTTTGGGGCGCGACTTGTCGGAAATGTCGAGGATCACGGCGCCGCCTTCGATATAGCCGACGTAGGCGCGGTCGGGGCGTTGCGGGAAGACGTTGGTGTTGTGAGCGCGGAACCCCGAATCGAACTTCGGATGGCGCGCAGGCGGCGGCGCATCGTCGCCCACGCGCGTGCCGGGCAGCCACCAGCGCCCGGCCTCGGCCGGTTTTGCCGGATTGCGCACGTCGACGATGCGGTAGAACTGGTCATCGAGCGGATTGTGCGGCTTGAAATCCGGCGCGCCGCCTGCCATGTGCACGAACTCGCCGTCCACGAACCACAACGCGTGCACGCCGCGCGAGTGCGGGCCCGAGGCGTCGAAGTGCGAAATCAGCTTCGGTTTTTCCGGAACGCCGATGTCGAACAGGTCGAACCCGGCCGGCTTCAGTCCCACGTCCCGGGTCTGATACGCGACCGCCATGACGTCGCCGACGATGTCGAGCGAATTGGAGCGCACTTTTGCATGCGGCAGCTCGGTCTGGACGACGACGCGGGGGTTGCGCGGATCGGTGACGTCGACGGCGGTGAAATTTTTCGGCGCCGATTCGTGCGCAAGCCAGATAATCCGGCGGCCGTCGCGCGCGAGCTGCATCCCCATGCCCTCGCCGATGCCGCCGAAGCCCTGCAGCTCGTGGTGCGAGAGCAGGCGCATGTTGAGCGAGAGCGTCTGGTCGGGTCGGGAACCGGTTCCGGGAAGCGTAGGAGCCATTATGGAGGTGTCCTGTGTTTTATTGATGTGGCGGCAAACCGGCGCGGCCGCCGGCATTCAAAACCGAAGGTGCAATGTTACCGCCTGCGGCGGGCTGCCGACAGCGACAGCGTTTGCCGCCGCCTCCACCAACAACACGAGCTTGCGCGGACGCTAGTAGGGCAATCCGACGTAGTTCTCGGCGAGGGAGATCCGCGCCGCGCTCGAGCCGACCAGATAAGCGAGCTCGGCGAGCTGCACCTTGTCTCCGAAGGCGCCGGCCTCGGGAAAGCGGTGCAGGAGGTGGGTCATCCACCAGGAAAAGCGCTCCGCCTGCCACACGCGCTTGAGGGCGCGCTCCGAGTAGGCATCGAGCCCTTGTGTCGTCCCCGAGGCGTAGTGGTCGGCGAGGGCGGTCGAGAGGTAATGGACGTCGCTCGCCGCGAGGTTCAGGCCCTTCGCTCCGGTCGGCGGGACGATGTGCGCCGCGTCGCCCGCGAGAAAGAGCCGCCCGAAGCGCATGGGCTCCGCGACGAAGCTCCGCAGCGGCGCGATGCTCTTCTCGATCGAGGGGCCGGTGACCAGTTTCTCCGCGCTCGTCCTGTCGAGCCGCAGGCGCAGCTCGTCCCAGAACCGCTCGTCCGGCCACTCGTCGACCTGCTCGGAAAGCGTGCATTGCACGTAGTAGCGGCTGCGCGTGCGCGAGCGCATGCTGCACAGCGCGAAGCCGCGCTCGTGATTGACGTAGATCAGCTCCTCCGAGATTGGCGGCGTGTCGGAGAGTACGCCCAGCCATCCGACGGGATACACCCGCTCGAAGCAGCTGATCGCGGACGCGGGGACGCTGCGGCGGCAGACGCCGTGAAATCCGTCGCAGCCCGCGATGAAATCGCAGGCAATCTCGGTCTCCCTGCCGCCCTTGCGGTACCGCACCGTCGGCCGATCCGTGTCGAAATCGTGGACGCTGACCCAGTCGGTTTCATAGATCGTTCTCGCCCCTGCGGTTTCGCGCGTGTTCATGAGGTCGCGCGTGACCTCGGTCTGGCCGTAGACGATCACGTTCTTCCCGGCGAGGCCCCGCAGGTCGATGCGATGGCGGACCCCTCCGAACAAAATGTCGAACCCGGAATGGATCAGACCCTCCGCGTGCAGGCGCGAGGCGACCTTCGCCCGCTCGAGCATCTCCACGGCGCCCAGCTCGAGAACACCGGCGCGCACGCGCCCGAGCACGTAGTCCTTGCTCCGGTGCTCGAGGATGATCGCCTCGATGCCCGCTAGGTGGAGCAACTGCCCGAGGAGCAGCCCCGCGGGTCCCGAGCCGACGATCACCACCTGTACGCGCATGGCTCGAATATCGGTCAAGTCAGCGCCGCGCGGCCGCGAGCACGCCGCGCGAGATCGTGACCAAGCTGAACGCCGAGCTGACCCGGATCCTGAACACCGCCGAAATGAAGGAGTTCCTCGCGAAACAGGGCACCGAGGTGTGCGCCGGCAGCGCTCGGGGCGTTCATCGCCAGCGAGAACGCGCGCTGTGCGAAAGTGGTCAAGGAGGCCTGCATCAAGGCCGACTGAAGGCGAAAAAAAGCCCCGGGACGTGCCCGGGGCTGCGTAGTTCTCGGTAGACCTGATTCGCTACCGACCGTCACCGTGGTCACCGCGGTCGTCGTCATTGTCGTCGCGATCGTGGTCGTGATGACGGACGCAAGCGTCGCGGTCGACTCCGCTTCCTTCGAAGTCCAGCTGCCCGTCCACCTCGTGCTTGTATTTCACCAGCACGTCGGCGCAGACCACGCGCCGCTTCTCGAGGTTCCCGCCGCAGTGGAAGTTCGCCGCGTCGTCGGTGCTGCCGCTGCCGTTGTAGATCGCCGTCTGCGGATAGGGACAGAGCGGCCGGCTGCGCGTGACCACGCCGCCTGTCACCTTCGTCGCGAGGATAGTCTCCGGCGCGACGCCGTTCTCGACCCAATTCACCAGCGCGCCGAACAGGTTCTGCGGCTGCGGCCCGCTGCCGCCGCCGCAGTGGCCCACGCCCGGGGCGCGGAACAGGCGATAGAAGTCCTGCAGGCGGTCGAAGTCCGCCTCGCCGTGACGCCCGTGGTGTGACGCCTCCACGCGGTAGTAGTTGATCACGCCTCGCGGATAGATGAGCTGGTCGTTTCCGCCGACGAAGGTGAGCAACTTGCCGCCGTGGCGCTTGAAGCTGTCGAGATGGCCGAAGGTATCGGTGACATCGGCGATGTTCCTCGATCCGTCCTGCGCCACTTGCGGGTAGCCGGCCTCGCTCACGTTCCTCCAGTCGAACAGCAAGTCGTGCTCGTTCCAATGGAACTGCGTGACGCCGAGCGCGAACGGCGGCGTGCCGTTCAGGCCAAAGCCATCTTGCGGCGTCCCGCGATCCAGGCCGAACCAGATTTTGTTGCCGTCGGCGTTGCGTGGCCCGTCCCAGATCTTGTCGATCGCCGCCGCTTCCTGCGGCGTGAGGCAGTTCGTCGCAGGGGCGCCCGGTACGCCGCAGATGTTCGCGGTAGCGCTGAACTTGCAGGTGCGCGGATCATCGATGACGCCGTCGGTGACGCCGTCCGCGGCGTCGCAGGCCGCGACCGCTGAGGCGGCCGCCTGGTCGATCTTGGCCGAGGAAACCGGCGCCCCGACCAGGTCCTTCATTGCGATCTGGCCCCACATCTGCGCGGTCTGGAACCGCGTCCAGTAGATCGCAGGCGCGTTCGCCAGGATGCCGTCGAGCTCCTTGGGCAGCTCCTGCGCGAGCAGGTAGCCCTGGCGCCCGCCCGTCGAGCAGCCGTTCCAGTAGTTGTAGGCGGGCTTCTGTCCGTAATATCGGGCCGTGACCGCTTTCGAGAAGAGGATTTGCTCCTTGATGCCGTTGCGGATGAAGTCGTTGATAAACTGCAGGTTGTAGGTGCCGTCGGCGTTCACGCCGGGTTCGCAGTTGCCACCCGCGTGGCCCAGATCATTCCCCGAGCCCACGTAGCCTGTGTTCACCGGAGCGTTGACGGCCAGGCTTCCCGCGCAGCCGCCGCCTCCGATTCCCTGGGTCCGGCCGTTCCAGGCGCCCTGCACCCCGCCCGTCCCGCCGTCTCTCGCGTTGAGCGGCAGGCCGACGCGGATGTTGATGTTCTGGTTGGGGTTAGTGCCGAACAGGATGTTGACCTGGCAGTAGGCCACGTTCGCTCCGGCCGCCGTGATGATCTGGCTGTTCACGGACTTCACGTCCGGATCACCGGCGAGCCCGTTCGCCGGATCGGTTGCAAGCTCGATGCAACTGACGGGCGGCGGCGGCGTGTGCGCCGATGCGGCTGCTCCGAACACAGCGGAACCAAGCAGAACCAGAATCAAAGAAAAACGTGCAGGCTTTCGCATAGTCCCTCCTGACTGTAGCGAAACGTGAGTCGGATTGATGCCCTGCGAAACGGTAGCACAGCTGTTCCATAATTCAATAGAATTCAGCTAATAATCAATATTCGCTTTTCAGATCGAGAAAAGGAGGGGCGCAAATGAACCATCGGCTCGATCTCAACCTGCTGCCGATTGTAGTAGCGTTGTACGAGGAGCGCCACGTGAGCCGAACCGCGACGCGGCTCGGCATGAGCCAGCCTGCGGTGAGCGCCGCGCTGGCGCGACTGCGCAAGGCGTTCGACGATCCCCTGTTCATCCGCACC
>JBARMB010000034.1:0-37639 GCA_049802235.1 Burkholderiales bacterium | reverse complement strand
CTCAATAGTCCCGCCGCGGCGCATTGTAGATGTCCATCGGGAAGACGAACGGAGGCGTGCGGCCGACCAGGGATTCGATCAGCATCAACTCCGGGTCGGTGTGATTGATGAAGGGCGCGGGGCGGATGATTCCGCCCGATGTGCCCTTCGCCAGAATGTAGAGCGGCCTGTTGTGGTGCGTCGCCGCCACCGTTTCCGTGCTCTGGGGATCGTTGATGGCTGCGATGTCGGCGACCCCGTAGCAGGTGCAGAAGTAGGTCTGCTCCGGATCGGTCTCCGCGTACACGCCGGTGCCGCGGATCCCGATGGTGGCCGTCGCGGTGACGATCCGGGTCGGTCTTCCCTTCGCGAACACCGACAACAACTTGCCGGTTATGAGCCGCAGCGCGGACGCAAGTACCGAATTGCGCGGCGGGATGTCGATCACCACGCGGCTTCCGCCGCGCAGGATGAACGCGTTCTCGCCGACGACGAAGATGACTTCTCCATCGCCCGCCGTCTCCACCGTATCGCCGGGGTTGATCCGCGTCCGGAGCGTTGCCGGCTCGCTGTTGACCAGCACGCGCCCCGACATGCGATAGATCGATTGCCCGAAGGGAAGTTTCGCGGGCGCCGAGCCGAAGATGCTCTGCGCGGCCGCGCCTCCGGCCGAAGAGAAAAACCCCGCCGCCAGCGCCTGGATCAGAATGCGGCGGCGCGGATCATCCAGTTCACCCAATCGCTTCACGGCGGCAGACCCCCCCTGCGCTCATAAAACCCGGCTGAATCGCCCAAAATATGCGCGGCCGTCAAGGCCGCATGGGCGCCTCTGCTTCTCGTTCTCGTTTCGGCAAATGCTAACACAGGCTACCCCGGGTCCGGCAAGTTCGATCGCTGGTGTTGCGAGCAAGCGGTCGGTCCCCGGCCTGGCCTGAGCCGCGCCGGGAGATTTTCACTCCCGTGTCAAAAGGGCAAGCGAAGCGGTGGAGTAAGATCGCGCAACAGAACACGCTTATATAGATAGCGCGACACCCGCCCCCGCCGCCATGAAGCGCCCCGAAGCCTCGATCATGGCCGCGCTCCTGCTTCTCGCGCTGGCGCTGGCCGCCGCGCTCGGCCCGCGCGTTGCGCACGCAGCGCCGCTCGTGCTCACCGATGCCGAGCGTCAATGGCTGCGCGAGCACCCGGTCATCCGTTACGCCACCGACCCGAACGCGCCCCCCTTCAGCATCGTCACCGACGCCGGCCACGAAGGCTTCGACGCGGACCTGCTGGCCGAGCTGGGACAAATGCTCGGGGTGCGTTTCGAGTTCCGGCCGGGGATTGCCTGGCCGGAGGTGGAGCCGTTCGTCGCCCGGGGCGACGTCGATATCGTGTCGTCTCTCGCGCCCACGCCCGAGCGCGAAAAGCTCATGCGTTTTACCCGCCCGATCCTGGCGCTGGACACGGGATTGTTCACGCGCATCGACGCGCCGTTTTACGGCAGCCTGGCGGATCTCAAGGGCATGCGGGTCGGGGTCAGCCGCGGCATCGTGCTGTTCCAGCGGCTGCGGCAGGATTATCCGGAGATCGTGCTCGTCCCGGTGGCGAGCGGCGTGGACGGCGTCGTGGCGCTTTCGCTCGGGGACATCGACGCGCTCGCGAGCGCCATCGCCACGGTCAGCTACACGGTCCGGGCGCAGGACATCGACAACCTGCGCATGCAATTCACCATACCGTACGTGGCCAAGCTTGCGTTCGGCGTGCGTGCGGACTGGCCCGAGCTCGCCGTCATCCTCGACAAGGGTCTGGACGCTCTCGGGGAGGAAGGGCTGAGTCGCATCATGCGCAACCGGATGGACGTCCCCGGACCGGAATACTCCAGGGACCAGCTCCTGGGCGCGCTGGGCGCCTTTGCCCTCGCCACGTTCCTCGTCATCGCGACGATCCTCGTCGTCAAGAACCGCAGGATTTCGGCGGCGCTCGGCCGCACCCGGCAGCTCGAGCAGGAGCTGCGCGAGGTTGCGGTCACCGATGCGCTTACCGGCCTGGGCAACCGGCGCAGCTTCGATCTGTCGCTGGCCGACGAGGTGCGGCGCGCGCTACGCTACGGCGACGACCTCTCCCTGATGTTTTGCGACCTGGACCACTTCAAGCGCATCAACGACGCCCACGGGCACGCGAGGGGGGACAGGGTCCTGGTCGAATTTGCCGCCGCGGTGCGCGCGACGCTGCGCGATACCGATTCGGCCTTCCGCTACGGCGGCGAGGAATTCGTCGCCCTCCTTCCCAGAACCAATTCGACGGATGCGCTGCAGATCGCCGAAAGGACCCGGCAGACGGTCGCCGAGCGCAAGCCCGGGGAGACCGACGTCACGGTCAGCATCGGCGTGGCCTCGATGGCGCAACTGCCGCACAAGACCCCCGAGGCGCTTTTTGCCGCCGCGGACAAAATGCTCTACGCCGCCAAGGCCGCCGGGCGCAACTGCGTGCGGGCGTACGAAAACCCGCCCTCCCCGCCCGCGCCTCGCCTGGATGAAAACCGGCTGGAGTAAAATCCGCGAGCGTTCAATCCCGTCACCCCTCCCCCGTGTCCAGCGCCCCCACCCCCAAAAAACCCGCCGAAGCCTCGACCTCGAACTTCATCCGCCAGATCGTCGAGCACGACCTCGCCGCGGGCAAGTATGCGTCGCGCGCGTGGGGCGGCAAGCCCGGCCCGGCGCAGGCGCATGCGGGCGCGAGCGCCGACCCGGCGAAAATCCGCACGCGCTTTCCGCCGGAGCCGAACGGTTACCTGCACTACGGCCACGCGAAATCGATCTGCCTCAACTTCGGCCTGGCGCGCGACTTCGGCGGCGTCTGCCACCTGAGGTTCGATGACACCAACCCGACCCGGGAAGAGCAGGAATACGTCGATTCCATCCGCGACGCGGTGAAGTGGCTCGGCTTCGGGTGGGGAACGAACGAGTACTACGCCTCGGACTACTTCGGCTTTCTCTACGGATTCGCCGAGGAGCTCGTCCGCCGCGGCCACGCCTACGTCGACAGCCTCACCGCCGAGGAAATGCGCGCGCACCGCGGCACGCTGACGCAGGCCGGCAGGCACAGCCCCTTCCGCGAGCGCTCGCCCGGGGAAAGCCTCGAGCTCCTGCGCGAGATGCGCGCGGGCAGGCACGCCGACGGCGCGCACGTGCTGCGCGCGAAGATCGACATGGCGAGCGGCAACATCAACCTGCGCGATCCCGCCATGTACCGCATCCGCCACGCGGCGCACCACCGCAGCGGCGACGCCTGGTGCATCTACCCCACCTACGACTGGGCCCACGGCGTCTCGGACGCGCTCGAGAACATCACGCACTCGATCTGCACGCTCGAGTTCGAGGACCACCGGCCGCTCTACGAATGGTTCAACGAGCGCCTCGCCGAAGCCAATCTCCTGCAGCGGCCGCTGCCGCAGCAGATCGAGTTCGCGCGCCTCAACCTCACCTACGTCGTGCTGTCGAAGAGAAAGCTGATCCAGCTGGTCGAAGGCAAACACGTGGACGGCTGGGACGACCCGAGAATGCCGACCCTCGTCGGCGCGCGCCGGCGCGGCTTCACGCCCGAGGGCTTTCGCCTCTTCGCCGAGAGGATCGGCGTCGCCAAGGCCGACTCGTGGATCGAGTTCTCGATCCTCGAAGACTGCATGCGCGAGCACCTGAACGAAGTCGCGCCGCGCAGGATCGCCGTGCTCGATCCGCTGAAGCTCATCATCGAGAACTACCCGGCGGGCAAGGAAGAGGAATGCCACGCGCCCAACCACCCGCAGAAACCGGAATGGGGCAAGCGCGCGCTGCCGTTCTCGCGCGAGCTGTGGATCGAGCGCGAGGATTTCATGGAGACGCCGGCAAAGGGCTACTTCCGCCTCTTCCCCGGCAACAAGGTGCGCCTGCGCTACGGCTACGTCGTCGCGTGCACCGGCTGCGACAAGGACGCGAGCGGCAACATCGCCGCGGTGCGCTGCGCCTACGACCCGGACACGAAGTCGGGCACGCCCGGCGCGGACCAGGTCAAGGTGAAGGGCAACATCCACTGGGTGAGCGCGAAGCACGCGTATGCGGCGGAAGTGCGCCTCTACGACCGCCTGTTCAAAGTCCCCCATCCCGGCCGTTCCTCCCCTCCCGAACAAAAATCATCCCTTCTCCCGCTTGCGGGAGAAGGCCAGGGTGAGGGTGATTGGCTCGCCGACCTGAATCCGGATTCGAAGAAAGTCATCACCGCGCAACTCGAGCCGGCGCTACGGGAAGCGAAGGCGGAAGAAACTTTCCAGTTCGAGCGCCACGGCTATTTCCTTGCCGACCGTGTGGACTCGAACCCCGGCGCGCCGGTATTCAACCGCGCCGTGACGCTGCGGGATTCCTGGAACAAGTAGTCCAATTCATCCAACAGATCGACGCCGGCAGGCTTTGATCCCGCAAGCGCTCCTAGCGTGCAGTCCTCGCAGGAGGCGCTCCGTGCCTCACGCACTCGCGAAAATGCGAATCCCACGACGCGTGCAGCTTCGCGCGCGCGCCCGCGTCGCTGAGGCTTGCGACCAGCTCGTCCGGATTCACCGGCAAGGTGATCGCTTGCCAGCCTTCCGCAACGGCGCACTCCACGCGCAGCTCCCAGCCGGTCTCTTTCGGCTCGACCGTGTAGACGAACGCGCGCAGACCCAGCTCCTCGAGCACGCGCTCGACCGCCTCGCGGGCGCCGGGAATGTCCAATACGGGCGAAGCCATGGGGGTTGCCACGATCGCAAAGCGTTATTTTCGACCCGCGCCGCGGAGCGCGGTTTGATCAGCGTCAAGAAGACATCCCGCCCCTGAGCGAGAATGGGCATGGTTTCCGGGGGCCCGGAGCATGAAGGATGCCGATTGTGTCGCGTTCCTCCAACGGGCGTTGCCGCGGCTCGGCCTGCACTGGCCGGGCTTCCGCAAGGTCCGGGGCCAGGTATGCAAGCGCATCGACCGCCGGGCAAGAGAACTGGGCCTGCCGGACGCCTCCGCTTATCGCCGGCACCTCGAAGCGCATGCGCGCGAATGGGACGCGCTCGCGGCGCTCTGCACCATCCCGATTTCGCGTTTTTACCGCGACCGCGGCGTGTTCGACTGCCTCGCGACCGCTGTCCTGCCCGCGCTCGCCGAAGCGGCGCTCGAGCGCGGCGCGACGCGGCTCGAATGCTGGAGCGCCGGCTGCGCCTCCGGCGAGGAGGCTTACACGCTCGCGATCCAGTGGCAGCTCGCGCTGCAGCCGCGGTTCGCAGCGCTCGGATTTCGCGTGCTCGGCACCGACATCGACGCGACGCTGCTGGAGCGCGCACAGGCCGGGTGCTACAAGGCGAGCAGCCTGAAAGAGCTGCCCGCGGCGTGGCGCGAGCGGGCGTTCGAGCGGCGCGGCGAGCTCTTCTGCGTGCGCGGGCAATTCCGCCGCGAAGTCGAGTTCGAGCGCCGGGACCTGCTCGCGGAGCCGCCACAGCGCGCCTTCGACCTCATTTTTTGCCGCAATCTCGCGTTGACCTATTTCGGCGCCGATCTTGCAAACGCCGCGCTCCGTCGCATCGCCGGCCGGCTGCTCCCCGGAGGAGCGCTCGTGATCGGCGTCCACGAACGCTTGCCGCCGGATGCCGCCGGATTTGCCGCGTGGCCGGGCTGCCGCGCAACCTTCCGCCTGCGGCCGGACTTTGCCGCGTCCGAGAGCCGGAAGGCAAACCCGTGAAGCCGGCTTCATCCGGCGCTTCCGCTGACGCGCGCCGCGCAATCGCCGGCGTGGTTGACGGAGATCAAAGCGCCCGCGCGACCGGATGCTGCAATAGCGGTCACGCCTCCGGCGCTACCCCACGGCCCGACACATGATGCAAGTCAGCGTTACCGCCCTCGCCTCGCCGCCGCCCAAGGCGCTGCCGCTCGAGATCGCGGAGCGCAAGGGTCGCGGCCATCCCGATACGATCTGCGACGCGCTGGCCGAGAATCTGAGCATCGGGTTTTCGCGCTTCTGTCTCGAACGCTTCGGCGTGATCCTGCACCACAACGTGGACAAGGCCCTGCTCCTGGGCGGCGCCGCAGAGCCCGCTTTCGGCGCCGGCAAGTTGCTCGAGCCGATCGAGATCTACCTCGCCGGGCGGGCGACCCGGCGCTTTCGCGGCGTCACGATCCCGGTGGAAGAGCTGGCGATCGAGCTCAGCCGCAAGTGGCTCGCAGAGCATCTGCGCAATCTCGACCCGCTGCGCGACGTGCGCATCATTCCACGCATCCGCGAGACCTCGTCCGACCTCGCCGCGCTGTTCGTCCGACGCGGCGAGGCCGAAGCCCCGCTCGCCAACGACACCTCGTATGGCGCCGCCTTCGCGCCGCTCGACGGGCTGGAGCGCGCCGTGCTCGCGGTCGAACGCCGCCTCAACGCGGCGGACACCCAGCGCGCCTGCCCGGAGATCGGCGAGGACATCAAGGTAATGGGAGTACGCAGCGGCGAGGCGCTGCGGATCACCGTCGCATGCGCGCTTGTCGGCCGCCACGTCTCGGACCTCGCCGACTATTTCGCGAAGAAGGCACGCGTGCGCGCGCTCGCGGCGGAGGCAGCCGGCGAGGCGGCCGGCGGCGCGGTCGAGGTCGAAGTCAACACGGCCGACGGGGACACTTCCGCAAGCATCTATCTGACGGTGACCGGTCTGTCAGCGGAGGCGGGCGACGACGGTCAGGTAGGCCGCGGCAACCGCATCAACGGCCTGATCACGCCCTACCGCCCGATGAGCCTGGAGGCCGCGGCGGGCAAGAACCCGGTGACACACACCGGCAAGCTCTACAACCTGCTCGCCGACCGGATCGCCCGCGCGCTGGTGACCGAAATCGCGGGCATCGAGGAAGCCTACTGCTATCTGCTGAGCCAGATCGGCCGGCCGATCTGCGAGCCGCAGGTCGCGGACGTCAGGCTGCGCCTCGCCGATCCCGGAGCGATCGATAGCGTCGCGGCGCGCGCGGCGGGAATCGCCCGCGCGCACCTCGAAGGCGCAGCCGGGCTGTGGCGGGAGGTCGTCGCAGGCCGTTGTCCCGTCTGGTGAGCGACGCGACCTCCGCAGCCGCTCCTCGCGAAGATTTGATCTTGCGCAAATGGCGATCGCAGGACAGGAGGATGATCCTGCAGTGACGCCGGTGTGTCAGTGCCGGCGCGAGCCTTTCAGTCGACGAACAGGAGGCACCGCGATGACTCCGAAAGAGAAACGCCCCGAACCCGCGCCGCCCGAAGCGGAGATCCAGGAGGGCCACGGACGCAGCAAAGTGAAGGACGAGCGGATGAAGCGGATCGTCAAGCAGCATCCCCAGCGCGACGAGCCGAAGGTGGACAGCGTGGAAAAGTACGAGACGCCGTCCGGTTGAGCGGGCCGGCGCCGGCCGCGCAACCCGCAAATGAAAATCCGCGTTGAATGTTACGCAGGCTACCGCGGTGAAGAGGAGCCGCGGGCCTTTACGCTGGGCGAGCGCCGCTTCGCGATCGCCGAGATCCTCGATCGCTGGCTTGCGCCGCAGCACCGCTACTTCAAGGTGAAAGCCGACGACGGCCGCACCTTCGTGCTGCGGCACGACACCGCGTCCGGCGACTGGGAGCTGGCGGGCCTGGTCGGGTCGGAGCCCCGCCCTTCCGGCGCAGGCGTTACGCTGCACTGAGCCCGGCGCGGCGTCGCCCCCGAGGGCGTTCGGCTTTTCGCCGGGCGCATCGGCGTCGCCAGGGCCGGCGCGTGGATCGACTTCTCCGTGCTCGAGCCCCCCCCGAGCTCATCATCGAGAACTGCCCGACCCTCTTCCCCGGGCAACAAGGCGCCGGGGCCGCGGGCGCCATCACCGCTGGTAGGTTCCGATCAGCTCGGCGCGCGCAACGATATGGCCTTTCATGGCCAGCTCGATCGCGCCCTTCGTCGGCCTGCTCAAGCCCTGGATAACCGTGTCCAGCGCGTAGAGTTTGTGAAAGTAGCGGTGCCGCCCGACCGGTGGACACGGGCCGCCGTATCCGAGGCGGTGCCAGTCGTTCGCTCCCTGCTGGGCGCCGGCGGGAAGATTTTTCGCGCCTGCGGGCAAGCTGCTCGCGGAAGGCGGAATGTTGTAGAGCACCCAGTGCACCCATGTCGTCTTCGGCGCGGCCGGGTCCGGCGCATCCGGGTCGTCGACGATCAGGACGAGGCTTTTCGCCTCGGCGGGAACGCCGGACCAGGAAAGCGGCGGCGAAGTGTCTCTGCCGTCGCAGGTGTACGTCTTCGGGATCGTTCCGTTGTGACCGAATGCGCTCGAGCTGAGAATCATCGCTGCACTCCTTCCAGAGGACTTCCCGCCCGCAAAGAGGCCATCCGAGCACAGGCTAGACGACCCATCCGCCCGCGGCTTGATCCAGATCAAGCCGATCGCGCCGCGACGAAAGAAACTGACAGTCTGTCCCGGTCATTTTTGCAACCGGTTCCAGGCGCAGTCGGCCGGCGAGTTGCAGATCAGGGGAAGAACGTGCTCGACATCACCACTCCGATTTACGAAACACGCGACGAAGTGCCGCTGCCGTTCGACACCGTCCGGGCGGCGGTCAGGCACAACCATCACCGCACGCCTTTCCTGCTGCTCGATCTGGAGCTCATACGCAACAAGATCCGGCGCTTCCGCGAAGCGATGCCGCGCGTGCGCATCCACTACGCGGTCAAGGCCAATCCGCATGCGGACGTCCTGAAAGTCATGCTGGAGGAAAACGCCTCCTTCGAAGTCGCCTCGCTCGGCGAGCTCGAGGAGCTGCTGTCGCTCGGGGCGGCGGCGGTGGAGGTCCACTACAACAATCCGATCAAGCCGCGCGAGCATGTCGAGGCCGCCGCGCGCGCCGGCGTCGGCTGGTTCGTCGTCGACTGCCTGGACGAACTGCACAAGATCATGGCCGTCAAGCCCGACGCGCGCTTGTGCATGCGCATCGAGACGCAGAACATCGGCAGCGACTGGCCGCTCACCGGCAAGTTCGGCGCGTCGCTGCCGGAGGCCTCCGCGCTCGTTCGCGAAGCGGTGAAGCTGCGCGCCGATCTCGCCGGCGTCTCGTTTCACGTGGGATCGCAATGCCGCAACCTGGAAAACTGGCGCATCGGCGTCGAGAACGCGAAGCTCGCGTTCGAGCTGATGCGCAGGAGCGGCCTCGCGCCGCGCCTGCTCAACATCGGCGGCGGCTATCCGGTGCGCCACACCAAGCCGATCCCTTCCATCGAGGCGATCGGCGCGACCGTCAACGCCGCGATCGCCGACCTGCCCGCCGGGATCCGCGTGATGGCCGAGCCGGGGCGCTACCTGATCAGCGACTGCGCCTGGCTCGTCAGCCGGGTGATCGGCACTGCGGTGCGCCACGGCACGCGCTGGGTGTACCTCGACACCGGCATCTTCCACGGGCTGATGGAAGCGCTCGAGGGACTCGAATACGAAATCCGCTCCGAGCGGCGCGGCGCCGCGATCCCCTGCACCGTCGCCGGCCCCACCTGCGACTCGGTGGACGTGGTGGCGCGGGACCGGATGCTGCCCGCGGACCTCGCCGCCGGCGACTTCGTCTACGTCCCCAACGCGGGCGCCTATACCACCGCGTATGCGACGTCGTTCAACGGCTTCCCGCCGCCCGATACCGTCGTGCTGCAGCACGTGGAGGCCGCCGCGTAGCCGAGCCCGCGCGGGACAAATCCCCGATCAGCGCTTGGGCAGGAACGGCACGATCATCGGCACGCGCCTGCGATATTCCTGGTAAGCCATGCCGAAGAGTTTGATCAGATCGCGCTCCTCGAGCTGCAGCGCGACCAGGATGTAGCCGGTCGTCATGACCGCGAACAGCAGGTGGCCCGCCGTCATGTCGGGCGTCCCCCAGAACGCGAGCAGGAAGCCGAGCATGATGGGATGGCGCACGAGCTTGTAGAGCAGGGGCGTCCTGAACTCAACGTCCGGCACGTCGCGGTTGCGCAGCGCCGCGAACACCTGCTGCAGGCCGAACAGATTGAAATGGTTGATCAGGAAGGTCGAGAAAAGGACGATCAGCCAGCCGAGCCAGAACACGCCCGTCAGGACGTTGCGGCCGGCGTCGCCGGTCACCTTCCAGATTTGACCGGGAAGCGGCTGCCACAGCCAGAAAAGCAGGCCCAGCAGCAGGCTCGAGAGCAGCACGTAGGTGCTGCGCTCGCACTCGCGCGGAATGATTTTCGTCCACCAGCGCTTGAACGCGGGCCGCGCCATCACGCTGTGCTGGATCGCGAACAGGCCGAGCAGGAGCGCATCGACGATGAGCGCTCCGGTCGCCGTTCCCGCGCCGCCCGTGTCGATCGATTTCGGCACCAGCAGGTTGCCGACGAAGCCGATGGCGTACAGAAACGACACGAGAAATACCGCGTAGCTTGCAAGGCCGTACAAAAAGACGAATGCGCGCGCGAACATGGCCGATCCTTCCCGGTTGATTTAGGTGCGTTGCATGCGCGGGCTGAGCGCGCCCGCCGGTGCGCGGCATGAAAGCTCGCGGGAAAATCTCGCCAGGCGATCTCGAAGCCGGGCTAGCAGAACGGCCAGCGGCACCCGGCCTTCTGCGCCATGCAGCCGCTCGATCCTCTCGATCAGGCGCGCGGGCAGCGGCACGATGGAATCGAGCCCCATGCGGCGCAGAGCGCTTCCGCGGCCATTGAGTGCGAACCACTCACCCGCCGTGAAGAGCTCGGCGCACCCGCCCCTGAAATCCGCAACCCACGCGACGCCGTCGCGCTGGTAAATCGCGATCTCGCGCTCTTCGCCCAGCCGCAGCAGGCTGCCGTTGGGCGCTGCCGTTTCGTCCCGTCCGAGATTCCCGTTCATGATCCGTCTCCTATTCAATTGCCTACGGACCCCATTGTGGGGAGACGGAAGCTGCGCGTCATGAGACCTGCGCCCCAGGCGCCCGAAGAGACCGCCCTTTTCGGACCGAATTGCCTGGGACGGCAGTCCCAGAAGGCGGCTCAGGGTGCTTTCTGGCCGAAGCCGGCCTCGCGCGCGAGGACGATGGCGCGCGAGCGGTTCTCGACGCCGAGCTTGGCGAAGATGCTGGTGATGTGATTGCGCACGGTCTTGTCGCTCAACTCGAGCCGCGCGGCGATCTGGGTGTTGTCCAAGCCTTGCGCGATCAGCTCGACGAGCTCGGCCTCGCGCGGCGTCAGCCCCGAGAACGGCTCGCCGCCCCGAGTCGCCGCGGGCAGGAACGCGCGCACCTCTTCGAGCCAGCGCGCCCAGGCGGGCTCGTGCTCCAGCAGGACGTGGTTGCGGCTCTCGAGCGGGACGAAACGCGCCCCGGGAATGAGGCTCGCGATCAGGCGACCTTCCTCGAGCGGGATGCGCGCGTCCGACTTCGAGTGCGACACCAGCGTCGGGCAGGACACACGGCGGGCGAGCTCCGTGACATCCACGTCGTTGAATGCCCGCATGAACCGCGCTGCGTTCGCGGGCGAAATCGTCGCCTGCTCCAGCTCGTTCCACCAGCGCTGCTGCTCCGGGCTGGCGTCGGGGATGAACTGCGTGGTGAAGAACTGGCGATAAGCCGGATCGTCCTTGCCCCAGCCCAGCTCGGCGAGCTTGATGTGCATCTCGGCATCCTCGCGTTCCTGCGGCGACGGATTGCGCCGCAGGCGTCCCCGGGCAAACGCGCTGTGCAGGATCAGGTGGCTGACCCGCTCGGGGTGGCGCGCGGCATAGGCGATGGCGATCGCCCCGCCCTGCGAAAGCCCGAGCAGGGGAAAGCGCTCGACGCCCGCCGCATCGACCACCGTCTCAAGATCGCGCACCCAGGCCTCGAGCGACAGCTCCGCAACGTCGCGATCCGAGAGCCCGCAGCCGCGCGCATCGTAGCGCAGGAACGTATGGTCCCGCGAAAGCTCCCTCAGCCAGGGGCGCCAGAGCGAGCTTTCCCAGTCGAGCTCGACGTGGGTCATCCAGGTGCCGACCTTGACGAGCGGCGGCCCCGTGCCCGAGGTGGCATAGGCGATGCGCACGCCGTCGGCGCTGGTGCAGAAGCGGATCTGCTGCGAAGGGGCAGGCATGGGCGGGACCACGCGAAGTCTAGACCAAATAGGCGCGGGCGTTCGCGCCGCGGCGCAGACCGGATGGGGTTTGCGCACGGGCATACAATAGCGGCCGTCCCCGGGTCGGCTCGGAGCAGCTTTCCTGAAATCCGGAAATCCGACTCTGCCCCCATCCATCGGGTGGGAGTTTATGATCCGGCCGGCGCCTCCCCGTCCAGCGGAAAGCAAATCATGGAACCTGAAACCTTCGACTACATCGTGGTCGGCGCCGGCACCGCAGGCTGCGTGCTCGCCAACCGCCTCTCGGCCGATCCCGGGGTGCGCGTGCTGCTGCTCGAAGCGGGCGGGCGCGACGACTGGATCTGGATCCACATCCCGGTCGGCTATCTCTACTGCATCGGCAACCCGCGCACCGACTGGTGCTACCGCACCGAGCCCGATCCGGGCCTGAACGGCCGCTCGATCCTGTACGCGCGCGGCAAGGTGCTGGGCGGCTGCTCGTCGATCAACGCCATGGTCTACATGCGCGGCCAGGCGCGCGACTACGACGAGTGGGCGCGTCTCACGGGCGATGCCTCCTGGGCATGGAATGCCGTGCTGCCGGTTTTCCGCCAAAGCGAGGACTACTTCGCCGGCGCGGACGCCGCGCACGGCTCCGGCGGCGAATGGCGCGTCGAGCGGCAGCGGCTGTCCTGGGAAATCCTCGATGCCTGCCGCGAGGCGATGGCGCAGGCGGGGATCCCGAAGACGGAGGATTTCAATCGCGGCGACAACGAGGGCTGCGGGTACTTTCTCGTCAACCAGAAGCGCGGTCTGCGCTGGAGCGCGTCGAAGGCGTTCCTGCGCCCGGCGATGCAGCGTCCGAATCTGACCGTGGTCACCGATGCGCTCGCGCAGCGCCTGCGCTTCGAGGGCAAGCGTTGCGCCGGCATCGAGTACTCTCGCGGCGGCAAGCAGAGTTTCGCCGCGGCGCGGATCGAGACCATTCTCGCCGCCGGCGCGATCGGCTCGCCCCAGTTGCTGCAGCTCTCGGGCGTCGGTCCGGCGGCGCTGCTCAAAGGACACGGCATCGAAGTCAAGCACGCGCTCGCAGGCGTGGGCGAGAACCTGCAGGACCACCTGCAACTGCGCATGGCGTTCAAGGTGCAAAACGTCGTCACCCTCAACCAGCGCGCCAACAGCCTGCTCGGCAAGGCGGCGATGGCGCTCGAATACGCGCTGTTTCGCACCGGGCCGCTCACCATGGCGCCGAGCCAGCTGGGCGGCTTCACGCGCAGCGCGCCCGGACACGCGACGCCCAATCTCGAATACCACGTGCAGCCGCTGTCGCTCGACAAGTTCGGCGAACCGCTGCACCCCTTCCCGGCGTTCACCGCCAGCGTGTGCAACCTGCGCCCGACTGCGCGCGGCTACGTGCGCATCCAGTCCTCCGATCCGCGCGCGGCGCCGGCGATCAACCCGCGCTATCTGTCGACGCCCGAGGACCGCGCGGTGGCAGCCGAGGCGCTGCGCCTCACGCGCCGCATCGCCGCGCAACCGGCGCTCGCTCGCTACGCCCCGGAGGAGTTTCTCCCCGGGCCGAAGCTCCAGTCGGAAGAGGAACTCGCCCACGCCGCCGGCGACATCGGCACCACCATCTTCCACCCGGTGGGCACCTGCAAGGTCGGCGCGGAGAACGACCCGCTCGCCGTTGTCGACTCGCGGCTGCGCGTGCGCGGCCTGGGCGGGCTGCGCGTGGTCGATGCCTCGATCATGCCGACCATCACCTCCGGCAACACCAACTCGCCGACCATCATGATCGCCGAGCGCGGGGCGGAGATGATTCGCGCGGATCGCCGACAGCGGTAGGGATCGGATGCAACGGCACCGTATCGCGCGTACCTCTGCTTAACGCGTTTCGGATCAGTCCAGTCTCACCAGTCGAAGCTTTCTGACGCACTCGTCGACAAAGGCGCGCACGGTGGTCGACAGCCGCCGGGTTTGCGGATAGACGACCTGCACCGGCACCGGTTCGGTTTCAAACTCTTCCAGGACGTAGCGGATCTTGTTCGACTTCCGGTACGGCGCGGTCTGATACGACAGGAACATCCCCAGGCCCAGGCCGTTCACGCACGCGTTCAGCGTGCTGTCGATCTCATTGCTGACCAGCGCACAGGTGATCGGAATGCTCACGGCGCGCCGGCCGATGCGGAAGTTCCATTCGTTTCGCGGCGACAGGCCCATGTGTCTGACGCACAAATGCGCCCGGACCTCCTCCGGCGTGCGCGGGACGCCGTGGCGGCGCAGGTATTGCGGGCTCGCGCAGACCACGCGGCGAACCTCGCCGATCCTGATCGCCACCAGCGAGGAATCCCGCAGATGTCCGATCCGGACGGCGACATCCAGGCCTTCCTCGACCGCGTTCACGACGCGATCGACGAACAGCATGTCGACGTTGACGTCCTTATGCCGCCGGATGAATTCGCTCACGATCGGCGCGACGTAGCGCCGGCCGAACAGCACCGACGCGGTCACCGCCAGCCTGCCCTGCGGCTCGGCCTGGCTGGAGCTCAATTTCGCCTCGGCGTCCTGCACCTCGGAAAGAATGACGCGACAGCGCTCGAGATAGCGAGCCCCGGCGTCGGTCAAATGGATGCGGCGCGTGGTGCGGTTCAGCAGCGACACGCCCAGCTCGCGCTCGAGCGCCGCCAGGGTCCGGACCACGGTCGGCAGGGACGTATCGAGGGCGTTCGCGGCCGCGGTCAGGCTTCCCTTGTCCACGATACACACGAAGGTCGTCATGGCCAGAAGCTTGTCCACGACAGGAATTATTACTCCGATTTCCGCAACAGTCTATTGCCGATTGCGATATTTATTCCACTCGAGGAAGTTGCGACACTAGCGCGCGGCGAAACCCGGGGGCGCGCATCGCCGCGGCAATCCAGACCCCATAAGGGTGGCGCGGCCCGAATCCTGCGGAGAATCACACCATGAAGACAGCGAACACGCTCGTTATGGCAGGTCTTGCGGCGTTCTTCGGCATGCAAGGCGCAATGGCGCAGCCGGGCCCGGCGCGCACTCCGCCGGAGCAGCTCGGCAAAGTGCACTTTCCCACCTCGTGTAGCCCCGCGGTCGAGAAGCAATTCGACCGCGCCATGACACTGCTGCACTCGTTCTGGGCCAAGGACGCCATCGAAGGCTTCATCGACGTGGCGCGCCAGGATCCGGACTGCGCGATCGCCTATTGGGGAATCGCGATGGCCGTGCAGCAGAATCCGCTCACCGGTCAGGAACCGAACGCCAACGCGACCAAGGACGCGCTGACAGGGCTCGACCGGGCCAAAGCGATCGGCGCTAGGACGCAGCGCGAGCGCGATTACCTCGCCGCCATCGACCTGATCTACAGGGACGCCGACAAGATCGAATTCCGCGCCCGCCGTCTCGCCTACGAGAAGGCGATGGAAGCGCTGGCGCAGCGTTATCCCGAGGATACGGAAGCGGCGATTTTTTATGCCCTGTCGCTCGACATGACCGCGCAGCTCACCGACAAGACCTACGCCAACCAGCTCAAGGCGGCCGCGATCCTGGAGAAGGTGCTCAAGCAGCAACCCGAGCATCCGGGCGTGGCGCACTACCTGATCCACAGCTACGACTATCCGCCGATCGCCGAGCGCGGACTTCCTGCGGCACGCCTCTATGCCCAGATCGCGCCGAATCACCCGCATGCCCTGCACATGCCTTCGCACATCTTCACGCGGCGCGGCATGTGGCAGGACTCGATCGATACCAACCTGCGTTCAGCCGCTGCCGCCAAGGCGGAAAACAACGGGCAGGAGCAAGCGCATGCCATGGACTATCTGGTCCACGCTTATCTCCAGCTCGGAGAAGACGCCGAGGCGAAGCGTGTGGTCGCCGAAAGCGCCTCGATCAAAGTCAACCCGGCGATCTTCATCGGCCACTATGCGCTCGCGGCGATGCCGGCGCGATATGCAATGGAGCGCCGCGCCTGGGCGGAGGCGATCGCGCTGCAGCCGCGCACGACCCCGTTCCTGTTTCCTGATGCCATCACCCACTTCGCGCGCGGCATCGGCTATGCCCGCAGCGGCGATGCGGCGTCGGCGCGCAAGGAAGAGTCGCGGCTCGGAGAGTTGCGCGACGGGCTCGTGCAGCAGAAGAACACCTACTGGTCGAACCAGGTGGAGGTCCAGCGGCTCGCCGTGAACGCCTGGGCCGCTCTGGCACAAGGCGCGCAGGCCGACGCGCTCAAGTCGATGCGCGCGGCGGCGGATCTCGAGGATTCGATGGAAAAGCACATCGTCACGCCGAGTTCCGTGGTGCCCGCGCGCGAGCTGCTCGGCGAAATGCTGCTCGAAACGAAGCAGACGGCCGAAGCGCTCAAGGCGTTCGAAGCGTCGGCCCAGCGCGAACCCAACCGCTATCGCGGCGTGTACGGCGCCGCCCAGGCGGCCGCGCTCTCGGGCGACCGCGACAAGGCCAGGACGTATTACGCGAAATTCATCGCGCTGACGGAAAAGGCCGATCGCGCGAGACCCGAGCTGCAACTGGCAAAGGCGTATCTCGCGCAGCGCTAGGAAGAGCCTGACGAAGCCCGAGTGGTGCCGCGAGGCAGGCGTTCGCATCCTTGAGCAGTGCGAGCCCTGCCTGCTTGAGACCCTCGAACTCCTTGGCGTCCGGCGCTTCGGCAGAACGTCGGTCTGAGCCGCCCCGGGCTTTTCCCGATCTCCTAATCGAGCGCGAGCACTTCCGCTGCAATGAAGCGCACGAACCGCGGGTCGGCCCAGTAGTTCCCGTGACCCAGCCTTCGATTGATCCATGGCGCCAGGCGATACTCAAAGATGCCCGCAACCGGATCATTTGCGACCGGCCGTTGACGAAAGAGCCGCGTAAAGCAGAAGAAGGAATAGCTCAACGACTGCCCGACGAAGTCCAGCACCCGAAAACAGTTGAACCACCTCCTGACGACGACCGGCGTGCCGCCTCTTAGCAGTGCGCGCAACTGGAGAGGCGGCAAGGCGCGCTGCGGCAACATGCGATGGATCATCCTCCGCAGCGGCGAGCCGGCCGTCACCAGATCCACCTCGAGCCGGGCGCCACCCGGCCGGGTCGCCTCGCGATGAAGCAGATCCGTCGCAATCACTGTCCCCAAGCTGTGGCACACCAGCACGATTGCCGTCCCCGGTGACGCCTGCTGAATCTTCCCGATGAGCGCAAGCAACTCGTCCTGAATCCGGCGTTGCACTTCGAGGGGCTCGCCCTGGGTCTCGCGGCCAAGATAGATCGCCACGTCCCTCACCAGACCCGCTACGCCGGCAATCGCCCGCACGATCAGAACCAGAAACAGCAGGCCGCCGATAATTCCCACTGCCAGCAAAGGATCGGAGGATATTGCGACAGAGGCCTGGAACGGCACCAGAACAGCACTAAATAGAAATATGGCCACGAGGAGCGAAAGGAGGTTCACTCCCGTCGCACCGATGACCGCCAGGATCAATCGTGCGTAGCTGCCGCGCTTTTCCGAGTTGAAAACATTGATCGCATACGCGACGAGCAGGCACGGCAATACCAGGAACAGCACCAAGTACACGACGCCCATTCCTGCAATCATCACCCAAACAAATTGCGGCATCGCCTGCCGATCCGCCCCGGTCGTCGAAGTCGAGTGCGCGGCCGATCTGGCGATGTCCATGAAGACAGCGGGATTCACGATCGCCTCGGCCACGGCGAATACCACGGACAGGAGCATCACAAGACAGGCAGCGGCTTCCAGCCACCCAATCACGCGGGCAAACCGCTTCGCCGCCACCGGGCTTGCGGAACTCAGCGCCAGCGTCGGCAACACCTGCAGGACGCCGGCGAAGTTTCGGATCGCATCGAGCGGCCTGCTCAGGCGGATGAGCCCGGTGACCACACCCCAGTGAAACTCAGTCAAAGCGATCGTGGATTTGCCGGCGTCGATAAACTCGGAGGCAACGGTAATCGTGCCTGCCGGCGTTTCGGTTGTGTAGGAAGGCGCCGCCTTACCCTGGATCCGGACGCTCTGTTCCCCGAATGTTCCCCGAATACCCTCGGCGGCCTGACGCAGCACCTCGCCCGGCAATCGGTCGCCAATTCCATGGACAAGAACGAGGTGAACTGCCGCTTGACGGGCTGAATTCGTCGGCCCAGATTCAGTGCTCCCTCCGGACATGAGTCCCTTCCTCGCAAGAGAAAACCACAGGCGAACGCAGATTGAACTGTCCGGATAACCCGGGTTAGCTCATAGCGGCCGCGCACAGCGCGGTCGCGATTGAACTCGGGGGCTCAGCTTCGCACTTCCCGTGCCCGTTTCCGGCGGCTTTCAGCGCGTCAGCCAGCCCCGCGCGCGCAGCGTCAGCGCCGCGTACGGGAAGATCCAGGTCAGCGCGAAGAAGGAAAAGTACCCGTACAGGATCCCGAACACGAAGTCCCAGGAGCGCTCGCTGCGCAGGAAGTAGAGCGTGTAGAGCGTGGAGACGACCATGATGGCGAGCAGCATTCGCACGAAGGCCGCCGGGTCGTTGAATGCGTTCACGGCCCACAGCGCCATCGCCGCGTAACTCAAAGGAAAGCGCAGGTTGGTGACGGTGGTTTCGTAGAACGCGAGCACGCGCGAGACAAGCGGGCGCTTCCACACGATCCTCGCGAAGCGGAATTCCTCGCGGATGTAGCTTCGGTCCCAGCGCAGGTACATCCTGCACAGCTTGACGTAGGTCTCCGGCACCAGCGTGTGCACCACCGCGGCGCGCTGGTAGACGGTGTCGTAGCCCGCGTCGAGGATGAAATTGGTCAGCGCGCGGTCTTCGCCGTATGTGCACGGTGTGCCGAGGAACGTCTGCCGTTCCCACTCGTCGAGCACCTGGCGTAGCACCGCGGTCCGATACGCGGCGAGCGCGCCCGGGCAGCAGAACACGGTGCGGTACACCGACTGCGCGCTGCGCAGGAAATCGAACGACAGGATGAAGCGCACGTGCAGCATGCGCGGAATCAGGTTCGCCCGGCGGTTGTGGACGGCGACCTTTCCCGCGACCGCGCCGATGCGGGAATCGCGGAACGGCCCGGCGATGGCGAGCAGCGTCTGGCGCTCGACGATGCTGTCGGAGTCCACGGTAACGATGATCTCGCCGCGCGCGCGCCGGAACCCTTCGGCGAGCGCGCCGCGCTTGCCCCGATTCTCCGGGAGCCGGATCGGCGTAACCCGCCCGGGGAAGCGCCGCGCCGCGCGCTCGATATGGTGCCAGGTGTCGTCCTTGCTACCGTCGTCGATGGCGATGACCTCGAGGCGTCCGCCCGGATAATCCGCGGTGGCGACCGAGGCGATGGCGCTTTCCACCATCGCGCCCTCGTTGTAGGCCGGGATGATCACGGTCATGAAGGGCGCTTCTTCCGCGGCGACCGGCGCGAACGGCCGGTAGAGCAGCCACAGCACCGTTCGCAGGAACAGCAGCACGAAGCCCATCGTGACCCAGATGATCGTGGGTCGCACCCACAGCCCGCTCCAGTGCTGGCGGCGCGCGAGGTCCACCAGCGGCTGCAGCAGCGGCGTCGAGATCGCCGTCCAGGCCAGCAGGACCATGCCGGCGAAAATCGCCGCGACCAGGAAGTAGTCCCACACGTCCGAAACCGGGTTGGAGACGACGGCGCTGCCGGGCGCGAGCGCTGCGGAATCGGCCTGATTCTTCACGAGGTGAACCGGTTGACGCGGGGAAAGAGCGCGATTGTACACGCCCGAGCTGTCGCGAAGCTGAATGTCCGCCGCGGGCGGCCGGACGCGGCGGCGGGACCGCGAAATTCGCTACCACTGGTAAGTCCCGATCGGCTCGGCGTGCGCGAGCTCCGTGTTCGAGAACAGCGCGGAGAAATACCATTCGCCGCGCTTTGCGTGCAGCACCGGCAGCCGCGCTTCGTTCTTCGGGTTGAAGCGCTTCGGCGCGATGGTGCGCAATCGAGTTACGCCAGCGCCAACCTGCCCCGCCAATGCCCGCCGCTCTACGCGAGGGTCTCGCGTATCGACCCGGCGGTTTCCTTGCCGCGATCAAACTCGGCGCGCAAGCGCTTGAGCTCCTCGGGGGCGAGGCGCTCGGGATTGCAGTAGTCGAGTTTCCAGTCCGCGTTCTCGCTCCAGCGCAGCGGCGAGCGCACCGTGGTGCGCGGTCCCGGGGCCGATTCGAGCAGGCGCAGCGCAAGCTCCAGCGTCAGCGCCTGCGATTGCGCGTCGTGCGGCCGGCCGGCGCTGTTGCCGAGCGGAAAATCGCTGAACAGGAATCGCGGCACGCCGCAATGCTCGACGATGTCCTGCGCGCAGCCCGTCACGACGGTCGCGATGCCGTTCGCTTCGAGATGGCGCGCGATGAGGCTCACGCTCTGGTGGCAGACCGGACAATTGGGCACGAGGATGGCGGCATCCACCTCGTCTTGCACGCAGCGCGCGAGCATCTCGGGGCAGTCCACGGTGATGGTGTGCTGCTGGCTGCGATTGGTCGGCGCGCCGTGAAAGCGCTTCGCGAGCTGCACCCTGCCTTGAACCGCCGCGCGCCTCAACGCCGGCAGCGGAAACCAGGTGCCGCTGTCCTCCATGCTGGTGTGCTTGCGGTCGATGGCGACATGCGCGATGCGCAGGTCGTGGTCCGCGCCCGTGTCACCTGAGTACACGCGGTAGAACTTGGCCGCGGCGTTGTAGGCCGCGCCCGGGCCCTGGTCGCCCTTGTCGGGCTGATAAGGCGCCGCGGTGGTGACGAGCGCCACGCGCGAGCGCGCGAGCGGTTTCTTCAGGGCCTGGAAAGGGACGTCCGTGTAATGCGCCCATGCGTAGGGATTGCCGTAGCCGAGCGCGAGATACCAGTCGCGCGTGCGCTGCATGTAGGCGACCGGGCGGTCGGCCTCTGCAGCGGACGGGATGTCGGGAGTCGGGTTCATACTCTTACACCGTACTTTCCCGTCGCCGGGCACCTGTCCGATGCCATAAGCGGGATCGCGATCGAACTTTCATGCGTTGTGCAGGAGCCGACTGCGCCGATCTCACTCGAGCAGAAAGCGATGGATCGGGTCGATCTGCGCGGCGTCCATCAGCGCCGGCGCGTGGCCGACGCCGGGGAACTCGATCACGCGCGCCCGCGGCCCGCGGCGCTCCACCTCCCGGGCGGTGCGCTCGGTGAGCACTTCGGACTCCGCGCCGCGCAGCACCAGCGTCGGGCAGCTGATCTTGTCCCACACCGGCCACAGGTCGACGCCTTCGAACAGCCGCTCGCCGAGGGAAACGTCGAGCGCGCTTCCGCTGCGCAAGCCGCGCATGATGCCGGGATCGTAGCTGAGCGCGAACTTGCCGTCCTCCTGCTGGCGCGAGCCGTGCTGCGCCAGATGCCGCCACTGATCGTCGCTCAGCTTGCCGAAGCCGGCGCAGGCTTCCCGCAGAAAGGCCTCCACTTTCTCGAGCGTCGCGAAGGTGCGCTGCCCCGACGCCTGACCCTTGAGCCGCACCAGCCCGCTCCACGGCACGAGCGGACCGACGTCGTTGAGCACCAGGCGCCGGATCGGGGTATTGCGTTGCGCCGCCAGCAGCATGCCGATCAGGCCGCCCATCGAGGTGCCGATCCAGTCGACCTGACCCGGTTCGACGGGGACACGTCCGAGCATGCGCCCGACCCAGCTCGATTTGCCCGGTGCGGTCACCCGCGCGATCAGCGCCGCGGCGTCGGTCTGATACTGGCTGAAGCGGTAGTCCGCTTTTTCCGTGAGCCATTCGCTGTCGCC
This sequence comes from Burkholderiales bacterium, assembly GCA_049802235.1. Classification (GTDB taxonomy): domain Bacteria; phylum Pseudomonadota; class Gammaproteobacteria; order Burkholderiales; family SG8-39; genus VBDM01. Next base: position 15,873 of record JBARMB010000034.1, on the reverse strand, counting down.
GCGACCCACCACGTCCATCGCCACCACGCGAAATTCGCCGGCGAGGTGAGCCGCAAGATAATCGAAGTCGTGCCGGTTGCGGGTCAGCCCGTGCATGCAAATCACGATGCGCGGATTGTCGGCATCGCCCCACTCGGCGTAAGCGATGCGATGAAATCCGTTCGGGCCGAGGCTGGCCAGCGAGTGTTCGTGCATGGTCAAGGAAGCGCCGGGTCGATTGCCGGGGTGCGAACGCAAGTGTTCACGCTGATTGTCGCACGGGATCGGACCAAGATTATTCCAGAATTATTTCAACTACGCCGATTGCGGCAGGATCGCCGCCAGCTCCTCGGGCACGAGGATCATGGGGTCGTGGCCGGACCTGAGCTCGAAGAAGCGCCACGCCGGGTCGCTGCGGTCTTTCGCCGCGAAGTCATCGAGGCTGCCGGTCGCGGGCGAGCCGAAGTTCAGCTTTCGGAATGGGCGCGCGAATCGGCCAGCGGCCAGCCCGAGATGTCGAAATCATCCGGCATGGCCACGTGAACGAAGCCGCGCAGGTCGCGCAGCGAGCGGGTGACGTGGCCCTTGCCCTGCATGTCCTCGGCGAAGATCAGGTCGCCCGGCCGGCAGATGACGCGGCGGCCTTCGCTCGACTCGAGCTCGAGGATGCCCGAGGTGAGGAAAATCAGCTGGCGCCGCGGCGCGTTGTGGAAATCCTGGACGTGGCCCTCGGGCGTCTCGCGAAAAAAGATGGAGTCGCACCTGAAGATTTCCGACATGGGCCGCGCCGCCCCGCTCATCGGGACCTGGCGGATCTCGATCGCCGATTCCCCCGAAGCCTTGGTGAATATCCTGACGATGCGCATGCCGGCGGAACCCTCGATGTGCGGGATACGCGATGCTACCGCATATAATATGGCAGTGGAAATAACCACGTCCTGGCGCCCGCCGAACCATGAACGCGGCTGAGAAAACCTACGAAGAAGGCATGCATCACTTCGACGCCGGTGATCTTCGCGCCGCCGCCGCCGCTTTCCAGCGAGCGCTCGACCTCGATCCCCGCTTCGCCAGGGCGCACTACCAGCTCGGCAACGTGTGCCAGGATGAGAAGCGCTGGACCGAGGCTGAAGAGCACTTCAGGGCGGCGCTCACCATCGCGCCCGCGCACGCCGAGGCGCACAACAATCTCGGCGTGGTGCTGCAGATGTTGGGGCGCCTGGCCGAAGCCCAGGCAAGCTACGCGCGCGCCGCGGAATTGAAGCCCGCGCTCACCCAGCCCTATCTCAATCTCGGCCGGATGCTCGAGCAGATGGGGCGGCGCGCGGAGGCCATCGACTGGCATCGCAAGGGACTCGCGCACAGCGAGCAGCCCGAGACGTTCCGGCACCTCCTGACCGCGCTGCAAGGCGAGGTCACGACCGGTCACGCGCCGGCTTCCTACGTACGCGAGACTTTCGACGGGTTCGCCGCGCAATTCGACCGCCACCTGATCGACGCCTTCGAATACCGTGTACCGGAAGCGATCGCCGCCGCGCTCCAGGAAGTGCGCCGCTTCGCGCCGGCTGCCGCCGACGTGCTCGACCTCGGCTGCGGCACGGGCCTCTCCGGCATGGCATTGCGCGGGATCGCGCGCAGCCTGATCGGCGTCGACCTCGCCCCGAAAATGCTCGCGCAGGCACGCGCGCACGCCTGCTACGACGAGCTTGTGGAAAGCGAATTTGTCGCGTGGATGCGCGCGAGAGCCGGCGCGCGCTTCGACGTGATCGTCGCCGCCGACGTTCTGGTTTACCTCGGCGCGCTCGAGCCGGTGTTCGCCGAGACGGCGCGCCTCGCGCGCCCCGGCGCCTTGTTTGCGTTCTCGATCGAAGTCTGCGAAGGAGAAGACTGGCGGCTGGGGGAAAGCGGCCGCTACGCGCAGTCGGCAGGCTACATCCGGCGCCTCGCGGCGGAGCACGGGTTCACGGTGGCGGTCGAGCGCAGGCAGCCGATCAGGAAGCCGCTCGTGGGCCTGCTCTACATCCTTGCCCGGAGCTGATCAGGATCGCCCGGTTCTGCGCCAGGCGGATTTTTGCCTGCCGCGGCCCGGGGCGCGCATCCGGATGCGCTTTTCCGGCCTTGCCGGCAACGCGGCACTTTACCCGGCGTTCCCGACGCCGGGATGGAGTTCAGCCCCAGACGGCGAAGGCCATGCCGCAGCCGGTGCCGGCGGGCGTGCGATAAAGCGGAACGTATTCCTGCCACGCGGTTTCGAGGCCGCCTGCGGCGCCCGCGGCGACGATCCAGTTGCGGATCTCCGAGTTGCCGGAGTTGAGCTTTGCCGCGGGAAGCGAGGCGAGCGCTTCCCCGTCTCCGCGGCGGCAGGCATCGAGGACGGCGCGGTCGAGCGCTTCGTCGATGGTGAAGTGACTCAAGCCACCCGAAGCGATGATGCCGACGCGTGAATCCCCCGGCCAGCTGTCGATCGCCTCGCGCAGCGCCTGGCCGAGCCGCAGGCAGCGCCGCGGACGCGGCTGATTCGGCGGATAGTAGGTGTTGACGACGAGCGGCAGGATCGGAACCACGCCGCGGCTCATCAGGCGCCGGTGCACGAAACCGAACGCGTGGCCTTCGCCGCGCGCATCGCGCAGCGCGCGCGCATAGGAAACGTCGAACTCCGCATCGATCATCCGCTCGACCACGTGACGCCCGAGCGCCGCCGCGACCGGATAGTCGCGCGGGCGCTCGGGCTCGTGATACAGCGAACGCGCGCGCTTCCAGTATTCCGGCGCGCCCGCGGGCAGGTCGAGCACCGAATTGACGATGCTGTCGCCGCAATAGACGAGAAACGCCGGCATGTTGTCGTCGTGGTACTGCTCGTGCTGGTCGTCGCCGACGATCGCAAGTGCGTCCAGGCGCGCCGCCGCGATCGCCTGCGCGAGCCGGTCGAGGTGCGCTTCGCAGGCCGCGATCCGGGCGGCGATCACTTCGGGCTTGATCTGCGCGAGCACGGACGGGTCCGCGTCGCGCGCGAGCTGAGCGTACGTGGCCGGCGCGCCGTTGCGGTCGAGGTGACCGCCGTACTGCTCGTCGCGGCGGGCGTGTCCGGCAAAATCCTCGGACGGACTGTTGAGCGCCGGGCTGTGCGATGAGCCGAACGCGGCGACCAGCCGTGCCATCAGGCGCGCATCCGCTTGCGATAGACTTCCCACCCGAGCAGCGCGGCGCCGAGAACGAGCCCGGCAATGTCGGTGACGATCGCGCCGCGGAAGGCGTCCGCCGGAATCAGCAGCAGCACCCCGGCGACGATGAACAGCACCCGGAGCGGGACCGGGATGGGCGCGGAGTAGTAGCCGACCACGCCGATCGTCCCCATCCAGATACCGAGCCCCGCGGTGAAGACCGCCCATGCGATGGTGAGCGGGTCGCCGTGCATCAGCAGGCTGGGGGAGAACACGAACAGGAACGGCACGATATAGGCGCTCCAGCCGATGCGCGCCGCGGTCCAGCCGGTGCGGTTGGGATCGGCGCCGCCGATGTTCGCCGCGGCAAAGGCCGCCAGCGCCACCGGCGGCGTGACCATGGACATGATGCCGAAGTACAGCACGAACATGTGCGCCGCCATCGGCTCGATGCCGGCCTTCACCAGCGCCGGCGCGGTCAGGGTCGCCATGATGATATAGACGCCCACCGTCGGCATGCCCATGCCGAGCAGGACGCCCAGCGCGGCGGTCATGACAAGCAACAGGACCACGTTCTGTTGCGTGATGGTGAGCAGCTGCAGCGTGAGCCCGAACGCCAGCCCGGTGATGTTCAGGATGCCGATGAACATGCCGGCGACGGCGCAGATCATGATGAGATCGACCACCGCGCCGCCGGTGGAGATCGCCGCGAGCAGCACCTCCGGGATCGTATACCGGTGGCCCTTGAAGCCGAACACCAGCGCGAAGAAAACGAGTACCGCGGTGGCGAGCAGCGCGCAATACTCGGCGCGCAGGTCCCACCCGAGCAGGGCGCCGATCAGCACGGCGAAGGGAATCGGGAAGTACCAGCCCGCGCGCAGCACGTCGCGCGTGCGCGGCAAGCGCTCCGCCGCCTCGCCCAGGATGCCGCGCTTGGCCGCCTCCAGGTCCACCTGAAAGAACAGCGCCAGATAGTAGAGCACTGCCGGGATGGTGGCGGCAATGCACACCGACGCGTAGGACACCTGCAGAACCTCGGCCATCAGAAACGCCGCAGCGCCCATTACCGGCGGCATCAATTGTCCGCCGGTCGAACCGACCGCCTCGACCGCCGCGGCGACCGTGGCCGGGAAGCCCGCGCGCTTCATGAGCGGGATGGTCACCACGCCCACCGCCGAGACGTTCGCCACCGCGCTGCCCGAAATCATGCCGAAAAACGCCGAGCCGACGACCGCGATTTTTGCGGAACCGCCGCGATAGCGGCCCATCCAGGCGCGCGCCAGCTCGGTGAAGAATTCCGAGCCGCCGCAGCGCGACAGGATCTGGCCCATCAGGATGAAGGGGATCACCACGGTGATGCCGATGCTGACCGGCGCGCCGAGGAGCGCGTTGGTATCGAGGCCCAGATAGACGAGCAGCCGCGTGAATTCGACCGGTCGCGACTGGAACACTCCGGGCAGATGGTCGCCGAACATCGCGTACACGGCGCCCAGGAGCACGATGAAGACGAGCGACGAGCCGGCGGTTCGCCGGGCGGCTTCGAGCACGAGAGCCGCGAGCGCGGCGGCCATCAGAACGCCGTCGAGGGGCCGCGAGGTCAGCTCGTTGACAAGCGTGGGATAGCGCCACGCGATGTACAGGCAGAGCGCGAGTCCCAGCGCGGCCGCAGCCATGTCCCACCAGCAAACGCGTCCCGCGAAGCGCGGATGCGCCGGCTCCGTGAGATAGGCGATCGCGACGGCGAAGCCGATGACCGTGACGAGAAACTGCTCGGTGTAGAGCGAGACGCCGAACCATTCACGCGGCAGGTCGAGCACCCACCCGACCACCGTCGCGACGAGCAGCGTCTGCAGGGCGAGGACGAGGCGCGCCCAGCCCGCGCCCTTCGGCTGAGGGCTTGCGATGCGATCGTCAGCCATCGGCCGTTACTGGGTCCCGCCGATGCCCTTCTCTTTGTAGAACTTTACCGCGCCCTGGTGGTACGGGGCCGGCATGTCCTTGTGGATGGTGGCCGGGTCCCATCCATTGAAGGCTTTCAGGCTTTCCGCGAGCTTGGGCTTGTTCTCGTACATCGCCTTGGCGATGCGATAGACCACATCGTCCTTGACGTGCGCGCCGACGGCAACGAGGTAGTCGTAGGCCATCAGCTTGGTGGGGCCGTCGAGGCCGACGAACGCGGGCGAGGGCTTCACCAGCTTGATGTACGCGTACGGCATGACCTTCTTCATCGCCGCGACGGACTTCGGATCGTCCGGCAGCGGCAGGTAGCGGATGCCGCCGACCGTCTTGTCCACCTCGGAAACCTTGGCCGCGCCGATCGCGAAGAAGCCCGCGTCGATCTTGCCGTCGATGAAGTCGTCGGCGCCGCGGACGACGTTCGGCACCAGCACCGGCACGATGTCCCTGCCGGTCAGGCCGCCGGTGGCGATGATCGCGTCGATGATCCGCTGCAGCGTCACCTGCGATGAATAGCCGTACGGGATGCGTTTGCCCCTCAGCTCGGCGAGCGTCCTGATCGGCGAGTCCTTCCTGACGAACATGCTCGAGTAAAGCGGGAAGATCACCCCGAGGACGCGCAGGTTCGGCTGCTTGCGGCCGTTGTACGGGCCTTCGCCGTTCGCCGCCTCCTGGATTTCGAGGACGTTGCACACGGCGAGGTCGAGCTCGCCGGAATCGACGAGCGGCAGAACGGCGCTCGATCCCGAGTAGGGCTGCACCCGGCTCTGGATGTTGGCCGACTCCGCCATCACCTTGGCGATCGCCGAGCTCATGTTGTAGCCGATCGAGCCCTGTGGCGCGCTGCCGAAGCCGAGGACCTGCGCTTGTGCGCCGGCGGCAAACAGCGCCGCGGCGGCGAAAATCAGGATGCGTTTCATGGTGTCTCCTTTGGGTTGTCGTTTTTTATGGCCAACAATGTAGCAAACGCTCCGCCGCGAGGCAATTTTTTTCCGAAAATACCGATCAACTCCGCCCCATCGCTTCGTCGTAAGCCCTGCTCACTTCCTCCGGCTGCCCGGCAAGCCAGGCGAAATCGCGCCCGGCGGCGCGCGCGAGCGCACCGCCGCGCTTGAGCTTTTCCCACTGCTCGCGCGCGAGGCCCTCGGTGAACGTCTCGCGCCCGGCGACCGGCAGCGCCACGCGTTCGTTTACCTTGGGATCGCGGATCACGGCCTTGGGGTCGCCGCCCTTCGCGATCAGCTCCAGATCGGCGAGAAAGCGCCGCCGCATCAAGATGACGCCGCGGTCGCTGCGCCCGAGATGCTCCCGCGTGCGGTCCGCGACCACGCCCTGGCCCACCCACGCCACGAAATCCTGGTTCATGACGTGCGAAGTGATCCAGCGACCCGTCAGCGGGTCCTTCACCGGACTGGTCCAGTACGGGATGCGCTTCTGCAAATAAGGCTCGCGGTCTTTCGGCACGCGGCTGAAGAACCAGCCGACGGAGAGCGTGGTCGCGTCGTCCACCGGGACGCGCCACTCGCAATGGTTGCCGGTGAACAGCGCGTTCGGCCACAGGCACACGCGCCCGATGGTCCACAGCGGATGCTTCTCGTCCGTGCCTTCGCGGATGCGCTTGTAGGCGATGCCGTAGTCGAATTCCTCGAAATCGATCTTCAGGTGCCGCGGCGCGTACGGCCCCGCTTCGCCGCGCAGGCGCACGCTCCAGTTGTCGTGCATCCATTCGAAATGCACCGGATCGACGGAGTTTTCCTGCGCCTGGAACCAGTTGCACGCCACTTCGCTGAACACGATCTGCACGAATCCGTTCGCCCAGGTGAACGGCTCCCAGTTGGGCACGAGCGGCGCGGGCTCGGGCCCCAGATACGCCCACAGCATTCCGGCGCGAGGCTCGACCTTGTACGCCTTGATGCGGATGCGCTCCTTGTAGCTCGAGCCCGGATCGGCGGTTTCCTCGTACGGCTGCTCGATGCAGCGGCCGGTGTGATCGTAGCGCCAGCCGTGATAATTGCAGCGCAGCCCGCATTCCTCGACGAAGCCATAGGCGAGGTCCGCGCGCCGGTGCGCGCAGTGCCGGTCGATGAGTCCGTAGTTGCCGCCGAGGTCCTTGTAGAGCACCAGGTCCTCGCCGAGCAGGCGCACCGGCTTGGTGGCGTGGTCGTCGAGTTCCGCGACCGCGGCGATCGGATGCCAGTAGCGGCGCAGCAGTCCGCCCATCGGCGTGCCGGCGCCGACCTGCGTCAAGATGCGATTGGCGGCTTCATTCATGATGGCGCGAATTATAGGGGACGGTGAGACGCGGAAGCGAAACAGCCGGCAAATCGGCCGCATCGAAAAAAGCGTTCGCCTGGTCGAAATCCCCGAACGCGCCGCCCACCCTGGCGGGATCTTCCTGCGTCACCTTCTCCGTGTTGGACTTTCCCGCGCGCTCGCGCGTGATCGTCCGCACCTCCTCGAGCGGCGGCGGCGTGAAGGCGCGAAGGGGACGCCGCGTCCAGAACCGGCATGCTAGACTGCACGCTCACAACATCGAAAGGAGGTGATCCCGTGATAACCCCTATAGGCACCACCGGCCAGCACGGCTCGCGCAGCGGATCAACCTGCAACGCAAGGATGATCGCCAGCCACTAGGCCGGCGTGCCTCGGAAGTAAAGACGCCCCGAGGATCCTGGGTCCTCGGGGCGTTTTCATTGGGGAACGGATGAGATCACCGTTATTTATTGTTGCGGGCAGCGCCCCTGGCGATGCCGGGCCGCGTGTCGATCGGTTCGTCATCGCCGCGCTGCGGGACTAGAACTTGATCTGGATGCCGACGAAGCTGCCTTTGTCGACGTTCAGCCTGGTTTGGTTGTCGAGATCGGCGCGTACCTGGCGGTAGCCGATATACAAAGTGCTGTTCCTGACCAGCTCGACTTCCGCACGTACGCCGGCCTCGCGGAAGCTCTTGCCGTCCATCGTGGTGACGATGCTGGGCGCATAGAAGGCGTAACCGCCAAGACCGATCGAGCCGCTGCCGGGGAACCAGTGGAAATGCCCCCCAAGCCCCAGCGCGAGCAGCTGTGCACCGCCGACGGAAACGGCATAGAGCTTGCCGCCAAGGCCGCCTTCCAGCCGCGAACCCGCGGGGTACGATTCTCCCGTCGCGAGCAGGCCGATATTTGCGGCCCAGTCCCTCTGGTTCTGGTTGTACAACGCACCGAAGGTCATATCCGCGAGACCGACAGCGGAGTCATACCTGGCCTCGATGCTGTCCCTCGACAGATTGATATCCAAGGAATTCGCCGTGGCCGAAACGCTCGCCCCGGCGAGCAGGGCCAACACAATCAAGCGCAGGCACATGGTGCTACTCCTCCATTGAAGTTACGCAGCGAAGCCGTCGCGACCGGTAGCAGAATATCCCATCCCTCGAATTTTTGTTGCAGCGCATTCCGTCCGAACGGGCCTTAGTTCCGGGACACGAACCATCCCATCCGGGTCATGCCCGCGACAGGAAGATCCGCGGTACACGAAGCGGCGGCGCGGCGTGGATGAAGAGCGCGGGTGGAACACGTCGCCCGCGCTGCAGGGTAATATTGCCGCTACCCGCTTCCAAGGCACGTTCATGCCACCCGTCACGCAGGCGCTCCTCATCACCAACGTAGCCGTGTTCCTGCTGCAGGGCGCCGGCGGCGAGGCGCTCGTGGAATGGTTCGCGCTCTGGCCGATCGGGTCGTCCGGTCCCGGTTTCGAGATCTGGCAGCTCGTCACCTACAGCTTCCTGCACGGCGGCCTCGCGCACATCGGCTTCAACATGTTCGCGCTGTACATGTTCGGCGGCGACATCGAGCGGCTGCTCGGCTCGCGTTTTTTCCTGGCTTATTACTTCGCCTGCGTGGTCTCCGCGGCGCTCTTCCAGCTCGTGATCAGCAGCCTGGTGGGCGGGCCGGCCTACCCGGTCATCGGCGCCTCCGGCGGGATCTACGGTGTACTGCTCGCGTTCGGAATCTATTTTCCCCGGCGCATGGTGATGCTCATCATTCCGCCGATCCCGATGCAGGCGCGAACGTTCGTGGTGCTGGTCGGCGCGCTGGAGCTGATATTCGGGGTGACCGGCACCGGGGCGGGCGTGGCGCACTTCGCGCACCTGGGCGGCATGCTCGGCGGCTGGCTCATGATCCGGTACCGCCGCCGCGGCTTGCCTTTTTCCGGGCCGCGCTGACGCTTTCCGCAGCGCCTGCCCGAAACGGCGCCGGAAACATGAAGGATCAGGGTCATGTATTCTGGAGATTCGCCTCCGACCTCAAAGGGCCGGTTACAAAATTGGAGGCCGTTTCGGTCATTCTGAAACCGTCTCAAAGGAGATTCGATCATGATCGCAAGCGAAAGGGTCAGGGTTTTCTGGCAACCCGGATGCTCGAGCTGCCTGAGAACCAAGGAATTCCTCGCCAAGAACGGCGTGGAGTTCGAGTCGATCAACGTTCACGGCAACCCCGCCGGGATGGAGGAACTGCGCAAGCTCGGGGCGCGCAGCGTGCCGATCGTTGCGCGCGGGGACCAATTCGTATTCGCGCAGACGTTGAGCGATGTAATCAAGTTCCTGGACCTGGATATTCGCCTGCAGGAACGCCTGAGCCCGGATGCACTGATCGGAAAGATGGGGCTCGTTCTGCCCGCCGCGGCAAGATACATCCAGCAGATCCCGGCCGAATGGCTCGACAAGCCCTTCCGCAATCGCAACCGGCCGATCCGCGTCCTGGGACACCATGTGTTTCGAATTCCGGAGGCGTTTCTGGAGGCGGTGCACGACGGCCGCGAGCTGACTTACGAGCGGATCATGCAAGACGCTGCGCCGACGCTGCGAACCGGGAAAGATATCGCGCGCTACGGCGCGGACGTTCTTACGCGCGTCAACGAATGGTGGGGGGCCTGCGCGGACCGGTCCTGCGGGCGCATGATGGACACCTACTTCGGCAGGCACTCCATGCACGTGGTGCTGGAACGAACCGCCTGGCACCCGGCCCAGCACACGCGTCAGCTGATGCTGATCCTCGACACTCTGAATATCGAACCCGACGGCAGGCTTGCGGCCGCGGATCTTGCGGGACTGCCGCTTCCGGACAAGGCCTGGGACGACGACTGATCGGACGCGAGCGCCTTTCGGAATAGTCGGGGTCGGAATCCGGTCATTTCTCCGACCCGGCCTTCGCCGAGCGCTCGAAAAAAAAGGCCCGCATCGCGGGCCTTTCCGGTTTCAGGGCCGGGGCCCTGCACGGGCGGTCCGGACGACGCGCCGTGGTGCCGTGCGGTCAATGCTGATTGCCGCGATCGTCGCGCCCGAACAGATCGGACATGACGCGGACATTGTCGTCGCAGGCATGGTTCAGGCACGGCAGAGCGAAACCCGCCTCGAGCGACTTCAACAGGGAGAAGTGAGTGTAGCGCTGGGCGCTCTTCACGCCGTGAACGCCGTAGTTGGTGTCGACGATCAGCATGACCTGGTTGGTGTTGGGCGCCGTGCTGTAGTCATTTTCGTCCCACATCACGATGATGGCGTTGTTGCCCTGATGCCAGGCCGGGGAACTCTTGATGGCTGTCACCAGATTCTGCACCGACATGTCGCCACGGATCATCAGGGCCGGGTTCAGGCCGGCTTGCAAACCGTTGTCGCTCGGATCGAAGTTGCAGAATGGACCCGCGTTGCCGCGTCCGTGCTGGTCGTTGCACTGGTTCGGCGCGATGAACAGGAAATTCGGCACGTCGCCGGAGCGGAGGTCGGCAAGAAGACCCCGCGACCCCTCGAAGCCCACGACGTTCTCCAGGCTATTTCCCCTGCCGTCGCCTTCCTGCACGCTGCGGAAGTAGGCAAACGGGTTGTGCTTCACCGCGTAGAGCTGGACGATGTTGCTTTGCGAGAGCGGCGGATTGAGTGTCGGCTGGATCGCGCCGAAATCCGTGTTGTTGGTGAAGAAACCGTCGCTGTAGTTGATCGTATCGGCGCCGCCGGGCGGCAGATCTTCCTGGTAGCTCTTCCAGCTGCGGCCCCAGGTGACGAGCTGATCGGCGATCGTCTTGCCATCGGTGTTTCTTGCAGCCGGGATGGACTGGATTCCATCGATATTGTTCTCGCCCGGGGAACCCTGGGTCTCGTTGGTCGTGTCGACGGCCGGCGTCGCCGCGTCGGCGCCAAAGCCCCAAATCGGGCAGATCGCCGGGCTCGGCGGGTTATCGGTTGCGGGGGTTCCCGAGGAGAGGTTGGTTACGCAGGAAGTGCTGTGCCAGTCCGGAAAATTGTCGGATTGCACGCCGAAGTTGGACCCGCCGACGACCTCCAGGTAATTGGTCAGGCTGGGATGGCCGACGGCGTAGTAGTTCGTCGCCAGATTGGCGGAGTTCGTCAATTTGTTGATGAACGACGCGTTCGGGTTGTTGAGAATCTGGCTGTAGCCGTGGTTCTCCATCATGACAAGAAACACGTGGTCCAGATGTGGAATGCCTTTGGGAATCGGGCCCTCGTCGGCGAGTACAGTGCCGGCGACGGCCGCGGCCAGCAGGCCGATAGCAGCGCTTTTCGTCTTCATGGCAGTCGTATCTCCTTTGTGTTGATCGGGTTGTCGGCGCGCGCCGTTCGCACTTGGCACGGGCGCGACCGCGTGCATCATGCCGTGGCGTTGTGACATCCTTGTGACGCCCGCTGTCTCGCCGCGAACCTCGGCACCGACGCCAAGCTCGCGATCGGTCGGGACCTGTCGCGCGAACTGCAGTTTTGTTCGCCCGTTCACCCCATGGGCGAAAACAAGGACCCGGGCGGCCGCGCCGCATCATCCGGCCGATCGCGCACCGGCGCCGCCGGGGGCGGCCGGGTAGAGATAGAATGCGTGTGTGGCGGCCGGGCCGTTAGACGGCGCTTATTCAGCGGGGTCTCGTGCTTTCATGCGTCGCCGACCCACCATCCGGATTCAGCTTCTTGCGCTGGCGCTGGCCGCCATTGTGCCGCTTGCGGGCGCGGTCGTTTACGTCATATTCGACGCCTCCCAGGCGCGCCTGAACCAGGCGGAAGGCGAGATCCGCAACCTCGCCGCGTCGATGGCAAATGACGTCGCGGCAACGCTCGCCGAGAGCGAGCAGTTGCTGTCCGTTCTCGCCCAGCGGCCCCTCGTGCGGGCGCTGGACCCGAGGCGATGCGACCCGATCGTGGCCGAATTCGTCGAGCTGCATCCCGATTTTGCCAATCTCGGCGCGCGCACCCTTCGGGGCGACAGCGTTTGCTCGTTCCTCCCCAACGTCGCCGCAGCAAACGTGGCCGTGGATTTTCCGTGGTTTCAGGAGGGGATCCGCAGCCGCCGATTCACGGCGAGCGACGCGTTTCGCGGCAGCGGCAGCGGACGCTGGGTGTCGGTATTGACGTTTCCGCTGCTCGACGACCGGGGCGCGGTGATCGGCGTGCTCGGATTGCCGCTGGACCTTCTGAAGCTGCAGTCACGCATCCTGCCCGCGGTTCCCGACAAGACGGTGGTATCCGTGATCGACCGGCAGGGCAGGTTTCTCATGCGCTCGCTCGATCCCGATCAATGGATCGGCAGGAGCGTCGTCAACCCGGAGAACGTGAGAGAGGCGCGTCGCCGCGTCGAGGGAACGTATCGCGTGACCGGCGTGGACGGGATTGCCCGGGTCTTCGCCTATCGGACGGTTGCCCGGGCCGGCTGGCTCGTCTCCGTGGGCATCCCCGAGGACACCCTGTTGGCTCCGGTCCGGCGGCATCTCGCGGGCGCCGTCGCGGTCGTCCTGGCGACGCTGCTGTTTGCCCTGGTCCTGATGCGGCGAATCAGCGCGGCCATAGCGAAGCCCATTCGCGATCTCGAAGCGACGACGGAGAGAGTCGCCGGGGGCGACCTGCAGGCGCGCGCGTCGCTCGAGGGCCCGGCCGAACTCGCCAACGTCGCGCGCGAATTCAACCGCATGCTCGCCGTCCGCGAGCGCGCCGAAGCGGCGCTGCGGCACAGCGAGCAACGCTTCCGGCTCGCGGCGTCGACGGGCCACGTCTGGGACATCAACATCGCCCGCGGCGAACTGTTTCTCCCGCCTCAATGGAAGCGGTCGCTTGGTTACGAGGAGCACGAAGTCGAGAATACGGTCGCCGGCTGGACGGCGCTGCTGCATCCGGACGATCGCGAACCCATTGTCCGGGCCGTCAGGGACCATTACGAGCGGCGCATTCCCTACGATATGGAATATCGTTCCCGGACCAAGGCCGGCGACTACCGGTGGTTTCACACCAAAGGCCAGGCCATGTGGGACGAATCCGGCAAGGCGACCTACATGGCCGGCACGGTCGTCGACGTCACCGAACGCAAGCTCGCGGAACTTCATATCAAGAACCTGAATCGCATCTACGCGGTCCTCAGCCGGATCAACGCGCTCATCGTCCGCGTTCGCGACCGGGAAGAATTGTTTCGCGAGGCCTGCCGCGTCGCGATCGAGGCGGGGCAATTCCGGATGGCGTGGATCGGCCTCGTGGACCGCGACGCCATGCGGGTGAAGCCGGTCGCGTGGGACGGAGACGTGCGCGATTTCTTCGACTCCGCGCCGCTCACCGTGATGGAGACCCGACCCGGCGGGCACGGGCTGGCCGGGCGCGCCGTCCGGGAAAAGAAAGCGGTGATATCGAACGACATCCAAAGCGATCCGCAGAGAATGATGAAAAAGGAGATGAGCGAGCGCGGTATCAACTCGGTCGCCGTCGTTCCGCTGTTCGTCGACGACGATGTGGTCGGAATCCTCGCCCTGTATGCGGAGGACAAGGACTTTTTCAGCGACGAAGAGATGAAGCTGCTCAAGGAGCTCGCGGGGGACATCTCGTTCGCGCTCGACCACATCGAAAGAGCCGAGCGGCTCGACTATTTCGCCTACTACGACGCGCTCACCGCTCTCGCCAACCGCACCCTGTTCAACGAGCGCCTGACGCAACGACTGAAGATCGCAGGGCAGGAGCAGGGCCGGCTTGCCCTCGTGTTGCTGGACGTCGATCGGTTCAAGGCCGTCAACGATTCGCTGGGACGTCAGGCAGGGGACGAGCTGCTCAAGCAGATCGCGAAGCGTCTCGTGCGCTTCGTGGGAGATTCCAGCAGGGTGGGGCGGCTCAGCGCCGACCACTATGCCGTCATGCTTCCCGCGGTCCGGCACGAAGACGAGGTGGCGCGCTTCGTGGACGAGCAATCGCGGTCCTGCTTCGGCGAACCGTTCCGGCTGGGCCGCGAAACGGATCTGCGCATTTCCGTGAAGGCCGGCGTTGCGCTGTCCCCGGAAGACGGCAGCGACGCCGAGACGCTGCAGCGGAACGCCGAAGCGGCGCTGGAGAAGGCGAAGGCCTCGGGCGAGAAGTTCCTCTTCTACGCGCCGCACATGACCGAGAGGGTCGCCGAAAAGCTGGCGCTGGAAAACAAGCTCCGGCTGGCGCTGGAGAGGGAGGAGTTCGTGCTGCACTACCAGCCCAAGGTGGACGTCGAGACGCGGCGCATCGAGGGCGTGGAAGCGCTGATTCGCTGGCAAAGTCCGGAGCTCGGGCTGGTGCTGCCCCTGCGGTTCATTCCGCTCATGGAGGAAACCGGAATGATCCTGGAAGTGGGAGCGTGGGCGATGCGCCGGGCGGCGCTGGACCACCGTCACTGGCTCGGGCAGGGCGCCGCCGCGCCGCGCATCGCGGTCAACGTTTCATCGATTCAGCTGCGCAAGCGGAATTTCGTCCAGACCGTGCAGGCCGCGCTGGCCGAGGGCGCCGAGCCGGCCGGTATCGATCTCGAGATCACCGAAAGCCTCATCATGGAGGACATCGAGGAAAACATCGAAAAGCTCGCCGCCGTCCGGGACATGGGAGTCAGGATTGCGGTGGACGATTTCGGCACCGGCTACTCCTCGCTGCGCTACCTGGCGAAGCTTCCGGTGCACACGGTCAAGATCGACCGCTCGTTCATCATCACCATGCTGGAGGACGCCAACGCGATGACGGTGGTTTCAACGATCATTTCGCTGGTGCATTCGCTCAGGCTGAAGGTCGTGGCCGAGGGCGTCGAATCGGAAGAGCAGGCCAAGATCCTCCACCTGCTCAAGTGCGACGAGATGCAGGGCTATCTCATCAGCCGGCCGGTGCCGCAAGAGGAACTGCTGGCCCTTCTCGGCTCGGGGAAGTTCGCCGCGCCGCGTGCGCCGCGTTGACGCTCCGCTTCGATGAAGCGGAAGCGGGCCCCGTTCACCGCGCCCGGAATCGAAACCCCAGGGTTCCTGATTTCGACCCCGGGTCTTGCCGCGGGCCGGAATGTCGGCAGCACCGGGGACTTCCCGAAGCCGGGCGATGAAGAGGCGATCGAGGCGCGCGGGCCCCGTGCGCAGTGACGCAGTTCACATGCGTCCCAAGCCCGGCGTTTTCTTTCGGGACGCGATCTCGTATCATTGATCCCCAATCATGAACCTCTCCGATCCTCTCTACGCCGCGCTGATCGGCGCCGGCGCCACGATGCTGACCGCGCTCATTCAGCTGCGCATTTCCTGGCGCAGGGAGTTGAGGGAGCGCGAGCGCGGGCAGCCCATCAGCAAGAAAACGCGGCGCGGGCCGGTGCTCTTCGTCCTCGCCCTGACCATCGCGGCGGCGGTGGGCGGGTTCGCCCTTTCGCAATACCTGGTGTCGCTGCGCGAGGGCGACCGGGATGCGCTGCGCGCCGACCTGCAATCCAAGCTCACCGAGATCAGCGCCAGCGCGTTGCGGCTGGAGCAGGCGCGCCTGAACGAGCGCGAGCAGGTCGAAAAC
>JBARMB010000033.1:0-4749 GCA_049802235.1 Burkholderiales bacterium | reverse complement strand
GGTGCGGATGAACAGGGGATCGTCGAACGCCTTGCGCAGTCGCGCCAGCGCGGCGCTCACCGCAGGCTGGCTCATGCCGAGCCGCGTCGCGGTTCGGCTCACGTGGCGCTCCTCGTACAACGCTACTGCAATCGGCAGCAGGTTGAGATCGAGCCGATGGTTCATTTGCGCCCCTCCTTTTCTCGATCTGAAAAGCGAATATTGATTATTAGCTGAATTCTATTGAATTATGGAACGGCCGCGCTAGTATTCCGCGACCTGACCCGGCGAGGAGGCGCTGCGGAAAAGCATGCAGGTCCCACGAACACGGCGTCGGGAGGACGAATGAGGCAAGGCGAGACAGCGGCGTCCACCGGCGACGTCGGCCGTCCGGGAAGAAAAGAAGCGATGGTCTTGCCCGAATCGTACGGCGTTCCGGCGGTCGATGTGCCCCGGCAGCTCAACATCGCCGCTGAATACGTGGACGGGGCGGTCACAGGCGGGCACGGCGAGCGGATCGCTTACCTCCACGGGGAGGAGCGCATCAGCTTTTCCGAGCTGCAGCGGCGCGTGAACCAGGCGGGTAACGCGCTGGCGGCCCTCGGCGTCGGGCGCGGGCAGCGCGTAGCGGTTCTTCTTCCGAACCGCCCGGAGTTCATGATCGCCTTCTTCGCCGCGGCGAAGATCGGCGCCGTTCCGATCGCAATGAGCTTCGCGGTCACGCCCGACGAGCATGTCTTGCTCCTAGCCGACAGTCGCGCGAGCGCGATCGTCACCATCGACGCACTATGGAAGCCGCTGCGCGAGCGCCTTTCGAAGTTTCGTACCCTGCACCATGTCCTGCTCGTCGGGCCAGGTGAAGCTCGCGTAGGCGAGCACGACTTCGCGCGGCTGGCGAACGGGGCATCGGCCGAGCTGCAGGCGGCGCCGACGAGCGCGGACGAGGTGGCCTTCTGGCTGCACACCTCGGGGAGCACCGGCACGCCGAAGTGGGCGATGCATCTGCAGCGCGACATGCTCTACAGCGAGCGCCTCTACGCAGCGCCCTTCGTGGGGCTGTCTCCCGGCGACGTGGTCGTCTGCGGCAGCCCGTGCTTTCACGCCTATCCGCTGGGCTTCACCACCTATTTCGCCCTCAAGGCGGGCGCGACGGTGGTTCTCAATTCCGAGCGCAGCACGCCGCGGCGGATGTTCCAGCTGATCCGCGAGCACCGGGCGACGGTGTTCGTAGGCGTGCCGACGCTGTACGCGCAGATGCTCCACGCCCACGGGGAGAACGCCGATCTCTCGACAGTGCGGGCCTGCTTCTCCGCCGCCGAGCCGCTTCCGGCGGAGCTCTACTGGCGCTGGCGCGAGCGATTCGGGATCGAGATACTCGACGGCATGGGCGCCACGGAGACGCTGCAGACGGTCATCAGCAATCGCGCAGGCGAAGCCAGGCCGGGAAGCTCCGGTCGCGTCGTGCCCGGCTATCGAGTGCGACTGGTCGGCGAGCACGGCGCCGATAATGCGGAAGGTGACGTCGGCGAGCTTGTCGTGAGTGGGGGCAGTATCTTCCCGGGGTACTGGAGCCGGCCCGACGTTACGACTCGGGTGCTGCGCGGCGGCTGGTACCACACCGGCGACAAGTACCGGAGAGATGCGGACGGTTACTATTGGTACATGGGGCGCACCGATGACTTGTTGCGCGTGAGCGGGCACTGGGTGTCGCCCGCCGAGGTCGAGGCAGCCCTGGCCAGCCATGCGGCGGTGCTCGAAGTGGCGGTGGTGGGCAAAGAAGACGACGACAAGCTCATCAAGCCCAAAGCGTTCGTCGTGTTGCGCGATGGCATGCGGCCTTCCGACGCGCTGGCCGACGAGCTGAAAGCGCACGTCAAGGCCATCATTGCCCCCTACAAGTACCCGCGGTGGATTGAGTTCCACGGCAGTTTGCCGAAAACCGCAACGGGGAAGATCCAGCGCTACAAGCTTCGCCAATGACCCTGCGCTGCCTCCAATGCCGCCGACCCAGGAGAGCTAGGCAATGACCTACGTCGTCACTGAGAGCTGCATCAAATGCAAGCACATGGATTGCGTGGAAGTGTGTCCCGTGGACTGTTTCTACGAAGGCGAGAACATGCTGGTGATTCACCCCGAGCAATGCGTCGACTGCGGAGTGTGCGAGCCGGAGTGTCCGCCGAAGGCGATCGTTGCCGACACGGACAGCGCCGCGGAGAAGTGGCGAGCTCTCAACGCCGAATATGCGGCCAAGTGGCCGTAAATGCACGCCACCGGCCGATGCCGACGCCTGGAAGGACGTGCCCGGAAAGTTCGCGCAGTACTTCAGCCCGGCTCGGGGCAAAGGCGAATAGTCGAGGCGGCGTCCGCTTTCGGCGCTCAGGGACTCGACGGATCCGGACCTTTCCGCGTTCGCCCTAAGGGGCGGCAAGCTGGTCATCTGGGAGAAGCATGGCCGACTACGCCCGCGAACGCCCCTGCGGGACCCAGTCTGAGAGAACTTGCAGCCTGTCGACGTTCGAAGGCGCGGCCATGCTCGACGCGGCTATTTCGCCGATAAGCGGGCGACCTCCTCCAAGGCTGCGATGCTGCGCAGATGCGATTCGCGCATCTGCGCGAAAACGGCCTGGGATTCCGGATCGAGCCCGGGCAGCGCCCCGTCGAACTTCCTGACCGCCCATTTCAGTCCCTGGACAAGGTAGCGCAGCCTGTCGAGCCTGCCCTCCACGTCGATGGCACGGTCGTAGAACTCGCTGGTTTCGTGGCTGTAGGGCACCGCCGCCTTCTCGAGCAGCTTGCCGATGAGCGCGCAGTTATGGGCCTCCCTCGCCTGTACTTCCCTCAGCACCTTCCATTCGCTCGAGTTCCTCTCAAACGAGTCCATGAACAGGACCAATACCTTCGCGCCGGCGCGCTCGGCCTCGAGCATCCGGTTGAAGAAGTCGGTCTTCTCGCTAGTGGAGCTTGACGTACTCATACTCCACAGGAAGGTTGTTGACGCCCCGATCAGGCGGGGCGATCCACGCCGCCATCTTGCCCGGCTCGGCGACGCGCTTCATGAGCGAGTGCACGAACGCCCTGTCCGAGCCGGAGGGAATCCACTCGCCGAAGCGTTTCTCGTACTCTTCCCTGGAGATGAGCTTGCCCTCCGGTGTCACCGGCTGGCCGGTCCAGATGCCAATCGAGCGGCGGAAGTGCGGCGAGGGCAGGCTCAGGCGGAAGGCGTGCCCAGCGCGCTCGATGGTGCGGTTCCAGCGCTTCAGGCCGATCTCGCAGTCCTTGAGATAGGAATCGCGCATCACCTCGTTGATGGCGTTGAGCATCGGCACGTCCTCGGTATTGCCGTCGGGGTGCGGCATGTGGAAGACGGCGTTGCGCAGAAGGTGGTCCTCGTACTGGCTCTCGTCGGGACGGCCCTTCAGGCCATTGGCGAAATTGGCCGCTGAGTTCGACGAGACCTCCGAACCGAAGAGATCGAGCGAGCTGGAGCACCAGAAGTTGATGTACTTTTGAAGTGTTGGCAGGTCCACGGCGCCATGGGCGCGGATCGTCGCCGGATCGTCGGTGCCGAGCTCCTTCATCACCTCGAGCGTGCGCTTCACCACGCGGCCGATGCCGGTCTCCCCCACGAACATGTGGTGCGCTTCCTCCGTGAGCATGAGGCGGCACGTGCGCGAGAGGGGATCGAAGGCGCTTTCCGCGAGGCTCTTCAGCTGGTACTTGCCGTCGCGGTCGGTGAAGTAGGTGAAGCAGAAAAACGACAGCCAATCGGAGATCGGCTCGTTGAAGGTGCTCAGGATGCGCGGTTTGTCCGCGTCGCCCGGGTGGCGCGCGAGCAGCTCCTCCGCCTCCTCGCCAGGGGCTTGCGGCCCCGATAATGCCGCGGCGGGTGCGCACGGCGTCAGTCGTCCCCGTTCGCTTTCCACTCGTCGGATTCCTGGTTGAACATCTCGGACACGAGCTTGCGCAGCCACTGGTTGCGCGGATCGTGGTGGGCCTTGCGATGCCAGTGCTGCTTGAGCACAATGCGCGGCGCATCGGGGAAGGGCGGCAGCGCCGTCCTGATGTTGGTCCACGCGCCCGAGAAGTACATGCCGATCGCGTGCGGGACGGTGGCGACGAAGTCGGACTTGCCGATGATCGCCGGCAGCGACATGAAGTGCGGCGTTACAAGCACGACGTCGGGATGGATTTTGTTCCTGATGAGAAAACGCTCGAAGATCTCCTGGCTGCGGCCAGCCGCGTGCACCACTACGTGCTTCAGCCCGAGATACTGCTTGAGGGACAGTCGCTTGCTCGCAACCGGATGATCCACGCGCAGTAGACAGCAGAAATGATGTGTGAAGAGGCGCTGCTGGAAGAAATTGCTCTTCTCGAGGTCCGGAAAATAGCCGACCGCGATATCGATCTCTCCGGTCTCGAGACCCTCGCGCAGCCCGCTCGGCGGCGGCGTGACGGAGCGAACTGACGCGAGGGGCGCGAGGCTCCGCAGGCGCTCGAGGATCCTCGGCAGGAACACCATCTCGCCCACGTCCGAGAGCGCAAAGGTGAAAGTCACGTTGGCGGTCGCCGGATCGAAGGCGAGCCTCGAGAGCACGTCGCGCTCCACGCGCGACAGAACGTCGCGTGCCGGCGCGATCAGCGCCTGGGCCCGCGGCGTGGGCTCCATGCCGCGCGCGGTGCGGATGAACAGGGGATCGTCGAACGCCTTGCGCAGTCGCGCCAGCGCGGCGCTCACCGCAGGCTGGCTCATGCCGAGCCGCGTCGCGGTTC
>JBARMB010000032.1:0-14738 GCA_049802235.1 Burkholderiales bacterium | reverse complement strand
CTCCCGGGCGTCAGCGCAAGAAAAATCAACGGCCTTGACGCCTACTTCGTCAGCGACAAGATGTTCGCCTGCATCAGCGGCGACGGCGTCGGGCTGCGCCTGCCCGCTGCCACCGCGACCGAATTGCGGTTCTCGAGGGATAACATCGTTCCGTTTCAGCCTGGCGGCATGGCAAGTTCGCGGGAATGGATACAGATCAACCGCGCCGAGGTCACCGAGTACGAGAAGGATCTTGAGCTGTTTCAGACCTCGCTCGAGTTCGTGAGAGCCGCCCGGACCCGCTAGGCTGGGAGAGCCGCGGAGGCGCCTTTGAGAGAACGCGACCGTCTGTAAAGGGCCGCAAGCCGGCATTCGCGGACGACCGGTTTCGGCTGGAAGCGGACGCTCAAGGTACGCATCATTTCGACGCGTCCGCACCGCAAATCGGGGAGTATGATGAAATCCGGCCCGACCTGCCCGGGCGGACACTTTCAAAGGAGACAAACATGGCCAAGCCTGAAGGAGTCTACAAGATAGTCGAGGTGATCGGAACCAGCCCGATTTCGTGGGAGGACGCCGCAAAAAAGGCGGTCCAGACCGCCGCCAGGAGCTTGCGCGACCTGCGAATCGCCGAAGTGGTGAAGCAGGACATGAAAGTCGAAAAAGGCAGGATATCCGCCTTCCGCATCCGCGTGCTGCTGTCCTTCAAGTATCAACCGTAGTTCGTCGTCGCGCCCGCGCGCGCGTCCCTGTTATAGGTTGAGAGCACTTCGCGCATTCAAGGCCGCTTTTCGACTCTTTCCTGCTTACCGTGCGCTTGCTGGATGAACAACAGCGAAACGCCGCAGGTTTGGTCAAAGCAAACAAATGATCCTGTCTCTCTGCTCCGCTTAGGGCGGCTGGAAGTCCCGCGTCATGGTTGACCGCTCTGCGAAGTTTGCAACGGGGAATCCAGCGGTCGCGGGCTCCCGCATTGAGCGCGGGCGTGGCGGAAACGTGATTCAACTTTCCACGTTTTCGACACAGTCAGAAAAATGAAGGGCTAGCCCGTAGGCTAACCCTTTGAATTTTTGGTAGGGCCTGTAGAGGTCGAACCGACGACCAACCGGGGCAAATCTGGGCACTCTTGGCTACTGAGGGCGCATCCCCATCGCGCCCGGGAAGCAGGGCGGCTGGGGGCGGCCGGAGCCGCCCCGTGTTCCTTCAGACGACGATTCGCTTCATTGGCTGCCGAACAGATCCTGCGGGATGCCCGCCGCGGCAAAGACGTAGTCGCGCGACGCCTCGAGCTGACGGCGCAGACCGGGCAAATCGACGTTGAGCAGTTGCCCCTTCCACTTGCGCACCTTGCCCGCGACGATCACGGTCTCGACGTTGGTGCGGTCCATCAGCGACACGACCGCCCCCGGCACCTGGTTGAGCGGCGCCACGTTGATCCTGGTCGCGTCGAGGATGAGGATGTCGGCCTCCTTGCCCGGCGTGAGCGAGCCGACCTTGCGATCCAGCCGCAGGGCCTTCGCGCCGTTCATGGTGGCGTAGCGCAACACGTCGCGTGTCGTCAGCAGGGGCGGCGTGCCGGCGGCAGGCGTCGGCCACTGGTTGGGCGGATAGAAATCACCCTGCTCGAGGATCATCTGGTTCACGACCATGCGCTGCAGATTCATGCAGGAGCGCATCTGGGTGAAGAAGTCCGCCGTCATCGTGCACTCCACGTCCACGGAGAGCGACGGTTCCATGCCCAGTTGCTGCATCCTGATGATGGGCGGCTGGCCGTGGCGCATGTTCATCTCGATCGGGAAGGCAATCGAGACCTGCGCGCCAACTTCCTTGACCTTATCCCAGGCGGCGTCGGCCATCCCGGTCATGTGGATGAACAGGTTGTCCGGCCCGATCCCGATGCTGCCGTTGCCTCCCGTTCCGGCGGTGAGCTTGTCAAAAATCGGCCGGATGCCGAACGGCGAGAGAATATGCGCCGCAATCTGGAGGTCGAGCTGCCGCCCGATCGTCCAGGACAGGTCGGTGGTCGCATCCCCGAGATAGACCTCGCCGCCCATGATCATGTGGACGAGCTGGTCGCTCGATGAGAACCACTGGTTCTTGATGCGGGGCGCATCGGTCGGATATTTGTTGCCGGGATTGGTGCCGAGAATGTTGGCGCCCGCGCTCTCGAAATAGCCGAAGGCTGCGCGGCGCCCGGTATCGAACAGCGCCTGGATGGCGGCGTCCGAGTGCTGGGGCGAGTGATGAATCTGCGAGACGTCGTGCACCGTCGTGACGCCGTCATCGAGCTGGCTCAAGCCGCCGAACAGCTCGTTGATGTACACGTCCTGCGGACGGTACACGGGGGCGAACTTCAGCAGAATGAACTCGAAGTAAGTCGTGCTCCCGCTCGGCGAGCCTGACCCGTCGTTGATGAGCACCCCGTCGGCGAGAAAGCTGCGCAGCGCCGTCTCGAACTGGTGATGGTGCGTATCGATGAAGCCCGGCATGACGATGCGGCCGCGCGCGTCGATCACCGTGGCGCCGCCTGCGTGCAGGTTCGGCCCGACGGCGAGGATCTTCTTGCCCTCGACCAGAACGTCGGCCTGGGCGAAGTCGCCCACCTTCGGGTCCATCGACATCACGGCACCGCCGCGAATGACGTAGCGCCGGCCCCACCGGCCGCTGTCCTCGGGCGGGTCCCCGCCGTCCGCTGCGGCAGGGCGCGCCGCGAACAGATTGAGACCTACGGCGGCGACTCCGGTCGCCGCCGCAGCCTTCAGGAAATCGCGCCGCGAACCGGAATGGTCCTGCGGGTTTCCTTCATCGCACAGTTTGCACATCTTGGTTTCCCCCTCCGAAGTGAGTCATGCGGAATCACGACTCGTGCGGTAATTCTGAAGTCGAACCGTGCCGGTGTAAACCATGTATTCAGTGGTGCTTTACAGCAGTGGGACGGGGACGGAGTGGGCAGTGCCCCGCGCGGCGTCGCGAGCTGGGCCGCACGGCCGGGAGGGGCGAACGGTTTTCGCGGGTGACCAGGTTCCGCGCACAGAGCTTAAGGATTTCAGGTTTCACGATCTCAGGCACACCCGGGCATCGTGGCATCGGCAGGCGGGAACGTCCACCGATGAGCTGAAGGACTTGGGCGGCTGGAAGTCCCGCGTCATGGTTGACCGCTCTGCGAAGTTTGCAACGGAGAATCCAGCGGTCGCGGGCTCCCGCATTGAGCGCGGGCGTGGCGGAAACGTGGTGCAATTTCCCCGCGTTTTCGACACGTTCAGAAAAGCGAAGGGCCAGCCCGTAGGCTAACCCCTTGAATTTTTGGTAGGGCGTGTAGGGGTCGAACCTACGACCAACGGATTAAGAGTCCGCTGCTCTACCAGCTGAGCTAACGCCCCGATGCAACTATTCCGATTCCGCACTGGATGCGTCCCGGTGGGAAGTCAGACGGCTGCGCCACCCGTTTCAACGCCCATGGAGATAGTGCGGAAAACTGCCTGAGTCAGGAATTTTAGCACACGCGATTGCCCCGGAAACCACCATTTAGGCTATCGCGGGCGGGGCCAGCGCTTCTATGTCCGTCGCGACATCGATGATCACGGGACGGTCCGCCTTCAGCGCCCGCTCGAACGCCGGGGCGAAATCGGCAGGCTTCTCGACCCGGATCCCGAGGGCGCCGATGTCCTCGGCGACGCGGGCGAAGTTGACCTTGCTGTAGGTCCACAGCTCGCGCGCCTGCTCGGTCTGCTCGCCGCCGTAGGCGCGGTCGAATCCGCGCTTCGACTGATTGCCGCCGCCGTTATTGTTGACGACCGTAACACTGTTGATCCTCCAGCGCACCGCGGTCTCGATCTCGGCGATGTGGTACCAGAACCCGGCATCGCCGGTGAACACGACCACCGGCCTCCCGGGGCTCGCGCACTTTGCGCCGATTCCCGCCGGGAACGCCCAGCCGAGGTGCCCGGCGCTGCGCAGGTAGCTCTGGCCGGGACTGCGCAGGTCGAACATGCCGCCCATCCACATGCCGGCGTGCCCGGTGTCCACGAGGACGATGGCATCGTCCGGCACGTGCCGGGTCAGCTCGGCGCAGAGACGCTCGGGCCGGATCGGCACGGCATCGGATTCGAGCGCGGGGCGGTATTTCGCCACCCACTCCCGGCAGATCGAGCGCGCCATGTCGGTCCACGGCTTCCTGCGTCTGGCCGTGGCGGCGTCGGCGTGCTCCAGCATGCGCGCGAGCGTTCTCTTCGCATCGCCGAGCACCGCGGCCTTGAGCGGATAGTTGCGTCCGAGCGCCTCGGGATCGATGTCGATCTGGATCGCAGGCACGCCAATCTTCGGCACGGCCCAGAAATGGGTGGTCATCCCGCCGGCCTCGGTGCCGGCGAAGCAGACGAGGTCCGCCTGCCCCACTACCCGATTGGCGCTTTCGCGCGAATAGGTGCCGACGACGCCCACCGACAGCGGATGGCTGCCGGGGATCGAATCCTTGCCGTTGAGAGAAGTGGCAACGGGGATGCCGAGTTTCTCCGCGAGCGCGACGAGCTCCTTCGCTGCGCCGGAGGCGCGAACGCCGCCGCCGGCGACGATGACTGGCCGCTGCGCCTCCTGCAGAAGCTTGAGCGCGGCAAGGACGCGATCGAGCTCCGGCTCGGGCCGGAACGGCGGCACGCGCGCAAACATCTCCTCGCACAGCGGCTCCATCTCCGCTTCTTCGGCGTCGATCTGCCCCTCGTTGCCGCGGAACTGCAAGTGCACCGGCCCGGGCGCGCCGGAAACGGCGACGCGGAACGCCTGCCGCACCATGTCGGGAAAGCGCTCGACCGCATCGACGGTGGCGTTCCACTTCGTCACCGGCTCGAAGGCCGGAATGTCGTCCACTTCCTGATACACCTTGCGGAACTTGGTCTTCGGATCGCGCCCGCCGGTGAACGCGATGACCGGCGAATGCGCGAGGTGCGCGTCGCGCAGGCCCGCGGCGAGATTGAGCGCGCCGATCACCTGCGCCATGCAGATGCCGGGGCGGCCGGATGCGCGGGCGTAGCCGTCGGCCATGTAGGCCGCGGCTTTTTCGCCGTGGACGTGGATGCGCTTGATCCTGGTCCTGCGCTCCATTTCGGCGAACGTCTTGCGCAGCACGGCCGGCACCATGAATACGTGCGACACGCCGTAGCCCCGCAGCATGTCCGCGAGGATTTGAGCTCCCGTCACTTTTGTCATGTTCGATCTCTCAAGGTACCGTCATTCCCGCGGCCCCCTTTAGCCTCCGCGAAAGCGGAGGGGGAATCCAGCGACTTTGCGGGCAACGACGCTGGATTCCGGCTCGCGCTGCGCGCGTCCGGAATGACGAGTCATTACTTGATCGCCAGCGGGTTGGTCGGCGAGCCGACCGCGCCGGTGATGGGAATCGCGGGCGCGACGAACATGAATTCGTACGCCTTGTCGGCGGCGCAGTCCTCGGCGAGCTCCTTCACGTAGAAAATCTCGCCCATGGTCATGCCCATCATCGGGATCGTGATCCAGTGCCAGGGCTGGTTGATCCCGGGCTCGGTCTCGTTCGGCCTCACTTCGCAGCCCCAGGTGTCGCTCGCCAGCGCGGCGAGCTCGGTGCGTTTGATCCACGCCAGCGTCTCGAAAGAAAATCCCGGAGCGTCGCCGCCGGGATAACCGTCCCAGCTCCCGGCCTTGAGCTTCGCTTCCATCTGCCCGGTGCGCACGATGATGTAGTCGCCGCGCTTGAATTTGACGCCTTGCTTCGCGGCGGTCATGTCCAGATCGGCGCAGGTGATCGCATAGCCGTCGTCGAGGCAGTCCTTGCCCAGCGCGCGCGCGACGTCGAGGAACACGCCGCGGCCGACCATTTTGTTCTTGGTCTTCTCGATGCCGCATTTCTGCGCGCCGGCGGAGGTGACTTCGCGGCAGTCGTAGCCGTTCCACATGTTGTTCTCGTAGAAAATGTGGCCGAGGCCGTCCCACTGCGTGCCGCACTGCAGCGGCATCACCACCATGTCGTCGGCGGCGCGGATGCCGCGATGGTCGAGCACGCCGGAGTAGGCGTCGGTGCCGGTGCGCAGCATGGTGTGCACCGGGTTGATCCGTCCCATGGCCGGGTATTTGCTCTTCGCGCCCTGCGGCCCGTTGTTGTCGAAATTCAGGGCGAGCGAAATCACCTTGCCTTTCTTCACCAGCTGGGCCGCGGCGACGATGTCCTCGGGCTGGGTGTAATTCAGGGTGCCGATCTCGTCCTCGGGACCCCACTTTCCCCAGTTCCTGTATTTTTCGGCGGCATCGCGAAGGTCCTGTCTGGTGAGTTTGCGGCCCGGCATAAGGCTTCCTCTTCGGGTTAGGGAGGTAAACAGCGAGCCGCTACTTTATCTCACCGCCTGTTCACGGTCGAGAGGAAGATCGGGAGCCGTGAGCACGCGGGGCGTGCTGCTCGAGGGCGCGGCGGAGTGATAAGATTGCCGCAACTCCCGGAGGAGACCGTCATGAAAATCATCGTTCGCGTTTTCGCGTTCTGCGCCGCAGGCATGCTTGCGGGGTTCTGCCAGGCTCAGGCCTGGCCCGCCAAGCCGATCCGCCTCGTCGTTCCCTTCGCGCCGGGCGGACCCGCGGACATCGTCGCCAGGCTGACCGGGCAGAAGCTGACCGAGATCCTCGGCCAGCAGGTGATCGTCGACAATCACGGCGGCGCGGGCGGGAATATCGGCGCTGCGGCCGTGGCCAAATCCGTGCCGGATGGTTACACCGTTTTGGTGACGACGTCGGCCTTTGCGGTCAACGTCAGTCTGTTTCCCAATGCGGGCTACGACGCCAAACGCGACTTCATCCCGACCGCGATCATCGCCACGCAGCCGAATCTCATCGTCGTAAATCCGAGCGTTCCGGCGAGAACGCTCGGCGAGTTCCTGAACCTCGCGAAGACCACCAGGCCCGCTTTCGCCTCGCCGGGCAGCGGCACCACACCGCATCTCACCGGCGAGAATGTATTCAGGGTCCTGGCCAAGCTCGACATGACACCGATCCATTTCCGCGGGGCGGGCCCGGCGGTTGCGGCGGTGGTCGCCGGAGAGCCGTCGGTGGGCTCAATGGCGATTTCCGGCCCTCTGCCGTACGTCAAGGCCGGAAGGCTGCGCGCGCTGGCGGTGTCCAGCGCCAGGCGCGTTGCCGCGCTTCCCGACGTGCCCACGCTCGACGAAGCCGGCTTTCCCGGCGTGCACGACTACACCTGGATCGGTGTCTTTCTGCCCGCCGGAACACCGTCGGTCATCGTGCAGAAGCTGAACGAGTCGATCGATCGGGTCATCCGCACCGCGGACTTCCGCGAACGGCTGGAAGCGCAGGCATTCGAGCCGGTCGGAGGCTCGCCGCAACAAGTCGCCGAATATGTGAAAGCAGAAATAATCAAATGGGGAAAGGTAGTCCGGGATACCGGCGCAAAACCGGACTGACGCAAGCGCCGCCGGCCGAATAATCAGCCGGCGGCGACGAACCCGTCCCGCGGGTCTTTGGGAACCAGCTTCAAGCGGCGACCTTCGCGAAGCATGCGCTCGCATTCTTCGGCGCCGACGGGCTTGGAGAAAAGATAACCCTGCGCCGCGTCACAGCCGTTCGCCGCGAGGAAATTCAGCTGAGCTTCCGTTTCGACACCCTCCGCCACGACGTTCAGTTTCAGGCTGTGGGCGATATTGATGATCGCAAGCGTAATCGCGGCATCATCGCCATTCGCAACTACGTTGTCGACGAAGGAGCGGTCGATCTTGAGCGCGTCGAGGCGAAAGCGCCTGAGATAGCTGAGACTGGAATAGCCGGTACCGAAATCGTCCACCGACACTCTCACCCCGGAGTCCTGCAGCGCCTGCAGCGTGCGTGCCGCCAACTCCGCATCGTGCATCAGGAACGATTCGGTGA
Source organism: Burkholderiales bacterium (assembly GCA_049802235.1). Lineage (GTDB taxonomy): Bacteria > Pseudomonadota > Gammaproteobacteria > Burkholderiales > SG8-39 > VBDM01. The sequence continues at coordinate 6,866 of JBARMB010000032.1, read as the reverse complement.
TTTCGATTTCGAGCAGTGCCGGATCGACTCCGTTTTCGGCCAGGATCTGGCGTATCTTTACATCGAGGTCCTTCTGCTGGAACTGGCGCGCGGAGAGGTTCACCGCGACGGGGAGGGCCTTGACGACGCTCCGTTGCCAGGCCTTGATCTGCCGGCAGACCTCGCGCAGCGCCCACTCGCCAACCGGATTGATCAGTCCGGTTTCCTCGAGTAGCGGAATGAATTCCGCAGGCGGGACCAGACCCTTGTTGCGGTTTTTCCAGCGCAGCAGCGCCTCGAATCCGATGACAGAATGACTGCGCAGCTCCACTTTGGGCTGATAGTGGAGGAAGAACTCGCCGCGCTCCAGCGCGCCGCGAAGATCGGTCTCGAGCTCCAGGCGCTCGACGGCGCGCTCGTTCATTTCCGGCATGTAAAACTGATAGGCGTTGCGGCCCTTCGATTTGACGCGGTACATCGCCGTGTCCGCATTTTTGAGCAGCACGTCGGGATCGAGGCCGTCTCCCGGAGACACGGCGATTCCGATGCTTGCCGTCACATAGGCCTTGTGGCCATCCAGATCGAACGGAGCCGAAAACCCCTCCAGCACCTTTTGCGCGACCAAGCCGGCGTCGTCGGCCCTTGCAAGGTCGGAAAGGACCACGGCGAACTCGTCGCCGCTCAGGCGGCCCACGGTGTCTCCACCCCGCACGCTTTGCACCAGGCGCGCCCCGACTTCAACGAGCAGCTTGTCGCCGAAGTTGTGGCCGAGCGTGTCGTTCACGACCTTGAACCGGTCGAGATCGATAAACATGACGCCGACCAGCCAATCATTCCGCTTTCCCTGGACCAGGCTCTGTTCCAGCCGGTCGTGGAAGAGGACCCGATTCGGCAGCCCCGTAGTCGTGTCGAACTGGGCAAGGCGGGTGAGCTGCTCCTCGGTGTGCTTGCGATCGACCGCCGCGGCCAGCGTATTGGCGATGCTCTGCAGGAAACTTACTTGCTCCGTGCTGAACTTGCCTGGTTGTCGCGACTGGATTCCCAGTGCGCCGAATACGCCGTCGGCCTTCGGCACCACCACCGCCACCGAGCTGCGGATTCCATGCGTGAGCGCCAATTGCGAGCGCGTGAACCGTTTGTCCTCCTCGTAATCCTCCACCACAATCGGCTCTCGCGTCGCGATCACCGCGGTCATCGCCGATCGGGAATTCACATCGATAATCTGGCGGCCCATCCAATCGCCTGCCCAGCCCGTCCCGGCCCTCAGGACCAGCGACGTGCCGTCCGGCGTGAGTTGGAGAAACGAGCAGAACTCGGTATCGAGGGTCTCCGCTACTGCGGTAATCGCATGTGCGATCAATTCGTCCAGATCCGTGTTCGCCAGCGCGCTCTGGCCGAATGCCGCAATCACGCTCTGCTGCAGCTCGCGATTGCGGATCTGCTGCTCCGCTTTCTCGCGTGCCGTGATGTCGGTCATGGCCCCGATCGCACGGACCGCCTTGCCCTCCTCGTCCCGGATGACGAAACCGCGGTCGAGGACGTAAGCGTAGCTCCCGTCACCGCGAGCGAAGCGATATTCTTCCTGCCAATTCGTGGCAGTCGACGCGAGCAGGGTCCGGAACGCGGAAATCACCCGGCTCATGTCCCGGGGATGGATGCCCTGATACCACGATTCCGCGCTCGGCAGAAGCTTGCTCCGGTCGTATCCGAGCATGGTCTCGATGCTGTCGTTCCACCACCGCTGGTTACTGATCAGGTCGTGGTCCCATATTACGTCGTTGGTGGCGCGGGCAACGATGTTGAAGCGCTCATCGCTCTTACGCAGCGCTTCCTCGGACGCGATGCGCTCGCTGATGTCGCGCGCGACGGCGACGATGATATATCCCTCTGCGGAACGCACGGCGCGGCGGAACGACTCGACTGGAAGCATCGACCCGTCCTTGCAACGGTACCAGCCTTCCACCGCCGTTTCGCTCAGATCGCCGGCGATCAGGCGCTTGTAGAGTTCAGCCAGCTCCTCTCGCGTCACGGAAAAGATCTCCCCCGGACCCATCGCCAGCATCTCTTCCCGGCTGTAGCCGAGCGATCGGCATGCCGCATCATTGACATCGACATAGTGCATGCCGACCGGGTCGATGAGCAGGATCAGATCCGCCGACACGTCCATTGCGGCGCGGAAACGGCGCAGTTCCTCCTCGTTCCGGCGACGCTCGGTGACGTCCTTGCCGGTGCCGCGGTAGCCGATGAACGCTCCGGCGTCGTCGAACAGAGGCTGGCCGCTGATGCTGTAGTAGCGCCGTTTGCCCTCCGGAGTCACGGCGAGGTACTCGAAGTCGCGGAACGGCTGGTGCGCCTCGGTGAGTGCTTTGTGTGCCGTCCAATCAATGCCGCCTGAGTTGATCTCCGACAGCTCCCAGCGCCGCTTGCCGATCGCGCGCTCGGATCCGGAAGGCCCGCTGCCGACGACCAGGGTAAAACGAAGATCGCGGTCCTGCTCCCAATACCAGTCCGACGAGAGCTCGGTGAGGCTGCGAAAACGCGCTTCGCTTTCGTGCAGCACTTCTTCGGCCTGCTTGCGTTGCAGGAACTGGCCGATCTGGCTGCCGATCGGGCCGATTGCCTCCAGCAGTCCGATGTCCGGCTCGCGAATCTCACGGCAGGAGAAAGCAAGCACCCCTATCGTCCTGCCTTCGATCGTGGCCGGAAAGACGAATGCTCCGCGGAAGGCATCGCCGTGCTCCGACGACGTCCACAACACACGCGGGTCCTTGCCCACATCGGCGACCCACAGCGGTTGCCCCGACTGCCATACCCGGCCCGACAATCCGACGCCTGGACGGAAAACAAGATCGCGCGACTTTTCGATGAACTGCTCGATCACCGGGCTCTGAATGCCCCAAGCCTCGATAAAGCGCAGCACCCCGGCCTCTTCGTCGACGCCAAAGTACCGACCGCAGCTCCAGTTCTCGGTTTCGCATATGGCGTGCATCACCGCCTGCAGCGCAGCCGGGATGCTGTCCGCGTCGGCAAGGCAACGCGCCACCGCATGCTCCAGCGCCTGTAGCTGCTCCGCGCGCTTGCGCTCGGTGATGTCCTTGCCGATGCCGCGATAGCCCTTGAAAATGCCCGCCTCATCGAATACGGGTTCGCCGCTGGAGCTGACCCAAACCTTCTCGCCTGCCTCGTTGAGCCTGCACAACTCCAGGTCGTGGAATTCCTTGCGCGCGTCCAGAAGCGCGATATGGGCGGCCCAATCGGCCGCCGTCATATTGATGGTTTGCAGTTCCCAGCGCTTCGTGCCCAGGGGAATGCCGCGCCCCACGTTGACCCGTTCCGACCCGCTGCCGGTAAACGAGGTGAAGCGGTACTGGTCGTCCTGCTCCCAATAAGTATCAGAGGAAAGCCGGCTCAGGCTGCGGAAACGCGCTTCGCTTGCGCGCAGTTCTCTCCCGGCCCGTTCCTCGCGCTTCAATTGGGCGATCACGACCAGCATCAGCAGGAAAAGCACGACGGAAACGAATGCCCCGCCGGCGAGGTAGGTCCGCCGCTGCTGGTAATAATCGGCGAGCACCGTGTCAATCGACTGGGCGACGACCGCGATGAGAGAGTAGTCTTTGAGCCGGCGGAAGCTGAAAAGGCGTTCAACGCCATCGGTCGAACCCACGCTGATATGGCTTCCGATCTCCCGGGTATCGGCGACGTAGTCATGGCCGGGGGGGAGCGGCCGCTGCGAAAACTCTTCAAAATCCGGCGAGCGCGCCAATACCGTGCCGTCGGGACGCCTCAGCGTGATGATTCCGTCACGCCCGAGATTTATCGTCTGGTAGAGGCGAATCAGTTCTTGCGGCGAAACGAATAACGCTATGACGCCGCTGAACTCCCCTTTCTTGCCGTACATGGGGCGTGAAAATTGAATCAGTACCTTGCCCGAAATGCGGCCTTTCACCGGGTTGCCGATATACAACCGGTCCAGGCCGGTTTCCTGGTGAACCTTGAAATAATCGCGGTCTCCGACAAAAACGCGCTCCCGGGAGGGCGAAGAATCCTGGTAAACACTCCACCCCCGGGCGTCGATTACGCCGATCTGAGAAATGGACGCTTTCTTCATAAGCTCTTTTTCTTCCGCCACCGTGTCGGCGAAATGCGCGCGATCGTCTGTCCATTCGCCGCGGAAATGCTGAAGCCGCAGGTCGATCGTTCTCGCGAACGACGAAAAATTCTCCGCGACCACGCCGGAGAGGTTGTCTCCGTTCCGGCGCGCGGAATCGAGCGCGTCCTCGCGTGCGCTCCTGATCTGGTAGGCGATGGCCACCCAGACCAACGCCGCGACGACCGCAATCGCGGTCACCAGCTGCAAACGAAGTCGCCGTATCGGGGCTGGAATCATTGGTGCTGCTTGCCATCCAGGATAAAAAGCAAAGGTTCCGTTGCCTCGCGCGGGGTCCCACCGAGGCCACTTCCCGTCCTGCGGACGATGCGCCTGCCCGATACAACCGTCAAGCAGCCGCAATTGGCACCCCGCGTTTCCAGTCTAACCTATTATATTCAAGTCGGAATACGCCTCATTCGAACGATCGGCCGATGTCCCCGGGAGAAGTTGTCCGTCCTGTAATAACGGCATCCTAGATTGACGCGTGAAGGGCCGGACGAGCCGCAGGGGAGCATCGGTTTCCACCGGCGCCGCGGACCCGCTTTCCGCACGGGACCCGGCGCGCAAACCGACGCCCGACAACCGACCCGCCGGTCAGCCGAGAAATTGGTCGAGAAGTGAGACCAGCGCGGCCGGCTGCTCCAGCATCGGGCAATGTCCGCAGTTCGCCAGCGGCCGGTATTGCGCGCCGGCGATGCCGGCGGCGAGCTGCGCCGCGCCCGCGGGGGGCGTGGTCGCATCGAACTCGCCCACGGTCACGAGCGTGCGGTTTTTTATCCTTCCAAGCACCGGGGCGAAATCGAGCGCCGCGAGCGCCCGGCAGGCACGCGCGAACGCCGGCGCGTCCGCCTTCGCCAGCGCCGCCTTGCGCTCGGCGATGATTTGAGGATGCGCGGCCACGAACGCGGCCGGAAACATGCGCGCGATCGCGGCGTCGAGCACGGCGCCCATGCCTTCGGTTTCGACGCGGCTCGCCATGCTCTGAAATGGCGCTTTCGCGGACGGCGGAAACTCCGCCAGCGCATCGGCGATCACCAGCCGGTCGAATTTCGCGCCGTGGCGCGCGGCGAGCGCAACCGTCACAAACCCGCCAAAGCCGTTCCCGAACACGTCGCTTGCTACGGGCAGATTCAGGGCGGCAATCACCGCGGCGACGTGGTCGGCGTAGTCCTCGATGCTGCGCGCGTCAGCGGCAGTCGAAGCTCCATAGCCCGGCAGATTAAACAGCGTGAGCCGTCGCGTCCCGGCCAGCGCCGGTTCGACGGCGGCGAACACCGTCATGTCCGTCAACAGCGAATGCAGCAAGACCAGATCGCGCCCGCTGCCTGTTTGCCGATACTCGACGTTGAGACCGTTTACCTTGATATTCGCCATGTTTCGCCGGAATGCGGTCGACGCCCATCACTCCAGGTTCTTCGCCGGCGGATAATCGCGCGAATAAACGGGTGCGGCGAGGAATTGCTTCGGGTCGTAGTTCCAGAACTGGCTCACTTCGGGATAGGTGGCGATGATGCTGTTCACCAGACGCCCGTCCTTGCGCTCGACCTTGCGAACGTAGATGTTGAGAATCGGCTTGCCGTACTCGTCGATGCGGATCGGGCCCAGGGGGCTGTGCTCGAGCTGCACGTTATGCAGCGCGCGCACGAATTCGGCCTTGTCCTCGAACCTGCCCTTGATCGCGTCGAGCGCAGCCTCCAGGAACAGTCCCGCCGTATAGGTACCCGCGGTGTAGAACCCCGGCATCACTTTGTAGTCGGCCAGCACCGCCTGCACGAAGCGCTTGTTGTCCGGCGTGTCGAGCGCCGCGGAATACCAGCTGGCCGAATATACGCCCAGCGCCTCGTCGCCCATGTTGCGCAGAATCCCTTCGTCGACGCAGGTCGGGTTGCCCAGCACCGGGGTCTTTGTCAAACCGTAATCGCTGTACTGCTTGAGAAAGCGCAAGCCGTTGATGCCGGCGAATCCGGCATAGACGCCGTCGACGTTGCTCTTGATCTGGCTGACGTAGGAGCCGTACTCGGGTACGTTGAGCGGCGGCCATAGTTTCTGCACCACCTTCCCGCCGCCGTCCTCGAATGCGTGCTGGAATCCCGCCGTTCCCTCGTGACCGTAGGTGAAGTCGTCGGCGACGGTGGCCACGCGCTTGAGCCCGAGCTTCTTCGCGGCGAAATCGCCGAGCACGTGCATCGGTTGCGCCGCGGTGCCGACCGCGTGGATGACATAGTCGCTGAGTTTCTGCTGCGCCAGATCCTTCTGCGCCGCGGAAGTCGGGGTGATCAGCGGCACCTGTGCCTGCCGGATGTAATCGTCGATGGCGAGCGCCTCGAAGGTCGCCAGCGGCCCGATGATCACGTGCACCCGGTTGCGCTCGACCAGCTCCTGGGTCTTGGTCTTGGCCTGCGGCGGGCTGCCCGCGGTATCGACGATGACGAGCTCGACCTTGCGTCCGGCAAGCGTGTAGTTGCGCTCCTTGAGAAACAGCGTGATGCCTTCTTCCATCTGCTTGCCGCCGGCGGCAAGCGGGCCGGTTCGCACGCTCAGGAATCCGAGTCGCAGCGGCTCGCCCTGCGCCGCCGCCGGAAGAGGGAAAATCGCGCAGGTGAACGCGACGGTGAAGCAAAGCGCCGCTAATGTGCTGGTCTTCGGCATAAGTCCTCCATTGGTGTGCTACAACAATTGAAAACAATTTTTATTGGCGTCCCCAAGGGGATTCGAACCCCTGTTACCGCCGTGAAAG